>CAVWEI010000005.1:0-149225 GCA_963753845.1 uncultured Gammaproteobacteria bacterium
CGCCGATCTTGAAGATGATCACCAGGAAACGCACACCTTCGCGCCAGATCCTGAGATGGCTGCGACCTTCTCTCTGCTGCACCTCGATGGGTTCGTAGGCGACGGTGTAGCCGGAGCGGAAGAACGCCATGGTACTGGTGGTGGGGTATGAGAAGCCGTTTGGCAGAAGATGGATGAACTCCCTGAATCTCGCCGCGCGGCTGATGCGCAGGCCGCTGGTCAGATCGGTAATCTTCTGTCCCGGTCATCCAACTGGCGAGCCGGTTGAAGGTGGCGTTGCCAAGTCGTCTGAACGGGCTCGCATGATCCTGCTTGTGGCGTGCACCCACGACCATGTCGAGGTCTTCGCTGCGGAAACGTTTCCACAGTAGTAACAGGTGCTTGGCGGTATGCTGGCCGTCTGCGTCGATCATGGCGAGGTTGCGCCCCTGCGCCGCGCGTGCACCACGCTTTATGGCTGCACCGTTGCCCATCCTGTACGGATTGTTCACCCGGCGGCATTCGAACCGTTCACAGATGCTGCCGGTGTCGTCCTGCGAGCCGTCATCCACGACAATGATCTCCGCCTCGGGGAAGTGCCGCTTGAGATCCGGCAGCAGGGTCTCGAGACTGCGGGCCTCGTTGAGTGCGGGCAGGATGATGCTCAGTTCGATCGGGGTTTCGCTCACGTCCATATGATCCTAGCTGGATAAACTGCGCTCGATCTCGGCTCGAACTCTTGCCGTTTCCAGTTGCTGTGTTTCATTATCCGCCTTGGCTGCCGCACCCTCGAGTGCGACGAGTGCATCACTGGAACGCCCCAATTTTTGCAGCAGTTGCGCCAGATTCATATGGTATTTCCAGGGATCCGGCCAGTGACGGACCGCCGCCTCGGCATGTACCAGCGCAGCCTCGAGATCCTGCGCGACGAACTCGTAGTATTCCCGGTAAGCGGCCTCGATGCCAGCCCGGCCGGTGTGGTTGAGGCTCGGATTGCCAGGGCCGCGTCGAATATTGCTTCCAGGTCGTTAGGGTTCAGTTTGACGCCATCACTGCGCTGCCACTTCACCAGGTAAGCTGAACTGGCTGACCGATACCTTGGTGGGGCCGACGTAACCGGATCGCAATGCCTCGGCGAGTCGTGAGATCAGGTCCGGATCCGGTTGTTTGTTCCGGTGCAGATCGAGGACGACGAGCCCGAACATGCAGTTGATGCAGCGAGGGTCTGCCTCCAGGCCATTGTTGAAGAAGGTCCGGGCAGCATCGGCAAGGGCTGGCGCGTTGTCTTCGCTGTTTTCAATCGCTGAGATCAGCAACTGCCCGGCCATGAAGTTGCTGCGTGGCGACGTCGGATGATTTTCCACGGAACTGATGATAAAACTCTGATAGCTCGACCAGTTGTTGACCCGTATGTAAGTCACCACGCTGATAACTCAGCAGCAGCAAGACGCCAAGTATCGTGGCAAGCGGTCTGACATTCATGCGTGCCGACGCGATGGTGATCAGGTAGGCAAGCAAGAACAAGGGACCGAAACTGGCAAGGTAGTTGCGGTGCTCGAAGACCATCTCGAGTGGGAATGCACTCGACTCCAATGCGTGGCTGGCGAGAAAAAACAACACGGCAAAGGAAAACACGGGGGCCTTGCGTCGCATCAGCAGGGCAGCACCTGCAACACCCAGCAACCCGATGATCGCGATCAATGTGGATGGTGGACTGACAATGCCGGTGGATAGCTCGATATCGTCGTGGAAAAGGCCGAACGCAGAGATGTCCGGCACGAAAAGCCATTGCACGTAGAGCCACAGGAGGCGTGCCTGTGTGAGCAACCGTTCCTCCATCGTGAAGGGGCGCCCGTCGTGGTTGAAATAACCGGGATGAGTCAGCAAAGTAGGACAACGGCGGCGATCAGCGGTACCGCGATAAACAGGATCCAGACTGCCTGCATGAAGCGGCGATTCCCGGTTGTCGACAGGTTGCGCAACACCGTGAGTTCGCTGACCAGCAACAGCAGTGGCAGCAGTGCTGCATTCTCCTTCGCCAGGAATCCCAGCATTGCAATCGGTGCGGCGGCCAGGATCCAGACAGCGCCGGGTTGTCCCTCGGCGATCCGGATCCGGCCCCAGAAATAGCAGCTCAGGGCGGCGAACAGGCTGAGGCTGGATAGCTGGGCCATGCGCTGTACCGTGTAGAGCACGGTGCTGACATGCAGGGGGTGAAGCAGCCAGACGGCGGCAACAGCCACCGCACAGATATCATTCCTCCGCGCGTCTGCATCCCCGCCACCGATGGCGCGCAGAACCAGGCGGGAAAACACGAAGACCAACAGCCCCGTCACCAGGTGGATGGCCAGATTGGTGGCCTTGAAGGCCCAGGGGCTGAGGCCGGCCAGCGCATGGTTGATGCCGAACGATCAACTGGGCAAGAGGCCGGTTCGTGGGAAAAGGGCTGAACGAGGAATTCCAGGCCCGGACCAGGTCGGCCCAGCCCAGTGACTCGATCTTGACCCATTGGTTTTGGCTGATATGGATATGGTCGTCGAACAGGAAGGGGCCGTTGAGCCCGTTCGCGTATACGACGACTGCCGCGGCCAGCGCGAACAGCATGATCCAGTAGGGGATTTTCGAGGTTGGCATCGGGGCCTGCTTTGGTGACTGTGGGGAATCGCCTTCAGAAAAGGGGTATCGGCGCGCCAGGCAGTCCGCTGAAGTCGTTGGGAACGAAATGTGACATGATTTCCTAAAGTTTTGTACTAAAAAACCGAACAATAGGGGCATGCTCGATAGCCTGTTCACCTCGAAGATGCGGGTTCAGATCCTGATGCGCCTGTTCCTGAATGCCGGACAGCCGTGTCCCATCTGCGCGAACTGGCGCACGATTTCGGCGCCTCGCCGGGGCATGTGCGTAGCGAGTTGATCCAGCTCAGTGCGGCGGGGCTGCTGGCGAGCGAAAAAGAAGGCCGGCAGGTCCGGTACCGGGCCGACCGATCGCATCCGCTGTTCCCGGAGTTGCAGTCCATGGTGCGCAAGGCGCTGGGGATGGACCGCATCCTCGACAGCATCATCGAACGCCTCGGTCGGCTGGAAGCGGCATACCTGACCGGTGATTACGCAGAGGGGCGGGATACGGGGGTCATCGACCTGGTCCTGGTGGGGGACATCGATCGACGGAACCTTTCCGACCTCACTGCAAAGACGGAACGTTATATCGATCGCAAGATCCGTACCCTGGTGTTGTCCGGAGAAGAGCTTCAAGAGATGAGCTGATGGCGGTGCACTCAACCCCAGGCTGGAGTTGTGGCGTGCGTGACCATTCCGGATATCAGCGGTTGACGATCTGACCATGATTACGGACCTGATCAAGACATCGACATGCGTTACTCGGACAATTGGTCAAGCGAGACGTTCTCATACGCTATCGCGGCGCGATGTTCGGCGTGCTCTGGATCTTCCTGAGCCCGCTTCTGATGCTGGCGATCTTCGCCTTCGTCTTCGGCCAGATCTTCCAGGCGCGCTGGCCACAACAGCCGGAGGGTCTGCCATTCTGGTTGATGCTGTATTCGGGGTTGATTGTCTTCAATCTCTTCGCGGATTCCGTTTCACGTTCGCCCACGGCGGTGCGGGGGTATCCCAGTTACGTCAAGAAGATCATCTTTCCAGTGGAGCATACTTCCGCTTGGTTCCGGTTGGTTCCGGCTTGATTCATGCCGTGTTTAATCTCCTCATCCTGGCTGCTGCGCTGGCCTGGGTTGGGCACCTCTCGTTCGGGATTCTGCTGTTTCCCGTTGCTGATGCTTCCGGTCCTGCTGCTTGCGGTCGGACTGTCGTGGTTTCTCGCCGCCTGGGGCGTATTTATCAAGGATATGAATCAGATTGTGCCGCTGTTCGTGCAGATGATGTTGTTTCTTTCCCCTGTCTTCTACCCAGCTTCCGCCGTGCCATCATTTCTACGGCCGCTGTACGAGCTACAATCCGCTGGGGGCGGTGATCGAGGCTGGCCGCGCGGCGATATTGGTGCTGCCGGTTTCCTGGATGGCCTGGTTCGCTGCACTGGGGCTGGGTGCGATCGCCTGCGTCCTTGGGTATCTTTTTTTCCAGCACAGCCGCGACGAGTTTGCCGATGCCCTCTGAAGACATCGTCATCTCCGTGAGGAATCTGACGAAGTCCTACCGGCTTTTCGACCATCCGGGCGACCGGATCAAGCAGTTCCTCAGCTTCGGCTTCAAGCAGTACCATCGTGAATTCACTGCGCTGAAGGACGTGTCGTTCGACATTCGCAGAGGGTGAGACGGTCGGTATCATCGGCCGCAACGGTTCGGGTAAGAGCACACTGCTGCAACTGATCTGCGGAATTCTCAAGCCAACTTCAGGCACGGTCGAGGTCAATGGGCGGATATCGGCCTTACTGGAACTGGGTGCGGGTTTCAATCCCGAGTTCACCGGGCGCGAGAATGTCTATTTTCAGGGTACGCCTGATGGGCTTCACGAAGACGCAGATGGATCAGCGATTCGATGATATTGTCGACTTTGCGGATATCGGTGAATTTCTCGATCAACCGGTACGGATGTATTCGAGCGGCATGTTCGTGCGGCTCGCTTTTGCAGTCGCTGTCAGTGTCGATCCGGATATTCTGGTGGTGGACGAGGCGCTGGCGGTGGGGGATGCAGCATTTCAGGCCAAATGTCTTAGACGGATAGACGACATCCGAAAACGTGGGGGAACGATTCTGATCGTTACTCATGCGGTTGAACAGGTTGCCCACCATTGCGATCGGGCGATCCTGCTGGACAATGGCTGCGTGCTCGCAAATGGTGACGTCGTCTCGACCCTGCAGCAATACGTCAAACACTTGGGGGCTGACCTCGAGCTTGCGCCGGAGCCCGTGGGAGAATCCCGGGCAGGAAAGGACTCCGGCAGCAGTTGTGGGTTTTCAAGCTACCCCGCCTACAACCCCGCAGAAACACGCTGGGGAGACCGGCAGGCGACGATCGAAGCAATTCAGATTATCCAAGATGCTCGCAGTGCCCCCGCGACGCTGTTGCCGGCCGCTACCGTCGAGGTTCGGTGGCAGGTCGCTTTTCACAGAAACATCGAGCGCCCAATCTATGGGCTGGCGATCAAGTCATCGGAAGGAGTAATACTGCTTTCCACCAATTCGCGAGATCTATGCGGGGACAAAGGTTTCCAGAATCAGGCTGCGGGTGATCGGGTGACTGTTTGTTTCCGGTTCAATCCTTACCTTGAAAGTGGAGACTATTCCCTTTCAGTTGGGGTCGCGAGCGAGGCATCAGACGGCATCCAGCCGCACGACCGACGTTATGACTCGATCTTTCTGCGTATTGCTGTCCCGCGCGATGTTACTGGCGACATCGCCATGAATCCCACGTTTGAGAGATGTGCAGAGCTATGAGGCGTGAAGCAATCTTGGTTCTCGGGATGCATCGTAGCGGCACTTCAGCACTTACGGGGATGCTGAAGCTACTGGGAGCCGAGGTGGGCACCCATCTGATGTCACCGGATCCCGAGAGCAATCCCAAGGGCTTCTTGGAGAATCAGGACATAGTTGATATTCACGACTTGGTCTTAGAGCACTTGGGATCTTCCTGGCATGACGACAGGGACCTCACAGCGCATTGGTGGCAGCAACCTGAAATGGAATCCTTCCGCCAAGATTTGGTGGCCATCATTCGGCGCGACTATGGTGAGGCGCCTTTGTGGGTGGTCAAGGACCCGCGCATGTGCCGACTGTTGCCGCTCTGGGCACCGTTGCTGGAGGAGATGGTTGATGAGACAAAGGTCGTACTAATCGTCCGTCACCCGCAAGAGGTGGCGGAATCATTGGAGCGGCGGGACGGCATATCTTGTGAACGCGCATACATGATCTGGTTGCGATCTGTTCTCGAAGCTGAACAGTGGAGCCGGGAATATCCACGCATACTCGTGTCCTACGAGCAGCTGCTTTCCAGTTGGCGTTCCGTCGCCGAAAGCATCTCGAAGAAGTTATCTTTGCCGTTCTCTTATGAGAGCGCTTCACTACAGAAGGAAATCACTGCCTTTCTGGATCTCGGCCTTCGCCATCATGTGGCCTCACACGAACTCGACGGCGGGAATCTAAGCAAATTGGCAGAATCCGTATACCACACTTTACTTGAAACACAGGATTTATCTCGACTCAGAACAGCAATTTCGTCATTTGGCAAAGAATTCTCTGGAAGGTCAAAACAATCTTGGCCGTGGTCTTCCGAAATCCAATCCCTGTGGTCGGAGAAAATGTATTTGCGGGATACATTGGAAGCCTGTAAGGCGCAATCGGTGGGCTTTGAGACCGAAATTGCACGCATGAAATCGACGTTCTCCTGGCAGATCACAAAGCCGGCAAGACTGATGGCAAACCTTCCGCGCTTTCTAAGAGAAAAAATGAGGGCCCGATGAATTCCCTTCACCTCGCTGATATTGCTTTTTGGCAGAGATGTGGATTCGGGGGATCCTCGACACGTGAAGTTCCGAACAAGTCAACCGGGAATGCGTTTGGTCTCTCGCGGGGCAAAGGATTCTATGGCCTGCCGGTGTCGAGTAGGTTGCGTGCATGTAGCTCGGAGATGTCAAGGTCCGCTATGTCCCCGATGTCTGCACTTCAACTGATGGCCCACTCGGCCGGTTTTTCCTATTGCGCCTGGCAGAGTTCACTCCAACCATGTTGATAAGAATTTGGCGGTTGTGTTTACGGCTCCCCTCTCATGCTGCTGTGTCGGGCGGTTGGCTTCGGTTGCTGAAGTCAACGAAGGACGTCATCCAGAAAGAGGGGCTAGAGAGTTTTTCGTTCAAACTAAAAAGAGTCATCGGTACTTCGGGAGTAGACTCGGAAGAGCATGGGAGGCCCCGGGCAGTGGATTTCCGGAGTTTTGGTGGGGAAGAGGCTGTGCATTTTCTGCGGGCCCTCACTTTTGCTGGCCACGCCCGTCCCAGAGTTTCGATCATCTTGCCAGTGTTCAATAATTTTCAGTTGACCGTTGAGTGTTTGGCGGCACTCAGCAGGCATGAACAGAAGAGCAGTCACGAGGTGTTGCTCGTTGACGATGCATCCACCGATCTTACCCGGGATCTATTGGCGCAGATTCCGGGTATCAGGTACCTGCGGAACGATGAAAACCAGGGGTACCTGAAGTCATGCAATTTGGCATTGCAGCACGCAAAAGGCGAATACGTCTGTTTTCTGAACAATGACACACAGGTCCAGGCGGGTTGGTTGGACTCCCTGGTTGAAAGACTGGACGATGCTTCGGAAATAGGTGCCGTAGGTGCAAAGCTGCTTTTCCCGGACGGGCGGGTGCAGGAAGCGGGTGCCCGGCTGATCAGAAGCCGTGAGACGAACGCAGGTTTGTTGGTTGGCGAATTGATCGGTATTGGGGCATCGTCAACTGAAGCTTGTTACCAGTATGCGCGCGCCGTTGAATATTCTTCCGGCGCCTGCCTTTTGGTAAGGCGTCAATCCTTGACCAAGTAGGCGGGTTCGATATCTCTTTCGCGCCCGCCTATTTCGAAGACGTTGATTTTGCCTATAAGATCCGCAAAGCGGGCTTCAAGGTGTTCTATGAGCCTCGCTCTGAAGTTGTGCATCATTTGAGCGCGACAACTGACGATGTGGCGATTCGCGTAAAAAGAGGAGTTGGTGGCGGAATGGGCAGATTTTCGCCGATAAGTGGCACGATGAGCTGACTCTGAATCAGCGGGTCAGGGCGATTGCATTTTATCTGCCGCAATACCATCCAATCCCGGAAAATGACGCCTGGTGGGGCGAAAGGTTTTACTGAGTGGACAAATGTGACCAAGGCAAAACCGAACTTTGAAGGTCACTATCAGCCCCACCTGCCGGGTGAACTCGGTTTTTATGATTTGCGTCTGGCAGAAACAAGGGAACAGCAGGCTGAACTGGCTCGTGAGCATGGAGTATTTGGTTTTTGTTACTACACTTATTGGTTTGGCGGCCGCCGCTTGCTCAATCGTCCGTTAGACGAGGTGATAGGTAGTGGTCAACCCGATTTCCCGTTCTGCGTTTGCTGGGCTAACGAGAACTGGACACGTACCTGGGATGGAAATGATCGCCATGTGCTGATTGGGCAGGAGCATTCTGCTGAAGACGATACCGCTTTCATGCACAGTCTTCTGCCGGCATTGCGTGATGAGCGCTATATTCGCATCGATGGAAAACCCTTAGTTCTGGTCTACAAGGTTAATCTTCTGCCAGCCCCATCGCGTACTGCGAGTTTGTGGCGAGACCTTTGTCTGAAATCCGGGATTGGTGATATCTACCTGGCCTGTGTTCACAATAATTCGAATCCACGGTTGAATGTTGATCCGTGGTCGATTGGATTTGATGCAGCGGTGGAATTTCCTCCGCTCGGCAAGGGTGTGATCGCCAAACCTCCGCGTCGGCGACTTAACAAGGAATTTCGTGGTCTGTGTTACGACTATGTTGCGACCATGGAAAGATGCGAAGCGATGGCTTGTCATCCATTCACGTATTTTCGGGGGGTCATGCCGTCTTGGGACAATACGGCCAGGCGCCAGGATTCCGGACATATCTATCTGAGTTCGTCGCCAGAGGCCTATCAGGGCTTGGTTGTCCAGCGTGGTCCGCTGGACCGCGCGAATGAGGGTTGGCGACGAGCGTTTGGTTTTCATCAACGCCTGGAATGAATGGGGTGAGGGCAATCATCTTGAGCCCGATACCAAGTATGGGCGTGCCTTTTTGGAGGCGACGGCCGAAGTGATGAAAGCGTACGGTAAATGATCAGATGAATGATCTATCTTTGCGATGGCGTGCATTTGCGATTCGGTTTGCCTACGAGTGGCGCAGATTGGGAGGCGTGCGTCCGGTTCTGCAGCGCTGCGCTGAGATTATGCGGAGTGAAGGAAAAGCGGGGCTTGTGAGTCGCGTTGCCAATCTGACCAAACGGATGTCGGGAACAGGCCGCAATGTAAGACAAATCAGGGACGGGTTGGGTTCGAAAGTCAAGGACCACACCGACGTCGAAGGGATCGTTCCAGGCGCCCTCCTGATCGGCCACCCTTTTGGAATTCTGGGTGTGGGTGAGAACTTGCGTGCAACAGCGGTCGCCCTCGAATCCGCCAGCATCCCGTTTCATATTCGTGATGTATTTGCGTCGCAAGATGGGCGTTCCTCCGAGTTGCTCGATTTCCCTCTAAAAAGCAGGGTCGACTATGGATGACAAGTTATATCGTGCCAGCCTGTTCTGTATGAATGCCAACGAGATGGAGATGGCGTTGAGCTATCTCGGGCCCGATGCTATTCAAGGATACCTATGGCATAGGCCTGTGGATGTGGGAGCTCTCGGATTTTCCGGACAAATGGCGTGGCAGTTTTCGGTATGTGCGGGAGATTTGGGCTCAGTCCCGTTTCGTTCAGGAAGCGATCGCGAAGAAGTCCTCTGTACCGGTCAAATGGATGCCGCAGGTGACCGAGCCGGGGCCGGCAGACCCGGGGATTGCTCATCAATTGGGCGTTCCACGAGACAGCTTCAGTTTTCTCTTCTTTTTCGACTTTTCTTCCTTTATCGCACGTAAGAATCCCCAGGCTGTGATTCAGGCGTTCAGGTGTGCTTTTTCTGAAGATCCCGATACGTCCGTCAGGCTGGTTGTGAAGATGAACGGCAAGGAAAGGCACCCTGTCGAGTACAAAGAGTTCATGGAGACATCCGGCAAGCTCGATGGACGCGTTCTGTTTGTCGATGAGACCCTCACCGACAAGGAGATCAAAGGGCTGATAGCGGGCTGTGACGTATTTGTCTCACTGCATAGATCGGAGGGATTCGGCCGGGGCATCGCCGAGGCAATGTATTATGGGAAACCCACAATTGTCACAGCGTACTCGGGCAATATGGATTTCACTGATCACTCGAACAGCTGCCTGGTTGACTACGACCTGGTGCCCGTGAAGAAAGGAGAGTATCCCTTCGCAAAGGGGCAGTACTGGGCGGATCCGGACATATCACATGCTGCAGAATGGATGCGCCGCTTGCGGACAGATAGTGAACTTTGCAGCCGGATAGGTGCGCGGGCAGCGAAAAGTATTCGCGAGACTCATGGTGCAGCGGTCGTCGGCAATCGTATGCGTGAAAGGTTGTCTGACCTGGGGTTGTTATAGCTCGTCCGAAAAGTGAGGGGCGCGGTTTAATCTCCGAGACGCGTGCCATCGAATATTTTGCATACGGCATTCAGGGGAAAAGTTACCAGGTATGTTTGTGATATGAAGATTGGCTACCGAAAACTGCTGAGCAAGAGAAAGAAATTGTGGTCATTGCTCAAGCAAAGAGTGAAGAAGCCTGTTCTCGAGAACAAAGGATACTGTCCAACATGTGCCAAAGACGTCACGTTCGTTGCTCGCGACCCCTGGCTTAGGGATTACTACCGCTGCTCGAATTGCGGCAGCATTCCCCGCGAACGGTCGCTGATGTTGGCGATCGAGACTCGGTTTCCAGACTGGCGTAACCTGACAGTGCATGAATCTTCGCCGGGGGATCGTGGTGCGAGCGCGCGGCTTTCAAGGGAGTGTTCTAACTATATTCCTTCGCATTATTTCCCCGGTGAGCAAACGGGGAGCACCGTTGGAAAGTTCCGCAGTGAGAATCTCGAGGCACTCAGCTTTGAAGATGAAAGTATCGACCTGCATGTCACGCAGGACGTACTCGAGCACGTGTTTCATCCGTCCAGGGTTTTTAGTGAAATCGCACGTACATTGAGGCCGGGCGGCGCACACGTGTTTACTGTGCCGATGGTGAACAAACACAAACCATCGAAACTTCGTGCCCGACTGGTCGATGGTGGGGAGATAGTGAATCTTGAATCCCCCGTCTATCATGGCAACCCTATCAATGATCAAGGTTCGCTGGTCACCGTCGACTGGGGGTTTGATATCTGCCGACACATTTTCGATTCATGCGGTATGTTCACGCATCTCGTATACGTCGATGATCTGAGCAGGGGAATCAGGGCTGAGTACAACGAAGTTTTGATTACGGTCAAACAGGACAAGGGCGATACGACGATTGCGATTCCATGATGACGCCATAGAGCAAATCAACAGAACCGCCTGAAATATTGCGGACATTTTTCAGCTTCTCATTTTACATCCGGCAGCCCATGCCGGATCAGCATACGTAGTTTCCACGGAAGCCAGCGGAAGGGGGCAAGCCAGGATGCAAGTGAGCTGTTTCGCTGCGCTTGGGTTGTGCTTCGTGCCTGTCGCAAGTTATCTCGCTCGCGCCACATGCTCGGCAGGATCGGGGCATATATTTCACGCCAGAGCATGCCGTTCCACTTGATCATCGTCAGCAGGGCCCCTTCCAGATAGATAAGGACGAGGTGCAGAGGAACCAGGAGAGCGAATAGGGGACGAGGGTGGCAGACGAACATGGCGAACGTCTTGTTCCTCTCTGATAGGGCGCGCCGACGATAGGTGGTGGAAAGCCTGTCGGCTTTCGCCTTTCCTCCGCCAAAGCTTTTTCCCACGTGGTGACGGTAACCCGATTCCGCGCAAGCTCTTACCGGATATCCTGCCAGCCTGGCCCTGCAGCAGAGGTAAAGATCCTCGCCAATGGATCCGAACCATTCCGGGAACCCCCCCAACTTGCCCCATAAGTTCCTTGTGACCCACAGACAGGCCCCGATCGTCATCGCAACGTCCTGCTGTTCTACATTTAGGTTGGGTACGGGATTGAAAAAAGGATCGAGCAGGCAACCGCGGTCAATGATTTCGCCACTGTCGAAATCGAACTGCGGCAGGCCCAGGATGGCCGGTCGGGCGATGCGTGCTGCCTCATCATGCAGGGTTCTGAGGGCATCTGGCAGAAGGGCAGCGTCGTTGTTTAGCAAAAGCAGGTATTCACCCTGTGCCACTGTCGCCATGCGGTTGTTGGCAATGCAGAAGCCCACGTTGGTCTCACTTTCTACCAGTATCACGTTGGGATAGTGCGTGCGGATATGCGCCGCCGAGCCATCGGTGGAGGCATCGTCGTGGACTATGATTTCCACGGGAAGGTTCGCATCCTGTGCATGAATCGATTCGATGCAGTCGTCGATCAGGCCGATGCCGTTGTAGTTGGCGATGCAGACTGAGATGACCGGAGTCATCGCGCACCTTCCTGTAACCACGCCCATGTGCGCCGCAACCCTTCCTCCAGGTCGACGCGCGGCGACCAGTCCGTGTTCGCTGTGCAGCCGGGTGCTGTCGAGCACGACGGCGCGCACATCGGTACCGCGCGCCGGTCTTTGAATCACCTCCAGGTCACGGCCGGTGGCCTCACCGACCATTGTGATCATATCGGCGACAGACGTACCCCTCCCACTGCCTGCATTGAACGCTCCAGTGGCCTGCCAGGTTTCGATCAGGTCCATGCAGGCCGCGACCGCGTCATCGATATAAAGATAGTCTCGCACGGTGTTCCCATCGCCCCACATCTCGATCGGGGCAGCGTGAAGGGCCTTCTCCAGCAGGGTGCGAACGAGGCCAAATCCGTTTCGCAGTTGCTGGCCCGGTCCGTAGATGTTGGACGGGCGCAGGATTGCCAAGCGGGACATCGTTGGCATGGGCGAAAGCGGTAAACAGCGACTCCAGTGCCACCTTGCCGGCCGCATGGTAAGAGAGCGGATCGGGCGCCAGCGATTCGTCGACAGGCAGCCGGCTCGGATTGCCGTAGATCGCGCCGCCGCTGGAAACAAAGATCAGGTGCTCGGGCGGGCGGCTAGACATGATCTCGGCTGAGCCGCGCGGCAGGCAGCAGGTTTTCCTCGGTATCGATCGTGGGCCTGCGCGCAGACGAGCCCGGTGTGGTCGTCGAGGCAAGATGAACCACGGTGCCGCATGCTTTCAGCAGGGGTGAGACGACGCCGGAGTCGTCCTGGCTGCCGCGGTGGAAGCGAGATCCCGCCGCGCTGTCCGGTCTCGGCGCTGCGCGACAGCACGTGGACCTCGCGCCCGGCCTTGGCAAGCGCCCGGGCCAAGGCAAGGCCGAGAAAGCCGTTACCACCGATCAGCAGGATGCCTTTTCTAGCCGACATCGCGAGATTCCCGCCGCAGCAGATCATCATAGGCGGCCAGGCAACGCCTGGCGTGGTCGTCCCAGGTGCCGACATGGTCGCGTATCCACGCCCGGGCGCGACCACCGACATCTGCGGCGATCGACGGTGTCTCGGCCTGTTGCAGTGCGGCGGCGAGTTCATCGCGGCTGCCGACCAGCCAGCCGGTCTCGCCGTGCCGGATCAGGTCGGCATGAGCCGGGATGCGGCTGGCGATGACCGGCAGCCCGGCCGCCATCGCCTCTATCAGCACCTGCGGTCGACCTTCATCGTGACGGCTCAGGGTCAGCAGTCCGGCCGCCAGCGGAAACCAGTGTTTGCGCAGGCGGTCCGGATTGGTCGGGCCGCCGTGTTCGACCCATTCGGCAATGCCACATCTTCCTGCATGGGGCCAAGTAGCTCGAGTCGGCGTTCATCGTTGAACAGGCCTTCTCCCCAGGTCAGCAGGTCTCCCAGTTTGTTCTTGGTTATGCGCGAGACAACAAGCCAGTTTCTTGTGGAGGTCGGGTCTCGATCGACGTCGAACCACCCGGGAGAGACACCGAAGGGATTCGGCCGGATCTCGGCGACGTCACCGAACAATTCGTTCAGCCTCGGGGTCATCCACTCGGCGTTGGGGGCGAGCAGGGTGCGGCGCCGGGAGAAGGCCCGGCGCAGTAAGCCCGTCATGCCGGGCAGCCGCAGCAGGCCGAAATCACTCCCCAGCACGCCGACATAAACGGGGCGTCGGTCGTTCGGCAGTCCGAAAACGAGTTGCAGCCAGTTGACGTGGTAGATGTCAGCGTGATTGCGTAGGCAGGCCGCGCGCAATCGTTGGAGGATGCCGCGTGCATGAAGTAACCCGGACAACGGGCTTTTGCGGAGCAGATGGGCGATGCCGCCGCGTTCGGCCATCTGTTGCAGCCAAACCGAATCACCGGCGGAATTGGCGCTGATCACACCGCCCGGAAGGTCCCCCGGTGGTCCCCACAACCTGACCCGGGCACGCCCGGTTTGATCCAACGATCCGGCCAGTTCATAGATGAATCGGCCCTTCCAGTCTGCCTCATCGCGTGGATAAGACGTCGTTGCCATGAGCACGTCAACGCTCGATTGGATTGCTGGAGATTCACTCATGGGTGGTTTGCCGCGTAGTGTCGGCCTGGTCGGTGGATCCTTGTTTATCAGCGGCCCGTATCGGGATTATTCAAGCCGCTTGCCGACTGTGGGATAAGAGACCGTTGAGCGCTTGCCCCGCATGCGGCTGACGCGCGGATAAAGAATAGTGGTGAAACGGCCGCCGCTTTGCAATCTCTGCCGGCCCGTACACTGGGTTGGGGGCGGGTTTTTTGTTCGCAGACGTGGGCGCCGGCGGGGTTCCGCTTTAGAATACCCGCCATGTCAGGAAATACCATCGGAAAACTCTTCACGGTGACCTCGTTCGGCGAAAGCCACGGGGTCGCCATCGGCTGCATCATCGACGGCTGCCCCCCTGGCATGGAACTGTCCGAGGCGGATATCCAGCCGGATCTGGACCGCCGCCGCCCGGGCACATCGCGCCACACCACACAGCGACGCGAACCCGACCAGGTCCAGATCTTTTCGGGCGTATTCGAGGGCAGGACCACCGGCACGCCGATCGGGCTGGTGATCTTCAACCAGGACCAGCGTTCCAAGGACTATGGCGATATCGCGCAGAAGTTTCGTCCCGGGCACGCGGATTACACCTACAACCAGAAGTACGGGATTCGCGACTATCGCGGCGGCGGGCGTTCTTCGGCGCGTGAGACGGCGATGCGCGTCGCGGCCGGTGCGGTTGCCAAGAAGTATCTGCGCGAACGTTTCGGTATCCAGGTTCGCGGCTACCTCTCCGCGCTGGGGCCGATCAGGCCCGGCAGTTTCTCCTGGGAGCCGGTCGAGTCCAATCCCTTTTTCTGGCCGGATGCCGGCCAGGTGCCCGAGCTCGAGGACTACATGGACGCCCTGCGCAAGTCGGGCGACTCGATCGGTGCCGAGGTGACGGTCGTGGCCAGTGGTGCGCCGCCGGGCTGGGGCGAGCCCATCTTCGACCGCCTCGATGCCGATATCGCGCATGCCCTGATGAGCATCAATGCCGCCAAGGGCGTGGAGATCGGCGCCGGCTTCGCCTGCGTGTCGCAAAAGGGCACCGAACACCGCGACCAGATGACCCCGGAAGGCTTCCTGTCCAACAATGCCGGCGGCATCCTGGGCGGGATCTCGAGCGGCCAGGATATCGTCGCCAGGGTCGCGTTCAAACCTACCTCCAGCATCCGACTGGGTGGAAAGACAGTGGATGTGGCCGGACATGCCGCCGATGTGATCACCAAGGGGCGGCATGACCCCTGTGTCGGAATCCGTGCCACCCCGATCGCCGAGGCAATGCTGGCGATCGTCCTGCTCGATCACGCCCTGCGCCATCGTGGGCAGAACGCCGACGTGCGGCCGACCACGCCGGTCATCCCCGCTGCGGGCTAGACCCGTTTTCGGGGTGTGTCTGCAGTGCCGCTCACGACCGGGACGGGCGATGGTGGCCCTCGCATGCTGATGCCTTACTGGCGCCTTTCCGGGTTCTACTTCTTCTACTTCGCCCTGCTGGGTGCACTGGTGCCGTACTGGGGTCTGTTCCTGCGCGGGCGCGGGTTCGACGCCGTCGCGATAGGCGAACTGATGGCGATCCTGATGGCGACCAAGATCGTGGCGCCCAATGTCTGGGGCTGGCTGGGCGACCACCTCGGCCACCGTATGCGGATCGTGCGGGTGGCCTCGGCCGTGTCCCTTTTGGTGTTTTTGGGGATGTTCTGGGCCGAGAGTTTCTGGGCGATCGCATTGGTGATGACGCTTTACAGCTTCTTCTGGAACGCCTCCTTGCCGCAGTTCGAGGTCGTTACCTTCAGCTATCTCAAGGACCGTGTGGCCCGTTACGCGCGCATCAGGGTCTGGGGTTCGATCGGCTTCATCGTGACGGTCATGGTCCTGGGTGCGATCGTGGAGCAGGGCGGGCCCGAGACCATTTTGCCCTCGGTCCTGGTGATCTTCGTGGCGATCTGGTTGAGTTCCCTGGCCGTACGTGACCCCGACCCCGAGCCACATCCGCCGGACCAGCAGTCTCTGGGCTCGATCCTTCGGAAACCGGCGATCATCGGCTTCTTCATGGTCGTGTTTCTGATGCAGGTGAGCCACGGTCCCTACTACGCGTTCTACTCGATCTTCATGAAGGAACAGGGTTACAGCGGTTCCCTCATCGGTCAGTTGTGGGCGCTGGGGGTGCTGGCCGAGGTGGGGCTGTTCGTGGTCATGCACCATCTGCTCGGGCGTATCGGCGCGCGTCGCGTCCTGATTGCCAGCCTGTCGTTGGCGGCCTTGCGCTGGTTTCTGATCGGCAACTTCGCCGACTCTGTGCTTTTGTTGCTGATTGCGCAGCTGTTGCACGCGGCGACCTTTGGCACCTTTCACGCCGCCGGCATTCACCTCGTGCAGCACTATTTCCGCGGCCGCCACAAGGGAAGGGGGCAGGCCCTGTACAGTAGTGTGAGCTTCGGCGCCGGTGGTGCGGTGGGCAGCCTGGCCAGCGGTTACGCCTGGGAGGGCCTTGGCCCGGCCCTGACCTATGGCGCGGCTGGCCTGGTGGCCCTCTTTGGAGCATTAGTCGCCTGGCGCTGGATCGATGAGCGTTATGACCTCCTGTAAGGGGTGGCCCGATGTCCCGGCAGAAACTTTTTCTGCGCAATGCGTACTGAGTTGATGATGAATCCCGATCCGAAAGAAAACCCCAACCGGCGACGCAGGCGCTGGTGGCTGCCAGTGGTCATCTTGCTGCTGGCCGGTGCCGCCGCGGGCGCATTGATCGCGAGCAAGCCCAAACCCAAGCCGGTGGAGGTTGCCGAACGTGCCTGGCTGGTCGGCACCGAGGCCGTGGCGCGGGCGCGCCACACACCCAGTGTCACACTGTATGGAAGGGTCGAGTCCTTGTGGTCGAGTGAACTGACCGCCGGCGTTGCCGCTGATGTGCGGGAAGTTGCCGTGGTCGAGGGTGACCAGGTTGAAAAAGGGGAAATCCTGGTCCGTCTGGATGACCGTGATGAGCGCCTCGAGCTGGCTCAACGGGAGGCGGAGTTGCGGCAGGCCGAGGCCCGTATTGCCTCAGAACTCAGTCGTCACCAGTACGATCTCGAAGTCCTGCCTAAAGAGCAAAGCCTGCTGGATCTGACCCGTGGTGAGGTCGCTCGTCTGCTCGATCTGGTAAAGAAGAAGGTTGGCGCCCAGTCGGCGCTGGATACCGCGAGCCAGGCAGCGGAGAAGCAGGCGATCTCGCTGTCCGTGCGCCGGCAGTCCATCGACGAACATCCCGCCCGGCTTGCCGAGGTCGAGGCCGCGCGCGACCGAATGGCGGCGTTGCGTGACCAGGCGCTTCTTGACCTGGAACGGTGCGAGGTGAGGGCACCTTTCAACGGTCGTGTGGCCCGGGTGCTGGTGTCACCCGGGCGCCGGGTGCGCGTCGGTGACCCCCTGGTCAGCCTTTACGACACGGACGAACTGGTCGTGCGGGCCCAGCTGCCGAGCCGCTATCTGCCGGCAATACGTGCCGCAATGCTTGCCGGTGAAGACCTTTCCGTGCGTGGTGTCATCGACGGTGTGGCGGTGAGGGCCAAGCTACGTGGCTTTGCCGGTGAGGTCGCCAGCGGTACCGGCGGCCTGGACGGTCTGTTTACCGTCATCGAGGGTGGCGTTGATGTCAGCCAGGGCAGGTTTGTCCGTCTCGAGCTGGCGCTGCCGGCGCTCGGTGATCTGATCGCGCTGCCACACGAATCCATTTACGGCACCGACCGGATCTACATCCTCGACGGGGAAAACCGCATGCGACCGTACCAGGTGCAAAGGGTCGGAGAGACGCGCCTGGAATCCGGTGAGACCAGGGCGCTGGTGCGTGCGCCGGAAGTGCAGGAGGGCGCTATCGTAGTCACCACTCAGCTTCCCAACGCACTGGACGGGCTGCTGGTACGTGCAGCGGACGGGGCCTGATAACCGCATGCCGTTTCAGCACCGCAACGATTTCATCGGGGTCTTTGCAAACCACAAGGTGGCGGCCAACCTGCTGATGGTGGTGATGCTGCTTGCTGGTGTCTGGGGCCTGTCAAACCTGAACGTGCAGTTCTTTCCCAACTTCGAGGTGGAGATGGTCACCGTGCGGACCGCCTGGACGGGTGCATCCGCCGAAGACGTTGAACGCTCCCTGACCATTCCCCTGGAGCAGGCGCTGCGCAACGCCGACGGGGTGGACAAGATGAGCTCCACCTCGAGCCAGGGCATGAGCCTGATCACGCTGGAGTTCCCGGAAGGCACGGACATGGGTTCGGCGAGCAACAAAGTCGAGGAGCTGGTCAACTCGGTGCGCAACCTGCCCACCGAGGCCGAGACCACCGAGGTCAGCCAGGTGCCCCGTTACGAGCCGGTGGCACGTCTCCTGGTGCACGGCGCGAAGGATATCCGTGAACTCAGGCCGCTGGTGCGGCTGATCGAGCGCGAGCTGCTCGATCTGGGTATCGCCAAGATCAATATCACCGGTCTGCCGGAGGACGAACTGGCGATCCAGATTCCTCAGGCGACGCTCGAGGACCTGGGCCTGTCACTTCAGCAGGTCGCAAACCGAATCGCGGCGGAATCGCGTGACCTGCCGGCCGGCACGGTCGGGCGCGACGATGTCGGCAGGGAAATGCGCGCGCTCAATCAGCGCCGCAGCGAAACCGAATTCGAGCAGGTGTCGTTGGTCGCGGACCCCGAGGGTCGGCTGGTCAGGATAGCCGACGTGGCCGAGGTAGAACGCCGCCCCCGCCCCAACCAGGAGGAACTGAGCTTCCGGGGCCAGCCCGCGGTCGAGCTGCAGCTGATGCGCTCCGCGACCGCGGATTCACTGGTCTCGGCGCGGATCATGCAGGAATGGCTGGCGAAGTCCGCGCAGCGTTTCCCACCCGAGATCTCGATTACGGCCTACGATGAGAGCTGGACCCTGATCCAGGACCGCATCAACCTTTTGCTTAAGAACGGCTTGAGTGGTCTGTTGCTGGTGGTCGGGATTCTGTTCCTGTTCCTCAACGGAAGGGTGGCCTTCTGGGTTGCGGTCGGCATCCCGATCTCGTTCATGGCGACCCTGGCGATCGTCTACCTTGCCGGCGGCAGCATCAATATGATCTCGATGTTCGCCCTGATCATGGCGCTGGGGATCATCGTTGACGATGCCATCGTGGTCGGGGAGGATGCCCTGACCCACTACCAGACGGGAGAAAGCCCGCTCCAGGCAGCCGAGGGCGGGGCACGGCGCATGTTCGCGCCGGTGATGTCCTCGTCCCTGACCACCATCGCGGCCTTCATCCCACTGTTTGCGATCAGTGGTTTCATCGGCAAATTCCTCGGCGACATCCCCTTTGTGATCGTGTGCGTGATTATCGCCTCTCTTATCGAAAGTTTCCTGGTACTCCCTGGGCACCTGAGCCACAGCTTCAAGCGGCTTGGACATGCAGAACCGGGGCGTTTTCGACGCCGCTGGGATGCCGGCTTCGGTCGTTTCCGAGACCACTGGTTCCGCCGCCTCGTGACCTGGGCGGTGAACAATCGCCTTGCGATCGTCGCCATTGCATTGGCCTTCGTGATTGTGCTGTTCGGCCTGCTGCGCGGTGGACGCATCGGTTTCAGCTTCTTTCCAAATGTCGAGGGCAACATGGTGGTGGCCAGCGCGACCTTCGTCGCGGGTACACCGCCGGATCGGGTCAGGGCATTCATAGACGACGTGGAAACTGCCCTGTACGAGACCGATCTTGAATTTGGCGGCGGCCTTGTGCGCATCGCCAGCGTGGCCAAAGGGCGCGGCTATTTCTCCAACGGACGTCAGGCGCAGCGGGGCGAGCAGTTTGCCTCGGTTGCCGTTGAACTGATCCCCTCTGATCAGCGCGAGGTGCGCAACGAGACGTTCATTGAGTCCTGGGAAGAGCGCCTGCACCGGCCGCCGGGTCTGGAATATCTCACCATCACGTCGCGTACCGGTGGACACCCGGGGCGTGATCTCGAGGTGCGCCTGACCGGTCATGACTCAGACGTGCTCAAAACCGCTTCATTGGAATTGTCCGACGCCCTGGCCGCGATCCCGGGTGTGCAGTCGGTGGAGGACGACATGCCGTTCGGTCAGCAGCAGCTCGTCTACCACCTGAGTCCCCTGGGTGAATCACTGGGCTTGAGCGTGGAGGATGTCGGGCGCCAGATGCGGGCGGCGTTCGACGGTCAGCTCGCGCAGATCTTCAACGAGGGTGACGAGGAGATCGAGGTGCGCGTCATGCTGCCGGATGCGGAGCGGCACCGGCTCAGCGCACTGGATGATTTGAGCGTGTTCCTGCCGAACGGGCAGACGATGCCGCTGCTGTCGGTCGTCGAGTTGGAGGAACGACGCGGTTTCAAGGCACTCCGGCATGCCGAGGGCCGGCTCGCGGCGACCGTGTTTGCCGACGTCAACAACAAGATGGCGAATTCCAATGAGATCCGCGCCCAGCTGCGTACCGAGTTGCTGCCCGAACTGGCGCAAAGGCATGGGTTGAGCTGGGAGTTCACCGGTCGTGCCGAGGATCAGCGTGAGACCGCCGGCGACATGAAACGGGGGGCGCTGTTTGCCCTGGCAATGATCTATATCGTGCTGGCCTGGGTGTTCGGCTCCTATGGCTGGCCGCTGGTGGTGATGGCGATCATCCCTTTCGGCATTGTGGGCGCCCTCTTCGGCCACTACCTGATGGGGATCACCCCGACGATACTCTCGATGTTCGGTCTGTTCGCGCTGTCCGGCATTGTGGTCAATGACTCGATCATCCTGGTGGTGTTTTACAAGCACCTGCGGGAGAAGGGCATGGAGGTCAAAGACGCCATCGTCGAGGCAGCCTGCCAACGCCTGCGCGCTGTGCTGCTGACCTCGCTGACCACCATCGCGGGTCTGTTGCCGTTGCTGTTCGAGACCTCGCTGCAGGCACAGTTCCTGATCCCGATGGCGGTATCGATCTCGTTCGGCCTGGCGTTTGCTACCTTCCTGGTGCTGTTGCTCGTGCCGACCCTGCTGGCGGCGCTCGAGGGTCTGCGCCTGCGCATCGGTGGTCTGTTGGCCAGATCGGCGGCCTGACTGGCCAATACATTCCCTGCGTTTATGCGCAGCCGTCATCGTCAGTGGAATCCCCGAATCCGGGTGTCCGCCCCCTTTGTGAGCTAAAACATAAGGGGACCTCTAATAATTCCGGGCAAATCAGATTGGTGATCAAAAAGGCTCGGATCAAGGCGCGGATCGCACGTAATAGCTGGCTATTGCGAAGATTCGCAACGCAGAGCCGAGATTTTTTGGCGCCAAGATGACTGATCGTGAATTGTTAGAGGTCCCCATAAGCAAGCGGAGAATACTGCGATTTCCCCGACAACCTACATGGGAGAGTCGACGAGATGGCAACCGATGGAATGTTGTTTTCGCCAATTGAGATCGGTTCGATCGAGTTCCCGGGGCGTTTGTTCAAAACGGCGACAGCGGAAACGCGGGCGAGCGAGGACGGATTCGTCACCCAGGACGTGATCGACTTTTACCTGCCCATGGCGAAGGCCGGGACGCCGTTGATCATCACCGGAAATATCTACATCAGCGAACAGGGCAAGTCGGCACCGCGCCAACTCGGGGCGGACGACGATGACAAGATCCCGGGGTTGGCGCGCCTGGTCGAGACCGTGCATGCGCAGGGTTCGAGGATGTTTGCCCAGCTCAACCACTGTGGCCGCCAGGTGGTGCCCGACTTCGTGGGTGCTGCCGACGTGGTCTCGGCCTCCGGCGTAAAGGACCTGCTTACCGGGACGCGTCCGCGGGAGATGTTGGTGGACGAAATCCACCGTATCGTCGATCAGTTCGCCGACGCCGCCGGGCGTTGCCGGCGCGCCGGGTTCGACGGGATCCAGATGCACTCGGCGAACGGTTACCTGCTGAGTCAGTTTCTTACGCCTTACACCAATCGCCGCCATGACTATTACGGCGGCTCGCTCGAGCGGCGCACGCGATTCGGGCGCGAGGTCTACCGGGCCATTCGTGAGAAGGTGGGTCCCGATTTTCCGGTGATCATCAAGATGAACGGGGCGGACGCGTTACCCCTGCGCGATGGTCTGAAGACAAGTGAGTTGGTCGAAGTGGCCCTGATCATGGAGGCGGAGGGCGTGGATGCGGTGGAGATCTCTGTCGGCCACTACGAATCCGGTTTCCCCATGGTGCGCGGCACCTTCGGTCGCTGCCTGCGCAATATGCTCGAGGGCAGCATGGCCCATCTTCCGCCCTTGCGGCGAACCCTGTTGCGGTTGTTCCGGCCGCTGATCACGATGGCCTCGAATCTGCTCTGGAAAGGGCGTGAGGGCTTCAATCTCGACTATGCCCGGGAGTTCAAAAAGCGGCTGGGTATACCCGTGATCTGCGTCGGCGGCTTCCGGACGCGGGCCGCTATGGAGGCGGCCATACGGGGAGATCTTTGCGATGCCGTTTCGGCCGGTCGCCCCTTCATTGCCGACCCCTACCTTTATAACCATCTGCGCGAGAATCAGCCCGGGCCCCGCTGCGTCGATTGCAATGCCTGCGTGGGTCACCTCGGGGCGCAGCCGGCGGATTGTTACCATCCGACAGTCCGCGCTGAAAAGGACGCCATGCTTGCGAAGCTTGCGCAGGAATGAGCATTGGGTCCGTGACCCACGGGGAACCACAGCCACAAGCACCATTTTCCCAGGCCGGCAGATTCCATCTCTTGACACCGGCCGGTGGTCAAACCGACTTGCAGATGCGTACCATCTCGGCGCCGGCGTTCGACAGGCTGCGCTTCTGATGCGTGACTGCACCGAGCCTGCGCGAGAGTTGCATCCCCTCGACCTGGAGCTGGTGGACATCGCTGTCCAGCACGGTTGCGGGCAACAGGCTCCAGCCGAGTCCCGTGGCCACGAGCATGTGCAGGGTCTCGAGGTAGTTGGTGGCCATGGCCACTTTCAGCTCGATCCCCATGCCACGCACCGCATGCTCGAGGATCCCGCGAGTGTATGTGGTGGTGCCAGGCAGCACGGCCGGGTAGCTGAGCAGTTCGGACAGCGTGACTTGTTTGCGGCCTGCGAGTGGGTGGTCCAGGCCCACCATGAAGGCCAGCGGGTCATTCCAGATCGTCTGGATGCGCAGGTTGGGGGGCTGCTGAGGTGGCAGGGTGACGATTGCGATCTCGAGATCGCCGGTCTCGACCCCGCGACACGCCGCCTCCGAGTCCATGAAGCGGATGTCCAGTTCGACCTCGGGAAACTGCCCGATGTAACGTTTCAATACGGGTGGCAGGCGGTGCAGACCGATGTGGTGACTGGTACCCATCACCAGGGGACCGCGTACCTCACCTGCCAGATCGCTCACCAGACGTTTGAGTTCACGGGCGTCGTTGATCAGCCGGCGGGCCCGCGGCAACAGGGCGTTGCCGGCGCTTGTCAGGGAAACGCGTCGGCCGATGCGGTCGAACAATCGGGCACCGAGTTCGCTTTCCAGCGACGCGACCCGTTTGCTTACCGCAGGCTGGGTCAGAAACATCGACTCAGCGGCCTCGGAGAAGGACTCGTGATCGGCGACCTCGACGAAGGCCTGCAGCGCGGCGATATCCATTATTCCAAATAAGAATCAATAGGATGAAAAACATGAATTTGCGTTATTCATTCTAGACGTTATGTTTAGTCGGCGTCAGCAACAGGAAAAGTGCCATGAAAGCCAAGACGCTCTACGACAAATTGTGGGAATCGCATGTCGTCCGCGAGGAAGCGGACGGCACGGCCCTGCTGTATATCGACCGGCATCTGGTGCACGAGGTGACCTCTCCGCAGGCCTTCGAGGGGCTGCGGCTGGCCCACCGTCCGGTATGGCGCGCCAATGCGAATCTGGCCACAGCGGACCACAACGTGCCTACCACCGATCGAAGCAAGGGGATTGCCGACCCGGTGTCACGGGTGCAGGTCGAGACGCTGGACCGCAACTGCGCAGAGTTTGGTATCACAGAGTTCGGGATGAACGATCACCGTCAGGGGATCGTGCACGTGATGGGGCCGGAACAGGGCGCCACCCTGCCGGGGATGACGGTGGTCTGTGGCGATTCGCACACATCGACCCACGGTGCCTTCGGTGCCCTGGCACATGGGATCGGTACCTCGGAGGTCGAACACGTGCTCGCGACCCAGTGTCTGCTCCAAAAGAAGTCCAAGGCGATGCAGGTGGTGGTCGACGACGCGGTGGGCCCAGGCGTGACCGCCAAGGACATCGTTCTGGCCATCATCGCTGAGATCGGGACCGCCGGCGGCACCGGGTATGCCATCGAATTCGGCGGCCAGGCGATCCGCGACCTGTCCATCGAGGGCCGTATGACCTTGTGCAACATGGCGATCGAGGCCGGTGCACGCGCCGGTTTCGTCGCCGTGGATCAGAAGACGATCGATTATGTGAAGGGGCGACCCTATGCGCCGGTCGGCCGGCACTGGGACCGCGCGGTCTCCTACTGGGAAACGCTGCACAGCGATGAGGGTGCCGAGTTCGACAAGGTGGTGGTGATCCCGGCGGCGGATATCAGCCCGCAGGTGACCTGGGGGACTTCGCCCGAGATGGTGGTGGCGGTCACCGACCGGGTACCGGATCCCGATCAGGAGAAAGATGCGGTCAAGGCCGAAGGCATGCGCCGCGCCCTGAGCTACATGGGGCTCGAGGCCGGGACCCCGATCAGCGCGATCGAACTGGACAAGGTGTTCATCGGTTCCTGCACCAACTCGAGGATCGAGGACCTGCGCGCCGCGGCCAGCGTGGCCCGGGGACGCAAGGTGGCTGGCAACATCAGGCAGGCGCTGGTGGTGCCGGGTTCCGGTCTGGTGAAGGCACAGGCCGAAAAGGAAGGCCTGGACCGGATCTTCATCGAGGCCGGATTCGAATGGCGGGAGCCCGGCTGCTCCATGTGCCTGGCAATGAACGCCGACCGCCTGGAAGCGGGCGAGCGCTGTGCCTCGACCTCGAACCGCAACTTCGAGGGTCGCCAGGGCAAGGGTGGACGCACCCATCTGGTCAGTCCCGCCATGGCGGCGGCAGCGGCGATCGCCGGGCATTTCGTGGATATCCGGGAGCTCAACTGATTAATTAACCACAAAGAACACGAAGGGGTACGAAGGATCTTCGTGTATGGGAAGGCTTTGTGTTCTTCGTGCCCTTCGTGGTCAGGTTTTGATTATGCAAAAATTTCAGACGTTTACCGGTGTTGTGTGTCCCCTGGATCGCTCCAATGTCGATACAGATGCGATCATCCCCAAGCAGTTTCTCAAGTCGATCAAACGCACGGGATTCGGCCCAAACCTGTTCGACGAATGGCGATATCTCGATCACGGCGAGCCCGAGATGGACAACAGCCTGCGCCCGATCAATCCGGATTTCGTGCTCAATGACCCGCGATATTCGGGGGCCGGTATCCTGCTGACGCGCGAGAACTTCGGCTGTGGCTCGTCGCGCGAGCATGCGCCCTGGGCACTGGCCGATTACGGTTTCCGGGTGATCATCGCGCCCAGCTATGCCGACATTTTTTTCAGCAACAGCTTCAAGAACGGGCTCCTGCCGATCGCTCTGGATGCAGAGACCGTCGACCGGCTGTTCGAGCAGTCGGGCGGCGGGCAGGCCCTGCAACTGACCGTCGATCTGGCGGCGCAGCAGATTAGTGGTGCCGAGGATGGGCCGATCGCGTTCGACGTCGACCCGTTTCGCAAACACTGCCTGCTTGAAGGGCTGGACGATATCGGCCTGACCTTGCAGCACGTGGACGATATCAAGGCCTACGAGGAGCGCAGGCGCCGGGAGGCACCGTGGTTGTTTGACTGACCACAAAGGACACGAAGATCACAAAGGAGGTTGGTGTGGACAGGGAAGTCGTAGCAAGAGAGCTGGTAGACAGTGCGCTGAAGGTGCATTCGACACTGGGTCCGGGTTTGCTGGAAAGTGCCTACGAAGCGTGCATGGCCTATGAACTGGTTGAGCGCGGTATTGCGGTGACTCGGCAGAAGCTGTTGCCGATCCGTTATGGCGAAGCAAGGATTGATGCAGCTTACCGATTGGATCTGCTGGTGGATGATCAAATTGTGGTCGAACTGAAAACGGTCAGTTCATTGTTGCCGGTGCATGAAGCCCAATTGCTCAGTTACCTGAAGCTGGGGGATTTTCATTTGGGTTTCCTGCTGAATTTCAATGTGAGAAGAATGAAAGAGGGTATTCGCAGAATGCTCAACGGCTTTCAACCTTAGCGTCCTTTGCGATCTTCGTGGTGAGAAATTTATGAGTAAAAGAATTCTTGTACTGCCGGGTGACGGCATCGGCCCCGAGATCGTGGCCGAGGCGGTCAAGGTACTGGACAGGCTGGCGGGCGAGGGCCTGGCGATCGAACTGGACGAGGGTCTGGTCGGTGGTGCGGCCTATGATGCCCTGGGTTCACCGTTGCCCGAGGCGACGCTCGACATGGCCAAAGAGGCCGATGCGATCCTTCTCGGTGCGGTCGGAGGCCCGAAGTGGGAACCGCTCGATATCTCGGTGCGCCCGGAGAAGGGATTGCTCGGGCTGCGTGCCGCCCTTGGGTTGTTCTCCAACCTGCGCCCCGCCATCCTGTATCCGCAACTGGCGGGTGCCTCGAGCCTGCGTCCGGAGATCGTCTCGGGCCTGGACATCATGATCGTGCGCGAACTCACCGGCGGCATCTACTTCGGTCAGCCGCGTGGCGTGCGCACCCTCGAGAATGGCGAGCGCCAGGGTTTCAACACCCTGGTCTATGCCGAGCACGAGATCGAGCGCATCATCCGTTCCGCCTGTGATATCGCAATGAAGCGTGGCGGGCGCGTCTGTTCGGTCGACAAGGCGAACGTGCTCGAATGCACCGAGTTGTGGCGCGAGGTGGCGACCCGGGTTGTCGCGAATGAGTACCCCAAGATCGAGCTGACGCATATGTATGTAGACAATGCGGCAATGCAACTTGTGAAGTGGCCGAAACAGTTTGATGTGATGGTGACCACCAATATGTTCGGCGACATCCTGTCCGACGCGGCTGCCATGTTGACCGGCTCGATTGGCATGTTGCCCTCCGCCTCTTTGAACGAAAGGGGACAGGGGATGTACGAGCCCATTCATGGATCAGCCCCGGATATCGCCGGCAAGGGGGTGGCAAACCCGCTGGCGACCATCCTTTCTGTTTCGATGATGTTGCGTTACAGCCTGGATGAAGGCGGCCTTGCAGATCGCATCGAAAAGGCGGTGATGCAGGTCCTGGATGCGGGGCTGCGCACGCCGGACATCATGTCCGAGGACATGACCGAGGTGAATTGCGAGGCCATGGGCGACGCGGTGGTTGCGGCTCTGTAAAGCCAAGTTTCACCACAAAGAACACCAAGTGCACAAAGGTTTGGTGAGGAAGGGTTGAGGAAGGGTTGGGGTGCGTGCGCGTCTGGGCCCCAGCTGCCAAGTTACTTGTTTGGGGGTTCAGGGAAGGTGTCTGGAGATACCAAAGGCTCGAATATACTTGTCGCCTTTGTGAACTTTGTGCCCTTCGTGGTTAACAGTTTTGGGTGTTCATTATGAAAAGAGTGGGTTTCGTTGGTTGGCGTGGGATGGTCGGTTCCGTCCTTATGGAGCGGATGCGCGAGGAAGACGACTTCGCGCAAATCGATGAGCCGGTGTTCTTTACCACATCACAGGTGGGCCAGCCCGGACCCGATATCGGCAAGTCCGTGCCGCCGCTCAAAGATGCCGGCAATATCGCCGAGCTGAGTCAGATGGATGCGATCGTGACCTGTCAGGGTGGCGACTACACCAGGCAGGTGTTTGGCGAACTGCGCAAGGTCGGCTGGAAGGGTTACTGGATAGACGCGGCCTCTGCACTGCGCATGAACGATGATGCGGTGATCATCCTCGACCCTGTCAACATGCCCGTGATCGAGAAGGCCCTGGCGGAGGGCAGGAAAGACTTCATCGGCGGCAACTGTACCGTCAGCCTGATGCTGATGGCGATGGGCGGTCTGTTCAATGCCGACCTTGTCGAGTGGGCGACCTCCATGACCTATCAGGCGGCCTCGGGTGCCGGCGCGAAGAATATGCGCGAATTGCTGGCCCAGATGGGGGTGCTGCACGACAGCGTGTCAGACCTGCTGGCCGATCCCTCGTCGGCGATCCTGGATATCGATCGCAAGGTGACAGAGACTTTGCGCGGAGCCGACTACCCGACCGCGAATTTCGGTGTGCCACTGGCCGGCAGCCTGATTCCCTGGATCGATGTGGCCCTCGACAACGGCCAGAGCAAGGAAGAATGGAAGGCAGTCGCCGAGACCAACAAGATCCTCGGGCGCAGTGACAGGCCGATTCCCATCGACGGCACCTGTGTCCGGATCGGTGCCATGCGTTGTCACAGCCAGGGCCTGACCGTGAAATTAAAGAAGGATGTGCCGATCGACGAGATCGCGCAGATGCTGGACGAGGCGAACCCCTGGTCGAAGGTCATTCCGAATGATCGAGCCCTGACGATCCAGGAGCTGTCGCCCGCGAGTGTGACAGGTACGCTCTCGGTACCGGTGGGACGCCTGCGCAAGATGAACCTTGGAAAGGAGTACCTGAACGCATTTACGGTCGGTGACCAACTGCTGTGGGGGGCGGCCGAACCACTGCGCAGGATGCTCGGTATCCTGATGCAGCAGTGATCCTGTTCACAGCTTTCTGAAGCGTGGTGAATAAAAAGGCCCGAAGGCGTTTAAGTCTTCGGGCCTTCTGCCGTTAGTAGCGTTGGTAGATAGGCATGACTCGGCTATAGTTAGGCCGAATTAGATTCATCGGCAAGTGGTTGCAGTCACCGGGATCAGATAGACCGGGCAGCCATGAAGTCGGGGCGACGAAGCACCTGAGGGAGGATTCATGGTCCGCAAGTTGGCGTTGGCGGTTTCACTCGCGTTGGGGACCCTGAGTGTTCCTGTGCATGCATTGGGTTTGGGCGAGCTGAGCTCGAAGTCGACCCTCAACCAGAATTTCAGAGGCGATATCACCCTGCTCTCGGTAAAGCCCGAGGAGTTGGATGCGGTCCGCGTCAAGCTGGCCGACAGCCAGGCATTCGCGCGCGCCGGGGTCGAGCGCCCGTTTTATCTTTCCCTGCTCAAATTCGAACCGACGCTCTCGGGCCAGGGGGAATCGGTTATCCGGGTATCCTCGGAATTCCCGATACGCGAGCCGTTTCTGAACTTTCTCATAGAGGTCAACTGGCCGAACGGCCGCTTGCTGCGTGAGTACACGGTCCTGCTGGACCCCCCGACCACGACCCGGCGTCGTCCGCCGAAGGTTGCGTCCGCCACCAAGGCCCGTCAAGCGGCACCGGTCAAACCTTATGCTGCACCGGCAAAGCCGGCGACAGGGACCGCCCCCGCGGTCGCCGGCGACAGCAATGGCTTCGAGTATGGTCCGGTAGTGGCAAACGAAACGGCCTGGAGCATCGCCAAGAAGGTGCGTCCACGCGGGGTAAGCATGGAGCAGATGATGATGACCCTGCTGGACGCGAATCCGCAGGCATTCGTCGATGGAAACATCAATCGTCTGCGCAAAGGCCAGATCCTGCGGGTTCCGGCACTGTCGGAGATTCAGCAACTGAGCCGTCAGAAGGCCCGTGAGGCCTATCGCGAACAGCAGGATCAATGGCTGGCCAGGCGCAACGAGAAACTGCAGGAGAATGTGGCTGAGAGCGAATCGGCCAGCGGGGCCGATGCCGGTGGCGCGGCAACTGACACGGACTCAAAAGATCAACTTCGGATAGCAACTGCCCGCCCGGAGGGCGAAGGTGAGGCGGGTGCCGGCGATGACAACGCGGTCGCAACCCAGGCGAGCGATCTCAAGTCCCGCCTGATTGTGGCGAGAGAGAACGCAGAGACGTCGCGGCAGGAGGCCGAAACGCTGCGTTCGCGGGTCGATGATCTGCAGGTCCGTCTGCAAGACATGCAGAAGTTGCTGAGTCTGAAAGATGATCAGCTCGCCCAGCTGCAGGATCGAGTCGTCACCGAAGAGCTCGTAGCGGCGGAAGTCGTCGCCGAATCGCAGGCCGAGGTCACTCCTGAACCGGTCGAAGTCGTGGCCTCAGAGGCGGCGGTCACGGTCGCCGACGATTACCGAATCCAGGATATCCCGCCGCAGATTGATCCCGACCGGATTGTCGAGGGTGGGCTGCCCGAGGCTGTCGTGGCCGATGGTGCGGCCGTCGAAAGCCCGGTTGCAGACACCGTGGCAGTTGAAGGTGTGGTCGTCGATGGCTCCGGCATCCAGGACATCCCGAAACAGATCGACCCGGACCTGATTGTTCTGGAAACCATGGGTCAGGCATTGGTGGATGAGGTCGTTGTTGCCCAGGATGCGCGTATCGCAGACGCACCCGTCGTCGGCGATGGCCCCGTCGAGGAGATTATCGTCACCGAGGCTGGTCCAGCGGGCGAAATCGTTGTGGAGCAGGAACAGGCGATCGAGCCCGAAGCGGCGGTGCCGGTCGACGAAACTGACTCCGTGCAAAGCGCTGAGCCTCCGGTTGCGGGGATGCAGCCTTCGGAGGCTGTGGTCGCAGAACCTGTCGCCGCTGTGGTCGAAGCCACGACCGTGGTCACGGAACCGCAGGCGCAGGCCGAGTCCGGCGCACTCGAAGCCTTCCTGCCCAAACCCCTGGCGAGCATGATTGAAAAGAACATGGTGCCCTTCGCCGCCGGCGGGGTTCTGCTCGTGGGGCTGTTCGGCTGGTTATTCGCCCGTGGGGGGCGGAAGCGCGATGTTGCCGAGACCCTGAAGCCGGCGGCTGCTGTCGCTGCGGCTGGTGCGGCTGTTGCGACAGCACAACCCGAGCCGGTCGACGAGCCCGCACTCAATCCGGAGGCCGTGGAAGACCTCCCGGACAGTTCCTTCCTGGACGAGTTTTCACCGAGTGACATCAATGCGTTGCAGGATGAGACCGGCGAGGTCGATCCGGTCTCCGAGGCCGATGTCTACATTGCTTACGGTCGTTACCAGCAGGCCGAAGAGATGCTGCGCCAGGCGATGAACCGCGATCCGGATCGCCTTGCGCTCAAGCACAAGCTGCTCGAAGTACATTACGCCACCAGGAACGCAGGTGAATTCTCCGCCCTGGCGCAGGAGATGGTCGATGCCGGCCAGGATTCTGCAGACGATGCGGCTTGGGCGCGAGCGCAGGACATGGGTCGTGAACTGGCCCCCGAGAATCCCTTGTTCGCCTCGAAAGAAGGCGACGAAGGTATCGTTCTGGATACCGTGGGGGGCGTGGCCGCCGCGGCCGCCGCGACGACTGCCACCGTCGACGAAGACACACTGGCGCTGGATGATCTGGAACTGTCCGAGCTCACCGCCGAATTCGACGAGGAAAAGAGCCCCGCAGAAGACCTGGAGGCCCCGTCCGAGGTGTCGATCATGCTTGACCTGGACGAGCCGTCCGGGCTGGCCGAGCCGAATGAACCGGAGCTGCCGGAACCCATTCAGCTCGACGATATCAGTGCGCTGGACTTCGAGTTGCCGGAGACGGAAACGGTCGACGCGACTGAAGTTGCCGAGGAAGACGATAACCTGACCTCGGACTCTTTGAGTCTCGACAGTATGATGGCGCAGGCCGAGGCCGCGGTGGATGCGGGCGATTCGACCCTGAGCCTCGACTCGGAATTCAGTGCCGACGAGTTGCAGGCACAACTGGATGAGCTGAGTGACCTGTCGGTACTGGATTCAGAACTCGACCAATCGGCCGAGTCGGCGGTGGCGGAACCCTCGGTGAACCTGGGACTGGTGAAGGAAGATACCGGTTCGCTGGCGGGCGACGAGGGATTGGATCAACCGCTGAACCTGGATGACGCTTTCGACGCCGACGAGGGCGATGACGAAATAGCCGAAGTCGTGGAGTTGAAGGAGGTGGCGGCATCCAGCGAGCCCGTAACCGAGGACGAGGTTGCGACAAAACTCGATCTCGCACGGGCCTATGTCGAGATGGGGGATGACGATGGTGCCCGCAGTATCCTCGAGGAGGTCGTGGCCGAGGGTAATCAGGTCCAGCGCGGCGATGCCGAGACGCTCCTCGGGCAACTCGGTTGATTTTTCGGGGATCCTGAAGAGATCGGGCAGGGCGCCGCAAGGCGCCCTTTTTGTTTATGCGAATCGCACTCGGTATCGAATACGACGGTAGTGCCTTCAAGGGCTGGCAGGTACAGAGGCACGGGGTCCGAACAGTGCAGGCCGAGCTCGAAGCGGCGCTGCGGAAGGTGGCGGCACATCCGGTGCGGGTGAGCTGTGCGGGCCGCACGGATACGGGCGTGCATGCCATTGGCCAGGTGGTCCATTTCGACAGTGAATCGCGGCGCAATCCGCGCAACTGGATCCTTGGTGCCAACGTGAATCTTCCGCCCGACGTCGCCGTCATCTGGGCGCGGGAAGTGGAGGCGGATTTTCACGCACGTTTCTCGGCTGAGGCGCGGAGTTACCGCTACCTCATCCTCAACCGGCAGGCACGTAGCAGTCTGCTGGCCAGGCGCGCAACCTGGGTCCATGGTCCCCTGGATGCCGGCCTGATGCACGAAGCCGGGCAGGCCCTGGTCGGCACTCACGACTTCTCGAGCTACCGCGCAATCGGTTGTCAGGCTAAGAGCCCGGTTCGTACCCTTCACCGCCTGGAGGTGCGCCGTTGTGGTGAACTGATCGAGCTGCGGGTACATGCCAATGCCTTCCTCCACCATATGATCCGGAATATCGCGGGTGTGCTGATCGCCATCGGGCAGGGCAATCAGCCGATCGGTTGGGCTGCGGAGGTGCTGGATCTGCGTGACCGTACCCTGGGCGGGGTGACGGCGCCTCCCGACGGGCTGTATTTCGAGCGCGTCTGGTATCCGGACAGGTTCCAGATCCCGGAACCACCGCCGGTCCCAATGATGCTGCCGCCTGTGGATGCCTGACACAGACAATCCGTCGTAGCGTCTACGTTAATTTGGCATCCATTTGGGTCATAATGCTGCCCCATGCGAACCCGGGTTAAAATCTGTGGCATAACCCGCGAACAAGACGCCCTCGCGGCCATTGAATACGGCGCTGACGCTATCGGTCTCGTATTTTACGAACCCAGCCCGCGTCATGTGACCTTGAGGCAGGCCGTTGCGATTGCGGGCCAGTTGCCACCCTTCGTGACCACGGTGGCCCTGTTTGTGAACGCCCAACCCAGCACCATTTCTCAGGTCGTCGACGAAGTCGGCGTTGATCTGCTGCAGTTTCACGGCCAGGAGTGCCCGGAGTATTGTGCACAGCACCGACGGCCCTGGATCCGTGCGGTACGGATGAAGCCGGACACCGACCTGCCGGCGATACAGGGTGAGTTCTCGGCCGGGCGCGGCCTGCTGCTGGATGCCTATCGCCCGGGTGTGCCGGGCGGCACCGGAGAGACCTTTGATTGGGATCGGATCCCGGCGCAGCTGGCGCCGCGAATCGTGCTCGCAGGGGGGCTCAATCCGCAAAACATTGCCGACGCCTTGCGCAGGGTGCGCCCTTACGCGGTGGACGTCAGCGGTGGTGTCGAGACCAGCCCAGGAATCAAGGACCCGAACATGATGAAGGCCTTCATCGAAGAGGTGCGAAATGCAGAACAATAAGACCAGTCTGAGTAATCTGCCGGACGAGGCGGGTCATTTCGGACCCTACGGCGGTATTTTCGTTGCTGAGACGCTGATGGAGCCGCTGGATGAACTACGCATGGCGTATGAAAAATACATGCGGGACCCGGAGTTCCTCGCCGAACTGGATGCCGATCTGCAGCATTATGTCGGCAGGCCCTCGCCGATCTATCACGCCGAGCGCCTGAGCCGCGAACTGGGTGGCGCGCAGATCTATCTGAAGCGCGAGGACCTGAATCATACTGGCGCGCACAAGATCAACAACACCATCGGCCAGGCCCTGCTGGCGAAGCGCATGGGCAAGCGCCGTATCATCGCCGAGACCGGGGCAGGGCAGCACGGCGTAGCCTCGGCCACGGTGGCCGCGCGCCTCGGCCTGGAGTGTGTGGTCTACATGGGCGAGGTGGACGTCGCCCGCCAGGAAGCCAACGTGTATCGCATGCGACTGCTGGGCGCCGAGGTGCGTTCGGTCTCGTCGGGGTCGAAGACCCTGAAGGATGCGCTGAACGAGGCGATGCGTGACTGGGTGGCCAATGTGGACGACACCTTCTATATCATCGGCACCGTCGCCGGGCCTCACCCGTATCCGGCGATGGTGCGCGATTTCCAGACTGTGATCGGGCGCGAGTCACGCGAACAGATGCTGGCCATGACCGGGCGGCTGCCGGATGTACTGATGGCTTGTGTGGGTGGCGGGTCCAACGCGATTGGTCTTTTTTTCCCGTTTCTGGAAGACCGGGATGTACAGATCTTTGGTGTCGAGGCAGCCGGCGACGGCCTGGCGACGGGCCACCATGCGGCGCCGTTGTGCGCCGGAACACCCGGTGTGTTGCACGGAAACCGGACCTACCTGATAGAAGACCGCGACGGCCAGATCATCGAGACACACTCGATATCCGCAGGGCTGGACTATCCGGGGGTCGGCCCCGAACATGCTTGGTTGAAGGACACCGGGCGGGCGAACTATGTCGCGGTCACCGACGAAGAGGCCCTGGCTGCTTTCCATCGGCTGACGCGGACCGAGGGGATAATCCCGGCACTGGAGTCGAGCCATGCGATCGCACAGGCGATCAAGATGGCCCCCGGTATGGGCAAGGACCGGAACCTGCTGATCAACCTGTCCGGTCGCGGCGACAAGGACATGCATACAGTGGCCTCTCACCAGGGATTGAAGCTATGAGTCGGATAGCCGGCGTTTTTTCCGCGCTGCACGATCAGGGCCGGCAGGCCCTGATACCGTTCGTCACCGCCGGTGACCCCACCCCCGAGGTGACCCTGTCGCTGATGCACGCCATGGTCGACGCAGGGGCCGACATCATCGAACTCGGGGTGCCGTTTTCAGACCCGATGGCGGACGGACCGGTGATTCAGCGGGCCAGCGAACGCGCGCTCGAGCACCACACTTCCCTGCACGACGTGATCGGGATGGTGCGCGCGTTCCGCGCGACGAACGCGACCACTCCCGTGGTCCTGATGGGCTATCTGAACCCCCTCGAGGTGATGGGCTACGAGGCCTTTGCGCAGGCGGCGGCGGATGCCGGCGTCGATGGCGTGTTGACCGTTGACATACCGCCGGAAGAGGCACAGGACTTCGTGCCGGTGATGAAGGCTCATGGCATCGACCCGATTTTCCTCCTGGCCCCGACCAGCCACCGTGCGCGAATCGAGCGAATCACGGCCGCGGCGAGTGGCTTTGTCTACTATGTCTCGCTGAAAGGCGTCACCGGATCGGCAAATCTGTCCGTCGACAGCGTGCGCGAGAAGATCGCCGAGATCCGCAGCGCCACTGACCTGCCCGTGGGCGTGGGCTTCGGAATCAAAGATGCGCAGACCGCAGGCGCGATGTCGGCCTTTGCGGATGCGGTGGTGGTCGGCAGCGTGCTGGTATCGCATATCGAATCCAATCCCGGTCAGCCCGAGAAGGCGATCGCCGCGATCAAGTCGCTTTTGAGCGAAATGCGTGCGGCGATGGACGCGACCTGATCCATCCCTGGGCGAGGTGGTCGGGAGACCGGCGCGATGGTCATGAGTGCACCCCTTTTGCGGTCGCCTTGGCCGGGCATGCAGGCTAAAATCGTACAAAGCACAAAGCGGGGATACCCATGAGCTGGTTTGAAAAGTTGATGCCCAGCCGCATCCGGACTGAGGGTGGCAACAAGAAGGCCGTACCGGAAGGGCTCTGGGCAAAATGCCCCAGCTGCAGTGCAGTCCTGTATCGCGCCGAAATGGAGCGCAACCTTGAGGTCTGTCCCAAGTGCGGGCACCACAATCGCATCGGTGCACGTCGCCGTCTCGATGTGTTTCTCGACCCGGAGTCGCGCGAGGAGATAGCCGCGGACATCGAGTCAAGTGATCCGCTCAAGTTCAAGGACAGCAAGCGATACAAGGAAAGGCTCAGCGCGGCACAGAAGAAGACGGGTGAAAAGGATGCCCTGGTCGTGATGCGTGGCCAATTGAAGGGCCTGGACCTGGTCGCTGCCGCATTCGAGTTCGGTTTCATGGGTGGATCCATGGGCTCGGTGGTCGGGGAGCGTTTCGTCCAGGGTGTCAACGTTGCCATGGAGCGGCGCATCCCGATGGTCTGTTTCGCGGCAAGTGGCGGCGCGCGCATGCAGGAGTCGTTGTTCTCTCTGATGCAGATGGCCAGGACCTCGGCCGCGCTGCAACGGATGTCACGCCAGGGTCTGCCTTTCATCTCGGTCATGACGGATCCGACCATGGGTGGCGTGTCCGCCAGCTTTGCCATGCTGGGCGACATCAACATTGGTGAGCCAGGCGCACTGATCGGCTTTGCCGGTCCCCGCGTCATTGAACAAACGGTGCGCGAAACGCTGCCCGAGGGCTTCCAGCGCAGCGAGTTCCTGCTGGATCACGGTGCGATCGATCTGATCATGGACCGGCGGGAGATGCGGGACCGCGTGGCGAGCCTGCTGAGCATGCTTGCAGGCGAAACGCGCAACTGAACACCATCATTACATCAGGGCGGTGCCCGTTCCCGCCTGAACCGTCGATAGACTAGCGAAAATCGCCCATTGCGTGCTGTTTCGAAAATGCATCCGCTCGGAAAGGTGTAATGGAATGCCGTGCATATTGGCGCATGCGTACTGATCCATGAGGTTTGATTCTCTTGCCGGCTGGCTGGATTGGCAGGCCGGCCTGAATCCCAGAACCATCGACCTCGGTCTCGACCGCGTCCGCCTGGTCTGGCAACGCCTGGGCAGTCCCACGCTCGATGCCGCGGTCATCACGATTGCGGGTACGAACGGCAAGGGCTCCAGCGTCGCCTTCGCGGAGTCCATCCTGCAGGCTGCCGGATATCGCACCGGGTGTTACACATCCCCCCACCTGCTGCGCTACAACGAGCGCATCCGGGTCGATCAGGAACCCGTCGGGGATGCCGCGATCTGTGCCGCGTTCGAGCGCATCGACCAGGTGCGTGCAGACCTGCCGCTGACCTACTTCGAGTTCGGTACCCTGGCTGCGCTGCTGATTTTTGCGCAGGCAGGGCTGGACGCCATCGTGCTCGAGGTCGGACTGGGCGGGCGCCTGGATGCGGTTAACCTGATCGACCCGGATGTGGCACTGATCACCGGCATCGGGCTCGATCACCAGGACTGGCTGGGAAGCGACCTCGAATCCATCGGTTCAGAAAAGGCCGGGATAATGCGGGCCGGGAGGCCGGCCGTCTATTCCGCGCGAACGCCGCCAGACAGTATTCGCACCAGGGCTTCCGCTATCGGTGCAAGATTGCTGGTGGCCGGGGAGGATTTCAAGATCTTGCGTCGCGCGGAGGGATGGGACCTGCTGATCGGGGACACTGCACGCCATGCATTGCCCATACCGGGTATGCGAGGCAGGGTGCAGATTGACAATGCCGGCGGGGTGCTGGTGGCGCTGGAATGCCTGTCCGGCCAGTTGCCCGTCGACCAACGCGCGGTGCGGGCAGGGCTGCTGGCAGCGCGCCTGCCCGGTCGCTTCGACGTGCGACCCGGGCGGCCGACCTGGTTGCTCGATGTCGCACACAATCCCCAGGCGGCGGCCGTGCTCGACGAAATGCTGGGTGATTATTTCACGCGCGGGCGGGTGATTGCGGTGTTCGGCATGCTGGGTGACAAAGACGCAGCGGGGGTGGCGGCTGCCCTGGCCAGACGCTTCGACGTCTGGCATCTGGTCGACCTGTCCGCTCAGCCGCGGGGCCTTTCGGCCACGCAGCTGGCCGGTCTCGTGCGGCCGGTGCTGGCAGGGGTTCCGCTGACTGTCGGATCTGATGTCGGCGATGTGCTCGCAGAAATTGCTGAAGATGCCGGGCAGGACGACCTGGTGGTGGTGTTCGGGTCCTTCGTGACCGTGGGTGCGGCGATGGCGTGGCTGGAAAGCGATGCTTCGGCGACAGCCAGAGGCTGAAGGCATGCGTATAATCGAGATTTTGCACATGGCAGAAAAACGATGGATGAAGGGTTGAAAAAACGCCTGATCGGGGCGGTGGTGCTGGCCTCGCTGGCGGTCATCTTTATACCGATGTTGTTCGACGAGCCGCCTCCCCAACCGCCGCCATTGCCTCCGCTGCCGAGCAAACCGCCCGTCAATGATTTTGCGTCGGAGATGCTGCGCGAGGAGGTGCCGGCGGTGACGCCGCTGGCACCCCAGGCGCCGCCGACCGAATACGTGGAGGTAGTGTCGCCAGCGTCTTCCCCGGCCGCGGTCTCTGCACCTGAGCCGGCACCGGCGAAACCGCGCACCGGACTGACCGCGTGGGTCGTGCAGGTTGGGAGCTTCTCCAGCCAGGAGAATGCGGAGAAACTGGTCGAGAAACTGCGTGAGGCCAAGCTGCTGACACCGGATCCTGATCCGGTCGATCTGCGCGGAAAGCGCTATTACAGGGTCCGCGTGGGACCGGTCGTGGAGCGGTCCGAGGCCGAGGCCATGCTCGAGCAGGTCAACACGATCGCGGGCACCAGGGCAAAGGTCCAGCAGTATCCCTGATGGTGTCTTCAAAACCGGGTGTCGGCGCATCTCTGATAGAATTCCGTCTTTCACGCGGGTTGGCCTGACCGGTGGCCTGGCTGGACTTCGCGATCCTTGGGATCATCCTGCTGTCTGCGCTTATCAGCCTGGCGCGGGGTTTTGTTCGCGAGGCCTTTTCGCTGGCGGTCTGGGTCCTGGCTTTCTGGGTCAGCTGGTCTTTTTTCCGCGACCTCGAAGTGCCTTTGCAGGCATGGATCGGTTCGCCGACCGCGAGACTGGGGATCGCCTTTGCGGCCTTGATGATCGCCACGCTGACGATCGGGGGCCTGGTCAACTATCTGATCATCCAGTTGGTTGAGCGCACCGGTATGTCGGGCACCGACCGGCTGATAGGGATGGTGTTTGGTGCCGCCCGGGGCATATTGCTGGTTGCGGTTCTGGTCCTTCTGGCGGGACTGACCCCGCTGCCGAATGAGTCTTGGTGGCTGAAATCCACCCTGGTGGGATATTTTCAGGAACTTTCTTTCTGGTTGCTGGACCTGTTGCCGCCGGAGTTCGCGGATCGTTTTCGTTACACTGCGTAGTCACGCGGTCGACTGGGGGCAAGTGCGAGATGTGTGGAGTCGTCGGTATGGTGGGGTCGGGGGCGGTCAACCAGTCCCTTTATGATGCCTTGCTGGTGCTGCAGCACCGCGGCCAGGACGCTGCAGGGATCATGACCAGCCACAACGGCCGCCTGCACCTGCGCAAGGACAACGGTCTCGCTCGTGACGTCTTCGACAATCAGCACATGATCAATCTGCCGGGCAATATGGGAATAGCGCATGTGCGTTACCCGACGGCCGGCTGTTCGTCGTCGGCCGAGGCGCAGCCCTTCTACGTCAACTCACCCTACGGGATCTGTTTGGCCCATAACGGCAATCTGACCAATGCCGAGGAACTCAAGCGTGACCTGTTCCGTGATGATCGGCGGCATATCAATACCGACTCGGACTCCGAGGTTCTGCTCAATATTTTCGCGCATGAACTGGGTGCCGAGACCAGCAATCTTTCCTTCGACGAGAACGATGTATTCCGGGCAGTCTCCGGCGTCCATCGCCGCTGCCGCGGCGGTTATGCAGCCGTGGTCATGATCCCCGGCTACGGCGTGGTGGCCTTCCGTGACCCTAACGGCATCCGGCCGCTTGTGTTCGGCGTGCGGGATGCCGAGAGTGGCCCGGAGATGATGGCGGCATCCGAGAGCGTTGCGCTGGACACCCTGGATTTCGATCGGGTTCGCGATGTCGGTCCGGGCGAGGCGGTCATCTTTACCCAGGACGGCAAGCTGCATACCCGCCAGTGTGCGGACAACCCGCAGCATTGCCCCTGCATCTTCGAGTTTGTCTATTTTGCCCGGCCTGATTCGATCATCGACGACATCTTCGTGCACAAGGCACGCCTGAGGATGGGGCGCAGGCTGGCGCACAAGATCCTGCGGGTGATGGGGAAAGAAGACATCGACGTCGTGATCCCGATCCCCGATACCAGCCGTACCTCGGCCATGAGCCTGGCGCAGGAATTGGACCTGCGTTACACCGAGGGCTTCATCAAGAACCGCTATATCGGCCGGACCTTCATCATGCCCGGTCAGACGGCCCGCAAGAAATCGGTTCGGCAAAAACTCAACCCGATCGACGTCGAATTCAAGGACAAGAACGTGTTGCTGGTGGACGACTCAATCGTGCGCGGTACGACTTCGCGTCAGATCGTGCAGATGGCGCGGGATGCCGGTGCGAAAAAGGTGTACTTTGCGTCCGCGGCGCCGCCGGTGCGTTTTCCGAATGTCTACGGGATCGATATGCCGGCTGCCTCGGAACTGGTGGCGCATGGGCGCACCGAGCAGGAGGTGTGCGAATGGATTGGCGCCGACGGTCTGGTCTTCCAGGATCTCGATGACCTCATCGACGCGGTCGGAAAAAAGGGCAAGACAGCGGTTCAACGTTTCGATACCTCGGTGTTCAACGGCGAATACGTCACCGGCGACATTACTCCTGAATATCTGTCGCGCCTTGAGGCGGACCGAAACGACGATGCGAAGGCCTCGCGTGACGATATGCGTGCGGCAAACGTGATCGGCCTGCACAATGACCGTTAAGCTTGCGTGCAGTTTCTTCCCCGGGGCCTGCGCCATGATGGCCGGACTCCCATGGCAAACCTGAATCCGCTCGGTTGACGCCTTGGCGGCGTCCGACTAGTCTTTGTTCAAGCGCCGATTTGGCTCAGATTGCGGGCGCTCTATAAATTCCGCTAAAGCGAGGTGAAACCTGCTTTGGCCGAGCCGAGCGGGTTTTTTCGTTATCGGGGCCAGCACTTGGTGCGGCGGGTGGAGGCTGAGCAGTGAGCGACAACGATCAGGACTGGGGAATCGAGACCCTCGGGATACGTGCCGGACAGCACCGGACAAACGAGGGCGAGCACAGCGAGCCCATTTTTGCGACCTCCAGCTTCGTATTTGACAGTGCGGCCCAGGCAGCGGCGAGGTTCTCGGGCGACACTGAAGGAAACATCTACTCCCGTTTCACCAACCCGACCGTGCGTGTGTTCGAGGAGCGGCTTGCGGCGATGGAGGGTGGCGAGTCCTGCGTGGCGACCGCCTCGGGGATGTCGGCGATCCTCGCCACCTGCATGGGGCTCCTGCAGCAGGGCGACCACGTGATCAGCTCGCGCAGCATCTTCGGCAGTACCACAATACTGTTCAACAAGTACCTGGCGCGTTTCGGTGTCCGCACGGACTACGCCGATCTCAGCAATGTCGCAGACTGGGAAAGGCGGTTGACCCCAAAGACCCGGATGCTGTTCGTCGAGACGCCATCCAACCCGCTGACCGAGATCGGTGATATCCGGGCCCTGGCCGCATTGGCGCACGCCAACGGCTGCCTCTTGGTGGTGGACAACTGTTTCTGCACCCCGGCCCTGCAGCGCCCGCTGGATCTGGGGGCGGACATCGTGATTCATTCGGCGACCAAGTATCTCGACGGCCAGGGCAGGGCGGTGGGCGGCGCCGTGGTCGGCAACCGCAAGCTGGTCGGCGAGGATGTATTCGGCGTCCTGCGAACCGCGGGACCGACCATGAGCCCGTTCGCGGCGTGGATATTCCTCAAGGGGCTGGAGACGCTGTTGCTGCGGATGCGGGCGCATTCGGAAAATGCGCAACTGCTGGCTGATTGGCTGGCAGGACAGCCCGGTGTCCGCCGGGTCCACTATCCCGGGTTGAGTGACCACCCGCAGCACGAGTTGGCGAAGACACAGCAGAAAATGCCGGGCGGGATCGTAGCGTTCGAGGTTGACGGCGGACGCGAAGCCGCCTGGCGAGTCATTGATGCCACGCGCATGCTGTCGATCACCGCCAATCTGGGCGATGTGAAAACAACGATTACCCACCCGGGCAGCACCACGCATGGCCGGCTGTCGGCCGAGGAAAGGGCGGCAGTCGGCATCTCGGACGGTTTGCTGCGGGTCGCTGTCGGCCTCGAGGCAATCGACGATATCTGCCGCGATCTGGCGCGTGGACTGAGCTAACATTGGCAGCCTGTCGGACTGAATACCGGCTCGATGCCCCCCGGTCTGTCCGGATTCCGTTGTTGGGAGAAATAATCGCGGTTCGGGCTTGTTATTGTTAGTAAATAAGCATAAGCTAATAATCGTTTGAAGAAGCTCATGGGTGGAACCGGAAGGGTTCCATGCCGCACGTTGTTTGTCGCGAAATTCCTACGAGCATAACTATTACCTATACTGCTTCGCGAGCGCGGTGCGCTGCGCATGGCGAGATGCATAAATTCTAAGGAGATTTTCATGGCTGATTTTCGTGTTTTGGCAGCGTCTTTGTTGCTGGTTGGCAGTCAGATCGCAACCGCTGACGATATGGCCCCTGCGCCCGGTGCGGCGACCTATGGCCCTCCGGCCGGTTATGGCTACGGCCAGGCCCCCTATGGCGGGGGTCCCTATGGTGGGGGCGCGTACGGTGGTGGTGCACCTTATGGTGCAGGTCCGTACGGCGCCGGTCCTTATGGCGGCGCTCCTTATGGCGGTGGCTATGGTGCCGGTCCCTACAATGGCGGTGGCCCATTCAATGGCGGCAGCCCGTTCAGTGGCGGTGGTCCGTTCGGCGGCATGCCTTTCGCCAGAAGCTTCGATCCCAACCGTCCAGACGCATTCAACCCCATGCGGCGACAGGTCTGGGGACGTGGTCCCGAGGCGTGGATGAATCCCTGGGATCCGAAAGAGGGTATGTCCGATGCCTGGGACGATATGATGAATGCACCGCATCGCATGGGTCGTGTACCGCCGGGCTGGAAGGCACCCTCGATCGATATTCCCAATCCGATCGATGTGGGTGACGAGTTTGAGAAGAACTCGCGCAGGGCACCTTACATCATCCGCGACAATTTCAGCTTCAACTGAGTTGATCTGACGGGTACGGGAAAGCTCCGCTACGGCGGGGCTTTTTTTGTGCACGGCCGAGATCACCCGCCCGATAATCGCGGCAGATTCCGCAGCCCATTTCAGCACGCCGCCATGACTTGATGACAATCAAGTTGCCATGGGCTTGAGAATATTACGATCCGCTGACACAATCGCGCTGCGCCAGGTCCGTTTTGGCAGTGGGCCTGACGGACGTTCAAAGGGAGTACGCGGCCGGCCTCTGCCGGCCACTTGGATAGCAATGCGAGCGATAGATTTCAGGGCGGACCATCGCCGCTGCTGTCGGCGGTCCCGACAAGTGATCACCGCGTGGGTGCTGATCGCGGGCTTCCTGATGCAGCCGGTGCTCGCCTATCTGGTAACCCCCATCGTGGTGCAACACGGCGACGGCCAGCAGGTCGTCGTCTGTACCCTCAAGGGCTCCCGACTGGTAACGCTCGCACTGCCGCAACTGGCCGAGAACGAACAGACCGAGCATTGCTCGGCGCTCAAGCTGTACCAGATGGCGAATGCCTCTCAGGTTTCCAATCCGCCGATCGCCCCGATCGTATCGCTCTACCTGGTCGACCTGCTCGAACAGACGGCCGATCTGCAGCATCGATCGCTGCATTTCTCTGCCTATTCAACACGCGCCCCGCCAATCTTTTCCTGAAGTCCCTTTTATTTCGCTCGTAATCCCTGTTCTTGCCAGCAGGTAAACGCGGTTTTGCCGCCGTTGCTGCTGCGCGATACAAGGCGATGGATTACGGCAGGCTCCCTTGATCACACTTCAGGATCTATAAATTGATGAACGCGTTGAACGCACCACGAGGTTTCCGGCTGAGCCGGCTTTCACTGGCAATCGCCCTTATCCCATTGACGCAACTCGTTTCGGCGGAGCAGACGCTCCTCAGTCCGATAAACGTCGAGGCACAGGCAGAGGAAGCCCCGCTGCTTGGCGCTTCCACGGTCGATAACGATACCCTGCGGGCGCTGCGTCCTGCGACCAGCGATACGGCCAGTCTGCTACGCGACGTGCCCGGAGTAAGCCTGAACGGCGCCGGTGGGGTTTCCAGCCTGCCGGCCATTCGTGGCCTGGCCGACGACCGCCTGCGGATCAAGGTCGACGGCATGGACCTGATTGCCTCCTGTCCGAACCACATGAATCCCGCGCTGTCGTATCTGGACCCGAACAGTGTGGGGACCCTGCAGGTCTTTGCCGGCATTACGCCGGTGAGCCTCGGCGGCGACAGCATTGGCGGCACCATTATCGCGGACACGATTGCCCCCGAGTTTGCCGCACCCGGTCAGGAGCGCCTCACGAAGGGCGAGGCCGGGGCCTTCTACCGGAGCAACAACGATGCATTTGGCGGCAATGTCGCCGCGACCTTTGCGACGGAGTCGTTCAACATCAACTATGCCGGTGCATGGAGCCAGGCCGACAATTACAAGGCGGGGGGCGATTTCAAGACATCGACGGCGACCGGGCGGCCCGGACACACCCTGCCACTGGATGAAGTGGGTTCGACTGCCTATAAGACACAGAATCAAACCCTTGGGTTGGCGCTCAAGGCCGGTGACGGACTCATCGAGGCCAAGTTGGGCTACCAGGATATGCCTTATCAACTCTACCCGAACCAGCGCATGGACATGCTCGGCAATACCGAGAAGCGGGGCAGCCTGAGCTACACGGGCGAGTTCAGCTGGGGTCAGCTCGAGGCGTCCGGCTACCACGAAAATGTCGACCATTTCATGGACTTCGGTGACGACAAGCGGTTCTGGTATGGCCCGGAATCTCAGCCCCCCGCAGCCGCCGAGGTGGGTACGCCATGCTCGCCAATCGGTTTCATGACCTGCGCCGCGGGCATGCCGATGTACAGCGAGGGCAAGACCACCGGCGGGGCGCTCAAGGCGGATATCACGCTTTCGCCCGATGACCTCCTGCGAATCGGCACCGAACTACAGAAGTATCGGCTCGACGATTATTGGACAGCCTCCGGCGGCGGTATGTGGCCGGGTACCTTTCAGAATATCAACGATGGCGTGCGTGATCGGACCGCATTGTTTGCGGAATGGGAAGCCCAGCTCAACCCCGAATGGCTGACCCTGCTAGGTATACGATACGAGCAGGTCAAGACAGATGCCGGCGATGTGCAGGGCTACAAGACGACGCCTCCGGCCCCGGGGAATCAGATCTCCGAGGCGGCGGCCTTCAATGCACTCGACCACAAGAAAACCGACAACAATGTCGACCTGACCGCGCTTGCCCAATACAGGCACGATGCCAACCTCGATATCGAATTCGGTGTCGCACGCAAGGTGCGCTCCCCGAATCTGTACGAACGCTACACCTGGTCCAGCTGGTCGATGGCGGCGGTGATGAACAACTTCGTCGGTGATGGCAACGGCTACGTGGGCGACATCGACCTCGACCCGGAGAAGGCGAGCACCGCTTCCGCCACTTTCGACTGGCACGACGAGGACCGCGGCTGGGAACTGAGGGCCACGCCGTATTACACCTATGTCTCGGACTACATCGACGCGGTCAAACTGCCGGGCTGGCAGGCAGATCAGTTCAATGTCCTGCAGTATGCAAACCAGTCCGCGCGTCTCTACGGCATCGACCTTTCCGGTCAGATGCCATTGGCGAACAATAACTGGGGCAGGTGGGGACTGAAGGGGCTGGTGAACTATACCAACGGCAAGAACAAGGATACGGGCGACAATCTCTACAACATCATGCCGCTCAACGGCAGGTTCACGTTGACCCAGGAGAAGGACGGCTGGAGCAATGGCATCGAGCTGGTATTGGTCGACCGCAAGGATGATGTCAACGAGGTGCGCAACGAGGTCGAGACACCCGGATATGCGTTGGTCAATCTGCGTGCCAGTCACTCCTGGAAGCAGGTGCGTGTCGACTTCGGTGTGGAGAACCTGTTCGACAAGTTCTATTCTCTGCCGACGGGCGGCGCCTACACCGGGCAGGGATCGACCATGCAGATCAACGGCATACCTTGGGGTATTGCTGTTCCCGGCATGGGGCGTTCGATCTATGCGGGCATAAACGTAACGTTCTGAGCGGATTGCCTACGTAAGGCCTGCGATGCCGGCATCGTGCCGGTGTCGCAGGGGGGCGCCGGATTACATGCCTGCCGATGGCGAGGTGAAGGAGGTTTTTTGGTGGTCGATAAAACGGTATGGCGGGGGTGGTTGGCGCCTTGTGCCGGTAAAGGATGCCGGCGCATGCGCGCGGTCGCCCTGGAGCCGGTGCCGATCAGTGAATTCGGGTCGGGCCTCGATGCATCGTGTGGCATGCGCGGTTAGATAAATGGATACCGACTGGTTCAATCAGGCATCGATGATGGTCTTTTTGAAAGACTACCTGGATGCTGCCGTGTTCGGGATACTGGGCTTCATGAGTTTTCTCATGATTGCCTATTCCATTGAGCGCCTGCTGTTCTTCCTTCGCATTGACATGGACGAGTATGCCGATCCGCACAGCCTGCAGGTCGCGCTTACGCGACACCTTACGGTCATCGCCTCGATTGCATCCAATGCTCCCTACATCGGCCTGCTTGGTACGGTGCTGGGTATCCTGATCACCTTTCATGATCTTTCTTCAGCCGACGCCTTGTCCGCATCCGCGGTAATGCTCGGTCTGGCCCTGGCACTCAAGGCGACTGCAGCCGGGCTGGTGGTGGCTATCCCCGCAACCCTGATCTACAACGGCCTGGTGCGCTGGGTCGATGTCCTTACGGCACGCTGGAACAGTCTGCAGCACGCATCATGAAGCCACTGTCCCAGATGAACGTGATCCCCTTCATCGACGTCATGTTGGTGTTGCTTGCCGTGGTGCTGACAACCGCGACTTTTGTGGCACAGGGGAAGATCCCTGTCGTCCTGCCCAGTGCCAGCGAGGCCGAACCCATGCCGGTCGGCAAACCGTTCGAGCTGACCATCGACGGTGCCGGGCAGGTTTATCTCGAACAGCAGCCGCTGACCCTCGATCAGTTGGCGGAAAGTCTCGACGATGTCCGAATGGACACGTCCGTATTGTTGCGGGTGGACGAGGCCACCGCATTCCGCCATTTCGTTGCCGTGGTGGACCTGTTGAAGGGGCGAGGCCTTGAGAACCTGTCGATCGTCACCCGGCGTGGATCCGGGTGATGTCGGCTAACTCGCTGCGTGTCGGGTTTCTGCTATCGGGACTGTTGCATGTGGCCGTGGTGGCGGCCTTTACGCATTCGTTGAACCAGCCGGTGCCGGCCGTCGAGGAGCCGAGTCCGCTCAGTCTCAAGCTGAGCGCGTTCAGACCACCCCAGCCTGCACCGGAAGTTCAGCCGGCACCCGAGGTCCCGCAGCAGGAAGTCGTGGCCCTGGAACCGGAGCCACCGCCACCGGAGGAACCTTTGCCCAAGGTCGAGCCCCCACCAGTGGAACCCGTGGCCGAGGTCAGGCAGGAACCGGAGCCGCCGAAGCCGATGGTCGTGGAAAAGCCCAAACCAGAATCGCGGCCGCCAGTGAAAAGGGTCGCCAGGGTCAGGCCCGAGTTGAAGGAAAAGCGGCCGCCCAAGGTCCGGCCGGTTGCCGCTGTGCCAGTCAAGATTGCTGCTGCCGAGGTCGAAAGACCCCAGCCGGAGGTGCCGCTGATCGATGTACAGAAACGGCAGCACTACCTGGCGGCGCTTGCGGCCAGGATAAACCGAAGCAAGTACTATCCGCGCGCCTCGCGTCGCCGCGGCGAGGAGGGCACGGTGGTGGTGAGTTTCGTCATCCAGAGGGACGGTGAACTGACAGATTTCGTTGTCACCGAATCGTCCGGCCATGAGCGTCTCGATACGGCCGCGCTCAAGACCTTGCGGAGGGTGACACCGTTCGAGCCGATTCCGGACGTGATCGGGCGGGATCAGTGGCCCATCTCGGTGCCGATCGCGTTCAGCCTGGGTGGCTGATGACCTGCCCCCGTCGGATCAGGGCGCCTGATTTCTGAAAGCGCTGGGTCCAGCTTGCCGATGGTTTTGAAGGCGCGATAGCGCGCATCAAGAACCTTCGCCTCGTAACGTATTTATCACCCGGTAAACGTCATAAAAAAAGCCCGGCGCGGAGCCGGGCTTTCAAGGTCGATTGGGCCGCGTCAGGGCGCAGCCGCATAATCAGGCCGATTACTTGTTTTCGCGATTGTTGATCAGGTTGTCGACAACAGTCGGATCGGCCAGGGTCGAGGTGTCGCCCAGGGCATCGACCTCGTTGGCCGCGATCTTGCGCAGGATGCGACGCATGATCTTGCCCGAACGGGTTTTTGGCAGGCCCGGTGCCCACTGGATGAGATTGACCTTGGCGATCGGGCCGATTTCATTGCGCACCAGCTTGACCAGTTCACCCTTGAGTTCATCGGTACCCTCTTCGCCGGCCATCAGGGTGACATAGGCGTAGATACCTTGCCCGGTCAGGTCATGCGGGTAGCCCACGACGGCGGCCTCGGCGACCTTGTCATGCAGCACCAGGGCGGACTCGATCTCGGCAGTGCCCAGACGGTGACCCGAGACGTTGAGCACGTCATCGACACGACCGGTGATCCAGTAATAGCCGTCTTCGTCGCGGCGCGCGCCGTCGCCGGTGAAGTAGTAGCCGGGGAACATCGCGAAGTAGGTCTCGAAAAAGCGCTTGTGGTCGCCGTACACGGTCCGCATCATGCTGGGCCATGGGTGCTTGATCGCCAGGTTGCCCGAGGCGGGGTTGCCGTCGATCTCGTTGCCCTGATCGTCCAGCAGCACAGGCACCACGCCGAAGAACGGATTGGTGGCCGAACCCGGCTTGAGCGGGGTGGCGCCGGGCAGCGGGGTTAGCATGTGCGCGCCGGTTTCCGTCTGCCACCAGGTGTCGACGATCGGGCAACGCCCGTCGCCCACGACGTTGTAGTACCACTCCCAGGCTTCCGGGTTGATCGGTTCACCCACGGTGCCGAGCAGGCGCAGCGAGGATCGCTTGGTCTTCTTGACCGGCTCGTCACCGGCACCCATCAGCGAACGTATGGCCGTCGGCGCAGTGTAGAAGGTGGCGACGTTGTGTTTGTCGCAGACCTGCCAGAAGCGCGAGATATCCGGGTAGGTGGGGATACCTTCGAACATCAGGGTGGTCGCGCCGTTGGTCAGCGGGCCATAAACGATATAGGTATGACCGGTAACCCAGCCAACATCCGCGGTACACCAGTAGACCTCGCCGTCCTTGTAGTCGAACACGAGTTTGTGAGTCATGGCCGCCTGCAGCAGGTAGCCGCCGGTGGTGTGCAATACGCCCTTCGGCTTACCCGTGGAGCCGGAGGTGTAGAGCACGAACAGCGGGTCATCCGCGTCCATCTCCTCGGCCGCGCATTCGGGAGAGGCGGCTGCCACGGCCTCGTCGTACCAGACATCACGACCCTCGGTCCATTCGACCGGGTCGCCACCGCGTCGCACCACGATGCAGGTGTGCACCTGCGGGCAGGATGCGATGGCCCTGTCGGCATTGGCCTTGAGCGGGACCTTCTTGCCGCCGCGCATGGACTGATCAGAGGTGATCACCACCTCGCATTCGGCATCGTTGATTCGGTCTTTCAGGGCATCCGGGGAGAAGCCGCCAAACACGATGGAGTGGACGGCGCCGATACGGGTGCAGGCGAGCATGGCAACCGCGGCCTCGGCGACCATCGGCAGGTACAGAGATACGCGATCACCTTTCTTTACGCCGCGGTCCTTGAGGACATTCGCGAAGCGGCAGACCTCTTCGTGCAGTTCGCGGTAGGTGATCTTGCGGTCAACGTTCGGATCGTCGCCTTCCCAGATGATGGCGACCTGATCGCCACGGGTTTCCAGGTGGCGGTCCAGGCAGTTGTATGAGACGTTCAGGGTGCCGCCCTTGAACCAGTTTATATGCAGATCGTCCTGTCCGAAGGACCAGTCCAGCACCGTGTCCCACTTCTTGAACCAGGTGAGGTACTGCTCGGCCTGGTCACCCCAGAAGCCGGCGGGGTCTTCCACCGAGCGCTGGTACATCTCTTTGTACTGCTCGGCGGTGACGTTGGCCTGGGCCGCAAATTCGGCAGGTACAGGATAGGTCTTGACGTCTGACATGGATTCTCCTCCGGAGGCTATTTTTCTAGGGTTAGTCGGACATTCTTTGAATTATTGAAAAAGGCTGTCAACTCAAGCGACATTAAACCGCTTAATAATGAGCATTCCAGGACAGCCGTCCGCACCAGGAATACTACGCTTTTCTGTTCATCCTTGCAGGCTCTGGAGACGTTTCGCGAAGGCCCCGGCTGCCGGTGAAAGCGTTATCCCGCGACGTGCGATCACGGCCAGGCGGCGCTCGATGCGCAGGCCCTGCACAGGCACCGCGACGACGTCGGCCTGCTGTTCCATGCCGAGCCGGCTGACGAAGGCCAGGTTGCCGGTGGTCGAGACCATCCGCAGGATCGCGGGGATTGATCTCAGCTCCATGACCACGTTCACTTCGACGCCCGCATCGCGCAGCTTGCTGTCGATGATCTGGCGCAGGGCGCTGCCGGCCTCGAAGGCGACGAAGGCCTGGTCGGCGAGATCGATGATGCGCACCCGGCGACGTTGTGCGAGCGGGTGGTCATGGCGTGCGACCAGCACGATACTGTCGTTGGTCAGCGGGGTCACCGCGAGTTCGCGGTCGCGCACTGGCAGGGTGACCACGCCGAGTTCCAGGTGACCTGCCACCACGTCGTCCGCGATCTCGCTGCTGCCCGCCTCGCGCATGTGAAACCGTACCTGCGGGTGCGCGGCCTGAAATGCGGCGATGGCCTCCGGCAGGATGAAGGAAACGGCGGTGGCGCCGCCGCCTATGCGTACCGTCCCGCCTTCCAAGGCGCTGCTGGCTGGACACCATTTCGAGCATCTGTTCATAGCGCGCCACGATTCCCTGCGCCTCGGATTGCACCAGCCTGCCGATCTCGGTCAGCACCGCACCCTTGCGGCCGCGCACCAGCAGTTCCACGCCGAACTGGTCCTCGAGCTGCTGGATACGACGCGACAGGGCAGGCTGGGTGATGCCGATGCGCTCGGCGGCCGCGGTGATCGCCCCGGATTCGGCCACTGCCAGGAAAGAACGCAGGAGTATGAGGTCCATGTATGCAAAATTAGCATGCTATTTATGCAAAGTATCCATTTTACGTATGTATATCGCTTTGCTATGTTGCACCGCACTACGCAGGAACCAGCCGTGGCGAGGAACCATGGAATCCCCAGGGAAAGGGGGCAGCAGGTTTAACTAACAGGTATGCAACGGCCGTCTAGACTTTGGCAGCAGCCTGCAACAAGCAAATGAGGTGAACCAATGCTCGAAGCCTATCGAAAACACGTCGAAGAACGCGCCACCCAGGGAATCCCTCCGCTGCCTCTGAATGCCGAGCAGGTCGATCAACTCGTCGCGTTGCTCAAGGCGCCACCGGCAGGCCAGGAACAGACGCTGTTGGATCTGCTGACCAACCGTGTCCCGCCGGGCGTGGATGAGGCCGCCTACGTGAAGGCTGGCTTTCTTGCCGCTGTCGCCAAGGGGGAGGCCTCGTCGCCGCTGATCGACAAGCGCAAGGCCGTGGAACTGTTGGGTACCATGCTGGGCGGCTACAACATCCAGCCATTGATCGGCCTTCTCGACGATGCCGAGCTTGGTGAACTGGCTGCGGAGCAGCTGAAGTTCACCCTGCTGATGTTCGATGCGTTCCACGACGTCGAGGAAAAGGCCAAGGCGGGCAATGCCAACGCAAAGGCCGTCATGCAGTCATGGGCCGGTGCCGAATGGTTCACCCGCAAGGAAGACGTGCCGGCCGAGATTAAGCTGACCGTCTTCAAGGTCACCGGCGAGACCAATACCGATGACCTTTCGCCGGCGCAGGACGCCTGGTCGCGTCCCGACATCCCGCTGCACGCGCTGGCGATGCTCAAGAATGCGCGCGAGGGTATCGAGCCGGATGACGCCGGCAAGGTTGGCCCGATCAAGGCGATCGAGGCGTTGAAGCAGAAAGGCCTGCCGCTCGCCTATGTAGGTGACGTGGTCGGTACCGGTTCGTCCCGCAAGTCCGCAACGAACTCCGTGTTGTGGCACATGGGCCACGACATCCCGTTCGTACCGAACAAGCGTGCGGGCGGGGTGGTGCTTGGTGGCAAGATCGCACCGATCTTCTTCAACACCGTCGAAGACTCTGGCGCGTTGCCGATCGAGTGCCCGGTCGACGACCTGGCCATGGGCGACGTGATTGTGCTCAAGCCGTATGAGGGCAGGATCGAGAACGAGTCCGGCGGGGTCATCTCTGAATTCGAACTGAAGACCGAAGTCATTCTGGACGAGGCGAAGGCCGGTGGCCGTATCCCGTTGATCATCGGTCGCAGCCTGACCGCCAAGGCGCGCGAATCGCTTGGCCTGGGTCACAGCGACGTGTTCCGCACGCCGGTCGATCCCGAGGACAGTGGCAAGGGCTTCACGCTGGCGCAGAAGATGGTCGGCAAGGCCTGCGGTGTCCAAGGCATCCGCCCCGGCACCTACTGCGAACCGCGCATGAGCACGGTCGGCAGCCAGGACACCACAGGTCCGATGACCCGTGACGAACTCAAGGAGCTGGCCTGCCTCGGCTTCTCGGCCGACCTGGTGATGCAGTCCTTCTGTCATACCGCGGCCTATCCGAAGCCGGTCGACATCAACACCCAGCATACGCTGCCGGACTTCATCCAGACCCGCGGCGGTGTCTCGCTGCGCCCAGGTGACGGCATCATCCACAGCTGGCTGAACCGCATGCTGCTGCCTGACCAGGTCGGTACCGGCGGCGACTCCCACACCCGCTTCCCGCTGGGCATCTCGTTTCCTGCCGGTTCCGGTCTGGTCGCCTTCGGCGCCGCACTTGGCGTGATCCCGCTGGATATGCCGGAGTCTGTGCTGGTCAGGTTTACCGGCGAGATGCAGCCGGGTATCACCCTGCGTGACCTGGTCAACGCGATCCCTTATGCGGCGCTGCAGCGAGGACTGCTCACGATCGAGAAGAAGGGCAAGAAGAACGTCTACAACGGTCGCATCCTGGAGATCCAGGGCCTTCCGAACCTGACGGTGGAGCAGGCGTTCGAACTTTCGGATGCCTCGGCGGAGCGTTCGGCCGGCGGCTGCACCATCGAGCTGTCGGAAGCGTCGGTCGCCGAGTACCTGCGTTCCAACATCGTGATGCTGCGCTGGATGATCGGCAACGGCTACCAGGACCCCCGCACGCTGGAGCGTCGTGCGCGCGCGATGGAAGAGTGGCTGGAGAATCCCAGCCTGATGCGCGCCGATGCGGATGCTGAGTATGCCGAGGTGATCGAAATCAACATGTCCGAGATCACTGAGCCACTGCTGGCGTGTCCGAACGACCCCGACGACGTCAAGCCGCTGTCCGAGGTCGCCGGAACCAAGATCGATGAGGTGTTCATCGGTTCGTGCATGACCAACATCGGCCATTTCCGCGCGGCGGGAAAGCTGCTGCAGGCCGCAGGCGAGGTCATCCCAACGCGCCTGTGGATCGCGCCACCGACCAAGATGGACGAGCACCTGTTGATGGAAGAGGGCTACTACAACATTTATGCGGCGGCCGGTGCGCGTACCGAGATGCCGGGTTGTTCGCTGTGCATGGGCAACCAGGCGCGGATAGCGGCCAACTCGACCGCGGTCTCCACCTCGACGCGCAATTTTCCGAACAGGTTGGGGCAGGGAGCGGATGTCTATCTGGCGTCGGCTGAACTGGCAGCGATTGCCTCGATCCTTGGCAAACTGCCGACGCCGGCCGAGTACATGGAGTACGCAGGCAAGATCGACAGCATGGCGCCCGAGATATACAGGTACCTCAACTTCGACAAGCTCCCTGAGTTCGTCGAGTCGGCAAAGCGTGGCCAGGAAGTGGTGTTGAAGCTGGCGATGTAGTATCCACGGGCTAGACGACGGGTCTGCAGCGAACCAAACCCCGGCCACCCGGCCGGGGTTTTTTTATTCCCCGGTAAACTCCGGTTTGCGCTTCTCCAGAAAGGCACTCAGCCCTTCCTTGTAGTCGTGGCTGTCATAGACTTCGCGGCGCAGACCCTGGATGCGTTCGAACATCCTTGGCGACACCGGGTGCGCACTTTCCATGATCCTCAGCTGCTCTTTGATCACGGCGATGCTGAGCGGCGCGTTCCTCTTGATCTGCCCGGCCAGCTTGTTTACGCGAGCCTCCAACTCTTCCTTTTCGACCACGTAGTTGATCATTCCAAGCACCTCGGCACGGGGCGCCGTGACCTGTTGGGCGGTAAAGGCCATCTCCCGAAGGATCACGCGGCTCGTCGCGTGCATGAAGTTGAGCACACCCGTCGTGTTGTAAGGGACACCCAGCTTGGCCGGGGTGATTGCAAAGGTACTGTTCACCGTCGCGACGATCATGTCGCAGGCAAAGGCCATCTCGCAGGCGCCGCCCCAGACGCCACCTTCGATCATCGCGATGACCGGTATCGGCAAGGTCTCGATCTCCCTGATCACCATGCGCAGGGGGTCGTCCCAGCCCAGGGGGTCGCGGCGTGTCAGCGGCAGTTCTTTGACGTCGTGACCCGCCGACCAGATCTTTGCCCCGGGTGGGGCGCGCAGGATCACGACGCGGGCCTTCTTTTGCTTGAAATCCTGCAACGCAGTGATGATCTCGCCGATGAGCAACTGGCTGAGCGCATTGTGCTTCCGGATATGGTTCATCGTGATCGTGCCGATCGAATCTGCAAACTCGGTCTTAACCAGTGACATTGGATGTGTTCCCCTGGGGTCGTAGGTGAGTTCTGTCCCTGAATCTGAATACCGGCACAGGATGGACGTCGATTTGGACCTGGGCCGAGCTGTCCTCTGCACCCGAACCGGGTGGCTGTCCTCGCAGCCAAATCCTGCAGCTCAGTTGAAATTCTCTTTGTACTCGCCGAACACCTCCTGCAGGGATTGGCAGATCTCGCCGGTGCTGGCGCAAACCCGCACCGCGTCGATGATCGGCGGCATCAGGTTATCGTCAGCGCGCGCGGCGGCCTCGATGCTCGCAAGGGCCTTGTCCACCTTTTTCCGGTCGCGACCCGCCTTGGTCCGGGTCAGGTTCTCGATCTGCCGGCTGGCGGTCTCTTCCGGCACGGTGAAGGTTTCGATCTCAGGCTGCTGACCCATCTGGTATTCGTTGACGCCGACCACGATGCGATCCTTGTCTTCGACCGACATGCCATAGCGATACGCCGACTCTTCTATCTGCTTCTGTACCCAGCCCTGCTCGATCGCGGTGACCATCCCGCCCATGTCATCGATGGTCTGGATGTATTGTTCGGCCTCTGCCTCCAGCCGGTCGGTCAGCTGCTCGACGAAATAGCTGCCTCCAAGGGGGTCGATGGTGTTCGCGACACCGGACTCATGGGCCACTACCTGTTGGGTGCGAAGTGCGACCAGGACGCTGTCTTCGGTTGGCAGGGCAAGGGCCTCGTCCTTGGAATTCGTGTGCAGCGACTGGGTGCCGCCCATCACCGCGGCCAGGGTCTGAATGGCAACGCGCACGATATTGTTGTCCGGCTGCTGGGCGGTCAGGGTCACGCCGCCGGTCTGGGTATGGAACCGCAGCATCATGCTCCTGGGGTCCTTGGCTCCGAACCGTTCTTTCATGATCCGGGCATAGAGCCGGCGCGCGGCACGGAACTTTGCGACCTCCTCGAAGAGATCGGTATGGCATGCAAAGAAGAATGCCAGGCGCGGCGCGAATTCATCCACGTGCAGACCGGCATTGACGGCGGTCTCCACGTAGCAGATGGCATCGCACAGGGTGAAGGCGATCTCCTGCGCAGCCGTGGCCCCTGCCTCGCGGATGTGGTAGCCGCTGATCGATATGGTGTTCCACCGGGGGACATTTTTCGTGCAATAGGCGAAGGTGTCGCTGATCAGCCGCAGGCTGGGTTTCGGTGGAAACCGGTAGGTGCCCCGGGCGATGTATTCCTTGAGGATATCGTTCTGGATTGTGCCGGTGAGCTTGTGCGGGGGCACACCCTGCTTCTCCGCCGTCACGATGTACATCGCGAGCAATATCGCCGCGGTGGAATTGATGGTCATGCTGGTGGAGACCTTGTCCAACGGTATACCGTCAAACAGTTTCTCCATCCCCCGCACCGTGGAGATGGCAACACCGACCTTGCCGATCTCGCCCTTCGCCATCGGATCGTCGCTGTCGTAACCGATCTGCGTCGGCAGATCGAAGGCCACGGACAGGCCCGTGGACCCCTGCTTGAGCAGATAGCGATAGCGCTTGTTGGATTCTTCGGCCGTGGAAAAACCGGCGTACTGGCGCATGGTCCAAAGCCGGCCACGGTACATCGTGGGTTGCACGCCTCGTGTAAAGGGGTACTCGCCCGGGAATCCCAACTTGTCGAGGTAGGATGACCCCGAATCGTCCGGGGGCGTGTACAGGCGGTCAATCTCCTCGCCGGAGACGGTGTCGAACCTGACGCGACGCTCGGGAAAGCGATCAGTGGTCTTCGCGACCGTCGTCTGCTCCCACTGCTCCCTTGCCTGCTGAATCGCCGGTCTAGTTTTCGAATCGTCGTTCATCGGCATGGCCCTCATTCTGCTGCGATGTGCCCTGAGCGCTGATTTGAAGCAACGCGATGGCAAGTTCGGTGACTGTCGTCTCGCCCCGCAGGACCCCGGCGATCCCCGCCGAAGCAATCCCGGTATTGCGAAGCGTCTCAATGAGCCGGTGTTGTGCCTCCTGCAGGACGGCCTGTTCGACCTCCTGTTCGAAGCGCTGCCTGCGGCGCGCCAGCCATTGTGTGCCGCTTTGCGCATGCTGTTCTTCCAGGAGGTCGAGAAATTCAGCTATCCCCGTCCCCTCGAGGGCACTGGTCAGGCATATGGGGATCCGATGTCCGGAACCACCGGTTTGTTTCCTCAGGTTCAGGGTGGCGAGCAACTGGGACTGGAGTGCGGCGGCACCCTCGCGATCGGCCTTGTTGATCACAAAGACATCACCTGCCTCCATGAGCCCGGATTTGAGCATCTGGATACCATCGCCCTGGCCGGGGGCCAGGATTATCGCCACAAGGTCGGCAAACTCTGCCACCTCCATCTCGCTCTGTCCGACACCGACGGTCTCGATCAGAACCAACTGGCATTGCATCAATCCCATGACCCGCAACACGCCTCGGACGCCAAGCGCCAGCCCACCCAGGTGCCCACGGGCGGCCAGGGAGCGGACGAACACGTTCGGGTCGGTGGCGTGGCGCATCATCCGCACGCGGTCACCCATGACTGAGCCTTTGGTGAAGGGCGAGGAGGGATCGACCGCGATCACACCCAGCCGTCTCTGTGGGTGGCGTTTGCGATACGACCCGATCAACTCATCCACCAGGGTGCTCTTGCCGGCGCCGGGTGGTCCGGTGATGCCGAGCACCATGAGCGGCTCGGGCCAGTCCGTGAGCCCGGCATAGAGTTCGGTGATTCTTGCGGGGTGGTTTTCCAGTAGCGACATCAGCCGGGCGGCTGCCCTCGTGCTGGCAGCGGGTTTGTCGCGAATTTCACGGACCAGATGGTCGATGTCCTCGTTCATCAGGCCGCCTGGTGGGCGGACAGCAGACGGTCGACTGTCGCTGTGATCTCCTTGGCTGAGGAGCCGGGCGTGAATACCGCGGCCATCCCCATCTCGTGCAGACCGGGGATGTCGCTGGCCGGGATGATGCCGCCGCCGAATACCAGGATATCCTCGGCACCCCGTTCCCTGAGCAGGTCGATGACCCGCTTGAACAATTCGTTATGGGCCCCGGAAAGCAGCGAAAGCCCGACCGCGGCCACGTCTTCCTGGATCGCGGCCTCCACGATCTGTTCGGGGCTGCGTCGGATGCCGGTGTAAACGACCTCGTAACCTGCATCCCGGAGGATATGCACGATGTACTTGGCACCACGGTCGTGACCGTCGAGGCCGGGCTTGCCGATCAGAATACGGGCGCGTGGTCTTGCGGCATTCATGAAAGACTCCTGCCAGTCGTGTTCGCCGTTCGCGTGCGGGCGCCGTGTACCGGTTTGGTTTCAAAGGCGTCGGGCGGTGGGCAATACCGGGGCGAACGGGATTATTGTTTATTCGGCGTCCCTTAAGCGTAGCCTCATTTTGGCGTTTCGGGCCGACATCGGATGCAGGCGATCATGATTTTTTCGTTTGGGGCGAACCGGGGGTCCTGCCGGCGCCGAGGGGGGCCGACCAGGCCTCGATGCCCGCGATTCCCATTTTCGAGTATTTCTCGCTTTATTCGTCGATCGATTGCGAATTGTCAATGCTGCCGCCATTGGTGCACTGCACAATCTACACCTAGGGAAAACCCTCTATCGGGAAAAGCGACGAGGGCGCAGGGAAGGCAGCGATTTCATCCGTTAAGGGGACTTCCGACAATTCTGCGAGGTCGACGCGTACGAATCGTTAGAAGTTCCCTCAAGCAGCAAGGCGGTGGACAAATGCTACCTGAGTACGAAATTGACCGAAGCCATATCGAGCCCGTTGGAGTGGTCCCCGGGGCACGCCGGGACAAGTACGTCCGCTATTCGCACGAGATGACCGATGACACGGCGGAGGCATCCGCGCGGGCACTGACGCGTGCCGTGCCCGTCATCTATGGCTTGCTTCTCGGAGCGCTCATCGAAAATCTTCTTTTGGGAGCATCGCTGGGTGTCGTGCTCAGCATCGCGCTGGACTCCAGGATGGGGCGCGACTCGCTGTCCCTCCCGCTGCTCAGGCCGTTGTTCGTGAGCGCCTGCCCGGCCATTGCCGCAATCATGCACGGTCTGGCGCGGGTCATCCGGGCCATCCGTCTGCCGGTCCCGTCGTCTTGGGACGATATGCCATGCGGGGCGCCGAAACTCTGACAGGCAGTTGGCAACAAACCTGGGAAGGTCTGCCCGGCGCCGCCCTGTTCCGACTCTTTGCTTGTCCGGCTGAATTGCCTGCCTTTTACCGGCTAGAATCACGAGATGGGTCTCTGGATTCACGGCGGCGCGATAGACTATCAGGCTGATACCCAATGACCGGGGCGGCAGGCAGTTGCATGCTCCTGTTGAATCCCTGGCAATCGACCAAGATTGGCGCCCAGAACTCCCAACCACCGGTCGACCCGGCATGATCCGGTACATCACTCTGTTAGCTGTTGTCGGCCTGGTCGGATGGCTGGGCCCGTTCGGTATCGTGTGCGCCGAGCCAGCCGCCGGCGAACTGGACGCAGTCTTTGCTCAACTGGAACAGGGCGATCTGGCCGCGGCAAAGGGTGCGCTGCAGTCTCTGCGGCGACAGCGGTTTCCGGGCAGGTCTTTTTCGGGCACGACCTGCCGAAACGAACCCGGGTTCGCACTGATGGCCGCCGCTGAACGCAGGCTTGCGGCGGGGGACCGGGAAATCGCAGGCAATTACTTGCAGCAGCTGAGCTGTTTGCAGCTGGTGCATGACGCCAGTGCGGCGGATAAACGGTCGCTGACACTGTTGCGGAGTTTTCGTGACCTGATCCCCGAAAGGGTCAACGAGTGTCCTTTCCCGCTGGGTGATGCGGCGCTGGAACGCAGCATGCGGGCGCTCGAAGACGGCAGGTTCATGCAGGCCTGGGGTGCGCTGCTGGCAGCGGCCTGCCTGTCCGGCCAGGAAGATCCAGAATTCATCGAGGCCCATCAGCGGCTGCAGGCAGCTGTTCGCGGTCATACGGGGGCGCGGGAGACGTCGGTGGTTGCCCCGCCCCAACCGGTGCCGGTAACAGTCCCGGATCTCCCATCGCCAGTGGTGCTTCCGCAGCCGGTGGAGGTTGCATCTCCGCGAGAGCCCGACAGGCCCACCGGCCGCGAAGAGGAAGAGACCTCATCGGCGGCCGAGGGTGGAAGCTCATCACCCGGTGAACTGATCGCGAGACAGACGAGTCCTGGGCAGATCTCGTTCAACCCGCCGGAGAGCATGCGCACAGGACAGCCCGAGATGATCGAGGTGCGTATCCAGCCCGAGAGCGTGGTCACCGAAGGCATGCTTGGCAGAGGGGATATACGGGTTGAGGCCATCGGTGTTACCCCCAGTATGTCGGTCAGGCTGTGCTGCGGGCCGCCTGAAAGCGATTCACCCTTCGATATCATTCCACTGAGTAACGAACAGCAGGTGGTCTCTCCCGGTTCTTTCACGCAGTGGATATTCGAGGTTACGCCGCGCAGAAAAGGTCTGCAGGTGCTGACGCTCTCCGTTTCGGCGCAGTACCGCTTTGCGAACGGCCAAGTCATTCCAAAGAACTTTCCGGTCATGACCCGAAATATTCAGGTGGACGTCAGCGAGCGGGGATCGGTGCTTATCTGGTGGTCCCTGGGTGTGGCCATCCTGGTGCTGTTGTTGCTTGGGTGGTGGTCACGCAGGTCCAGGAAGGCGGCGCGTATCTTCGTCAGCTATCGGCGCGACGATTCTAGTGGGTGGGTTCAGGGGCTTCACGACCGCTTGGCCGAATATTTCGGTGAGCAGGTGGTGTTCATGGACCTGAACGATATAGCGCCCGGCAGTGACTTCGTGTCCACGCTCAACAAGTCCCTGAAGGAGACACGGGTGGTGTTGGTCATCATAGGCAGGCGGTGGCTGGAAGCCAGGGCAAGCACTGGGCAGCGTCGGCTCGATGACCCTGCCGACTGGGTCAGGCTGGAGGTGCAGAAAGCCATCGAGGGTGGCAAACGCGTCATACCGGTCCTGGTCGATGGCGCCGAAATGCCGGATGCCAAAGATCTGCCAGAAGACATCCGGGCACTGGTCCGATACCAGGCCGTGAAGATCTATCCCGACCAGTTCAGCAGCGGCGTGCAGATGCTGATCCAGGCGATCGACCTTGCTCCCGAGGGCAAATAGCTTTTTTCAATCAAGCATTCTCCACACAAAGGCCGCTGTCTTCCCGGTTTCGTGATGTGCTGAAGACTGATGCCGTGGCCTTGCAGGCCCACCCCTGAATTGAGAGCGCTGCCATCCTTGCCTGTCAGCGGGGGGTGATGAAGAATTTCATGATGGCCGCCGAGGTCTCGCCGTCGGCAACGATTGCAGCGGTCCACTTGGGTATAGCCTGGATCGCCCAGATGATGAAGACGACAAGCACGATCTTCCTGCCGCGCGACATGGCTTTGATACGGTCGCGCAGTTCGAGTGAAGATGGGACTTTGTCTGGTTCACTCATGCCCTTGCCATATCCTCTCTGGATTGAACTCGTGTTCCGTTTGATTTCGCTGAAACAGATTAGCAGTTGTTTGCGTTCATGTTGAAAAACCTGGGTCTCGCGAAGGGCGGATCGATAAAGAACACGATCATCGGGGAGCAGAAGGAAATGACACCGAAAACGGATGGTGCCAGTGTCGCAAGGCAGCATGCACATCGTTGAAGTATCGTCGGTGCAACACGGCGGAGAGTCCGGGGGATCGGCGGCGACGGCCTCGCTGGGTTCTCAGGCGTCGCCGAATCCGCACAGCAAGTGACATAGATTCTTTGTGCCCAGGGCTTAAAAAATGTCCCGCGGGGTCGATAACGGACTTATCTGGAATTTTGACCAAGTGGGTGAATACATGTCTTCCGGCGACCAAGCGGATTCGATAATGGCCGAGCGCAATCTTGAGGGTGCTTCGGATCGCCGGGTGCATGACGAACAGTGCGTTCAGTACACCCATGAAATGCCATACGACGTGAAGGAGGCAACAGGACGGGTGGTCATCCGCCTGGTGCCGCTGTTCTACGGTTTCATGTTTGGCAGCCTGACTGACAACATGCCCGTCGCAATGACGATCGGTGTCCTGGTCGCCACCGCACTGGATCTCGGAATGGCCGACAAGTCCATGGCCAGGGGCTTGTTCGGATCACTCTTGCGGAGTGGTTGCCCGGTCGTCGCCAAGATCGCGCATGGGCTGGCGTGGGCAATCAAAGCCTTTGGTCTGCCGGTTCCCAGGGCCATGAGCCACATGCGCTGCGGCGTATCCTGACGCCTGGTTTACGTCCGCCCACCTGCCATTGGTCGGCATCTTTAGCCTTCGCGAGACACCGTCTGTGCGAAATCGGTTTCACTGATCGCATTGAACCGTGCCATGGTTCGAGGCATGGTTTTCTACCATCGATCCCCGCGCGAGCCACCGGTCCTGATCTTTCCGGACAGCAGGGCGAGCAGAAATGCCTTTTGATCGGGTAGTTTCTGAAAGTGCTTGTACGACTTCACACCAAAAGCGTTCGGATCCAGTTCGTAATAGGTCAATGACATGTTCTCCGGGCCCTCGAACGCACTGATATCGTAGTTCTGCAATATGGCCAGTCGCTTCTCCGCCGGCATGGTCGCGATCTGCGCGACGTATGCGATATATTCGTGGGCGATTCGTTGGTTGGATGCGGGCTGAATATGCTGTTCCACAATGGCGTGGGCGATCTCATGTGTGGCGAAGCTCGTATAAAGGGCCTCATCCATAGGGGTTCTGAACGGCGACTGCTTTTCGCACTGCGCGACGGCCTGTTTGAAACTCAAGAACCGGACTGTCCGTGAACTGGCGTCGTACAGGCCGATATGGGCCCCGTGCTTGCCGATAGCGGAGTCGCTCAAGGTCACTTGAATCGTGTCTTCTGTCTCCAGTCCATGCGAGCGTAAGAATGCGACTGCCCTTTCGGCACCCGCGCAGACCCGGACGCGGTCTGCTCCAGACCCGGCATTGACCTGCACCCCGATGCCAGGGCATTCAAGTACCGGCGTTGGCGTGCCGGCCGACGCCGTCAGCAAGGTGCCAAGTCCGATCATCGCCGTGAGGATTCCGGAAAAAAGCGTTTGCACCAAGCCGCACCCTCTCGCTGGCCAACCGCTTGACTGTACCCGAATGCACCCCGACGCGACAGCCGCCGGGCAGACTCCGCAACACGATCATTGCCGATGACCCGGTGGGAGCGCAGTTGACTGGGATGTCGCGTCGGTTTGAGGCTATATTGCATCCCAGTGAAAAGTGTCGAACATTTCCCCAGGGATCATTTCCGCGGCTTGATGAGAGGCAGGAGGTTGAATGCAGAGCCCGAGAAATACCGCGGAATATTTCTTTTCGCGGACAGGCGATTCCCGGCAACGAAATTTTCATCATTGCAGACGCGACCCTGGATGAACGCTTTGCCGACAATCCACTTGTACTGAACGAACCAAAGATCCGTTTCTACAGCGAATCGTGGCTATGACATCCATCCTTCTGCGACGGCACCGTAACGGTACAGGGTGACGAGGACCATTCGATCGATGTGTGGTTGAAGAGGGCGGATGCATGGATGTACGAAAAGAAGCGCGCGGCTGTGGACGGCTGCAATAAGTAGTGTCTCGGCTGGCGCCTGGCCCGGATACTCATCGGGCGGATCGCAAGGGTTTCTGTCGGTGGGCTCATAAACCTTGAACTTGAAGACAAGGCGCACACAAGGCGTCGATATTGATCCAGGAACGCATCAAATGGCTTTCTTGAACGGCATAACGATACTTCTGATCTACCAGCTGGCAGGTGAAATCAGCGTCTTGCTGTTGCGTATACCTGTTCCCGGACCGGTGCTGGGCATGATCATGCTTTTTCTCACGCTGTTGTTGCGCAGAAGCTCGACCGAATCGCTGGATGCGGGCTCCGGTGCGTTGTTGAGCCATCTGTCTCTGCTGTTCGTGCCGGCCGGTGTGGGCATGATGGTGCACTTTGACAGGATCAGCAATGAATGGCTGCCGATCAGCGTCGCCCTGGTCCTGAGTACCGTCATTACCATGGCAGCCACGGCCGCGATCATGGTCGGGACCCGTCGTCTGCTGTCGAAGAGGGCGGAAGACCATGCCTGAGCAGCATCTGTCGACGATCTGGGTCTACCTGTCTGCCTCGCCCCTGCTGGGCCTGACCGTCACCCTGGTGGCCTACAGCCTGGCATATCGTCTCTACATCTATGCCAACTCGAATCCCCTGTTGAACCCGGTGATCACCGCGGTCGTGGCCCTGATCTGCTTCCTGCTGCTGACGGATACCCCCTATGCGGCGTATTTCGAAGGCGGCCAGTTCGTGCATTTTCTGCTCGGTCCGGCGACGGTTGCCTTGGCAGTGCCGCTCTACAAGCAATGCGCCAACCTGAAGAAGCTGTGGCTGCCCGTGTCGGTCGGTCTCCTTGCGGGGATCACCATCGGTGCCCTGAGTTCGGTCGGCATTGCCCGGATGCTGGGCGCAAGTCTGCAGACCCAGTTGTCGCTGGCCCCGAAGTCGGTCACTGCACCCGTGGCCATGGGTATATCGGAACAGATTGGCGGCCTGCCTTCACTGACCGCGGTACTGGTGGTGGTGACCGGCATCCTGGGCGCTGTACTCGGCAGCAAGCTGTTCGAACTGATGCGCATCCGGGATGACGCGGTCAAGGGCGTGGCCATGGGGGTCGCGGCGCACGGGATAGGGACCGCGCGGGCCTTCCAGATCAGTTCGGAGATGGGCGCTTTCTCCGGGCTGGCGATGGCGCTGTCGGCCTTTGCCACGGCGGTGATTCTGCCCTGGTTGTTGAGTCTTGTGGGCATCCTTCCGTGAAGACATGCGCGGTTTCAAGTCGTCGGGGACATCCTGCCAAGCGGATGAGTTTGAGTGCCAGGCGAAGACCCCGCAGGTGCGTTCGAACAACCGGGAGGTGCGTGCGGCCAGACCCTGCCGCCCCGCCGGGAAGGCAAGGTGCTGGAGCTGACCACGCGGATTCAGCCCTGATTGCCGCCGGCGGGCGTTTCGTCTGTTTCCGGCACCGGGACCCAGCCGGGTCCGGGATCGAATGACGGCATCGCCTCGGCCTCCGTCGCACTTTCGGGCCCGAGGTCCTTCTGGTAGACGACGCCCTCGTGGCTGACCATGAAGCTCATGATCCCGGTTTCACCGTATTCTGCCGGCCAGGCGATGAGTGCAAAACCGGCGATCATCCGCCCGCCTATGACATAGTTGTAGGCACCGCCCGGTGCATCCCTGCCCTGGGATGTGAGTATCCGGTAGTGGTAGCCGTGATAGGCGCCATCGGGCAGATCGTTGTCGGCAAACAACGGGCCCAGTGGGCTTTCTGTTTCACCGGGCTGGGTCTCCCAGTAAAGCCCGTCATGCTCGCCGGGCGTGCTGAGAAACTTCTGTGCGTATTCGAGCACACCGTCGCCGTTCCGGTCCTGCTCGGCGTATTCCACCTGTGCATCATAGTAAGCCAGCGAGGCCTGGATGGTTGCGAGTTCATCCCTGCCGATCTGGCGAATACGGACCTGCTCAATACCTGCGTCGGTATCGAAATACCAGCCGCGGTCTCCCTCGACGATCGGAACCGGAAAGGTCCAGTAATTCTTGCCGATGGCCAGCATGAACTCCTGTTCGTCCTCGGGAATGAGTTCATGGTGCTCTGCATAAAGTGCGAGGTACTTGTCGACATTCTCGCGCCCGATCGGATCCAGCGGCAAAAGGTCAGCATACTTCTCGCCGAACATCTTTTTGAGTGCCTCCCGGTCCTCGGTATCGAGTGCATCTGTGAGCGCCTGGGCCGCAAGCTCAGGCGATGCATACATGGTCTGCTTGATGGCCGGGTCCGCGTCCGGCGCTGGCTCTTTGTCCGCAAACGCCGGGCCAGCTGTGACCACAAGCAAAGTCACTGCGGCGACGGTGCACATCAGTCGCGCAAGCGTCCTGTGAAACCGACCGGCCACCGGGGTCGTCATTGTTTGATTGCATGTTTTCATTGTTTTCCCCTATCGACCCCTGAGACCGCCACCACCACCGGCGCGCATGCCGCCACCCCGCCGGCCCTTCCGCCGCCGACCCTTCCGCCGGCGCTGCGCTGTGCCCGCGTGCTGGCGCTGCCACGATTGAAATCACGCGTGGTCTTGCCGGCGTTGCCGACGTCTTTCAAGGCTGAATTGCTTCTGTTGCCTGTCTTGGCCGCCGACCTGACCGCCGCCGGCACGGTTCGAGGCCTTGGCCGCACCGCCCGACCTGTCGGCGAGCTTTGCGGAGGCCGCTTCGCGACTGGCGGCCTTGTTGCCTGCGGAGGCGGCCCCACCCTTATCGGCCCGGTTGCCAAGCTTTCCTGCAGCATTCTCGCGGTTGGCCTGGTTGACCGAGTCCCTGGCGCGATCGCCGCCGGCACCGGCCAGTTGCTTGCGTTCCTTGGCGGGGTCCAGGCCACGATCTTTCAGCGCGGCCTGGGCCTTGGCGCGGTCTGCATCACGACCTCGGAACTCCTTGCGTTGGTCCGCGCCGCCGACCTTCTTGGCGTACTTGTCGCGGCTGCCCTTGTCGCGGTAAGGAACGCCTTTGCGGTTGTTCGCATTGTGTTGCCAGCTGGTGTTGCGGTTGTTGACATCCAGCCGGTTGCGGTTGACGTTGATATTGTTGTAGCGGTTGACGTTGATGTCGACGCTGTGATTGCGCCAGTTGGCGCCACCCCAGAGTGCATTGGTGATCCCGATCCCGATCCCGAAGCCGATGCCGCGTACAACGGCTGAGCCGAAGCCCCAGCCAATGGGCTGATAGTAATAGGGCGGATAGCTGGGCCACCACCAGGGGCCGTAGATGACCGTTGGGTTGTACACGGGGACATACACCACCTTGGGGTCGGCGGGCTCAATCACGATCACGGTATCGCTGGCATTTCCCTCGACGGTTACCGTCTGCTCCTTGGTCGTCTCGAGGTTGCCCTCTTCCTTGGCCTTTTTACGCAGTTCCTGGGCGGTGTCCATGACGCCGTCCGGGTCCGCGAGGAAGGCATCACCGAGGCTTTGAACCCAGTTGGGTTTTTCGCCCATCATCGCCAGGACCTGCGGGAAGGCCACCAGCGACATGACACTGGGATCCCAGGACTTGTCCTCCACGGCTGTCACCGCGGCATCGCCTTCCTGCTTGGGGTTGGCCTTGGACCACTCGACCGCCTCGGCGACGTCGGCCGGGTAGGTCGAGGCCATCAGGATCTGCGACAACAGCGAGTCGGGGTAGAGCGCGATCGGCGCCATCATCTGGTCGAGTTCCGACTGACTGAAGGTCGGCTTCTCGTCTGCTGCCATCGTCCACCCCGGAGACAGGCCGAGCAGGGACGCAATCAGCAGCATGCGGATTCCGACAGTGAGTTTTTTCATATCAGGTTTCCTCGAAACTGGACATCTTCGTTGGCCAATGACTTAAGACCGCGTCAACCGGTCGCCGCTAAGGCTGGCGGACACGATACCCGGTGTTGCTTCTTGCGTCATGCTCACCCCGGGTTTTCCCCAGAAATTGAATAGACATAGGCGGTCTTTGTCGTTGCATCACTGTCGATCCAGCCACCGAGATGCTCCTGCACGGCCATGAAGGCGTCGTAGGCCCGCTTGGCCATCTTCGCCGTGTATTCTTCTTTCTCGTCTTCGTATTTGAAGCTGAATTCGCTGACGATCGGGTCTTCGCTGTCCTCACTCCCATACCAGATGGTCAAGGCGCATTGCGCCGAGACCTCGGGGTCCTTGCGGATCTGAAAGCTGGTGCCTTTGATCACCCGTTCATAGGCCGCGAAGCCACTCACCTCGATCAGGCCCTGCGCTTCGGGAAACTCGTCAACCGACCCACGCAGGCCCGGGTATAGCTCATCGACATGCGCCAGTGTCTCGAGTGCTGATTCGCCGCCCAGGATGATATTGCTCGAAAAGCTGTAGACGGCCTGGAAGGGCGCCTTGATGTCCTCCTCGAACTTCATGTCCGGTTCGAAACCGTCCGCGGGTGTCATCGTCCTGCCCTGGCTGATGAACCGGTCCGGCTTGAGCATCAGCTTGTATTCACGGGATGTCAGGGTCTGCATGGCGGTGTTGCTCCGGTGTCAGGTGGCGAGGCCACTACGAGGAATTCGATGGCCTTTCAGGTTTCATTGTCGGCGCAGTCCCTTTTATGCGGTCCAGGGCAAGAAGGATGGAAACAGGACTCGCAGCCGCAAATTTTTCGCAACTCTTCGGTCTGTAGACTGTCCTACTTACGCCATATAATCACGCCCGCCTGTAATCGTTAACCGCCCGGTCGAGCAGCACAGGCCATCGGTTTACCCCTTTTCGGAGAAATGAATGGCGGTCCCTGGGTTTTTTCACAGCCGCGCCGGCGGCTGGGTCGTCGCACTCGGTTTTGTGGTGGCGTGGTACGCCTTGTTACAGGGTATTGCGGTTTTCTTCTTCAATGTGTCCCCCAACCTCGACGCAGTACCACGTGACCTGGCCGCCAATCTGCTGCTGGCCGCGATGCTGTACGCGATCAGCCGCAATCTGCGAGTCTATCTGCCGGCCACGGCTGTGCTGTTGGCCGCGCTGCATCTGAGCAATGCGGGCAAGGTCGCGATTCTTGGCGGGCCCATCATGCCGGACGATTTTCTTGCGGTACGCAATCTGTTCCTGCTGCTGGAGGGCTGGCAGCTCGCAGGTGCGATAGCGATTGTCGCGATACCGGCGCTGCTGTTGCTGATGATGCTGGCGTGGCGTTCCAGCCGCACCTGGTTGATCCTGGGCCTGGCGGCCATCACGGTGGCCGGGGTCGTTGTCGCGCCGGGCGTCGTGGTTGCGTCCATGGACGCCCGGATCGGCAACTCGGTATGGAATCAACGCGGCAACTACGAGGGCCGTGGTCTGCTGTTGCACCTGGTGCAGGAGAGCGCGCGTTACCTGGCGCGCGCCGGTTCACCGCCCTCTGCAGACGACGTCGCTGCGGCCCTGAATCGGCTCGGACCACAGGATGCGGTGGTGCCGGAGGGTGATCCGCCGCAGCCCTCCGGGAGCAGCCAGCGCAATGTGCACCTTATCGTCCTGGAATCCTTCTGGGACCCCATGGAACTGAAGGCTGCCGGCCTTTCGCCCGACCCGGTAGACCCGCGTTTTCGCGAGCTGTGGCGGAAAACCGGTTACAGCAGTGCGATGTCGCCGGTGTTCGGCGGATACACCGCAAACGCGGAATTCGAGGTGCTCTGCGGGTTCCCGGTGACCGAGGATGCGGTGTTTTTCGAAGGCTGGCTACGTCGCGACGTACCCTGCCTGCCGCGCCATCTGGGCAATGCCGGGTACCAGACGATCGCCTCGCATCCCAATGTGGCGGCCTTCTGGAACCGGGTTAATGCGTACCAACGCGTCGGATTCGGGACCTACTGGTCGGAAAAGGATTTCGTTCTCGACGATATGAACCGCGATTTTCTCAGCGATGCCTCACTGTATCGTCAGGTACTGGAGAAAATCGGGCCGATGATGGCGTCGGACCAACCGGTCTTCAGCTATGTGCTGACCTTTTTTGGTCACCTGGATTACCCTCTGAACTCGCAGCGGCCGCGCGTGATCGAATCGGTCGACGGCCCGGGCCTGTTGGATTCCTATGCCAACACCATCTACTACAAGTCGCGGGAGCTGATGGATTTCCTGGTGCAGCTGAAGCAGGCAGACCCGGACGGCATCGTCGTGCTGTTCGGCGATCATCTGCCCTTCCTGGGCCCGAACTTTGCCGGCTTCACGGAGAGCGGCCTGCTGGCCGACAACCGGGCAAAGTTCGACGCCGCCATGGTACGGCGCCTGGTCAGCACGCCGCTGGTGGTGATCGATGGAGGGCGTGGCCCGCTGAAGCTGGGCGATGTGCCGATGTACCGTATTCCGGAACTGATCCTGAATCTGCTGGAGGATCGTCGGCCGACGGTGATGGGTCTCCCGGGCCGCTGGCAGCAGGGGGTCGTCCGCCCGCTGCCGGGTATGCACCTGATCACTCAGGGCGAAAGCCAGTCGCTGTGTCGTCCGGATCGCGATCCGACGCAGGCATGCACCGATTCCGGGGCCTGGCTCGAGTCTGTGGTCACCCTGACCCGCGACCTGTTCGGCGGCGAACAGCACCTGACCGGGGGATTGATGCCGGGGGCGGCAGACTTGCGCACCACCCGGCTCGAATCCGGTGGGGGGTGAGAGAGCCGGTCTGCCCGTCGAAAGGATGGCTCACCACAGCGCGCATGAACACGCGGCATATGCAGAATTTTTCTGCGGTCGGTCAATGACGTGAATCGGGCATCTCATGTAACGTTCCTTTTTCTGCCGGGAAAGTGATCCTGTCTGCTCAATCGGTGTGCGGATTCGATCATCCGCATTGCGATCGTCGAGCACACAATGGACAAACCCCTCAAGAGACAGCGACGTTCCTCCGCATTCAGCGGGGCCAACGCCGAGTACATCGACCAACTTTACGAGGCGTTTCGGGATTCTCCTGAGAGCGTTTCGGCCGAATGGCGGAGCTTCTTCTACGGCTTCGAGCAGGGTGCCGGCGAATCGACGCCGGGGCAGCGGGTGCCCGACGATATGCCCAATGGTCCGGGGCTCCGTCCCGACCCGCTGACCGGCATCGAGCGCCTGATCACCGCGTATCGGATGCTCGGGCACCTGCACGCGGATATCGATCCGCTCGGATTGACGGAGCTGCAGCGCCCCAAGGAACTGAATCCAGCCTACTATGGCCTGGACGATGCGGTAATGCAGCAGGTCGTCAACGTCGTGTCGATCGATGCGGAGCAGGCGCGCCCGGTCAAAGAGGTGATCGATATCCTGGAGCGTGTTTACTGCGGCACCGTTGCCAGCGAATACATGCATATAAGCGCATCCGACGAGCGTCGCTGGATCGAGCGACGCCTCGAATCGACCCGCGGTGATTGGGCGGGCCAGCACTCGGTACAGATGCGGATCGATACGCTGCGCGACCTGACCGCGGCAGAGGGCCTGGAGCAGTTTCTGCATCGCCGCTACGTGGGCCAGAAAAGGTTTTCGCTGGAGGGCGCGGACTCACTGATCCCACTGCTCGACGAGATCGTGCAGGGCGGCGGCAAGCGTGGCATCACCGATATAGTGATCGGGATGGCCCATCGCGGCCGTCTCAACGTGTTGGTGAACCTCCTCGGCAAGGCGCCGAGCGAACTGTTTTCCGAGTTCGAGGGCAAGGGCGAACCGGATGCACGCAGCGGCTCCGGCGACGTCAAGTATCACCAGGGATTCTATTCGAACATCCAGACATCGGGCGGCCCCGTTCACCTGTCGCTGGCCTTCAATCCTTCGCATCTCGAGGTCATTGCGCCCGTGGTGCAGGGTGGCTGTCGCGCCCGCCAGGACCGACACGAGGAGGACGGCCCCGACCTGGTGTTGCCTGTCATCGTACACGGCGATGCCGCCTTCATTGGGCAGGGCGTGGTGACCGAGACGCTGAATCTGTCCAAGACGCCCGCCTACGGGACCGGCGGGACCCTGCACGTGGTGGTCAACAACCAGATCGGTTTTACGACCAGTCACCCGCAGGAGGCACGTTCGACCCTGTATTGCACGGAAGTTGCCAAGCTCATCCAGGCACCGATCTTTCACGTCAATGGCGATGACCCCGATGCGGTTCTGTTCGTTACCCGGCTGGCGCTCGACTACCGGCTTGCTTTCCAGAATGACGTGGTGATCGACCTGGTCTGCTATCGGCGTCAGGGCCACAACGAGGCGGACGAGCCCATGATGACCCAACCACAGATGTATCAGCGTATCCGCGGAATGGAGTCTGCAAGGGCGCTCTACGCGAAACGCCTGATCCATGACGGTGTGGTCACCGCGGAACAGCCAGATGCCCTGCGCGAGGAGTACCGCGCCTCGCTCGAGAGGGGCAAAGTGGTCGTGCGCGAGTTTCTGCACGGTTCGCGTACCGGTTACGAGGCGCATTGGGAGCAATACCTGAACGCAGGTCCCAATGAAACCGTCGATACACGGGTGCCTCTGGCACAGCTGGTGGGGCTCGGCAAGGACGCACTGCTACCGCCCGCGGATTTCGAGTTGCAACGGGGTGTCACCCGCGTGGTGGACGAACGGGACCGCATGCTGGCAGGGGAGATGCCTGTCGACTGGGGGATGGCCGAGATCCTGGCCTATGCGACGCTGTTGCACGACGGACACGCGGTGAGACTTTCCGGTCAGGATTCCGTGCGCGGTACCTTCGCGCATCGGCATGCGGCCTATCACGATCAGAAAAGCTTCGACATCGATATACCCCTGGCCCGCCTGTTTGAGGGCCAGCCACGTTTTGAGGTGATCAATTCATTGCTTTCCGAGTTGGCAGTGCTTGGCTTCGAATACGGGTATGCCACCTCGAGCCCGAACACCCTGGTGATCTGGGAGGCGCAGTTCGGCGATTTCGGCAATGGCGCGCAGATGGTGATCGATCAGTTCATCGCCAGCGGTTACCTGAAATGGGGGAGGCTGTGCCAGCTGACGCTGTTCCTGCCGCACGGTTTCGAGGGTCAGGGACCCGAGCATTCCTCGGCGAGACTGGAGCGTTATCTGCAGTTGTGTGCGGAGTTGAACATGCGCGTATGGGTGCCGAGCACCCCGGCGCAGTTCTTCCATCTGCTGCGCAATCAGATAAAGCGTCGTTTCCGCCGGCCACTGGTGGTCATGACACCGAAGAGCCTGTTGCGACACCCGCTCTCGAAATCAACCCTGGATGCATTCACTGACGGTGCACTCGCACTGGTGCAGCCGGAGGCGGATGAACTGGAATCTGACCGCGTGCGGCGGGTCGTGCTTTGCAGCGGCAAGGTCTACTTCGATCTGTTGGGGGAGCGGCGCAAACGTGAAATCAGCGATATCGCCATCATGCGCGTCGAACAGCTATACCCTTTCCCGAGGCGTCGCCTGGGAGGGTTGCTGGCAGATTTCGCAAATGCGTCGGAGATCGTCTGGTGCCAGGAAGAGCCGCGAAACCAGGGCGCCTGGTACCAGATTCAACATCATCTGCGGGTATTGACCCAGGATCATCAGACACTGGGCTACGCTGGTCGCGCCCCTTCTGCCTCACCGGCCTGCGGTAATTGGCAACTGCACCGCGTGCAGCAGCAGGCATTGATTGACGCAGCCCTTGCCGCGTCGAGGGTCGAGGACCCGGGCGAACGTCTCGAGGACACCGATGAACACGATCCGGGTTGGTGAGTCCGAAAAGACTGTCGGCATGCCGCGTCCGCGAGCTACGACGGATTCCGGGTAGTCCGTTTCACGAGGGAGATGCTCCCACCAAAGGAACGCCGGCACCGGGTCCATGCCGGTACCGGAGCCTTCGATTCAGGTGGGCCTGTCGTCTATTTGATGTGACAAAGCTTGCACTTGGTCGGACCGGCAGGCTTCGCCAGTTCTTTCATCGTGTAATCGTGGCAGCCTTTGCATTTCAGGTGATAGGCCTTGGAGTTTTTCGGTGCCACCACTGAAAAACCGGGCACCGGGGTGTCCTTCTTCTTGTGGCAGTCAGAGCAGGGCTTGAATGGCGTGCCCGGCTCATGGGTATGGTGACAGGTCTCACACTCGTTGGTGCGCAAAGTGGCGTGCAGGGCGTGATTGAAGGTGACCACACCGTTTTTGGCCTGAAACTGCACGACGGCCTTGTCGTCCGGGACCACGTCGGCCGCGGTGGCCAGCAGGGGAATGCTCAGCAGACCGAAAAGCAGTGACTGTAGATAACGCATCGTCTCCCTCCTTCGTGGAACTGCCAAAGGATCCTGATTTCAGTACCGGCCCTGGCAACTCGCATGTTAATCCCTGACCGCTATTTCTGCACAGGGGCTGGAGAAAGGAAAAGGGATAAGTCCCTTCGCTTGACCGGCATCAAAAAGCCTCGACCCCGCCAAAGGCCCTCGCGGGTTGCCGACCGTGCAAGGGTTACGCATTGAATCCACGCGAGCCAACATCTTATGCGAATTAAAAGGATAAAGTGTTTTTATCGGCTGACAGACGATGGGTAAACTCCGGGCCGAGACTGTCCGCGCTGCGCCTCCGGCCGGAAGACTGTCACCTGCAGCCGACTGGAGCTCACGGTTGGTTGCCGGCGGCCTTGTGCTATGTTGATGCCTATTACCCGGCAAACTTGTTTGCGTCTCGTGCATCGCCATGCCTGCTACTGCCTCCACCATTCAGTCGCCTCCAGCCAGTCAGCAACAGCTGTTGGCCATTTACCTGCAGGCCATGCGCCAGCGATTCAGGAACGAGGTCAATCGCATGACCTCTGGCGGTATGGAGAAGCTTCTGCTCGAACGGGCGGATGCGGCTGACCTGAGCTTTCTGCTCAGCTATCTCCATGCCTTTCACTGGATGCAGCACAATGTCCATGCGGACTACCGCGAGCGCGTATTGGATACCTTCCGGGCGCCTGCACGGCGCTGGCTGATGGACCTGTTGCTGAGTGACAGTGCCGATGCATTCATCACCGGATATATCGATCACTGGCTCGGGGCCGGCCCCGGCGGCCCGGCCCAGCAGGGGCAGCTGTTGCGGCTGCTTGCCGGGCAGGGGGGAGATGCCGACCGGCTTGCCGGCCACATCCGGCGGGTGTGGGAGGACCTGGGCCTGCTCGGCAAGGATTACCGGACGGCCTACAGTGACCTGGCCCGCTACGAGCGCGAGCGCTATGGCGACATACTCGGCGAGGCGGACCTGGAAAGACTGGAACTGGTGGACCGGCTGCCGGACCCCGGCTTCGAGGGCAGCAGGCCGCGGCTGGCAAAGGCCGGCATCATCCCCGCCATGGGTTGCCCGCAGACCTGCAGGCACTGCATGTTCATCTGGCGGCCGCTGAAGCCTGTCGATGCGGACCCCGATCTGATCTATCGCACGGTCGACGCCCTGACCGACAACGTGCTGTTCACGGGGGGTGATCTGACGCGACACATGGATGCCTTTTACAATGGCATCCGTACCATGCCCCATGTCACCACCTTCGCTATTCTGCTCAATGGCGATTTCGCCAGCGACAAGGCAGAGACCGAGAGGGTCATCGCGGCCATGGCCGAGGCGATCGAGGCGCGCCCCGGCCACTGGCCCAGGGCGAAGGTGCTGTTGCAGATCAGCTTCGACGAGTTCCATCAGGAAGTGATCGTCGATAAACACGGCAGGCTCAAGGAACGCATCCCGGTCACCAGGATCGCGAATGTCGTCGAGAGCGCGCCGCGATATGCCAAACAGGTACAGCTGGCCCTGCTGCACAAACAGACCGGTCTGAACTTTTCCATGGACGTGCTGCACAAGGGGGTCTTCGCGCGGCTGGTAAACGAGCTGGGCGACAGGGGGCACAAGGTCCAGGTGTTGTCGACCGCGCCATCGGCTCGTCTGAAGCGTAACCCCCAGGCACCGGACAAGCTGGCGCCTGTCCTTAAAGATGCGAGTTTCGTACTGGCCCGTTACCCGGATGTGCCCATACTGATGACCAGTTCCACCATAGACGGCTACGGTCGTGCCGAGCTGTTGGAAGAAGGCGAGACGGTGAAGGAAAAGGAGCTGTTGGCCGAGGTCCTGGCCAAGGGACCGGCGGCCGGAGAGCGCTTCGATACCGATCTGATGTTCTGGTTCAACGGCTGGGCGACCCTGTTCAATGCCGTGCACATCTGTCTGGGTGATCTGTACCGGGACGGCGTGGACGGGATCCTTGCGCGCCAGCGCAAGGACCCGTTGAGCCGGGCGCTGCACGTCTTCGACCAGCGGTTGCCGCGGCTTTATGCCGAGATCCGCGGCGACCTGGACCAACTGATCGCAAAGGCCACCGGCCCCCACCACCTGTTCCACATGCTGACCGAGGACAGTCAGGTCCGGCTGCACCTGACCCGCCGCCTTGCAGGTCTTGGGTCAGACATCGGGCCCTGAGGACGAGAATTCATGAGAATCGCGATTATGGGTGCCGGTGGCGTTGGCGGCTATTTCGGCGCAAGGCTCGCCCTTGCCGGAAACGAGGTCAGTTTCGTGGCGCGAGGCAAGCACCTCTCGGCAATCCGGGAGCGAGGCCTGCACGTTGAAAGCCCTCTGGGTGATCTGCATGTGGCGAAGCCGATCGCGACTGACGACCCGACAACGCTCGGACCGGTCGACCTGGTTTTGCTGAGTGTGAAACTCTGGGATACCGAAGCCGCCGCCAGGGCCATGTCGTCGTTGATCGGGCCTGACACCGCCGTTGTCTCATTCCAGAACGGTGTTCAGAAAGACGATGTGCTTCGTCGCATCCTGGGCGATCGTGCGGTGATGGGTGGCGTGTGTTACATCGCGGCCACGATCGCCCGGCCCGGGGTTATCCGTCACACAGGCAAGATGCAGAAACTCGGTTTCGGCGAGTATGGTCAAATCGGTTCCGGACGTGCCACTCAGTTCCTCGAGGCCTGCCGGATGGCGGGAATCGACGCCGAGATCCACCGCGACATTCGTCGCACGATATGGGAAAAGTTCGTCTTCCTGGTCGGCCTGTCGGGGACCACGGCAACGATCCGGCAACCGATCGGGGCCGTCCGAAGCCACCCGCGGACACGGGCGTTTCTGCTGGATTCAATGCGCGAGGTCGTTGCAGTCGGTCGGGCCCAGGGGGTGCAACTGCCGAAAGATTTCGCGGAAGACCGGTTACAGTTCTGCGACGGGCTGCCCGCAGACATGACATCGTCGATGCATCTGGACCTGGAGCGGGGCAACCGCCTCGAAGTGGCCTGGTTGAGCGGGGATGTGGTGGCGCGCGGAAAGGAGACCTCGATTCCGACTCCGGTCAATCGCGCGATCTATGACCTGCTCGTGCTCTATGCGGAAGGACAGCCGGCGCGCCAGGAGACCTGAAGGCCTCGTTGCGCCCTCTTCAGGTAATGGCGTCCCCGGCGAGGACGCGGCTGGCGGCTAACCGCTCAGTGGCCCGCTGAATGTGCGAGTAATTGCGAAGCAGTGCACCGGTATATTTCGCGCCGGCGCAAACTTGTTGCTCGTTGGCCCCAGCGGGCAGAGAAATTGGCGGACACGCTATTGCTCGATTCCCGCGACGATCTCGGCACAGGGATCGCTCGCCGCGGACGAAATCCCGTCGAGCAGATTGGTCACGATGACCGACAATCCGCCGGTTGCGGCGGCTGCGGTCCCCGAGACCAATGCACCCCCGGAGTCGAGCACCATGGCAGGTTTGGCCAGGGTTCCGCCCACCTTGACGAAGCGGTTCACCAGCCCACCCAGGCTCAGACCGATGCCATCGCGTGGCGTATTCCTGAACTGCACATCGATCCGTTCGGAATTCAGATCGATGGTCCCTGCGGCGGCGATGTCAAGCTTTTCGGTACGGATCACGAATCCGGGGGCCAACTTGACGATGCCGTTGCTCACCCGGAGTGCTGCAGCCGTGCATACGATCTGGGTAAACGGCTCCTTGTTTGCGAACGGATTGATCGTCGCGAAAAGTTCGCCCAAAAACGATCCGAGGGCCGCATCAATGCCCGCGTTCGCCACCCGCCCGTTGCCGCCGGTCAACAGCGCCGTACCGTCGAGCGAGGCGGCGAATTCGCGATAGGTCCGCCCCTGTGCAGTCAACTGCATGTCAAGTTCATGCTTCGGCAAGTGTTCGAGCGCGTTGCCCTTGGCCAGCATGCCATAGCGAAACCCGCTGGCTCTCAATTTGCCTTTGGCCGTCACGCCCTGCCCGGTCCGCGAGAGAGTGCCATTGAGTTCCACCACACCACGATCGCCGGAAAGGCGCAGCTTCCCCAGTATCAGGTCTCCTTGCGCCAGACCCGCTTCCAGGTGCAGATCGCGGACCAGAAGTTTTTCGGGGAACGCCGGATCCGGATAGCTGAGCGCCTCACCGGTTATGCGAAAGCGTCCATCGAGTACGTCGAGAAAACGAACAGGCAGGGGGCTGTCCGGGATCACGCGTGGCTCTGCGGCAACATCGGGCGGCGGATTATCCGGCACCTGTTCGGCGGCGACGAAGCGACCCAGGTCGAGCCCGCGGGCAGTGGCAACCAGATCGACGTAGGGCCGATCGCGCTGCTCGACGCTGAGCTCCGCGGTGATCTCACCTTCGGGCAGCACTGCGCGCAGGTCGGCCTCGATGTCCCGGCCGGCGATCAGTGATTGCAGCGGACCGATGCGCCCCTGCAGTTGAACGGGCAGCTCGTTGGCGGTCGCCGAGACCTCCAGTACCAGCATCCCGGCGTCGTTCGCCTGATCGAAGCGGGCGATATCGACCTGAAACAGCCGCGCCGCCGGGCCGCGATACAGCAGCATGACATTCTCCGCACGCGCATCCTCGACCACCAGCCGCCACGTCGGTCCGGTGTCTGCCCCGAACTCGTCAAGCGCATTGGCGGCGCCGAGATCCCAACTGCGTGTGCCGTCTTCCAACACCTCCATAAAGCCCTGTGCATCGCGCACCAGCACGTCATGAAGGCGAATCACACCCGACAGCGCCGAAAAAAGGTCGATACTTACCGAGGCTTCGGAGGCACGGAACAGCTCCGCAGACTCGGCCCAGGCCGGGTTGGCCACACTAAGGCCAGACACGCTGAGATTCAGGTGTCGACCGAGCCCGACGCGCAAATCGCCACCTAGTCGGACATCCCGATCCACGGCAGTGCTCAAATATTGCGAAATCGTTGCGCGGTAAGAGGTCAGGTCGAGCCTCGGTTGAACCAGCAGTATCGTGGCCGTCAGCAGGACCAAGAGCAGCAGCACGCCCAGGAGCACTCGGATCGTCCAGGCAGCAAATACAGTCATCGCCGTTGTCGCTCCTGTCGATTCGCTCAAATCCTTTGTCGACTCGTCCATTCCAGCCTCCCGCCGCTACGGTTCAGTGCTCGAATTCCGATCCAGCTAGACGTCCGTGTCAGAAACCCATGGTAAGACCTTCATGATGTCGATCGCACCGATCACCCAGGAAGCGGCGTGCCTGGCGTTCGACCGGAATTGCGCCTTCTTTTGCGCATGCCGTTCGTTTTCTTGGCCTACCTCGGTTTCAGCAACACCCTGAGCTCGCCGACAGGTCGCAGCGTGCCCGCCGCGCAAACCCCAACCCCGCTGCCGCCGGCCGCAAGGACCTCGAAGCGGCGCAACAGCATGCCGAGCACCAGCCTGGCCTCGTAAAGCGAGAACTGCATGCCGATGCAGATGCGCGGCCCGAGGCTGAACGGGAAGTACGCGAAAGGATGGCGCGCGGCGACTGCCTCCGCAGAAAAGCGGTCAGGATCGAAGCGCAGCGGGTCGGGCCAGAATTCCTCCAGCCGATGCGCAAAATAGGGTGAGACCATCACGATCGCGCCGCCCGGCACGCGATAGCCCATGACCTCGTCATCGGCCAGGGCATTGCGCGCGACCGTCCAGGCGGGCGGGTACAAACCGCAGCACCTCGTGGATCACCTGCGAGGTGTACTGCAGCCCCTTGAGCTGCTCCAGCGACGGCGCCTCATCGGGCAACAGCGCATCGATCTCTGCTGCGACCCTTGCCTGAACCTCGGGATGCCGGGCCAGTTCATAAAGCGTCCAGCTCAGCAGGCTTGCGGTCGTCTCGTGACCCGCCAGGTACAGGGTGATGACCTCGTCGCGCAGCTGGCGGTCATCCATGCCCAGGCCGGTCGCCGGGTCCCGACTTTCCAGGTAGGCGCCAAGCAGCGTTTGATCGGCGTTCTCGGCCTGACCGGCTCGAAAGCGTTCGATCACCTCGTAGACCATGGCGTCGAGCTCGCGCAGGGTGCGCCGAAAGCGCCGATTGCCGGGCGTGGGGAGCCACAGCGGAACCTGCAGGCTGCCCGGCCCGCGCCGGCCGATGGCGGCCAGTGCCGCGCCAAAGGCGGCGGCCGCGCGTTCGCTGTTCTGACTGAGATCGAGACCAAACAGCGTCCTGCCGACGATAGCCAGGGTCAGGCGGGTCATCTCGCGTTGCGCATCGACCGGGTCGGCATGCCTGGCAACACGCCAATCTGTCACGAGTTGTGCCGTTGCATCGGCCATCACTGCCAGGTACTGCTGCAGTTTCGCCGGGCGAAAGGCCGGATTGGCAAGCTCGCGCTGGCGGCGCCATAGCGCGCCCTCACTGGTCACCAGCCCCTGACCGAGAAGCAACCGGGTACCGTCGTAGACCGAACCCTTGACGTAGTTCTCGCGCCCGGAACGCAGCACGTGTTCCACCGCATCCGGGTGCGCAACCATCACCAGCCGGTGGCCGAGTGGGAGCGGCACCTCGAACAGCGGGCCGTGGTCTGCAACCAGCCGGCTGAAGGGCCGCAGCAGATCCTTGCCGAGGAAGGAGCCGATCGTCCCGACCAGCGGCAAGCCACGCGGCCCCGGCAGGCGCCGGACTCGGTGATCAAGGGGTGTGGGACTATTTGGCACCGAGGATGGTCGCTGATGCTAGTGCGAAGACGACAGTTTCAGTCCAAGAATCCCGACCACGATCAGCCCGACGAAAAAAAAGCGGGCGAAATTCGCTGCCTCGGAAAAGATCATGATGCCCAGCACAAAGGTCCCCACTGCGCCGATCCCTGTCCACACCGCATACGCCGTGCCCATCGGGATGGTGCGCTGGGCGATCAGCAACAGCGTGCCACTCGCGGCCATGCAAACAATCGCAAAGACGATCCAACCGTAATGCGCACCCTGTTCGGTCCAGCCGAGCTTGAGGCCCACCGGCCAACCCCATTCAAATATTCCTGCGATGATCAGATATACCCAGGCCACAAGTCCGTCACTCACTGTCGGGAGAAACGTGGGGAGACCGTCTTCCGCCGAGGAGGTGGCCTGTCCACTTTTCACAGATACATCTGTCGCTTTGCATTTATCGGCGCCGAAGAGCGCCGGCAATACCACCGACCACGAACCCGGCACGCGCGCCGCGGCCGCCGCCGATGATACCGCCGATGACGGCGCCGCCAATCGCACCACCCAGGATTCCTGCCTGTGCCGGCGGTGCCGGAACCGTCAGCAGGTAGATCGGCGAGGGGCGTTCATGCAACCAGAGAAAGACCTGCATCAGCGCGAGCATCAGGCTCGCGGCGGCACAACCGGACCAGGCGGCGGTCAGGATGCTCATACGTCCGCACCCAAGCGCATCGCGGCCGACTTCAGCGGCCCCGGTTTCACAGAGCGGCCGTAAAACACTGGTCGGGTGGCCGGCTTAACGAACATGGCTAGGCTATTCCAGCACTTCGGATTGGCAAAGCCCGGTGATCCCGAGTACAGGGGCTGCATGTTGCCGCAAGATTTCAGCTACCGTACCGAGCGTTCCCCGCTGGCGGACGCCTTGCCGGATTGATCTTTCGTGGTGCTTGCCGGTGCGTCAAGCGACCCGCAGTCCTCGACCACCTGGCGTTTGGCCGCAGCGACCAGGTCCTGCATCTCCTCCGCACTCACCCTGTGGGTGGTGCCATCGGGATTGGCCACCAGACGGCGATTGGGCGGCACTGACTCAAGCTGTTGAAGTCGGCTGCGCGATGCTGCACAGGAGACCTGCTGGCGTTCCTTCTGCTCCGTCGCAGCGGCCCGCTCGTTCTCCTTCTGCTTGCGTTCGGCGGCCATCTGGTCGGCCTTCTGGTTAATCCGCTGCACCTCCGCCTGCGCCTTCTCCGCGTCGGTTTGCGGCGATTTGGGCAACTCGATCACCTCTTCCACAGTGCCGGTTGTCGGAGGCTTATCCGATGCTGCCGCCTGCCCCGATTCGTCGACCGAGATGTATGCCTTGTCCGCCGCGATCGCGCCGGCCGACGCGAACAACGCTGCCAGCAGGACGATCCATTTTGTCTTCACTTCGATTAAATGCCGCATAGCCCTTCCATCCGAGATCCGTACAAATGACCCAAGGTGAAACGATCCACCCCTTTTTCTTAGGGTAGCATCAATGCCCATATTCGATCTCCGATGACCTCAGTCGTTCCCGGAAGCCGGCCGCGAGGAGGCGATTGAGTTGGAGGAAAAGGCAATTCATACTTCTATACTTGGCTTGGGCGTCGTAGATGTTTCCCCAGAGGCATTCGAAAAGATGGAGCCATCATGGAACTGATCAGACTGGAAGATTCAATGAGGCTGAATATTCCGGAAATCGACTCGCAGCATGAGACATTGATTGGCCTAATCAACGCGCTTCACCAAAGCATGCTGCAACAGGCAGACAGAGCGGCCCTGGGTGGACTCCTGGCGCAGCTGTTGGCACACACGCAGAGCCACTTTTCCTATGAAGAGCAGTTGATGTCGCAGCACGGCTATCCGGCGTACGAGGTGCACAAGTCCGAGCATGCCAGGCTCATTCAACATCTTTTGGACCTCATAGGGCGGTTTCAAAACGGCGATCTGCTGATGTCCTTCGCCGTCGTGATCGAGCTCAAGGGCTGGGCTACCATTCACATCGAAAAGTCTGACAAGTTGCTGGGGGCATTTCTCAAGGACCAGCCCGGGGTCGATACCGCATCCAACTAGCCCGCTCCCGTGTCAGGCCGACATATCGATGTTCATGAATCGTTTTCGGGTATCCGCCAGATGCAAATTCGGGCTGGCCTGCAAGTTGCATTAAGGCGGATACGAATATTGAGGTTCGTGGTGTCGCTAGGGGATATTGGTTAGCTTTCGACCTTTGTTTTCAACGTTGCAGTTTGTCCTGTTCGGGCTCAGGCCGCACTGGACTTCGCATTTGAGCCGATCCCTCTCAAACCATAGCTACGGCTATGCTTTTTCGACCGATCAGCTCAACTGCTTTGCCCATCACGCCCTGATTCCCGAACCCTTCATGCAATTTGCAGGCTGGCAGTCTTGTTGTTCTGGTCGCAGTGGCTTCCCGCCGCTGACCGGATTCCTCTCGAGTCCGTGGTGATATTCAACACCTCGTGCGCGCGTTGTCACGAAGGGGAATGCAGCCACGGGCTGAGTTTCCGTCTGCCGGAAGATGCCGCAGACGGTATGGCGGCGAGCTGTCCAGGGGCGCCGTCAGGCAACTGGCCGAGTTGCTGCGCTACATGAAGGATGACTGTGGTTTCTACCCCTTTTCTCACGCACTTGTTCGGGACCGGGTGTGGGATGGTACTCTGCTCAAAATCCTTCGGTCTCCTTCGGGTCAGGCCTATTTTCTGCGGCTCGGGTTCCTGCAGGCCGGCCTGTACCTACTGCTGCTCGAGGGGATCGACGATGGTTGTGGTTTGACCGTGGAAGTCATCTACAGCGACTTCGACTTCGTGGACCACGAAAGGTTGAGAGACGAGGGCGGGGCACAGCGCATGGTGTTGGGAATCGAGGAGGCATCTGCCTATTTCCTGCGGATATACGCACAGCGGCTTGTTTCGATCACACGGCTGGAGATCGTGATTGAGTGAATAGACGGGTTTTGCAAACAACCAGCTCCAAGGGCTTCGCTATCGACGCACCCTTCATGGCCGCGCTTGTCTGGATCTTTCTGTTACCGGGAATGCCCGTGCATGCCGACGAGGCGGCTGCCGGTATGTCGCAACTCATGCAACTCAACCGTTCCAGTCAGCAGCAGCTCAAGACTATTCAGGATTCCCCGGGCCGGGTTGATGCCGCGCAGCGGGAATCCGGCGCCGATCAGCTCGATCGCCAACAGGTCGTCGAGCAGCAGATGCTCCAGGAAAGGCAGCGACGGGAACTGCTGATGCAGAACCAGCGCGCCCGTACAGGGGCCGATACTGGATTGCCGCCGGGGCCGCAGTCAATTCAACAACAGCAGTTTCGCCGCCAGCAACAGAATCAATTGAACAGGTTCAGGATCCAGCAGGGCAGCAGGTACCGCTGATGCCGGCGAACCGCAGTATATCTCTTGCCGGTTTCCGGTGACATGGTGGGCAGGATGGGTCAGAGTATTCCGTTGCGCGCAATGGAGCGTACAAGCTGACTGGCATTTTCCAGCTGCCGGACGCGTTTCCACAGCCTATCGGGGGCGTCTGCGTAGATGGCGAGCAGTTCATCGGCGGCGACCCAGACCAGTTCACGCCGCTTTTTGAAGCGACCGGTCCCGTCTGACTCCCACTCGCGGTTCAGGGGCCCGATGTCGCGATACGGAAATTCAATGAAGAAGGTCTTCCATAATTTGGGTCGGAGAGAGGTTCCCGGCGCGCGCCTGCACCACGAATCGGGGCTGGCGCGCAGTGTGTTGTCGAACAGGGCCTCGACGACCGGTGTCTGATCGCGCACTGTTTCGACGCTGCGGCGCCCCGTCGTGACGTCTTCGCAGAAATACAGGGTTTCTGTTTCTTCGATGAATTCGCGCACGGCGGCCTGCCTGAAGTCTTCATCGGGTCCGACGCCACCACCGAAGTCGATGAGATAGCCGGTCTTGCGGCCACTGAACGTGGTTTGGAACAGAAAATGGACCCCGTCTCCACGTGCAGCATAGGGTATGACGCCTGCGCCCCTCTTCTGTTTCCGTGTCTCTGCAACTGATGTGGGCATCGTTCTCAGGCCGGCCTGTGCTGAACGCAGGACTGGAATTATAGATCAGGCGCTTGGCGCCATCTTTTGGCGCTTGCCGGCTGCTGCTGGTTGACGGTGATGGGCCCGATTTGGCAAGTTACCTGTTTACCCTGGCAGGTCCCGCCTTGGCCCCTTTGAGCACTTATTTTTTTCTTGCCATGGCGGCCGTGTTCTGGGGCGGCACCTTCGTCGCGGGGCGTCACCTGGCGTCCCTCATCGATCCTTATGGCGCGGGCTTTCTGCGGTTCCTGATTGCCTCGATCCTGCTGCTGGCCTGGCTTTACTGGCAGCTCGGACGTTTTCCTGCGGTGAACAGGCGCCAGCTGCTCGCGGTCATCCTGCTTGGGGCGAGCGGGGTAATGGCCTACAACCTGCTGTTCTTTGCCGGTCTGCAGAGCGTCGAGGCGGGGCGTGCCTCGCTGATCATTGCCGCGAACCCGGTGCTCATCGCCCTGGCCTCTGCCTGGCTGTTCCATGAGCCGCTGGGGCCGCTCAGGGGTCTGGGTATTGTGCTTTCCGTATGCGGCGCGATGGTGGTGATCGGGCGGGGCGATCTTGTCGGCCTGCTGGGCCGTGGCGTAGGCAGTGGCGAGTTGATGCTGCTTGGCTGCGTAGTCAGCTGGGTGGCCTACACCCTGATCGGCAAAAGGATTCTGCGCGGCATGTCACCGCTGCTGGCGGTCAGCTATTCGAGTGTGGCAGGCACCCTGATGTTGGCCGTCGTGACGCTGTGGAAGGGCGGGATCACTGCGGCTGCATTGGGCAATGTCCATGTCTGGCTGAACGTCGCTTATCTGGCTGTGTTCGGTACGGTATTGGCGTTCGTCTGGTTTTACAAAGGCGTACACGAGCTGGGCGCGGCGCGCGCCGGGCAGTTCATCAATCTGGTGCCCATCAGCGGTGTCTGCCTGGGTGCCTGGCTGCTGGGCGAGCCGGTGACCTGGTCGCTGCTGGTGGGCGGCGTGCTGGTGTTGCTGGGCCTGTGGTTGACCAATCGTCGGCCGGCCGTGGCGGGCGCACGAGGCGATGCAGGTGTCTGAAACCGAAGGGGATCATGCGCTGGGATTGAATCGATATACTCATTGGGCATAGCCGCTCAGCTCCAGGTAACCGACCCCGGTGTGACTGCCGCTCACGTCCACCGCACCTTCCCAGTACCTGACCGTCAAGGGCATCTCCTGGTTGTCGAAGGCCGCCTCTACCTGCAGATCCAGGTTGAGATCGGGCGCCTGCAGGCGCCAGGCGACTGGGTAGCTCGCCCCTTGCGCCGACTGCCAGTATCGGGTCGGGTTCAGGTCGACCTGGTCGAGCGAGAGGGGTATCACGCCACCATCCTTGTCGACCAGGACCCCGGCACTGAACGGTTGCGCCAATCCCTGCCGGTCGCGCATGCGGTAGAACATCAGGTCGCGCCCGTCGTCGAACTGCAGTGCAAACCAGTCCCAGCCCGCCTGATCCGCGGCCAGCGCGGAGCTTGACCATTCGCGGTCGAACCACGAGTTACCTGTTACCTCGAAGCGCTCGCCACCGAAGTGGATCTCGCCGCGTGTCGGCAGACGGCTGTACGAGTAGTAATACGAGGCGTTACCCGACGCGGCTCCCTTGCGCGATAGCCCCCGGTCGCCCTGCAGCACCATCGGCCGGTTGCCGGACTGCAGCGTCAGGGTGATACCGAAGTCCGTGGTAGTGGCAGCCACCTTCAGGGGGAAAAGTCCTTCCGGGCCACCGCTAATCGACCAGGGCCCCAGCCACACATGCAATGGCGGGGCTTTCCCCCCGGCAAGGCCGGCGGCGGCCCGGGCGAAACGCTCCGTGCTGTAGTGCCGGCGGTTTGCGATATCGCTCACCGCGAGATGGCCCATATAGACCTGGTTGGCGCGCCAGTCGGAGTCGGCGACCGGCTGGCCGGGTTCCAGGCCGACACGGAACAGCGTGAATTGGTAACCGAAGCGTCTGCCATCGGCACCGTACAGGTTGCCCGTGAAATACCACCACTCGGTCGCGAACCCGGGATGTGCCCCGTGGTCACGCGGGAATTCGAATGCACGTGGCTCGAGGGCGCGTTCGAATCCAGGGTCGGGTGGCGCACCCATCCGTTGATCGACACGGATCGAGTCTGCTTCCGGGTTTGCCAGGCGCTCGGGGCTGTCGCATCCGGCCGCGAACGTCACAAGGAGCAGCATGATGATGCGTAGCATGCTCAATCTTCCCTGAGCTGCGGGGCCGGGTTATGGCGCGCGGAACGCCAGGCTGGATAAAGGCTCGCCAGGAATGCCGCGCTCAGGCCGGTGAATACCGTCCAGATCAGGGGTGAGGCGCCGACGAGGAAGGGCATGCTCCAGCCGAAGGCGCGCAGCTGGATCGCAGCGGTCAACACCCAGGCCAGCGCAAGTCCGGTCGGCAGTGCAAGCAGCGCGGCGAGCAGCCCGAGCGCTACCGATTCAATCACGATCAGTCCGCTGACCTGCGCGCGGGTAAGTCCCAGGGTACGCAGAATAGCGTACTCCTTGCGGCGTTCCAGCTGCAGCGCCATCAAGGCGCTCAGTACCCCGATGAAGGCCACCATTACCGACAGCAGGCGCAGTACCTCGGTGATACGGAAGGTGCGCTCGAACACCGCCATCGACTCGTCGTAGATCTCGCGCGCGGCGGTGAAGACCAACTCGTATTCGCCGGAGAAGCGATCGCTCGCAGCGCCGAGCAGTGCCAAGGCATCACCATTTTCAGCAAACAGGGCGAGGGTGTCGGTGTGTTGGTCGTGCCAGTGATCCCGGTAGTGTCGCTGATCGATGAATACGCGCCCGTGCTCACTGGCAAAGTCGCGGAACACCGCGGCGATGCGAAATGCCAGTTCGCCGCCGGCCGTGGGCAGTGTCAGGGTGTCGCCGGGCGAGAGATCGAGCCGGTGCGCCAGTGGTTCGGAGATCAGCAGTTCGCCGAGTTCGAATTCCACCCAGGGGTCGATACTTCCCGTGGCGATGAACTGGAAACCCGCGCGCGACGGCGCGGCCAACTGTGCGGCGACCAGGATGATGCGGTTGTCGTCTGTCTGCAGTTCGCGCTTGCGGTAGCTGCTGTAGGCACCGACCTGCCACAGGAGGGGTGCCTGCGCCGCGACCCTGTCGGGGAGGGTCGCGCCGTCCTCAAACCCCTCTGCTGCGATGTAGAGGTCAGCGCTCAACACATCCTGCAGCCAGTCACTGACTGCACCGCGCATACTGTCGACCATCACCGCGACGCCGACGCTCGCGGCCAGTGCGACCATCAGTGCGGCCGCCGCGGTGCTCAGGCGCGAGAGGTGGCGGTCGAGGTCGCGGACCGCGATCTGCCAGATGCCCCGCAGCGGTATCCGGGTCAGCAGACGGTACGCCAGCTGGAGCGCGAATGGCGTGACAAGCGCGGCGCCCAGCAGCAGGATGAACAGGCCGGCAAATCCGGGCACCACCCCTCCTGGGAGGATCCTGACAACCAGGAACCCGGTGAATATCAGCAGGGCACCGAGCGCGGCCAGCAACGGCAGCTGGTTGCGCGCGGTCTCTTCCAAGGCAGCGCGCGACAGGGTCGTCAATGCGGGTGTGGCGGCCGCCTGCCGTGCCGGCAGCCAGGCGGCGACCAATGTGCCCCCCAGACCCAGGGTCCAGGCCTTGATCAGCGAGCGCCAACTCAGGGTCATTGCATCGGCCGTGACCTCGTAATACAGCTCGCTGACCGTGGCGGCGACGATCTGCGTCAGGCCCTGGCCGAGCCAGACCCCTGCCAGGGTACCGAGAACCGTACCCACGATGCCGAGCATCAGGGCCTCTATCAGTACGAGTCTGGCCAGTTCCTCCCGGCGAACCCCGAGGGCCCGCAAACGGCCGATCAGGTTGCGTCGTTGCACGATCGAAAAACTGATCGCATTGAAGATCAGGAACATCCCGACCATCAGGGCCAGCAGGCTCATGGCGGTAAGGTTGAGTTCGAATGCAGCCGACAGGCCCGCGGAATTGCGATTTTGCTGAGCGATGTCCAGCAATCTCGTGGACCCGGGCAGGCGCTCCTCCAGCCAGGGCCTGCTGTGCTCGTCCAGGATGACGTCGATATGACTGAGGCCACCCTGCAGGCCGGTAATCGCCTGCGCGGTCGCGATGTCGACGACGATCAGGTTGCGGCTGGCGAGGCTGGTGTCATCGCTGACCGCCAGGACCTGCAGCGGATATGGCCTGCCCTGATAGGTCAGCGCCAGCGCGCTGCCGGGAGCCACCCCGAGAGCCTCGGCGGCCGATGCGCTGAGCGCGGCCGCATCGGGCCGTGACAGCCATTCGCCAACCGAGGCCTCGCCCTGGATCAGGCCCGGTAGCCGCTCACGAAAGGGACCCTCGGCGAACAGATCGAGGCCGATCAGTTGCAGACGGCCCTTGTGGCCGGCAATGCGCACCCGGGCGCTGATGACAGGTGCGATTGGAGGATGTCCGGGTGTGGTGGCCAGCCGGGCATACAGCTCGTCCGGGACCTCGCCGCCGGCGCCGACGACGCGATGGGTGGCCGCACCCTGCAGCTGCCGGGAAGACAAGGCGAACGAGGCCTCGGCGGCACCATTGGCCAGATCGACTGCGAGCACCACGGCCACGCCCATCACGATCCCGGTCAGCGCCAGCAGGGTCTGCCAGCGATGGCGCAGCTGATAGCGCAGGCCCGCGCGCAGCAACAAGGGCGAGACGACTTGCATCCTCAGCCGCCCGTCAGACGGCCATGCCGGAGTTGCAGAACGCGGTCTGCGGCCTCGGCCACGCTGCGGTTGTGGGTCACCACCACCATGGTCGTGCCCTGGTCCCTCGCAAGGCCGGTCAGCAGTGAGGTCACCTTCCTGCCACTTTCCTCGTCGAGGTTGCCGGTCGGCTCGTCGGCGAGCAGGATCTTCGGACGGTGCGCCAGCGCCCTGGCCACTGCGGTGCGCTGCTGTTCGCCACCCGACAGGGTCTCGGGGTAGCGGTCCGCCATGCCGGACAGTCCCACCTGATCGAGCAGGGTTTGCATGCGCTCACGGGCGCGCTGCGGGTCCATATCGATCAGCTCCATTGGTAGCGCGATGTTCTCGCCTACCGTCAGGGTCGGGATCAGGTTGAAGAACTGGAACACGAAACCGATGTGCCGGCGCCTGAACAGGGTGCGTTGTGGCTCCCCCTTGCCATGTGCGTCGACACCGTCGATGAGCACCCTGCCGGAATCCGGTGTATCGATGCCGCTCAGCAGATTGAGCAGGGTGGTCTTGCCGCAGCCGCTGGCGCCCAGCAGTGCGACGAGTTCGGCCTGTCCGACCTGGAGATCCAAGCTGTCGAGGATTGTCTGCCGGGTCGCCCCGGACTGGTAGGTCTTGCTGAGTTCTTGAACATCAAGCATTTTTCGGGCCGGGTCTCGATTTCGGTGCAGGGGTTCGTTGTCGGCAGATAGGGTTTGCCTGAGATACACGCCGGAGTTCTATCCCGGCCAGACTTGAAAGGCAACGGCAGACCACCCGGCGTCTGGGTCAAATGCGAAGAATTCTTCGATCTTGTGTTTCGGCTTCTTCATCGGATCGCGGAGATCAGCGCTAATCGGCGGAGTTTAGCCCTGTTGGGCGAATTCAGGCATTACCAGGCCAGTGCCAGATGAGCACCCGATTAAACCCTACGTTTGCCGTATTGAAATCTTCCCCCTGGGCCTCACAATACCTTAGCAAAATACTTGGTAATCAGGTGCCACAATGACTTCGACATCGAAACAAATGGATGACCTGGTCTCGCGGGGTTACGAGCACGGCTTCGTGACCGACATCGAGACCGATGTCATTCCCCCGGGGCTCAACGAGGATGTCATCCGGTTCATTTCGGCGCGCAAGAAAGAGCCCGACTGGGTGCTGGAGTACCGGCTGAAGGCCTATCGGCACTGGCTGACCATGCCGGCACCCCGTTGGGCCTCTGTTCATTACCCAGAGATCGATTTTCAGGCGATCTCTTACTTCGCCGCGCCGAAGAAGAAAGAGACACTCGGCAGCCTGGACGAGGTCGACCCGGAACTCCTGCGCACCTATGAGAAACTCGGCATCCCGATCGAGGAGCAGAAGGCACTGGCCGGTGTCGCCGTGGACGCCGTGTTCGACAGCGTCTCGGTGGCCACAACTTTCCGCAAGAATCTGGCCGATGCCGGGGTGATCTTCTGCTCCATCTCGGAGGCGGCACAGGAGCACCCGGATCTGCTGCGCCAGTATCTCGGTTCGGTGGTGCCGCATACCGACAACTACTATGCCGCGCTGAATGCCGCGGTATTTACCGACGGCACCTTCGTGTACATCCCGAAGGGGGTGCGCTGCCCGATGGAGCTGTCGACCTACTTCCGAATCAACGCGCAGAACACGGGTCAGTTCGAGCGCACCCTGATCATTGCCGAAGAGGGCAGCCACGTCAGCTACCTCGAGGGCTGCACCGCGCCGATGCGTGATGAAAACCAGCTGCATGCCGCGGTGGTCGAACTGATCGCGATGCAGGACGCCCAGATCAAGTATTCGACAGTGCAGAACTGGTACCCGGGTGATGCAAAGGGCAAGGGTGGGATCTACAACTTTGTCACCAAGCGTGGCGACTGCCGCGGTGATCGCTCGAAGATCTCATGGACCCAGGTGGAGACCGGTTCGGCCATCACATGGAAATACCCGAGCTGCCTGCTGCGCGGTGCGGATTCGGTGGGCGAGTTCTACTCTGTGGCGGTCACTCGGGGCATGCAGCAGGCCGACACCGGCACCAAGATGATCCACATCGGGCCGAATACAAAAAGCACGATTGTGTCGAAGGGCATCTCGGCCGGCGAGGGCCAGCAGGCCTATCGTGGCCTGGTGCGCATGAGCCAGCGCGCCGAGAACGCACGCAACCACACGCAATGCGACTCGCTGCTGATCGGCGACCGCTGCGGCGCGCACACCTTTCCTTATATCGAGGTGAAGAACCCCACGGCCAAGGTGGAGCACGAGGCAACCACCTCGAAGATCGGCGATGACCAGCTGTTCTATTGCCGCAGCCGGGGGCTGTCGGAAGAGGATGCGGTGTCGCTGATCGTGAACGGTTTCTGCAAAGAGATCTTCAATGAGCTGCCGATGGAATTTGCCGTGGAAGCACAGAAGTTACTCGCCATCAGCCTCGAAGGCGCAGTGGGATAAACGGGAGTATCAAGATGAAATTGTCGATCAGTAATCTCAAGGTGGAAGTGGAAGGCAAGGAGATCCTCAAAGGTCTCGACCTGGAGGTGGGGCCGGGCGAGGTACACGCCATCATGGGCCCGAACGGCTCGGGCAAGAGTACCCTGGCTCATGTCCTGGCGGGGCGTGCCGGCTACGAGGTGACGGCTGGCGAGGTAACCATCGACGGCGAGAGCCTTGTCGGGCTGGAGCCGGAAGAGCGCGCCAGCCGCGGCATCTTTCTGGCCTTTCAGTACCCGGTCGAACTGCCGGGCGTGAACAACACCCACTTTCTGAAAGAGGCACTCAATGCGCAGCGCAAGGCGCGTGGCGAACCCGAGCTGGACTCTGTGGCCTTCCTGAAACTGATCCGTGAAAAACTGGCGATGGTCTCGATGAAGCCCGAGCTCCTCAAGCGCCCGGTCAATGCAGGCTTTTCCGGTGGCGAAAAGAAACGCAACGAGATCCTGCAGATGGCCCTGCTGGAGCCGAAGTTGGCGATCCTGGACGAGACCGATTCGGGCCTCGACATCGATGCCCTGAAAACGGTCTCCGACGGGGTGAACGCACTGCGAAGCCCGGAGCGTTCGGTCATCCTGGTGACCCATTACCAGCGCCTGCTGGATTACATAGAACCGGATTTCGTCCACGTGCTGGCCGATGGGCGCATCGTGCGCTCCGGCGACAAGCAACTGGCAAAGGAGCTCGAGAAAAAGGGCTATGGCTGGTTGACCGGCAAGGATGAGGCGGCATGAGTGCTACAGAATCCACAGGTACCGATCTCACGCGGTTGTTGCAACAGGGCCGGCGGTCGCAGGCCGACTGGCTGACGCCGATCCGCGAGCGCGGCGCACAAGGCGTGGCCCGCATGCCGCTGCCCACGCGAAAGGACGAGGCCTGGCGTTATACACCGCTGGGTTTTCTCGACGAGAACGATTTCCGGCCTTCGACCGCCGGCGCACCCGATGCCCTGCAGTTATCGGATATAGCGGGACTGTTGCTGACCGGGTTCGAGGGCGATCGGCTGGTGTTCGTCAACGGACACCTGGCGCCCGGCCTCTGTGCCTTGAGCGGTGAGCCGGACGGGGTCGAGGTATCGGCGCTGGCCGGCGGTCTGGGCGAGGTGTCGCAGGAACTGCGCGGCCATCTGGGCCGTATCGCCGAGGAGCGGCATGTCTTTTCGGCCCTCAACGCGGCCCTGATGTCGGACGGTGCCGTGATTCGCGTGCCGCCCGGCGTGTTGCGTGACAGGCCGATCGAGATCCTGCATATCTCTGTCGGCTCGCAGGCGCCCGGACTCAGTCACCCGCATCACCTGATCGTGCTGGAGAAAGATGCACGCGCCGAGATCATCGAGCGCTACTGCAGTCTCGGTGACAATGCCCATTTCAACAATGTGACCATCGAGGTCGCACTTGGGGCCGGCAGCGAACTGGCACATGCGCGCTCGCAGGAGGAAGGCCCGAATGCCAGGCATCTGAGCGATCTGCAGGTGCGCCTGGGCGAGCGCAGCCGCTACCGCCTGGTCCTGGCCGCACTTGGTGGTGCATGGTCCCGCAGCGATGTGCGCGTGACCTTCGAAGGCGAAGGGGCGAATGCCGAACTCGATGGCCTGATGCTGGCCGGCGACAAACAGCTGAACGATGTGCACCTGGACATCCGCCACGAGGTCCCGAACTGCAGCAGTCGCGAGACCTTCAAAGGGATACTCGACGGCAGGGGCCGGGTGGTGTTCGACGGTCGCATCCTGGTTGCCCGTGATGCGCAGAAGACCGACGCCCGGCTGTCGAACGACAACCTGATGCTTTCGCGGTCGGCCGAGGTCGATACCAAGCCGCAGCTAGAGATCTTTGCCGACGACGTTCAGTGCAGTCATGGGACCACGGTCGGCGAGCTCGACGGCGACATGCTGTTCTACCTGCGCTCACGCGGGATACCCCAGGTGCAGGCGACCCGGATCCTCTGCCAGGGCTTTGCACAGGAGGTCCTTGACCGATTCGACAACCCCGCTTTGCGGGAGCGTGCAAGCGAGCAATTGGCGGCGCGCCTGATGCAAAAGGGTGTGAATCCGCCAGACGAGGGAGGAACAGGCAGTGGCAGCACCAGATAGTACGAGCGAACGCGCAATGGAGACTCACGAAGACGAATTGCTGGATCGGATCGTGGCAGCGATACGCACGGTTTACGACCCGGAGATCTCGACCAATATCTACGATCTTGGCCTGATATATGCGGTCGACATGGTCGGCGAGCACGACATTGCGATCAGGATGACCCTGACCGCACCCGGCTGCCCGGTGGCGGGCATCCTGCCCGGACAGGTCGAGCGTGCCGTAGAATCCGTTGACGGTGTGGACCGCTGCCATGTCGAGCTGGTCTGGGATCCGCCCTGGACCAAAGACAGGATGAGCGACGAGGCGAAGCTGGAACTGGGCATGCTCTGAATCTGTCTTAGCTTGCAAACGAGGAGTTATTGAAATGGCAATCGAACTTACACAGGCTGCGGCGCAACACGTCGCCCGGGAGATCGCCACGCGTGGCAAAGGCGAGGGTCTCCGCATAGGCACCAAAAAGAGCGGCTGCACGGGCTTTGCCTATGTGACCGACTATGCCGACGAGATCGGCGCCGATGATCACGTCTACGAGAGCTTCGGGGTCAAGGTCGTGGTAGATGACAAGGCGCTGTCTCAGCTCGACGGCATGGTCATCGACTTCGTCAGAACCAACCTGCTGAACCAGGGCTTCGAGTTCCGCAACCCGAACATCAAGGACACCTGTGGCTGCGGCGAGTCTTTCAGCGTTTGAACCTATGTTGACGCCCGAAGAGGTCATTGAGAATTTCGAGTTCCTGGACGACTGGGAGGCACGCTATGCCTACCTGGTCGAACTCGGCGAGGCATTGCCGGCACTCGATGACGCCCTGCGCACTGAGGAAAACCGGGTAAAGGGCTGCATGAGCCAGGTCTGGGTGTGCCCTGTAATAGACCCCGCCGACCCATCGCGTCTGAACTTTGTCGGCGACTGCGACACCGCGATCATCAAGGGCGTGCTGGCCTTGCTGATCGAGCTGATGTCCGGTCATACGCCCGACGAGATCGAGGCGCTGGACCTCGACCACCTTTTCGATGAACTCAAACTCGCCGAGCATCTCAGCCCCAACCGGCATTTCGGCATCTACTCGGTGGTGGAGCTGATGAAGGCACAGGCCAAGGTGGCCAGACCGCAGACCCGCGCCGTACTCTCCTGATCGGCCTGGGCCCTGCGCCGGCATGACATCCATGTCAGGTCTGCCGTAGCATCTGGTCTGCTGACAAAACCGGTGCGTACCGCACCGCTGCCTGTGAGGCCTATTTCCGTGCTCGAAGAAGTCAAACACTACTATGGCAAGGTACTCAAGACCTCTGCCGATCTACAGACCAACGCCTGCTGCACCGGTGAGGCCATGCCCGGGCACATCGGCAAGGTGCTGGGCGAGCTGGTGCCCGAGGTGGTGCAGCGTTACTACGGCTGCGGCCTGGTGGTGCCCGCCGAGCTCGAGGGTCTGAGGGTGCTGGATCTGGGTTGCGGGGCCGGGCGTGATGTCTACCTGCTGTCGCGGCTGGTCGGCGAACAGGGCAGCGTGGTTGGTGTCGACATGACCCGTGAGCAACTGGACGTGGCAGAGTCCCACGTCGACGAACATGCCCGGCGTTTCGGCTATCAGGGCTCAAACGTCACCTTCATCCAGGGCGAGCTGGAACGACTGGACCAACTCGGGCTGGAACCCGGGAGCTTCGACCTGATCGTATCGAACTGCGTGATCAATCTGTGCGAGGCCAAGGACAAGGTGCTGCACGACGCCTGGCAGTTGCTCAAGCCGGGTGGCGAGATGTATTTCTCCGACGTGTACGCCGATCGCAGGGTGCCGGTGTCTGTGGCACGGCATCCGATCCTGTACAGCGAATGTCTCGGTGGCGCCCTGTACTGGAATGACCTGATTGGCCTGTCCAAGGGGGCGGGCTTTGCCGACCCCAGGCTGGTGTCGGACAGCCCGATCAGCATCGACAACCCCGAGCTTGCCAAACTGGTCGGGGATATCCGTTTCTTCTCCGCCACCTATCGGCTGTTCAAGCTCGACGGCCTGGAGCCTTCCTGCGAGGACTACGGTCAGGCGGTCATCTACAAGGGCAGCCTCGAAGGACACCCCGCCTCCATGGAGCTGGACAAACATCATCTGTTCGAAACGGGTCGCGTCGCACCGGTGTGCGGAAACACCTGGCGGATGCTGCACGAGACGCGTTTTCGGCCACATTTCGAATTCGTCGGCGACATGGAAACCCATTTCGGTATCTTTGCCGGCTGTGGGACGGCGCTGCCGTTCGACACCGGGGCGGGTGCTGCAACGCCCTCGACCTCCTGCTGCTGACCGGATCTGGAGCGATGATGAAACACCTTGTGCGAAAATCAGGCCCGGTGATGTCCCTGGTTCTGCTCGGGATGGCCGGACAAGCGGCCGCGTCGGATCTCTTTTCAGAGCCCGTCATCATGGCTTCAGTGTCGATGCCGTTCACCGGTGGGACCAACCTGACCGCCCGGCCTCAGTTAGGCCTGTAGGTATCCCGCCGGGAAACGGCCGGTGGATGGCGCGCCGGAATCAACCACAAGAAGGTCATTGAATTCACGGCGCCCTTCGCAAACCCGACCTCGGTGAGCCTGAACGGGGTCCCTCTGTGGGGATCGCCGCTCGAGCGCAACGCAGGTCCCACGGACACCGAGCTGAGCACGGAGGAAAAGGTCGGCACCATCGCGATCGTCGGCCTGGCGATAGCGGGGGCGGCGGGCGTGGTTGTCATTTTCAATGACTGAGCCGCTTTACCCCACTGTTGCCCGCGGAGCGGGATCTTTTCCTAAACCGCTGAACGTGCATCTTGGGTATCCCCTGGGCGCGAAATCGCAGTGAGTGGGCAGGAGCTTCGTGCTATATATATCGCCCCAACAACTAAGGAGGAAACGATGATGATCATCGCAAAGAGATTCAGCATCATGCTTGTAATGCTGTTGCTGCCATTGACCCAGGCCTGGGCCGATGAATATCAGGATACGATGGGCATTTTCAAGAATGCCATCGAAAGCAAGGACTTTTTCGACAACGCCTATGGCTATGCGGTGTTCCCGGAAGTCGGAAAGGCGGGCTTCATCGTAGGTGGCGCATACGGGAAAGGTCGTGTCTACCAACAGGGCAACTACATCGGTGATACGTCCGTGACGCAGCTCAGCGCGGGTTTTCTTGCCGGTGCCAAGGCATTCAGGCAGATGATCTTTTTCGAGGACGAACGCGCGCTCAAGGAATTCACCAGCGGGAACTTCGAGTTCGGCGGTGAGATTGCCGCAGTGGTGATCACCGCGGGTGCCGAAGCCCGGGCGACGACCGCGGGGAATTCCGCCGGCGCCAGTGGCGGTCAGCGCGATGCCAAGGCCAAAGGTAAGTACCACAAGGGAATGGCCGTATTCACGGTCGCCATAGGCGGGCTGATGGGTGAACTGAGCGTGAGCGGCCAGAAGTTCGGCTACGAAGCGAAGTAAGTCATTCGGATGTCGCTTCTCATCGTTGGGTGAGCGAACGCGTTTTTCGACTGAAGGTCCTTGAATGAGGCTGCCCCTCTCTCGAACCGGGAGAGGGGCGTTCCTGCAACGCCGCTGGCCCCCCCAGTTCCTGTCCGGTTCCGAAATTTTTCTGCCGATTTCTCCGGTACCGCTCCCGCAAATTCCCCGCATTTCCATGCATAAGGCCTGCTAAGGCGCCCGAGTTCTTTTTTCGGATGCTGCCCCCGGCTGCGACGAATTGTGCTATTGAAATCTATCGGCCTGCAGACCGCGTGAGGGCCGGCCAACCGCGCCCGGAGAACTGATATGACGACCAACCCGAAGTTCGAGCCCTGGAACACCCTTCGGTACTACGCCGAAGCCGGAGAACGCGAAGAGTTGGAGGCGTTTGTCGAGGCGATCGGTCCGAGCGAGGCATTCCGGGCCCTGCTGCGTCTCAGTCTTGCCGAGCGGGAGCTGGTACTCACAACGCTTTCACCGACGGAAGCGGCGGAGATCATGGAAGAGATCCCGCGCGAGCACGCGGCGGATATCATCGAGCAACTCCCCGCAAGCGAGGCCGCGTCCATCGTGAGCAGCATGGAGAGCGCGGAGCGGGCCGACGTGCTCGCCGACATGGAGAAAGAGGATGCCGAGGCAATACTGGCCGAGATGTCCCCCGAAAACGCGGCGGATGCCCGGGAACTGATTCGCTACCCGCGCGACGTGGCCGGCGGCTTGATGGTCAAGGAGTACCTCGCGTATCCGGAAACGGCGGCAGTACGCGATGTGCTGGATGGTCTTGGCGATTGGGTGGAGCAGCGGCCGGAGGAAGGTACGCATGTCTACGTGGTGTCTCCCTCGGGTACTTTGATCGGCGGGGTTGATCTGCAGGCCCTGGTGCTCTCCCGGCGGGCCACACCCTTGAGCGAGATCATCAAGCCGCCGCGGTCCGTATCCGTCAATTTCACACTCGACGAACTGGACAATCTTTTCGAATGCCATCAGCTCACGGGTGTGGCGGTCGTGGATGATCGCCAGAAGCTGCTGGGCGTGCTGAGGCGCGACGACCTCAATCGCGCCCTGCAGGAGCGGGCCGACACGGATCACCTCAAGTCGCAGGGTATCGTCGGCGGTGACGAGATTCGTACCATGCCGGTACTCACGCGGACACGGCGGCGGCTCTCATGGCTGAGCCTGAACATCGTGTTGAACATTATCGCTGCCAGCGTCATCGCCATGTACGAGGACACGCTGAAGGCGGTCATCGCACTTGCCGTTTTCCTGCCCATTGTGTCCGACATGAGTGGCTGCTCGGGCAACCAGGCGGTCGCCGTCAGCATGCGGGAACTCTCACTCGGTATTGTAAAGCCCTACGAAGTCGCGCGGGTCTGGCTGCAGGAGATTTCGGTCGGCCTGATCAACGGCATCGTTCTCGGATCCCTGATCGGACTCGCCGCCTGGCTTTGGAAAGGTAACCCGTTCCTCGGGCTCGTCGTTGGTATCGCACTTGCGGCGAACACCATGGTGGCGGTATCTCTCGGTGGTACCGTGCCGCTGCTGCTGAAGCGTCTGAAGGTCGACCCCGCGGTCGCCTCCGGGCCCATACTCACCACGGTGACCGATATGTGCGGTTTCTTCCTGGTGCTGAGCCTCGCCACTCTTATGTTGCCGAGACTTGGTGGCATGTGACCGGCACTTGCGCGGCCTTATTGACACCCGTCGCCCCGAACGGACATCGAGTGGGTTAACCTTGTCGCATCAGGTACTCAAGTGCCTCTACAGAGATCGAAGGGCTATGCCGAAAATCCGGGTTGTCCGGGCAGTGGAGATCCCCGATGCCCTGCGTATCAGCCGTTACAGAAAGATTCCGGAACTGGGTCCGCGCATCCTTTTCTTCAGTGGTGGTTCAGCACTCAATGGGCTGTGCAAGACACTCAAGAATTACACCCACAACTCGATTCACCTGGTGACCCCGTTCGATTCCGGCGGCAGTTCGGCGGAATTGCGCCGGGCCTTCAATATGCCTTCGCTGGGAGATTTGCGCAGTCGGCTCGTTGCGCTGGCCGACGAGACGGTGCTTGGCCATCCGGAGGTTTACGCGCTCTTTACCTATCGTTTTCCGGGCGACAGCCCCAACCAGGAGTTGCGCAGCAAGCTGGAGTCCATGGCCCAAGGCAAGGATGACCGGGTCAGGGCCATCACCAACCCCATGCGGCGTCTGATCCGCAATCAGCTGGGCTATTTTCTGGATGCAATGCCGGATAACTTTGACCTGCGGGGCGCCAGTATCGGCAACCTCATCCTGGCAGGGGGGTATCTGAACAATCACCAGCATCTGGACCCGATCATCTTTCTGTTTTCCAAACTGGTGAACGTCCAGGGCACGGTGCGTGCCATCGTCAACGACGATCTGCACCTTGCGGCCGATCTCGAGGACGGCAGCCGGGTGATCGGCCAGCACCGGCTCACTGGCAAACAGGTCCCGCCGCTTTCGTCACCCATCGAGAGACTGTTTCTGTCGAAGAGTTCCGACAGCTTCGTTCCGGCGGTCGCGCGATTGCGCAAGAAGAACCGCAAGCTGATCGAGGCAGCGGACCTGATCTGCTATCCGCCGGGCAGCTTCTACTCCAGCGTGATGGCCAACCTGCTGCCCGAGGGCGTGGGCCGGGCCATCGCTGACAACGACTGCCCCAAGGTGTACATCCCCAACCTGGGTTCGGATCCCGAGCAGATCGGCATGGGGTTCGAACGCACGGTGCATGTCCTGCTCGAGCAACTGCGTGCGGATGCCGGTACCGGTTGCGGTAACGACAGGCTGGTCAATTTCGTCGTGGCCGATAGCGGGAATGGCCACTATCCGTCAGGTTTTACGGCGGGGTCATTGAAAGAACTGGGTATCGAACTGATCGACGTGGAGCTGATCAGCAAGAAAAGCGCGCCCTATTACGACAACGACCTGCTGGTTTCCGCGCTTTTGTCCCTCGCCTGATTTTGTGCCCCTAACGGCGAAACGCTCGAATCGTCATGGAAGACGAATCGTGGGCAATGCCGCGCGCTGGCGTGCCATCAGGGTGAATCACCGGCCCTGAAATCCCCTGCCACGGTGGACTTTGCCGACAGAGCCTGCAGCTTGGACGCTATCCCTTGCTTGGGTTTACTATCCAACCTGAAAATAGCCCCGCACCTTGAGTTTGGGTGGGGTAAAGTCATCGTATCCGGGATGGCTTTGGGTATGTCGTAAAGGGAAATCTGTCGAGATGTTGCTTGTTGCCCTTCACGTCCTGACCCAGATTGCGCTGATCGTAAGGGTGCTGTTGCGGCCGCACCGGGAGCCTGCCTCGCGTATCGCCTGGATTGTGGTGATCGTCTCCCTGCCGGTTCTGGGTATCCTGGCTTACTTACTGCTGGGAGAAATCAATATCGGCCGGCGGCGGGTGGCGCGGATGCGTGGCATTCTCTCGCGGCTGCCGGACCCGTCCGCGGCAGCGGGGTTGGATGGCGGAAGCGCTCAGTCCGATCGACCGTCACCCTATGCGCACCTGTTTCAGGTCGGCAAGACGATCAACGGCTTCGATCCTGTCGGCGGTAACCACGCACGTCTGATGCAGGATTCGAATGCGTCTATCGATGCGATGGTGACCGATATCGATGCTGCGCAGGATCATGTCCACGTGGCGTTTTACATCTGGCTGCCTGACAACAACGGCTGCAAGATCGTGCAGGCACTCATACGGGCGGCTGCACGCGGAGTGGCCTGCCGGGCGATCGCCGATGATCTGGGTTCGCGAACCATGATCGATTCGGAGCAGTGGCGTTCGATGCGCGAGGCAGGGGTTCTCCTGGCTGCAGCCCTGCCGATCGGTAACCCGCTGCTGCGGCCTTTGAAGGGGCGCATAGACTTGCGAAATCATCGCAAGATCGTAGTTATCGACAATCGTGTGACCTATTGCGGTAGCCAGAATTGCGCCGATCCGGAATTTCGGATCAAGGCCCGCTACGCGCCATGGGTGGATGTCATGATGCGCTTCGAGGGGCCGGTCGCGCGTCAGAACCAGCACCTTTTTGCCAGCGACTGGGCGGCGGAAACGCACGAGGATATCGGGGGGCTGCTCAATCAGCCCCTCGCGTCCGGTCGGGCCGGGTCTGATTGCCCAGGTGGTCGGGACGGGGCCGACCGTGCGTTATTCCGCCATGCCGGAGATGTTTGAGACCCTGATGTATGAGGCGCGCCGTGAGCTGCTTATAACGACCCCTTACTATGTCCCTGACGAGTCCATGCAGGCCGCACTCTGCGCCAGTGCCCGCCGCGGTGTCGATACCACCATCGTGTTCCCGATGCGCAACGACTCGTGGATCGTGGCTGCAGCAAGCCGAAGTTACTACGCAGACCTGCTGGCAGCCGGTGTTCACATCTTCGAGTACAGGGGCGGGTTGCTGCACAGTAAGACCCTGACCCTGGACGGTGAGGTCACACTGATTGGTTCCGCGAACATGGATCGCCGCAGTTTCGAGCTCAACTACGAGAACAACATCCTTCTGCACGACCGCGCGCTGACGGCCGAGGTGCATCAACGCCAGCGTAGCTACATCGCCCAATCCATGCCTGTAACCGAAGAGATGGTCGGGCACTGGCCCTGGTACAGGCGACTCTGGAACAACGCCATCGCCATGCTGGGACCGGTGCTTTGAGTGGAGGGACTCGCCGGGTATGGGTTCCCGGCGCGGTAGCACACCAACGAGTATCATTGTTTCGACTTATTAACCCGGCCACCCAATAAATCTGAATTGCCGGTTCGACCCGGTACAAGCATCAAGAGGTGAGTATCCAATATGAGTTTCAATGTGCAGCCACATGGCGGTGATCAGTTGGTGGATCTGATGGTCGGGCCAGATGAAGCCGAGGAGCTGAAGCACGTCTCCGGAACCTTTCCATCCATAACGCTCTCTCAGCGTCAGCTGTGCGACCTTGAACTGCTGATGAACGGGGCATTTACCCCGCTGACTGGATTCATGGGGCGGGAGTCGTACGAGTCCGTGCTGGATTCCCTGAGTCTCCCCGACGGGACCATGTGGCCGCTGCCGATCGTGCTGGATGTCAAAGAGCAGGTTGCAGAGAAGCTCTCTCTTGGAGACCGGGTTGCATTGCGGGATGGGGAAGGCTTCATGCCCGCAGTACTGACCGTGGAGGAGATCTGGCGGCCGGACAGACAGCGGGAGGCGGAACAGGTATATGGCACCGGCGACCTTTCCCATCCCGGCGTCCGCTACCTGATGAATGCGGTCAATACTGTTTATGTCGGGGGGCGTGTCGAGGGCGTGCAGGCACCGGTCCATCACGACTTCGAGAATCTATGGGATTCACCGGAGGAGATGCGCAGCCTGTTCGGCAAGTCGGGTTGGCGCAGGGTGGTGGCCTTCCAGACCAGCAAGCCCATACACCGGCTGCAACGGGAGATAACACTCAAGGCGGCCAAGCAGCTGCAGGCGCACGTTTTGCTGCATCCGACGGTCGGCATGACCAAGCCTGGTGATCTGCAGTACTACGCACGGGTGCACTGTTACCAGGCGATAATGCAGCACTTCCCGCACAACCTGGCGATGTTGTCGCTGGTGCCACTGGCAATGCGCATGGCGGGGCCGCGCGAGGCCATGTGGCATGCGATCGTGCACCAGAATTATGGCTGTTCGCACATGATCGTCGGTCCCAAACACGCCGGGCCGCCGCCGCAGGCGGCAGGCGACGAGCCTTTCTACGATGCGGACCAGTCGCGCGCCCTTATCGATGCGCACGCCGGGCGCCTCGGGATCGAAATCGTGCATGTCGAGCCACATCGGTATGTGCCCTCCAGGCAGCGTTTCCTGGGGCTGTCCGAGATAGAGGGGCAGGGGCTGGAGTCCGTGGAATACACCGATGCCCAGCTGAAGACCGACCTGGCGATGGGGGAGGAGCCGCCGGAGTGGTTCAGCTATCCAGAGGTGGTAGCCGAACTGCGCAAGGTCTACCCGCCACGCAACCGCCAGGGAATGACGCTGTTCTTCACCGGGTTGTCGGGTTCGGGCAAGTCGACGCTGGCAAAGATCATCTATGGCAAGCTGGTCGAAGGTGGGCGGCGGCCTGCCACCCTGCTCGATGGCGACATCGTGCGGCAGAATCTGTCCAGTGAACTCGGGTTCTCAAAAAAACACCGGGACCTGAATATCAGGCGCATTGGTTACGTCGCCAGCGAGATCACGAAGAACGGCGGTATCGCCATCTGTGCCCCGATCGCGCCCTACACCGAAACCCGCAGGGCAGTGCGCGAAATGATCGAGGATCACGGTGCCTTCATCGAGATCCACGTATCGACCCCGCTGGGAGAGTGCGAGGCGCGCGATCGCAAGGGCTTGTACGCCAAGGCCAGAAAGGGCCTGATCCCTGAGTTTACCGGTATCAGCGATCCCTACGAGTTGCCGGAAAGGGCTGAACTGACTATCAACACCACCGACGTCACCCCGATGGAGGCTGCGCAGGAGATCTATCTCTATCTCCTGAAGGAAGGCTATATCGAGTGCTGATCGGCAGGTGTCAGCCTTTTCGTGCAGCTTTCCTCGGCGCAGGCAGGAACCCCTGCCGGCCGGGATTGGCACCCCAACACCTGTGCTCCAACGTAGAAAGGCCCGCGTGGTGCGGGCCTTTTCTGGCTGCAGAGCCGGTGATCAGTGGGCCTTCTTGATCTCGTCGAACGGGTCGGTCTCGGTGTCTGTCGGCTCGACATGACGGTCGCGCGGGCTCCAGCTCCCATGGCACCGGTCGGCCTCCACGCCCTGCATGGTCAACATCGTCCAGACCGCCGCGATCGCCCACATGGCAAGGCCCAGGCCCACGGTATACCAGCTGATCCCCGTTTCGCCGGTGGGCCCACCGAGGAATCCGTAGATGACACTGACCACGCCGAACAGCCAGAAAACGGTCACCGGTGCCGCGCAGTTGGTGCCGCAACCATAACGACACGCCCCCACGGGGGGCATCAGCGCCGACGTCAGGTAACTCTTCATCCGCATTTGCAATCCATCCTCATTCATACTTTTTATACTAAAGATTGATTATTAACATGGGTTATGGCGCCCGGCAACCCATATTCATTGCGGGACTCTTTGGCCGCCGGTTGGCGGGAAACGGGGTCTTTCAGGCGCTCAGGCCGCTCGGCAGGTGTGGCCGGATGGTGCCGAGCAGCTCCTGGTGCAGCCTGACGTTCGCGGTGATGACGTTGCCGGTCTCCAGGTGCCGGCTTCCGCCACCGATGTCGCTGACCGTGCCTCCCGCCTCTTCGACCAGCAGGGCGCCGGCGGCGAAATCCCAGACCGACAGCCCCAGTTCCCAGAAACCGTCCAACCGCCCGGCGGCCACGTAAGCGAAGTCCAATGCCGCCGAACCTGGACGGCGTATGCCGGCAGTCTCCTTGCTCAGGTCCTTCAGCATCCCCAGATAGGCATCCATGTATCGCTGGTCACGGTAGGGTATACCGGTACCGAGCAGGGCGCCCTTCAGGTGCCTCTGGTCGCTTACCCTCAGTCGGCGGTCGTTGAGCAGGGCGCCACCGCCGCGGTCGGCGGTGAACATCTCATCGCGGAGCGGATCGTATACCACGGCGCTTTCCAGTCGCCCACGGCAGGTGAGTGCAATCGAGACGGCGAACTGCGGAAAGCCGTGCAGGTAGTTGGTGGTGCCGTCCAGCGGGTCGATAATCCACTGAAAGTCATCCTTGCCATGCGCGCCGCTCTCTTCGGCGAGGATCGCATGGCCCGGATAGGCACGGCGAATGATCTCGATAATCGCCTGTTCAGCATTGCGGTCGACTTCACTGACGTAGTCGTTCACCTTTTTCTCGGAGACTGTCAGGCTGTCGAGTCGAGTGAATGAACGCATGATGACGTTGCCGGCCTGACGGGCGGCACGTATTGCAATATTGGTGGTGGGGTTCATGGCGCGCGAGGATACGGGAAATGCGTCCGGTCGGAAAGGCGCGGGTCTCGGCCGACGGCTTTGGTAAGCTAACTCCATGAATGAAAATGTCCGCATCGTGATGGTGCATACCTCCCATCCCGGCAATATCGGTGCGGCTGCCCGCGCCATGAAGAACATGTGTCTGACCGAGCTCGTGCTGGTCAGGCCGCAGCATTTTCCCAGCCACGAGGCGACCTCGCGCGCATCGGGTGCGGATGACCTGCTGGCCAGGGCGAGGGTCGTTGACACCCTGGCCGAGGCCGTCTCGGATTGCCGCGTCGTGATCGGCGCCAGCGCGCGCCTGCGCTCGGTGCAGTGGTCGGTGCTGGCGCCGCGCGACGCTGCGCAGCTGGCCCGCAAAGAGGCTTCGATCGGCCCGGTCTCGATCGTGTTCGGTCGGGAGAGCTCGGGGCTGAGCAACGAGGAGCTTGACCTGTGTACCCACCTGGTTCACATCGCGACCAATCCTGAGTACAGCTCGCTCAACGTGGCCATGGCGGTGCAGGTGCTCAGCTACGAACTGATGCTGGCCACCGGGCAGGGTTCGCCTGACCAGGGGGGGCGGCAGCGGCTGGCGAGCAACGCGGAGATGGAAGGTTTTTTCGGTCACCTCGAACAGGCCCTGGACGAGATCGGTTTCACGGATGAGCTGCGTGCCGAAAAGTTGCTGCGCCGCCTGCGCCGCCTTTTTCATCGCGCGGCGCCGGACAGCGAGGAGGTCAATATTCTGCGCGGAATTCTGAGCGCCGCGCAGGGGCGCAAATCGATGCGCCGGGATGCGCCAGGGTAGCCTTCCGGTGGCATCTGCCGCGGCATGGCCCCCATCCCCGGCGGGGCGGGGCACCGGGGGCTGTTGCGCAGGGATTGATCACGCGCCCGGCTTGCTGGTTGGGGTCCGCATAATTGAGTAGACTGCCCGGCCTTGGCCCATCATCAGCAGCACAATCGATGTTCGAAAAGATTCGGGAAGATTTAAGCGCGGTTTTCGACCGTGATCCGGCGGCCCGGAGCACCCTGGAAGTTCTCACCACCTACCCGGGTGTGCACGCAATGCTGTTTCATCGCCTGGGACATTGGTTGTGGCTGGCCGGCGCAAAATGGTTGGCACGGGTGGTGTCGCATATCGCGCGCTGGTTGACCGGGATCGAGATCCACCCGGGCGCCGTGATCGGCAGACGTTTCTTCATCGACCACGGCATGGGAGTCGTCATCGGCGAGACCGCCATTATCGGCGACGACTGCACGCTCTACCATGGTGTCACCCTGGGCGGCACGAGCTGGCAGAAAGGCAAGCGTCATCCGACCCTGGGGAACGACGTGGTCGTGGGTGCAGGTGCCAAGGTTCTGGGCCCGATCGAGATCGGTTCCGGCGCGCGCATCGGCTCGAATGCCGTTGTGGTGCGTGACGTGCCGGCGCACAGCACCGTGGTCGGCGTCCCGGGTCGGCTGATCGAGCGCAAGGACGACGGGCCGGATACCGAGCACCGCGAAAAGATTGCCACCAAGATGGGATTCGACGCCTACGGTGCCACGTCTGACGCACCGGACCCAGTGGCGCACGCGATCAATTGCATGCTGGATCATGTGCACGTCATGGAGGCCAAGATGCAGCGCATGTGCGAGGCAATGCGTGAGATGGGCTATGAGCCTGGTGAGGACGATCTGCCCGATGACCTTGGCTCCTGCGAGATCATTTCCACGGCCGAAGAACTGCGCAAGATGCAGCTTCATGGCGGCGAGAAAGAGGATTGATTTCCCCCTGATCAGGGGGTTTGGAATTCTTGACTAAATTACTCGACAATGTATAGTCCGCAGCATCCAATTCTGGCGGAGTGCATACTGGTGAGGCTGACTACGAAGGGCCGTTACGCGGTTACAGCGATGCTTGATCTGGCCATTCATCATGGTGGCGGGCCGATCACGCTGTCCGACATCGCCCAGCGTCAGGGAATCTCGCTTTCGTACCTCGAGCAGCTTTTCTCGAGATTGCGCAAGCGCGACCTCGTGGCGAGCGTACGAGGCCCCGGCGGCGGTTATACGCTGGGGCGCGAAGCGGGCGATATCTATGTGGCGCAGGTCATCGCCGCGGTCGACGAGAACGTCGATACGACCCGTTGTGGCGGGGCGCACAATTGCCAGGACAACCAGCAGTGCCTGACCCACGAACTGTGGCAGGACCTGAGTACCAGGATCTACGACTATCTGAACCAGATCAGCCTGCATGACCTGATGAGCCGGCGTGGTGTGCAGGAAGTGGCAGAACGTCAGGAAAACGGTGATGCCCGGGCATCTGTCCCGCTCGGTCAGCTCAAGGCAGAACCCGCGGGCGCCTGATCCCCAACTTGAATTAAACAACAGGAAGGTGGCAGTTGCGGAGCGCTTCATGAAATTCCCGATTTACCTTGATTACTCGGCGACGACGCCGGTCGACCCGCGGGTTGCGGAGAAGATGTGCGCGTGCCTGACGCCTGAGGGTGTGTTTGGAAACCCGGCATCGCGCTCGCACGCGTTTGGCTGGGCGGCGGAGCAACTGGTGGACGAAGCGCGGGCGAACGTGGCGGCGCTGGTGGGAGCGGACCCGAGGGAGATCATCTGGACCTCGGGTGCGACCGAATCCGACAATCTGGCGATCAAGGGTGCAGCGCACTTCTACCAGAAGCAGGGCCGGCACATCATCACGCTCAAGACCGAGCACAAGGCGGTGCTGGACACCTGCCGGCAGCTCGAGCGAGAAGGGTTCGAGGTGAGCTATCTCGACGTGCAGCCCTCTGGTCTGCTGGACCTGGGTGTGCTGGAGTCTGCGATCCGGCCGGACACGGTGCTGGTGTCGGTGATGCACGTGAACAATGAGATCGGGGTGATCCAGGATATCGCGGCGATTGGTGCCCTTTGTCGCGAGCGCAAGGTGATCTTCCACGTGGATGCGGCGCAGAGCCCGGGAAAGGTGGCGATCGACTTGTCGGCGCTGCCGGTCGACCTGATGAGCTTCAGTGCACATAAGGTATACGGCCCGAAGGGGATCGGTGCGCTGTACGTGAGGCGCAAGCCGCGCATCCGGCTGGAGGCTCAGATGCACGGAGGCGGGCATGAACGCGGCCTGCGTTCGGGGACCTTGCCGACGCACCAGATCGTGGGGATGGGCGAGGCGTTCCGGATAGCGCGCGAGGAGATGGCGGAGGAAAACGCCCGGATCCTGGCGCTGCGCACCCGCCTCTACGAAGGCCTGAAGGACATGGAAGAGGTGTACTTGAACGGCGATCTGGAGCAGCGGATCGCCGGGAACCTGAACATCAGCTTCAATTTTGTCGAGGGAGAGAGCCTGATGATGGCGCTCAAGGACATGGCGGTGTCATCGGGCTCGGCCTGTACCTCGTCGAGTCTGGAGCCCAGCTATGTGCTTCGGGCGCTGGGGCGCGAGGACGAACTGGCGCACAGTTCGCTGCGTTTCACCCTGGGTCGGTTTACGACCGAGGAAGAGGTCGACTATGTGCTTTCACAGGTGCGGGGCCAGGTGGAGCGCCTGCGCGACCTGAGTCCCCTGTGGGACATGTACAAGGACGGCATCGATCTGAAGAGTGTGGAGTGGGTGGCGCATTAGGTGTAGCCTTCCTCTGGGGAAGGTAGAATGTCCCGATATTGTGCGGGTTTTCCCGCTAGTCTCCCGGTGCTTCGTGGTTCGGTCGCCGGTGGATTTTTTGTCTACGGACCACACGCTTGAGAGCATTCTAGAATGAATATATATGTAGGTAATCTGGCATACGGTGTCACCGATGACGATCTGCGTGAGGCCTTCGCTGCCTTTGGCGAGGTGGAGCGTGCCAGTGTGATCATGGATCGCGACACGGGTCGCTCAAAGGGATTTGGCTTTGTTGAAATGCCGGATAACTCGCAGGCCGATGCTGCGATCAAAGGGCTCAATGAAAAAGAACTTTCCGGTCGCGCCATTCGTGTGAACGAGGCCAAGCCTCGAGAAGATCGCCCGCGCCGCCCGCGCTACTGATCTGAGCGGAAGATGAAGGGCCACCCGGTCCGTTGGGACCGGGCGGCCTGATACAGAGTCAAAGAGGTACGACCATGGCTTACAGCGAAAAAGTCATCGATCACTACGAGCGTCCGCGCAATGTCGGCGTGCTCGACAAGGATGCGCAAAATGTAGGTACCGGCATGGTGGGTGCGCCGGCCTGCGGTGACGTGATGCGTCTGCAGATCCAGGTCAACGACAATGGCGTTATCGAAGATGCCAAGTTCAAGACCTACGGTTGCGGCTCGGCAATTGCCTCGAGTTCTCTGCTGACCGAGTGGGTGAAGGGCAAAACCCTGGATGAGGCGCGCCTGATCAAGAATTCACAGATCGCCGAGGAACTGGCCCTGCCGCCCGTCAAGGTGCATTGCTCGGTGTTGGCCGAAGATGCGATCAAGGCCGCGATCGCCGATCTGCAGTCCAAGCAGCGCGATTGATCTGCTGCCGGGAGGTTTCATGGCAATCACACTGACAGAGGCTGCCGCGCATCGCGTTCAGACCTTCCTGGAAGGTCGCGGTCGTGGTCTCGGTGTGCGCCTCGGCGTAAAGACATCCGGTTGTTCCGGGCTGGCCTATGTGCTGGAGTTCGTCGACGATTGCGACGAAGGCGACGAGGTATTTGAGGACCGCGGCGTGAAGGTGGTCATCGACAAGAAGAGTCTCGTCTATCTGGACGGGACTGAGCTGGACTACGGCAAGGAAGGCCTGAACGAGGGTTTCAAGTTCAACAATCCGAACGTCACGGACGCATGCGGTTGCGGCGAGAGCTTCAAAGTCTGACGTCCAGCTGAAAGCCGAAGCATCGACGCCCGCCTCATGCGGGCGTCATTGATTGGATACCCCGATGTTCGATTTTTCCAGGAACTATTTCGAGCTGTTCGGCATGCCGGTGGATTTTCTATTGGATACCGGCGAGCTTGCCGCGCGCTACCGCGAATTGCAGAAGGTGGTTCACCCGGATCGCTTCGCAGCAGCCGGAGGGCACAGCCAGCGGCTTTCGCTGCAGAGCGCGACCATGGTCAACGAGGCCTATGAATGGCTGAAGGATCCACTCAAACGCGCGCAGTATCTTCTGGGCCTCAAGGGTGTCGAGACGGATGGGCAACAACAGACCCTGAACGACCCCGCCTTCCTGATGGAGCAGATGGAATTGCGCGAGGCACTGGCCGGGGTGCGGGAGGCGAGCGACCCACAGGCCGAACTCGATGTGCTTCTGCGACAGATAAGCCAGATGATAAAGACCCAAGTTGCGCAGCTGGCGGTTCAGTTTGAGGATTCGAGCCCCGCTCAACTGGCCGCCGCGGCACAGACGGTGCAGAAGATGCAGTTTCTGAACAAGCTTCTTGCAGAGGCTGAGGCCGTCGATGCCGAGCTGGAAGAGGGCTGCTGATGGCCCTTCTGCAGATAGCCGAACCCGGCCAGTCGGCGGCGCCGCATCAGCATCGGCTGGCGGTTGGAATCGACCTGGGCACGACCAACTCACTGGTGGCAACGGTGCGAAGCGGCCGGGCAGAGACCCTGCCGGATGCGCAGGGTCGTCACTTGTTACCGTCCGTGGTGCGCTACGCGGCCGCGGGCATCGAGGTAGGTGAGGCTGCGCGACTGGCGGCTGCCGGTGACCCGCTGAATACCATTTCTTCGGCCAAGCGTTTGATCGGGCGTCGCGTCGGTGAGCTCAAGTCGCTCGGGACCGAACTGCCTTACGAGTTTGTCGCGGCTGACGGCGCGGTGCCGCGCATACGTACCCTCGCCGGCGATGTTACGCCGATCGAGGTGTCTGCCGAGATCCTCAAGGTGCTCGGTCGGCGGGCGCAGGAGACGCTCGGCGGCGACCTGGCCGGGGTGGTCATCACCGTGCCGGCCTATTTCGACGACGCTCAGCGCCAGGCAACCAAGGATGCGGCGCGCCTGGCCGGGTTGCATGTATACCGCCTGCTCAACGAACCCACCGCGGCGGCTGTTGCCTACGGACTCGACCGCGGTGCCGACGGCGTGCATGCGATCTACGATCTCGGTGGCGGCACCTTTGATGTCTCGATTCTGCGCCTGCACAAGGGCGTGTTCGAGGTCATGGCGACCGGCGGCGACTCGGCACTGGGTGGTGATGATTTCGATAGCGCCGTGGCAACCTGGCTGCTTGCTGAAGCGGGCCTGTCCACAGATGCCGATCGCGGCACCCTGCGGCATGTGCTGGACCAGGCGCGTGCTGCCAAGGAGGCCCTGGCGATGCAGCCGTCGGTGACGGTGACGGTTTCCCTGCCGCAGGGCGGCGACTGGCAGGGCGACCTGGCACGCGGGCAGTTGGCTGAACTCATCGATCCCCTGATCCGCAAGACCATAAAGACCTGCCGAAGGGTCGTGCGCGATGCCGGTGTGAGTGTCGACGAGATCGAAGACGTAGTCATGGTGGGAGGCTCCACGCGAACCCTGCGGGTGCGCGAGATGGTCGCGGAGTTCTTCGGGCGTGAGCCCTTGGTGGATATCGATCCGGATCTTGTCGTGGCCATCGGCGCGGCGATCCAGGCCGACGTCCTGGCTGGAAACAAGCCGGACCAGGACATGTTGCTGCTGGACGTCAACCCGCTTTCGCTCGGTATCGAGACCATGGGGGGGCTGACCGAGCGGATCATCCCGCGCAATACCACCATCCCGGTGGCGCGCGCGCAGGAATTTACGACCTTCAAGGACGGCCAGACCGCGATGGCGGTCCACGTGGTACAGGGCGAGCGCGAACTGGTCTCGGATTGTCGCTCGCTGGCTCGCTTCGAGCTGCGTGGGATTCCGCCGATGGTGGCCGGTGCAGCGCGCATCCGTGTGACGTTCTCGGTGGATGCGGACGGCCTGCTGCAGGTCGAGGCGAGAGAGCAGACATCGGGCGTTTCGGCGAGTATCGAGGTGAAGCCGTCCTACGGTCTTACCGATGACGAGATCACCGGGATGTTGCAGGCCTCGGTGGATCATGCGCGTGACGATATGGACCTGCGGCGCCTGGTCGAGGAACGGGTCGAGGCACGGCGGGTGATCGAGGCGTTGAACGCCGCGTTGGCCGGCGACGGCGACGAGCTGCTGTCGGCGGCAGAACGCGCAGACTTGGAGCAGGCACTGGAGCGGCTGAGCGTCACGGCCAGGGATTCGCAGGATCCGGGCGAGGTTGAGGCAGCGATCAGGCAGTTGGAGAAAGACTGCGAGTTCTATGTTGAACGACGCATGAACAGTGGTATCCGAAAGGCCATGGCCGGCCACCGGGTCGACGAGTTCACGCGCGAGGATGGCCCGGAGGCCGATTGAAGCACATGCCCCAAATCATTATTCTTCCGCATGCCGAGATCTGCCCCGAAGGTGCCGCGTTCGAGGCGGAACCGGGTCAGACCATATGCGATGCGGCACTGGCGCACGATATCGAGATCGAGCATGCGTGCGAGAAATCCTGTGCCTGCACGACCTGCCACGTGATCGTGCGCGAAGGCTTCGATTCGCTGGCCGAGTCCAGCGAGGAAGAAGACGATCTGCTTGACAAGGCCTGGGGGCTGGAGCCCGAGTCTCGCTTGAGCTGCCAGGCCCTGGTCGGCGACGAGGACCTCGTGGTGGAGATACCGAAATACACGATCAACCATGCCAGTGAAAATCACTAGAGATCGCGGAGAAATTCGAATGAGCCTCAAGTGGATCGACGTTCTCGACATCGCCATCGAGCTGGATGAGGCACACCCTGACGTGGATCCGACCCAGGTCAATTTCGTCGATTTGATGGGTTGGGTGATGGCCCTGCCGGATTTCGACGATGCAAAGGAACACTGCGGCGAAAAGATCCTCGAGGCCATCCAGGCGGCATGGATCGAGGAACGTGAGTGAGTCGGTCGTGGTCACTGCCTTCGACTGAGAGCTGTTCGTCGGCTGATGCGGTGGCGAACGACACACACGCCATATTCCAGGAGGATGTATGTCCCTGATCAAACCCTTGCGCGGCCTGCGCCCCGTCGACGGGCGATCCGCCGATGTCGTGGCCCCGCCGTACGATGTCGTCGATCGCGCAGAGGCCAAGGCCCTCGCAAAACAGCGCCCGTGGAGTTTTCTGCACATCTCGCGGCCTGAGATCGATCTGCCCGACTCGACCGATCCCTACGATCCCGCCGTCTATGCGAAGGGCCGGGAGAACCTGGACCGCATGATCGCCGAAGGTGTCCTGGTGCGCGATGAAAGTCCCTGTTATTACGCGTACCGCCTCACCATGGGTGTACACGTGCAGACGGGCATCGTTGCCGCTGCCTCGGTCGAGGCCTATGATCAGGGCCGGATCAAAAAGCACGAGTTCACGCGGCCGGTAAAGGAAGATGACCGGGTGCGGCAGATTGATACCCTGAATGCGCAGACCGGCCCTGTGTTCCTGGTTTATCGGGCCGACCCGGTGGTCGACGGGTTGTTGCGAGAGGTGTCTGCAAGTCCGGCCGATGTCGATGTGACGGCCGAGCGCGACGGCGTCCGTCACGAGATCTGGAAGATCGCCGGAAAAGATGAGATCGTCACGCTGACTGCGGCCTTTGATGCCATGCCGGCGATCTATGTCGCGGACGGTCATCACCGTTCGGCCGCGGGATCGCGGGTCGGCAATGCACGGCGCCAGGCAAACCCGGCCCACACGGGAGAGGAAAGCTACAATTATTTCCTGAGTGTCATTTTCCCACATGACCAGATGCAGATCCTGGACTACAACCGGGTGGTGCGTGATCTGAATGGTTACGGCGTCGTGGACTTTCTGACGAAGGTCGGTGCCGCGTTTGACGTCGAGGCGCGCGGCGAGGCGTTCAAGCCGACCCGCTCCGGCGAATTCGGGATGTACCTCGCGGGTCAATGGTATCGCCTGGCTATCAAAAATGGGCGCATCCCTGCCGACGATCCGGTCGCGCGACTGGATGTCAGCCTGCTGCAGGACAACCTGATCGAACCGGTTCTCGATATCAGCGATCCACGCCGAGACGACCGGATCGACTTCGTCGGTGGCATCCGAGGCATGGAGGGGCTGCAAAAGCGCGTCGACAGCGGCGACTGGGCGGTGGCCTTCGCGCTCTATCCGACCGGCATGCATGCCCTGATGGATGTTGCAGACGCCGGTGAGGTCATGCCTCCCAAGTCCACCTGGTTCGAACCGAAACTCGCCGACGGCCTGATCAGTCATGTGCTTGACTGAACCGCCCCGGCGGGAATTGAACCGCTAAATATTCGCTGCCTCAACAGGATTTATTCAGGCCCCTATGGTATCGCTCGTTACCACCTTGCCCAAAGACGGCACTGCCAGCGAAGCGCAGGTGCAGGCATGGCTGACCGGGCTTGGCCGGCGCCGGCCCGAGAAGGACATGGCGCTGCTACGCGAGGCGGTGGCAATCGCGCGCGCCGCACACCAGGATGAGCATGCGGCCGACGGCTTCAACCTGTTCCTCTCGCTGCTTCATACCGTCGACACCCTGGACAGCCTGAAGCTCGATATCGAACCCCTGCTTGCGGCCATGCTGTCCGAGCAGCCGGGGCATCCGGGCTACGATCGCGCCCATATTGAGCAGCGTTTTGGACCCGCAGTCGCTGCGATGGTGGAGCAGGTGTCGCGGATTCGCGAACTGTCGGCCAGCGGTTCGGAAAACGTCGACGAGCGCGAGGTCGAGAGCCTGCGCCGCATGCTGCTCGGTATCGCCAACGACGTGCGCGCCATCCTGGTCGTACTGTCGAAACGTCTGCAGCTGATGCGGCGCCTCAAGCGTCTGCCGGCCGACGTACAGCACCGGTTGGCGCGCGAGACCCAGCTGGTGCATGCACCGTTGGCCAACCGCTTGGGCGTCTGGCAACTGAAATGGGAGCTCGAGGACCTGTGCCTGCGTTGCCTCGAGCCCGAGCAATACGTCAGTCTGGCCAAGCAGCTCGACGGCAAGCGGCGTGAGCGCGAAGCCTTTGTCGCCGACGTGATCAAGCGCCTGGGTGCGGCCTGTGCCGAGTCCGGGATTGCGGTCGAGCTGTCCGGGCGACCCAAGCATATCTTCAGCATCTGGAAGAAGATGAAGCGCAAACGCGTGGATTTCGAGCAGGTATTCGATGTGCGTGCGGTGAGGGCGCTGGTCGATACGGTGCCGCAGTGTTACGAGGTCCTGGGCATCGTGCACAGCCTGTGGCGACCGGTGCCGGGCGAGTTCGACGACTACATGGCCCACCCCAAGCCGAACGGTTACCGTTCCCTGCATACGGCGGTGGTGGGTGATGACGGCAAGCCGCTCGAGATCCAGGTGCGTACCCACGAAATGCACGAACAGGCCGAACGCGGCGTGGCGGCGCACTGGCGTTACAAGGAGAGCACTGAGCAGGATAACGAACTCGAACGCCGAATCGAATGGATGCGGCGCTGGCTCGAGCAGCAGGACGAGGACAGCCAGCCGCGCGAGTCGTACGACGACGACACCGAGTTCGAGACGCGTCGGATCTACGTGTTGTCGCCGCAGGGCAGGGTGGTGGAACTGCCGAACGGGGCGACCGCGCTGGATTTTGCCTATGCGATCCACACATCGGTCGGGCACCGCTGTCGCGGGGCCAAGGTCGATGGACATATCGCGCCCTTGGCGCAACCGCTCAAGAGCGGACAGAAGGTGGAAATCCTGACCGCCAAACAGGGTGGACCGAGTCGAGACTGGCTCAACCCCCACTCGGGTTACCTGACGACCAGCCGTGCACGTAACCGCATCAGGCAGTGGTTCAAGCAGCAGGACCACGACCAGCATGTGATGATCGGTCGGGGCAGCCTGGAGCGCGAGGTGGCGCGGCTGAGTGTGCCGAAGCCCGATCTGGAAAAACTGGCGGCGCGGTTCAATTTCAAGGGCAGCGACGATCTTCTGGCAGCGATCGGGCGCGGGGAACTTTCGGCGATCCAGGTCGCCAACAGTCAGATGGAGCGCGTGCAGCGTGATGCAGCCGGAAGGGCCGACCTGGCCATCCCCGAGAAGCTCAAGCGCCGCGCACCGTCACGGGCCGCGGGCGGTGCCGGCCAGGTGGTCGTCGAGGGGATCGGTGACCTCATGACCCAGACCGCCAAGTGCTGCAAACCGGTGCCCTACGACGAGATCATCGGCTACATCACGAGGGGGCGGGGCGTGACCGTTCACAGAAAGGATTGCGCCGTGGTCCGCAAGATGGATGAACAAAACCGTGCGCGCCTGGTTGAGGTGGCTTGGGCGGACAGCCAGCAGGACTCGCGTTTTCTGGTCGACATCCATGTCCTGGCGGGTGACCGCAAGGGCCTGCTGAGGGATATCTCATCGGTATTTGCCAACGCCGAGATCGACGTACTCGGGGTCAGCAGTCAGTCCGATCGCCGCAACGAACGCGCCAGTATGCGCATCACCGCCGAAGTGGCGGACATGGGCCAGCTCAGCCGGGTGATCGATCGTCTGGCACAGATACCCGATGTGATCGATGTCCGAAGGCAACTCTCCTGATCGCCGTACTTGGCATCACCATCGGTCTGAAGGTAAACTAAGCTGCGGTTTTAAAAGAGAAAATCTTTTACTCAGGCGGTCGTTTCGCATCGTTGCCCCGATGCGACACAAAACGGCCCGTTGACGCGTGCTTGATACATCCGGACAAGTTTCTTCGCGGCATCGCCAGGATGCGCGGGAGAGTTTTTTGATATTTGATCTTATTTGGAGTTTTCCATGGCTGTAGAACGTACTATTTCCATCATCAAGCCTGATGCTGTGGCAAAAAACGTCATTGGCGACATCTATAACCGTTTCGAGAAAGCGGGCCTTCGCATCGTCGCCGCACGCATGCTGCACCTCTCACGCGAGCAGGCCGGTGAGTTCTATGCCGTGCACAAAACGCGTCCGTTCTACAAGGATCTGATCGATTTCATGACATCCGGCCCGGTCATGGTGCAGGTCCTCGAGGGAGAAGACGCGATTGCAAAGAACCGTGAGCTCATGGGTGCAACCAATCCGAAGGATGCCGCCCCGGGCACCATACGCGCCGACCATGCGCAAACCGTTGACGAGAATGCTGTGCATGGCTCGGACGGCCCGGATACGGCGGCTGTCGAGATTGCGTTCTTCTTTCCGGACGGTTTGTGCGAGCGCACACGCTGAATGGATCGACCGTGAGCGAGTCACCCAAAACGAATTTGCTTGGCCTGACCAAAGCGGGCATGGAAGCCTACTTTGTCCGCCTGGGTGCAAAGGCCTTTCATGGCCGCAATGTCCTGAAATGGATTCACAAGCACGGGGTGGTCGATTTTGATGAGATGACGGATGTGCCGCAGAGACTGCGGGATCAGCTCAAGCACGAGGCCGAAATTCTGGTACCCAGGATCGCACTGGCCCAGCCGGCGAGCGATGGCACCGTCAAATGGGTGCTTGAACTTGCGGACGGTCAGCATATCGAGACCGTCTATATCCCCGAGCAGAGCCGAAGTACCATCTGTGTCTCTTCGCAGGTGGGTTGCGCCCTGGACTGCTCGTTTTGCTCGACGGCACAGCAGGGGTTCAATCGGAACCTGAGCGCGGCCGAGATCATCGGCCAGGTCTGGCTGGCGACCCGCGAGCTGGGGCGGCCGCCGACCAATGTGGTGATGATGGGCATGGGGGAGCCGCTGGCGAATTTCGATAACGTGGTGCCGGCAATGGAACTCATGCAGGAAGATCTGGCGTACATGATCTCGAAGGTCCGGGTTACCATCAGCACCTCTGGAATCGTTCCCGCGCTGGAACGGCTGCGCGAGGTGAGCGAGGTCAGCCTTGCCGTCTCCCTGCATGCGCCCGACAATGCGTTGCGCGACCAGTTGGTCCCGATCAACCGAAAGTACCCGCTCGAACAGTTGATTCCGGCGTGCAAGAGATACGTCGAAAGCGACCGGCGACGCAAAATTACCTGGGAATATGTCATGCTTGACGGCGTGAACGATTCGATTGCGCACGCCAAAGCACTGATCCGACTGCTCGAAGGGGTGCCGTCGAAGGTGAATCTCATCCCCTTCAATCCGTTCCCGGGTACCGTTTACAGGACTTCACCCGCCGATCGGGTGGAGACTTTCCGACAGAGGCTGAAGCGTGCCGGGATCATGGCCATGACCCGAAAGACCCGTGGTGACGATATCGACGCAGCCTGCGGCCAACTCGTGGGCAAGGTGAACGATCGCAGTCGACGCCACCTCAAGAGGATACCGATCGTGCAGGAGCATCGACCATGACGGGTTTGCAGTTCAGGATGCTGGCCCTGATTCTTGTGGTGCTTCTGGCAGCGGGCTGCGCACAGAAAACCTTGCGGGACGATGGCGGCGATCCCGATGCCACCGGTAACATCGGTTCTCCGCTGGCGCGACCGAGTCCCGCAGATGTCTATATCGACCTGTCGGGTGCCTATCTGCGCGACGGCCGGCTTACCGATGCGTTCATGAATGCAAAAAAAGCGGTCATCGTCGATCCGCAGCTGAGTAATGCGCACTACATGCTTGCCCTGGTGTATCAGCGTCTGGGTGAGACCGGGTCGGCCGAGGCCTCTTACCAGCGGGCAGTGTCCCTGGACAGCCGCAACCCGGTGGCCCTCAACGCCTTTGGTTCTTTCCTGTGTGAGCAGGGGCGTTACAAAGAGTCGGATCCTTATTTTCAGCGCGCATTGTCGAATCCGCTGTACTCTACGCCCTGGATTGCCTGGAGCAACGCGGGGTGGTGTGCGGAGAAGGCGGGGGACACTGCACGTGCGGAGCAGGACTATCGCGAGGCGCTGGGCCTCAATTCGCGCTTCGCGCCGAGCCTGTTGGGCATGGCGAGGTTGAGTTATGCGGATGCAAACTATCTTTCGGCACGCGCCTATCTCCAAAGATACGCCGAAGTGGCGCCGCAAACCGCGGAAAGCCTGTGGCTTGGTGTGCAGACGGAGTATCAGTTGGGCGACAAGAATCAGATGGCGAGCTACTCGCTGAAGCTGAGGGCAATGTACCCGGATTCCGAGCAGGCCAAATACCTTAAAACGATTGAGTGAGCTATGAGCGCCGTAATGTCGGATCAATCAAGTAACAACGTGGCAGAACTGTTTTCACCGGGGCCGGGTGAGCGCTTGCGCGCCGCGCGCCTGTCGATGGGCTATGACCTGGCGAAGATTGCCAGCGAGCTGCACCTCACGATTCTGGTCGTGGAGGCGCTGGAGGCGGATGACTATCACAATGTCGGTGCACGCGTGTTCGCGCGCGGCTACCTCAGAAACTACGCCAGGATCGTCGGCATGCCGGTCGAATCCATACTGCGCCAGTTTGACGAGAAATGGCCCGATGACGGGGCCCTGCATTCTATGGTCAAGGAATCCCCGACACTGCCGGCCGATGGCGGGCCCAGCCGCGGCTGGGCGGGGGCCATGACCTGGTTGATGGCCATCGGTCTGATCGCCCTGTTCCTGATGTGGTGGCGAGGTTATCTCGACGAGATCGTGCCGCAACAGATCCGTGCAAGCAACGTGGTGGACGGCCTTAAGTTTTCGGTAGGCACGGCGTCGGAAGACATGGGTGCCCTGGAGCCGCCACCGGACAATGCCGTCGTCCCGCAGGAGGGTGGCCTGCGTCTGCCGGCACCATCGCCGGCATCCGATCAGCAGCCGTCTGCGAGGGGGGCAACGGATTCGCTTGCCCTGCCGCCTGCCAGTTCCGGTGCGGGCGAGAGTGAACCGTCATCGACCAAACCGCCGGGTTCGACGCAAGAGACCGCTTCGGCCCTCGTGCCGCAGGCCCCCCCTGCGTCGGCGCCGGCGCAGTTGCCGGCGGATGCGACATCGGCCGATTCAGCCGGACGTGACGGCGAAGGTGCGCCCGTTGTGGACGGTAGCAAGCAGGTCGTGATCACCTTCAACGCCCCGAGCTGGGTGGACGTGCGTGACAGCGAACGCAAGTTCAAGCTGTTCGGTGAGGTGTCCAAGGGTTCGCGCAAGGTGCTGGGTGGCCAGCCCCCGTATAAAATGGTCATCGGCAATGCCCAGGCAGTGTCGATTACCGTGAACGGCGAGCCCTTCGATCTGGCGCCTTATGCGAAAGGTAATGTGGCGCGCTTTACGCTCGATCCCTGAGCAACCGGCGCCGACCCGTTCCACATTGCGCCCCGCATTGCGGGGCTTTGGTTTTTTTGAACAAGACGTCCCCAATGGCAAAAAGTATCCAGGCAATTCGCGGCATGCGCGACGTGCTCCCCCAACAGACCCCCCTGTGGCAGTTTCTGGAGGGTCGAGTTGCGGCCGTGCTGGCATCCTACGGCTACCGGGAGATCCGCATGCCCATACTGGAGATGACCGAGCTGTTCAAGCGCTCGATCGGTGAGGTGACCGATATCGTCGAGAAGGAGATGTATACCTTCGACGACCGCAATGGCGACAGCCTGACGCTGCGCCCCGAGGGCACGGCCGGCTGTGTGCGTGCCGCTATGGAGAACGGTTTGCTGCACAATCAGACCCAGCGCCTCTGGTACCAGGGTCCGATGTTCCGCCACGAACGGCCACAGAAGGGCCGTTACCGGCAGTTCCACCAGATAGGCGTCGAGGCCTACGGAATGAGCGGGCCCGACATCGATGCCGAGGTGATCCTGGTCACCGCGCGTATCTGGGAGGCGCTGGGTATCGAGGGGCTGGAACTGCAGCTGAATACTTTGGGTACACAGGAAGAGCGCGCGGCCTACCGTGATGAACTGGTTGGCTATTTCGAGGCCCACGCCGATTCGCTGGATGAGGACAGCAGGCGGCGTCTGGCTACCAATCCCCTGCGTATCCTGGACAGCAAGAATCCGGGCATGCGGGAGACGCTGGACGGCGCACCCAGCCTCATGGATCACCTCGGAGAGGAATCGCGGTTGCACCTTGGATTCGTCTGCGAAATTCTCGAGAGTGTCGGCGTGCGATACGTGATCAATCCACGGCTGGTGCGCGGACTCGATTACTATTCCCGCACCGTGTTCGAGTGGGTCACAAACCGGCTGGGCGCGCAGGGTACGGTTTGTGCCGGTGGTCGCTATGACGGTCTGGTGGAACAACTGGGTGGCAGGCCGGTACCGGCGGTCGGGTTTGCGATGGGTCTGGAGCGCCTGGTTGCGGTGCTGGAAGAGGTCAATCCCGGGGCAGCCGAAGCCGCGGTGGATATCTATCTGGTGTTGCTGGGTGATGCTGCGGTGCGCGAGGGCCTGACAATGGCTGAAGAACTGAGAGATGCCCTGCCCGGGATCGAGGTGGTCAGCAATTGTGGCGGAGGCAGCATCAAGGCGCAGTTCAAAAGGGCCGATCGCAGCGGGGCCCTGTTTGCACTGGTCCTCGGCGATACCGAGATTGCCGGCGGGACCGTGGTGCTGAAGTCCCTGCGTTCCGACGAGGAGCAGATATCGGTCGCGCGTGACGATCTGATCGACGCGCTGAGCCGCCGGTTTGACGGCTGAAACGAAACGGGTTCGACTTTTTTGCGGAGTTTGCAGACATGAGTACATACCAGACCGAAGAGGAACAGGTCGAGGCCATCAAGAAGTGGTGGAAAGATAATGGCAAATCCGTCATCGGCGGTATCGTGCTTGGTTTCGCGATCATCGGTGGCTGGAAGGGCTGGCAGGGTTATGAGCGCAGCCAGGGGGAGGCCGCATCGGCTTATTTCGATGGTATGCGTCAGGCGGTGCAAACCGGGCAGACCGACAAGGCGATCGAAGACGGCAAACGGCTGATCGGTGAGTTCGGCGGCACGGCCTATGCGGGTTTTGCCGCTCTGGAGCTGGCCAGGTTGTCTTATCAGGGTGGCGAAAAGGCGGCGGCACGCAACCATCTGCAGTGGGTCAGCGATTCCGCGCCGGATGCATCGATCCGTGAGCTGGCACGCCTGCGCCTGGGTCAGCTGCTGCTGGACATGAACGAGTTGGATGCGCTGCAGACTCTGCTGGGTGCCACACCCATGCCGGCCTTTGCGGGTGAGTTCGCGGTGTTGCGTGGTGACTTCGAGCGTGTCCGGGGCAACGATGAAGCGGCCCGCGAGGCCTACCGGGAGGCCCTGGCCAAGGGCGTCGATGATGAGAGTCTGCTGCGTATGAAACTGGTTGATGTCGGCGGCCAGACCCCGACTTCCTGAGGAAACAATGATGCGACGTCTGTCTCTGATATTGCCCGTAGCGTTTTTGGGCGGGTGCGGCACCTTTGCAGATCCCACCGAGTGGTTGGGGAGCCCGCAGGTCGTGGAGCCGGCGGAGCTGGTCGAGTTACAGAACGGCGTTCAACCGCAGACCATCTGGTCACAAGACGTCGGTTCAGGCACCGACGATCAGCGTCTCAGCCTGGAGCCGCGCATTGTCGGGGGCACCGTATATGTCACCGATGCGGAGGGCTTGGTGCAGGCGCTGGATGCGGCGTCAGGCAGTCGCCGCTGGCAGGTGGATCTGGAGGTTCCGGCCTCCGGCGGGCCGGGTGTGGGCGAAGGCCTGGTGCTGATCGGCACCAGCGATGCCGAGATCATCGCCCTGAGTGCCGAAAACGGTGAAGAGAGATGGCGGGTGACCGTGTCCAGTGAGGTGTTGTCTACGCCAGCGGCGAGTAACGGCGTGGTGATCGTGCATGCCAACGACGGCAAAATTTTCGGGCTCGAGGCGACCAATGGCAATGAGCGCTGGCGCTATGAACGCGAGGTGCCGACCCTCACCTTGCGTGGCAGCGGTTCACCGGTTGTTGCCGGTGGTGCGGTCTACGTCGGCATGGCGGGTGGCAAACTGGTGGCCCTGAGGATCGACAACGGTAGCCTGTTGTGGGATCTGAACGTGACCATTGCGAGTGGGCGCTCCGAGTTGGAGCGCATGGCGGATATCGACGGCGAGCCCATCGTGCTCGGTGGGGGCATATTCGTTGCGACCTATCAGGGGGAGGTTGCCGCCATCGAGGAAAGTAGCGGGCGTGTGGGCTGGCGACGCAAGATGTCCACCTATAGCCGCATGGCGGCCGACCGTCAGGGGCTCTATGTCAGCGATGCAGACGGCGTGGTATGGGGGCTGGAACTTCAGTCGGGGGCGGCCCGCTGGAGCCAGGATGCACTCAAGAATCGCAGATTGTCGAATGTGGTGGTCGTCCGTGACTTTGTCGTGGTCGGTGATTTCGAAGGCTATCTGCATTGGCTGAACCACGACGACGGCAGCCTGATTGCACGCACACGCCTCGCGAGCGAGTCTATTTCGACCGGCCTTCAGGTGGTCGACGGTGTCCTGTATGCCCTGGGTGATGACGGCGAGCTGGCCGCCGTGCGCCTGCCGTAGCATGCTGCCGGTCATCGCCCTGGTCGGGCGTCCCAATGTCGGGAAGTCCACGCTTTTCAACCGACTCACGCGTTCGCGCGACGCCCTGGTTGCCGACCAGCCGGGACTGACCCGCGACCGCAAGTATGGTGTCGGGCGCCTGGGTGCGAGGCCCTATGTGGTCGTCGACACGGGCGGCCTTAGCGGCGACGGGAAGGGGGTTGAGATGTTGATGGAGCGCCAGGTGCAGCTCGCTATAGGCGAGGCGGACATGGTCTTCTTCATCCTGGACGGGCGCGATGGCCTGACTGCCGGGGATCAGATCATCGCCGAGGGATTGCGGCGCACAGGCAAACCGATCACGGCGGTGGTCAACAAGACCGAGAGCCTGGATTACGATGCCGCAAGCGGTGATTTCTTTTCCCTCGGACTGGGAAAACCGGTGCCCATTGCGGCGGCGCATGGTCGCGGCGTACATGGTCTGATCGATGGCGTGCTGGAGACGCTGCCGCCGCCCGAAGGCGACGAAGGTCCCGAGTCCGACCAGGGCATACAGATCGCCGTGATCGGCCGCCCCAATGTCGGGAAATCAACCCTGGTCAATCGCCTGCTCGGTGAAGACCGGGTGGTCGCATTCGACCAACCGGGCACGACCCGGGACAGCATCTATATCCCGTTCGAGAGCAACGGCAGGCGTTACACCCTGATCGATACCGCAGGTGTCAGGCGACGTGCCCGAATCAGCGAGACGGTCGAGAAGTTCAGTGTCATCAAGGCGCTGCAGTCGATGGAGCAGGCGAACGTGGTCCTGCTGGTACTGGATGCGAAGCAGGGGATCTCGGACCAGGATGCCGGGCTGGCTGGCCACGTGGTCGACAGCGGACGTGCACTGGTCGTGGTCATAAACAAGTGGGACGGCCTTAGCGGCGACGAGCGCCAGCGGGTGAAGAGCGAGATGCAGCGGCGACTGCCGTTTCTCGATTTCGCTGACTGGCGTTTCATCTCGGCCCTGCATGGCAGCGGCGTCGGCCATCTGCTGGCGGCAGTGGATGCGGCCTACCAGGCGGCGACCTGCGATCTCAAGACGCCTGAACTGACCCGCATACTGGAAGATGCCGTCGCCGAACATCAGCCACCGCTGGTCCATGGGAGGCGGATCAAGTTGCGGTATGCGCACCAGGGCGGCCGGAACCCACCGATCATCATCGTGCACGGCAATCAGACCGCCGAGGTGCCGGCGAGCTACAAGCGCTATCTCATGAACCGGTATCGCGGTGTTTTCAATCTGCGCGGTACGCCGTTACGCATCGAATTCAAGACGGGGAAAAACCCCTATGCCGGCCAACGCAACAAGCTGACGGACCGGCAGGAGAAAAAGCGTGGCCGGATGATGAAGTTCGTGAAAAAAAAGAAGTAGTACCCACGGCGAAGGCTCACTCTTCGCCGAGCCCGTCGGCAACCGCCGCCGCGGGCAACACCCTGTCCACGCTCAATTCCAGGCGACCGTCGGCGAGCAGGGCTTCGAGACGTTCGCCATCCGTGACCTGAGCGGACCGGGTGACGACACCGCCACCCGGCCAGCGCAATACCGAGTAACCCCTTTGCATGGTCGCGAGCGGGCTCACCGCGTGCAGTTGCCGTGCCGTTGCGGCCAAACGGTCCCCGTGGCGACGGTGTTCGTGATCCCATGCCTGACGCAGGCGCTCGGGCAGGCCGGCGAATCGCTGTTGCAGACCCTGCAGTCGGCGCGCGGGGCTTTGGCCGTGCAACCGCCGTGACAGCATGTCGATCCGTTGACGCCTTCTCGCCAAGCCGGCGTCCATGCTGCGCAGCATGCGCAGATCCAGGCCATCCAGGCGCTGCTGTTGCTGGCGCAGGCGGCTGGCGGGCGCGGCCCGCTGCATGCGGCCCTTCAGGCGTTCGAGATGCCGATTTTCGGTCACCAGGCGCCGCTGCAGGGACGCCCGCAGGCGTTGCGACTGCGTGAGGACGGTCTGCAAGAGTGTCGTGGCGTCGGGGCTGATCAGTTCGGCGGCGGCGGAGGGTGTGGGTGCCCTGCGGTCAGCGACGAAATCGCTGATGGTGAAATCGGTCTCGTGTCCGACGGCGCTGACGACGGGGATATCGGCAGACGCGATCGCGCGCGCCAGCCGCTCATCGTTGAATGCGGCGAGATCCTCGATCGATCCGCCCCCACGTGTCAGCAGCAGGACATCGCAGTCGCCGCGCTGCAGGGCGATCGTCAGGGCCTGCAGGAGTTCTCCTGCCGCGTCCTTGCCCTGGACCTGTGCCGGAAAGATGGTCACGGCGAGTTGCGGGGACCTTCTTCTCAGGACCTGGAGCACGTCACGGACAGCGGCGCCCGACGGCGAGGTGATGACCCCGAGCCGCAGCGGGAAGGCCGGCAAGGGCCTCTTGCGCGCACTGTCGAACAATCCCTCGGCCTGCAGTCTGGTCTTCAGCAGTTCGTATTCACGCTGCGCCGAGCCGGCGCCGGCGGGTTCCAGGTGTTCGACGATGAGCTGGAAGTCGCCGCGCGGCTCGTAGAAGCTGATACGTGCGCGCGCCAGGACCTGGGTGCCATTGGCCGGCTCGAAGCGCAGCAGCTGTCTTTTAGCCCGAAACAGGGCACAGCGCACCTGGGCATGAGGGTCTTTGAGGCTGAAATACAGGTGGCCGGATCGGGGCGTCGCCAGGTTGGAGATTTCACCTTCCACCCAAACAAGCGGAAAGCTACCCTCCAGTACCGCTCGCACCTCCGCGTTGAGGCGACTGACAGAAAAGACGTCGCGCGAATTCTGGGCAGACGCTGTCATGCAAGCTCCACGATCGATGGTTGCCCCGAGCCCTTGCCGTGGTTGTTCTTCCTGATGAACGGGCTTGCGCTTTCGTCGTACTGCGCGAGTTATGGCATGGCGTTGGCCGCGGGGTTTCCAGCGGCGCGGTTGGCAAAAAGCAGGCTACCCAGTTTACCGGGTTTGCGTCAAATCCTATAATGCCCGGCTTACCTTCATTCCCACTCTGGAAACGCCCATGCGCCTTGCCCAAGACCAAGAAGCCCTGACTTTCGACGACGTGCTACTGGTGCCGGCGCGATCCGAGGTGATGCCGAAAGAAGTGAGCCTGGCGACCAGGCTCACTCGCGAGATCGATCTCAACATCCCATTGGTTTCTGCCGCGATGGACACGGTTACCGAGGGGCGTCTGGCGATCGCGATGGCCCTCGCCGGCGGTATCGGCATGGTGCACAAGAACATGACCGCTGCCCAGCAGGCCGCCCAGGTTCGGACGGTCAAACGCTATGAAAGCGGTGTCATCCACGACCCGATCACGGTTTCACCGCACACAAGCGTGGGCGAGGTGCTGGAACTCACCCGTTCGAACAGTATCTCCGGGGTGCCGGTGGTGGACGGCAGTGAACTGGTCGGCATCGTGACCGGCCGCGACCTGCGCTTCGAGACCCATCTGGACGAAAAGGTCAGCTCCATCATGACCCCGAAGGACCGGCTGGTGACCGTGCGCGAGGGGGCCAGCCGTGACGAGGTGGTCGCCAAGCTTCACCAGCATCGGATCGAAAAGGTCCTTGTGGTTAACGATAATTTCGATCTGCGCGGGCTGATCACCGTCAAAGACATCCAGAAGGCCACCGATTTCCCGGATGCCTGCCGCGATTCGCAGGAGCGCCTGCGGGTTGGCGCCGCCGTGGGTGTCGGTGAGGGTACCGAGATCCGTGTCGAACTCCTGGTCGAGGCCGGCGTGGACGTGATTACCGTCGACACCGCCCATGGACACTCGATCGGCGTGCTCAACCGGGTAGCCTGGATCAAGAAGAACTTTCCCGATGTCCAGGTCATCGGGGGCAATATCGCCACCGGCGAGGCCGGTCTGGCCCTGGTAGAGGCGGGCGCGGACGGCGTCAAGGTCGGAATCGGCCCGGGTTCGATCTGTACCACCCGTATCGTGGCCGGTGTGGGGGTGCCCCAGGTGACCGCAGTTGATAACGTGGTCAGGGCTCTGGCGGGTACCGGTGTGCCCGTGATCGCAGACGGGGGACTGCGCTACTCGGGCGATATCGCCAAGATCCTGGTGGCCGGGGCACACTCGGTCATGATCGGGGGGCTGTTTGCCGGTACCGACGAGTCGCCGGGCGAGGTGGAGATCTACCAGGGGCGTTCTTACAAGTCATACCGTGGCATGGGTTCGCTTGGGGCCATGGGTGGCCAGCAGGGCTCCAGTGACCGCTATTTCCAGGAAGAGACCAAGAAGGACAAGCTGGTACCGGAAGGCATCGAGGGACGCGTCCCCTACAAGGGGCCACTGATCAATGTTATCACCCAGCTGATCGGCGGCGTCCGCTCCAGCATGGGATACACTGGTTGCGCCACGCTCGAGGAGATGCGTACCAAGCCCCAGTTCATGCGGGTGACCAATGCCGGCATGCGCGAGTCGCACGTGCACGACGTGCAGATCACCAAGGAAGCACCGAACTACCGCCGCGACTAGAAGCCTGCGGGCCTGCCATGTTCTGCCTCGCAGGTTCCCGGCCTGTTCCAGCAACAACCGGGTGCAGGGAACGGCATCGGGACCGCCAGCTTATGGCTCCTCCCGCGTTCTTTGCGCCCTTCGTTTTTTTGCCGTTTTCGGAAAAACTCACATGACTGCTGATATTCACGCCTATCGGATCCTGATCATCGACTTCGGGTCGCAGTACACCCAGCTGATCGCGCGCCGCGTGCGTGAGGCGGGCGTGTATTGCGAGATTTGGCCGTATGACAACTGCGAGGCTGCGCTCGAGACACGGCAGCCGAGCGGGATCATCCTGTCCGGCGGGCCTGAGACAGTGACCGGTGAGGATACTCCGCGGGCACCGCAGAAGGTGTTCGAGATGGGCATTCCGGTCCTGGGCATCTGCTATGGCATGCAAACCATGGCTGCCCAGCTGGGTGGACGCGTCGCGACGTCGGACAAGCACGAGTACGGCTACGCGCTGGTGCGCGCACACGGGCATTCCCGCCTGCTGCGCGACATCGAGGATCACACCAGCGTGGAAGGTTGGGGGCTTCTGGATGTATGGATGAGTCACGGCGACCGGGTCGAGGAGTTGCCGCCGGGGTTCAGCCTGATCTGTACCAGCGACAATGCCCCTCTGGCGGGTATGGCGGACGAGACGCGGGCCTTTTACGGCCTCCAGTTTCATCCGGAGGTGACTCACACGCGCCAGGGCGGGCGCATCCTGGAGCGCTTCCTGTTCGAGATCTGCCTGTGCGAGGCGCTGTGGAATCCAAGCAGCATTATCGATGACGGCATTCACGGCATGCGCGAACAGATCGGTGACGGGCGCATCGTCCTGGGTCTTTCCGGCGGGGTGGATTCGTCGGTGGTGGCCGCGATGCTGCACCGGGCAGTGGGCGACCGCCTGGTCTGCATCTTCGTCGACAACGGCCTCCTGCGGCTGCATGAGGGTGACCAGGTGATGGCGACCTTTGCAGAGCACATGGGCGTGAATGTCATCCGGGTGAATGCGGAGGACCGCTTCCTCAAGGGCCTCAAGGGCGTGGCAGATCCGGAACAGAAGCGCAAGATCATCGGCAACCTGTTCATTGATATCTTCGAGGAGGAGGCGGCCAAGCTCGATGACGTCGCCTTCCTCGCGCAGGGCACCATCTACCCCGACGTGATCGAGTCCGCCGGCGCCGCCTCGGGCAAGGCACATGTGATCAAGTCACACCACAATGTCGGTGGACTGCCGGACTACATGAAACTTCAACTCGTCGAACCGCTGCGCGAGCTTTTCAAGGACGAGGTGCGGCGGGTCGGGGTAGAGCTGGGTCTGCCCTCCGAGATGATCTACCGCCACCCTTTCCCGGGGCCGGGACTTGGCGTGCGCATCCTGGGCGAGGTCAACAAGGAGTACGCCGACATGCTCCGCCAGGCAGATGCGATCTACATCGAGGAACTTCGCAAGGCCTATCTTTACGACGAGGTCAGTCAGGCCTTCGCGGTCTTTCTGCCCATCAAGTCGGTCGGTGTCGTCGGTGACGCACGCCGCTACGAGTATGTGATCACCCTGCGTGCCGTGACCACCATCGATTTCATGACCGCGAGCTTCGCGCATCTGCCGTTCGAATTCCTGGAAAAGGTTTCCAGCCGCATCATCAACGAGGTGAACGGTGTGTCACGCGTGGCCTACGACATATCGAGCAAGCCGCCGGCCACGATCGAGTGGGAATGATTCCACGTCTGGCACTGGCTGGCACCTGCAGGCATCAAACAACATATAACTCATTGTATTAACTAGAATATACTCGTTTCTGTCTGGCACCTTCTGGCACTGGCAGGCACCGCCAAGCAAACTTTTTCAATGGTATAAATCATGGTATCGTTGCCATCAAGATCAGGGCTTCGACAAAATACCATGCCATGTCAAACAAGCCATTCATGGTATTAAAAATCGCCAAGTGATTGATAATCAATAAAAAAAATCATAAAAACATGCCATAAAAAATCATGGTATTTTTGGCCCCAGGGAGGCCCTTGTCATGCTGACCGATACCAAGCTGCGCAATTTGAAGCCCCAGGACAAACTCTACAAAGTGAACGACCGCGATGGGCTCTATGTGGCGGTGACCCCAGCGGGAGGTATCTCCTTCAGATACAACTACTCGATCAGCGATCGACAGGAGACGTTGACGATAGGCCGGTATGGCAAGCGTGGCGTCACGCTTGCAGAAGCACGTGAACGACTCAGCGAAGCAAAAAAGATGATCGTGGCCGGGAAATCACCGGCTAAGGAAAAGGCACGCGACAAGAAGCGTGTGAAGAATGCCGAGACGTTCGGTGCATGGGCCGATAAATGGCTGCGTGGCTATCAGATGGCTGAGTCAACGCGCGACATGCGCAAGTCGGTATACACCCGCGAACTGAAAAAGCGGTTTGGAAGTCAAAAGCTGACCGAAATCACGCATGAAGATCTGCGCGCATTGACCGACGCCATTGTCGACAGGGGAGCGCCAGCAACGGCGGTGCATGCCCGAGAAGTGGTGTTGCAGGTCTATCGTTGGGCCATCGAGCGCGGGCAGAATGTGGAGAATCCGGCAGAAATGGTGCGACCGACCACCATCGCCAGATTCGAGCCGCGCGACCGTGCGCTGGCACCAGTAGAGATCGGCCTGATGTATCGGTACATGGACCGGGTAGGCACATCACCGCAATACCGGGCTGCGATCAAGCTGCTGCTACTGACCATGGTGAGGAAATCGGAGCTGTCCAATGCGACGTGGTCAGAGATCAATTTCAGCGAGGCGCTTTGGACGATTCCCAAAGAACGGATGAAACGGAGAACTCCGCACCTGGTATTCCTGTCACGCCAGGCCCTCGATATCTTTATCGCGCTGAAGACCTTCGCAGGTGGATCTGAGTACGTGCTTCCCTCCCGGTATGATTCGGATTTGCCTATGAGCGCCGCAACGCTGAATCGTGTTCTAACTTCGACGTATAAGGCTGCACAGAAGGACGGCGAGTCGCTCGCTAAATTTGGCCCACATGATCTTCGCCGGACAGCCAGCACGCTATTGCATGAGGCCGGTTACAACACGGACTGGATCGAGAAGTGTCTCGCTCATGAGCAGAGGGGAGTGAGGGCCATCTATAACAAGGCCGAGTACCGAGAGCAGCGTACGGAGATGTTGCAAGACTGGGCTGACATGATCGACGAGTGGACTACCGGGCAACGGTAGTTGTAACAACGGTAGTTGTAATAACGGTAGTTGTAATAGTCGACATCTGAGCTGACAGACAGTGTCAGATTCAGTCTAGCTCCGATCCGGCGAAAGCGGGCGTTCAATCAAGCCGAAAGATAGCGTCCTGATAGTCTCAGATCACCCAAGAAGAGACATAGCAGCCACGAAAAATCGGGAGGAGCGAATGGCGGGTTACTGATCAGGAACCGGTCGCTCCGCTATGTTGGCCGACAGTCCAGTCCTCGGCCAAAGCTGCCGGTGGAGATTCGACCCAGCGGCGACTGCAATAGGTTGGTCGCCGGACATAGGCCAAGAAATCTCGCCGAACGGCATTTCTGATTTCCTGACCGGGGGGACTCGACCCAATGTATGGACCGTTCTGCGAGCGGCTGCGGGTGAGATTCCCTTGGTCTACTCTCCTCCCAAAATGCATCATGAGATCAACGATTCGCTTGTGAAATTTCCGGCCATTCGGTGCAAGCCGGGGCTGCGCCCCTGGTACGTCGCTGCGCGGGTCCGATGGGTCGCGGGTGTGCGCGGCGGCGCACTGGGGGCTCCAGGCGCGCGCGCGGGCATGACGCTGCGTGGCTCAGGCCGCCAGCCGCTGCCTGCGAAACTCTCTCGGGCTGACGCCAGCCATCTGCCGGAATGCGCGCGAGAAGTGCGATGGATCCGAGAAGCCGACCTCGCAGGCCGCATCGATCACGGTGTTGCGGGGGTCGGCCAACAGATCGGTGGCAACCTCGAATCGCAGGTGTTTGATCAGGTCTGAGTAGCTGAGATCGGCACTGATTCAGCCGGCGCTGCAGCGTGCGTACGCTCATGCCGGCGAGCTCGGCAGCGAGCTCAACTGTCGGGTAGCCATCGGCCAGATAGGGGCGAATCGCCGAACGCAATGAACTGGGGAAATCCCAACGGCTCGACGCCAGTTCGGCAGGCATCGGCCGCGTCTTTGCCGTCTCTCTGCCATCGGGCCAGGCGAGACTGAGGATTTCGGCCGGGACCGTTACGCAGGTCTCACATTGGCTGACGACGAAGCGGGTCCCCGGGAAGGTCTTCCAGACCGACTTGCCAAAGGCGGGCTGTGATTGAAACGCGACCTGACTGGGGCGCCAGTCGCTGCCTGCAGCGTGGCGAACGATCGCCAGCAGGGACATGATCAACAGCCATTCACTGTACTCATGCTGATCCGGGCCAAGACCCAGCCCCACGGTTCCGTAGATCTGGGCCTCGCCGCTGATGTGCTCCGTGACATGACAAAGTACGTGGGACTGTTCGCGGCTCACCAGCCTGCAGTAGCTGTTCAACGCCTCGCTCAGCGTCCTGGCCTTGTTCAGCTCCCGGCGCACGGCTGCGTCGAAGTCACTCACCTTGAGTTGCGCGCCGGCCAGGCAACCGAAATCCTCGATGTTGTGCTGCTGCACCGTCGAGGTGATGAAGTCGAAGGTTGGAAGGGCGGGGACGTATGCACCGCGACATTTCGGTAACTCGGCGGGCAACCTGGACTGAATCAGCTCGGATGTTACATCGTGCCCCAGATCGCGAAAGGCACTGACGGCCAGGTCCAGATAGTGGCATCTTAAAAGCGGTACGGGCTCATAAGCGGTGCTCATCACATTGACCCTCTGTCCGGCACGAATTGTTGTGTCTTTCGGCAAACGCAGCGGTTGCCCTTCGAGACTTACTGCCCGCTGTCATTGCCTGGATACAGGGTAGAGCTGGCCCCTTCGCGCCACATCACCCATCGTGGGGGAGAAGTGGGGGAATTGTTTTCTGGGGTTGCGTGCAGGGTCGCCGATCCGGGGACGGCAGGTGGCGCTTGAAAGGTATTCAGATCGACACGAAATTGATTAATAATCAGCTATTTATGTTGTTATCTTCATCTGCGAATGTGACTGGGTAGCGCGCTCAGGAGTAACAGCGGCAGGTGCAGTTCATAGATGGTGTTGAGGATGCCGAACAACTCGGCCTGGTCCTGGATCGGCCCGCTCAGGCTCGTCACCTGACCGTACCGACGGTCGTGCCGGCTGGACATCTGCAGCCCACCCAGGCGACCTTCCCACGGAGCGAGGTCGCCCTGGACATCGATCCGGTAGGTGTTGGGGGAATGCGGAGATGTCTGCTGGATCATGATGTGCGCTTTCCCTCCAAACGGGCATTGCCTGACCTGCCAGGGCGCGGTTCAGCCCCCCTTGAAACAAGGCTGCCGGGTCTGCGCTGCCGTGCGGTGACCTGACTTTCCCCTTTTTCAAGTGTCTGTCACATCGGCGTAGTGACGCTTCCCCCGTTGTGGGGGTAATGCGGGGCAGCGCGGCGCAATCACATCGGCAAGGCCTAGTGGGCCAAGCGGGAAGTTCGGTTATTCACAGAGCGCCGCTGATGAGCCAAGGTAAGGCGCACACCGCAGGGAATGGCAGGCCCTTTCCAAGGGGTGCAACGCAACATTGGCTCATCAGCGACGCTCCCTCCGGGCCAGTCCACAAGCCACGTTGACCGCGTTACACTCGCTGGAATTGGCGATGGCCAGTCCTGCGCTCGCGTGCCTTGCCAACCCGGCTTGTGGGCTGGCTGTGAGTTACCGAACTTCCCGCATGGCCCACTAGGTTGATTCGGCAGTCCAGGATCTCCGCCCCGACCTTTTCGCGTGGCGTGAAATGGCAAGCGAAACCGTATTCGGGGCCTTAGTCTGGAGCCTGAGCCTGAATGCTATTTCGGGGATATAGTATTGACCCTCCCGCCTGTCCGCGTCGCCGGGGGGCCGTTCGTCACCAACAGACAGGTAAAGCCACCGAGCATGCCGATGACTACTTTTTCTTTGCCCGAAGCCATCTGTTCGAGAGCGATCTTTGCGTTGCTGCTTGTGTTGATCGTAGGCACCGCCGTTGAAGCAAATCCCCTGTTACCGATCGATACCTCGAGCCCGCGCGCGACCATGCAGAGCTTCCTGGCGCTCACAAAAGAGACCGCTGAACGGTATGGGGCCTACCGCGATTCGCCGAGCCGGGCCTCGCAGCAAGCCCTTGAGCAGATCGACAACAAGGTGGAGCGCCTGTTCGACCTCAGCATGGTTGCTCCTGCCAGCCGTCGCCAGGTGGCGAGCGAGAGCTTCTATCTGCTTTGGGACGTCATCGCCCGTCAGCAGCTGCCGAAACCTGCGGATATCCCCGACATATCCTCAGATCAGGCCGCCCCGGATGCGCCTGAACCATTGACGCGCTGGCGCATACCCCATACCGAGATCAGCATCGTGCGGGTCGCCGAAGGCCCCTATGCCGGCGAATACCGATTCAGCGCAGGTACGGTAAAGAACATACGCCGTTTCTATGAGATGGCGCGCGAATCGCCTTATGTCAGCCGGGTGCACATAAAAGACGTGCATCGATTGAACGAGTTGATTACCGGCTGGATGATCCCGATGGCCTGGGTGGAGTCGCTTCCAGACTGGGCGAACTCCGCAGTGTTGGGCCAGGTGCTGTGGAAATGGCTGGCCATGGCGGTCGCGCTGGCGTTTGGGTTTGGCATCCTGATCGTGGTCTATCGATGGTCGCGCAAAAAGACGTTCGACGGCTCTTTCGGCTCATACCTGCGCCACATGAGCGCACCCCTTACCCTGCTCATTCTATTGCCACTGATAGCTTATTTTGCACGCGTACATATCCATTTGACGGGTAATGGCGCTGAACTGTTGCAGTCGTTGGCGTTTCTGTCCTATGGCATCACGCTGGTCTGGGTCGTGTGGCTGACCGCCAACCAGGTGGCCGAAACGATTATTGCCTCGCCCCGCATCAAGCCCGAAAGCCTGGATGCTTCGCTGCTGCGACTGGTTGCCCGCACCGTCGGTGTCTTGGCGGTATTCGTACTTGTCTTCCGGATGCTGGATGAGCTCGGCGTGCCGGTCGCCGGTCTGGTTACCGGTGCAGGCGTGGGTGGTATCGCGATCGCGCTTGCCGCCAAGAGCACGCTGGAAAACTTCATGGGTGCGCTCAATCTGTTTGCGGACCGCCCGGTCCGCGTCGGCGATCTGTGTCGCTATGACGACGATGTCACGCCGGGCTGGCGACCGATCGGCAGGATCGAGTCGATCGGACTGCGTTCCACCAAGATCCGGCATCTCGATCGCAGCCTGATCACTATCCCAAACGCCGAGTTCGCCCAGCTGAAAATCATCAATTTCAATGGGTGCGACCGCATGTTGCTGACCGCCACGCTCGGCCTGCGCTACGAGACCACCGATGACCAGCTGCGCTTCCTGTTGGCCAGTCTGCGCGAACTCCTGCATGCGCACCCCAGTACCATCCACACCATAGACGACCCGGTGCGCGTGCGCTTCGTCGGCTTCGGAGATTTCTCGCTGAACGTTGCGATTCGCGCGTACATCAGAACCAAGACCCGCAATGAGTTCCTCGCCATTCAGGAAGACATCCTGCTGCGCGCCAAGAAGCTCGTCGAACAGGCCGGAACCGGTTTCGCCTTCCCCTCGAGTACGGTCTATCTTGGCCGCGACGGTGGTCTCGACCTGGAGCGCCAGCAGGCAGCGGAGAAGCAGGTACGCGAATGGGCTTCGGCGCAGACCCTGCCGTTTCCGGATTTTGCCGAGGACTATCGACGGTCGATTACTGACACCCTCGATTATCCGCCGGTGGGCTCGCCTGATGCGGACAGAGGTTGACTGGCAGTGCCTTTGCAGTCGATCGGGATGATCAGCGGGGGCACCGCTTCCGCCGCTGCCTTAAGCGGTAGAGGCCGGTAAATGACGCAGTATCGGGAACGCCTGCGATCGGCTCTTCAATGGAGCCACTGGTGAGATGAGCACAGCAAGGGAGCTGATTCTGGACACAGAAAGCACAGTTGGAGAAAGCGAGCGGGGTGCGAGCCTTGCCTGCCCGTCATGCGATCTTGTGTTCGATGTCTCGGACCTGGCGGATGGCGAAACGGCCCGCTGCTCGCGCTGCGGCCACTTCCTGACCCGCTATCGCGCCGACGAGTTGAGCCGGGTCATGGCGTTCTCCGTTTCTGGCCTTATCCTGCTGGTGCTGGCCTGCAGCTTCCCGTTCATGGAATTCAAGGCCAGCGGCCTGGAGAGCTTGATGACATTGCCTCAGGCCGCGTTGGAACTCTGGCGCAACGGTATGCCGGACCTGGCCTTCCTGGTTGCTGCCTTCATCATCCTCATTCCGGCTGCCTTGCTGATCCTGATTGCGATCCTTATCGGCGCATTGATGACGCAGCGGCAGTATGCCTTTCTCCCCACGCTGGGCCGCCTGATCTTTGTCCTGCAGAACTGGAGCATGGTCGAGGTGTTCTTCATCGGCGTGCTGGTCAGCCTGGTCAAGATCGCCGGTATGGCGACGGTTGTCCTCGATATCTCATTCTGGGCCTATGCCGCCTTCAGCATCCTGTTTACCCTGGCCCTGTCCAACCTGGATCGATTCCAGTGTTGGCGCCGTATAGAGGCATCGAGCCGATCATGAAGGGCCGGGCAACAGCCGCGGAAAACGGCCTGGCATCCTGTCACCTGTGCCTGAAGCTGGCCAGCAAGGACCTGGATCATTGCCCACGTTGCGGTACAGCACTGCATCTGCGCAAACCGGCCAGCGTGCAGCGCACCCTGGCCCTGCTGATTACCGCCATAGTCCTATATATACCGGCCAACATTCTGCCGATCATGGTCACCGACCAGTTGGGTCGGTCGGTCGAAAGCACGATCCTGGGTGGGGTGGTGTTGCTGATCCAGTTGGACTCGATCCCTATCGCCCTGGTCATCTTCATTGCCAGCGTCATGGTGCCGTTGGGCAAGATGCTGGTCATGTTATATCTGTGCTGGAGCGTCAGTCACGGTCGGTCGCTCAACCAGCGCCAACGCACGGTGCTGTACCGGATCACCGAGTTCATCGGTAAATGGTCGATGCTGGACGTATTCGTGGTGGCGATCCTGGTCGCCCTGGTACAACTTGGCGGCTTGCTGGTCATACGCCCCGGCGGTGCCGCCTTGGCCTTTGCCGGTGTCGTGATGGTAACCATGGTCGCGGCGGAGAGTTTTGATCCCAGGTTGATCTGGGACCAGATGGAGGACAGCAGTGAGTGAGAACAAACCCTCGGTAAGCCGCGGTCGGAAGTTTTCCGGGGTCTGGATCATCCCGCTGGTGGCGGTCGCGATCGGCGCATGGATGGTTATCCACACGGCCATGACCGAAGGACCGACGATCACGATCGAGTTCAAGACTGCTGAAGGCCTCGAGGCCGGCAAGACCAAGGTCCGAATTCTCAGCCATGAGATTGGGTTGGTTGAAGACGTAGTGTTGAAAGCGGACGTGTCGGGTGTGATCGCCACCGTCAAGCTGGAGCCGGAGGCAAGGCCCTTGTTGCGCGAGGACACCCGGTTCTGGGTGGTCCGTGCGCGTGTGGGTGCCGGTGGCGTATCGGGACTCGGAACCCTGCTTTCTGGTGCCTACATCGAAATGGCCCCCGGCTCGGCGGCAGCTAAAAGAAAAGCGTTTGTAGGATTGGAAGAGCCACCCCTGACACCCGTGGGCGCACCCGGGCTGCGCCTGACCCTGTTCAGCGATCGCGCCGGCTCAACCGGCACCGGTAACGCGGTGCTGTACCGGGGCTACAAGGTCGGGCGTGTCGAGGCGACAGCATTCGATACCAAGCGGAAACAAGTCCGCTACGACATCTTTATCGATGCACCGTTTCACGAACTGGTCCACAGCGGTACCCGGTTCTGGGATATCAGTGGTATCTCTGTCAATGCCTCCGCTGACGGGATCAAAGTCAAAACAGGTTCTGTGGAGACCATTTTGCTCGGTGGTGTGAGCTTCGGTACGCCGCCCGGGGTAGGGGCACAAAACCCGGTAGCAGACCATGCTGAATTCACGCTCTACGGTTCCTATGAAGAGATTCTCGAGAACCCCTATCAACACGGGGCACACTATGTCGTGTCCTTCAGGCAGTCGCTGCGAGGTCTGGTGCCTGGGGCACCCGTGGAATACCGCGGTATTCTGGTCGGTCGGGTCGAGCGCGTACTTGTAAAGGAACTCGCTGCCCAGGGATTGAAGGGTGACGACGACCCCATCCCCGTGCTGATCTATCTGGAACCCGGTCGCCTGGAGATTCCCGACAGCGAGGACTCGGTGGTCGCGCTCAGGTCCAGCATCGAGCAGGGTGTCCGCCGCGGCATGCGGGCGACCCTGCAGACAGGCAACCTGCTGACCGGCCGACAACTGATCGGCGTCGACTACTACCCGGACGAAGAACCGGCTGAACTGGGTCAATTCGAGCAGTACGCGACCATCCCGACCATCGAGACCGGCGTGGATCGCCTGGAAACCCAGGTCAGCAAGCTGTTGAAGAAGCTCAACGCACTGCCGCTGGAGGAAACCGTGGCCGGTGCCAACAAAGCCATGGTGACTGCCGACGACGCCTTGGCCTCGCTGAAGACGGCGCTGGATTCCACGGACGCCTTGCTGAGCAGTTCAGGTACCCAGGCGGTGCCCGACGAACTGGTCGCCACGCTGCAGAAGGCGAGCTTTGTGCTGGACGGGTTCTCCCGGAATGCCGAGCTGTACAAGAACCTGAACGCCTCGCTGAGATCGCTGGATGCGACTCTGAACAATACGAAAACCCTGACCCGGCAGTTGTCCGACAAACCGAATTCCCTGCTGTTGCCGGCGAGCAATGAACCAGACCCGATCCCGAGGGCCAAGAACCAATGAAAGCCTTACTCGCCATCCTCGTCGTGTTGACCGCCGGCTGTGGCGGGAAGGCACCGGAGCTCACGCAGTACCTGTTACGCGCCGATGCGCCCGGCCAGATTGCGGGAAAGGCTCCGGCAAGTACCGGGATCGGTGACCTTACGGTCGCATCCTATATCGACTCCCCCGGCCTCGTGTTGGAATCCAGCAATGGCGAGGTGCGCATGGCCCGCCATCACCAGTGGGCTGAACCCCTGCGCGAGAGCCTGCGCAGCTTTCTCGCCGCTGAAATAGCCACAGCAAGTGGTCAGGCTATCGGCAGTCAAAAATACAGGGCGTCGACTTGGAAGCGACGCATCGATATTCATGTCGATCAGTTGCATGGCAATGCAGATGGTGACGCCACCCTGGTCGCCTACTGGGCTGTGATAGATGCCAGCAAGGTCAAGCTGCTTTCCGAGAAGGCGTTTTCCGACACGGAGCCGCTCGCCGGAGACGGCTATGAGGCATTGGTCCGCGCCGAGAAGGTTTTGCTTAGCAGGCTGGCTACCGCGATCGCGGCAACCCTGAATTGAGTCTCCGGACAGGGGCCTTAGGGCGGGTAGTCCAGGGTGTCGGTGATTGAACGACAGTGCTCTTCGACAAAGTCTGGAAACGGCAGGGTCTGCTCCGAGGCCCATTCACGCACCCGCTTCGGTAAGGGTCAGAAAACTTTGCATGGTTACCCGCGGGCTTGAGATATCGACCGCTAACAGGGGATTGTCTGCAACGGCTGCGCAAGCAGCAACGCAACAATCAATCTCGAACGGATGGCTTCGGGCGGATAGAAGGCAGTCATCGGCTTGCTCGGTGCTGTTACCTGTCTGCTGGCGGTGACCAGCCCCGACCCGACGTTGGCAGGCAGGAGGATCAGTGCAGTTGCCCCCGAAAACTATTCAGACTCAGACACGAGACTAATGCCCCGAACGCGATGCGGCTTGCCATTTTTTGCCATATGAAGGCATCCTGGCAGTCGAAGAACGTCGATTTCTTATGACGCGAGATGGCCAGATGCCATGGCGAAGGTACTGTTACCGTGCAAGCAATCATGAGATTGTCCCCATTCTGCTTTGTGCTTTTCTGCGTGCTTGGTCTCGCTGCGTTCCTGTCACCGGCCGTCGCAGAGACAGATGGTGCGCAGAATTACGCTCCCCCCACCCTGGTTACGGCGGAGATCCTTGAATCCAAGATCGCCGAGGTAGAGGCGACCACCAAAATCCCCGACGAGGTCCGCAGCGGGCTGGTCGAGCTCTATCGCAAGGCGTTGAGCAATCTGCAGACGGCAAGTTCGAACGCAGATGCGGCGGCGAGCTTCGACCACGCGTTCAACGCCGCACCAGCGCAGATAGCGGCGCTGCAAGACGTCAGCGTTCCGCCATCGCTGGAGACACTCGGAGTGGAGCTCGCGACGCCCCGCCTGGAGATCGAGCAGGTCCTGCAGAAGGAGCAAGCGGACCTGGCCGCGGTCAGCGCGCGGCGTGCCGATTTCCAACGGCGCCTGATCTATAACCAGAACCAGCCGACAGCGATCAGCCGACGTCTCGGGGAGGCGTGGCGGGAGCAGGAGACGGTCGTCGCGGAGCTGAAGTCTCCACCCCTGGCTGATCAGGGCGCGGATTTCTCACAGGCCAGGCGTTGGAATCTGGAGACCCGATATGTAGCGCTGAGCTCCGAGATAAATATGCTCAACCAGGAGCTTCTCAGTCAGCCCAGGCGTCTGAAACTGCTCAAGGCAAAACTGGACAAGGTGGATGCGCGCGTTGTCTGGATCGGTACCCGGGTCAAGGCATTGAGTGAGCTGGTCAACCGCAAGCGTCAGCTCGAGGCGGCGATGACGGTGGTCCAGGCCGAGGCGACACGGCAGGAAACATCCGGCCTGGACCCGCTACTCGATCGACTGGCGGTGCAGAATGCCGAGCTGACCCGGAGCCTGACCCAGGTCGCGACAGACCTCGACGCGCTCGACCGGGACGAAACGGAGGCCAATCAGCTCGCCAAGCGTGTTACCGCGGACTACAGGGACATCAAGGGTGCTGTCGAAGCCAGCGGGCTCAGCAGGGGCCTGGGTCAGTTATTGTTCAAACACCGCAAGTCGCTACCCGACGCTCAGCTGTATACGCGGCAGGCGCACGACCGCGAGCAACTGATCGCCGAGGTCGGCGTGCGTCGGTTGCGGTATCGCGAAGAGGCCAGGAGCATCGCCGATCCTGACCGCGCGGTTGTGGAGATGGAGCTGCAGATCAGCGCCGAGAAAATTCCCCTGGTGCGCGAGACGCTGCGCGAGCTGGTGGTCCAGCGTCAGGCACTGCTGCAGAAGGCGCTGGAGGCCGATGAGTTTTATCTCGGACAGCTGCGTGAACTCGATGCCGCCGAGCGCAAGCTGCTCGGTTCCGTCCGGGCCTTTGACGCCTTCCTGAGCGAGCATCTGCTCTGGCTGCGGACTGCCGAACCGACCCGGCTCGAAAACCTGATCGTGCTGCCCGATGAGGTGCGGCAATATGTCGAGCCTGCAATCTGGTCAGATCTTGCCCACCTCCTGTACGGCCAGATTACCCGGTCGCCCGTATTCTGGCTGATCCTCGGCGTCGCCATCTTTCTGCGGTCGAAACGGCGTTCGATCGTCACCGCAATTGAGCGTACCGCGAAGCATTTGGGCAAGCCGAACAGCGACAGTTTTCTGCATACCGTCCGCGCCCTGGCGTTGACGCTTCTGGCAGCTGCGCCCTGGCCCCTGCTTCTGGTGGCGATCGGTTTAGAGCTGCGGGTCGCGGCTGCGGCCGACGAAACGTCCTACGCTATCGGCATCACGCTGATGAGGGTCGCACTGTTTCTCTACGTACTGCGGATTCTGCATGCGGTCTGCATGCCGCAGGGATTGGCGCTCGCCCATTTTCTCTGGCCGAAAGCTGCCGTGCGGCTGTTGCGTGTGGAGCTAAATCGGCTGACCTGGGTCTTTGTGCCGTTGCTGCTGTTGGTACGGCTGGCTGTCGACCTGAACCCGGCGGAGACGGGCGGCACCATCGCGCAACTCGGCTCTCTGTTCGGTTATGCCGCACTGGTGTTCTTTTTCTACCGCGTGTTTCATCCGCGGGGGGCGATCCTGGTACACCTGCAGACGCATCGGGAGACCGCGCTCCTGGTTCGCACGCATGCGCTCTGGTATCCGCTGCTGTTGCTGATCCCGGTTGGTATGGTGATCCTCGCGCTGCTCGGGTACATGTACTCGGCCGCCGTCCTCTCCGGCATGCTGGATGACACGCTGTTGATGGCCAGCGGACTGATGATTTTGCAGGGGCTCGTGATGCGCTGGTTGCAGCTCGTCCGTCGGCACCTTGCCTACGAAGCTGTCCTCGATCGCCGTCAGGCTTCCATTGAAGCCAGGCAGGCGAGCAAGCCGGTGGCTGGTGAAGACGGTGGAGCAGTACAGTTCGAGGAGCCGGACGTGGACCTGGTGTCGCTAAGCGACGAGAGTCAGGAACTGGTAAGGATCGCCATGATCGTAACCGGCCTGATCGGCCTGTATCTGATCTGGTCCCCAGCAATGCCGGCGCTGCTTATTCTGGAAGATATCAAGCTCTGGCATTACACCGTTACGCTGGATGGCGAGGAAAAACGTCTGCCGATCAATCTGGCGGATGTGGGCCTTGCGCTGATGTACGCTATTGGCATTGCCGTGCTCGCCAAGCGCCTGCCCGCGGTTTTGGAAATCATCCTGCTACGACTAGACATGTCATCGGCGAGCCGTTATACGGTGACGACCTTGGTCAACTATGTCGTCATTGCCACGGGCGTCCTGCTTATACTCAGCACCATCGGGCTGCAGTGGTCCAAGCTGCAGTGGCTGGTGGCGGCCATGGGTGTGGGTATTGGTTTCGGACTGCAGGAGATCGTCGCCAATTTTATCAGCGGCCTGATCATCCTTTTCGAGCGTCCCATTCGGGTGGGCGATTATGTCTCAGTCGGTGAGACCGACGGCGTGGTGACCAAGATCCGCATCCGTGCGACCACGGTCCTCAACATGGATCGCAAGGAACTGCTGGTCCCCAACAAGGAGTTCATTACCGGTCACCTGCTGAACTGGTCCCTGTCCGACCAGACGACGCGCGTACTGCTCTCGGTGGGGATCGCCTATGGTTCCGATGTCCGCGAGGCGATGCGCCTGCTGGAGGAGGTCGCCATCGAACACGAAGATGTGCTCGATGAGCCTGCACCCTCGGTGATCTTCCAGGCCTTTGGCGACAACGCCCTTACACTGGTGTTGCGCTGTGTGGTCGACTCGATCAACAATCGCCACACGACCATCAGTGACCTGAACCTGGCCATCGACGAGAGATTCAGCCTTGCGGGCATTGTCATTGCCTTCCCCCAACGCGATCTGCATCTGGACATGAAGGCGCCGCTTCAAATCAGCATTGCCGATGAACGCCAGGACCCGGCAGGGGAGCTGAAACACACGCCGAAGGGGTAAGGGTGGGAGGTCGGCGATCGTATAACCACTCCCCGCATGCACCCCTGTTGTCGACGCTGGTGTCTATCGCCTGCGTCCTGCCGCGGATCGCTCCCTGCTCAACTACCTATGGCAGGCAGTCCACCGTACGGTGGTGGACGGCGGGTTGTATCGGGAGATTGACCGCGGCATATCGCGCGGTTGTCCGCTTGGCTCGGTGCCCTGTACCTACGCGGACTGGATCAGCGATTAGGCTGTTGATTTGCACGCCGGAATGAGCCAGCTTTGCATTTGTGCGTTAACCACCTCCGCCCATGCGTTTCTTCAAGGTTTCAAACGAATAGAAGTTCGCGGTCGGGTCGAGGTTAATTGCAAAGGTGGGTCAATATCGGATGCAATTCAGCAGCGGAGACGTTCCCTTGAGGTAAAACGCCGCCACATCATCGTCGAAAGTGCAACGTTTATTACCTTACGCGGACGCCGGGCTTCTCACCCCATCAGTATTCGCACCAGTACTGCGCCATGCTTTCCGCTAACGATGAAATTCGCAGCGCTCGCACTCTCTCGCCAAACGCCCGCCCACTCAGTCCGGATTTTCGGACGGGATCGCTAGAGACGCCGCCCGCTGAGGTTCTCGGCCTGTGTCCGGTGATGAGCCCATCGCGGTCGCGGGCAGCTAGGAGCGGCAATGACGGCGTTGGCCGAGTAGTGTGAATTGGCCTTCCGGCAGCTTCCGAAGTACAGGAGTCGTCCGGATGACTGCACCCAAGGGTTGGCGACCGGCCGCAGTTGGCCGACTCCGGCTGTTCCCAGTTTTCTCCGAAAGCCGCCAGTGGATAGATGAAGGTTCGGCGAGGGTCAGCTATGCGGGACCTATCCCCAAAGACAGCAACCGGCCGAGGCTGTGTGAAAACGTGGTGGCCGATATACTTACGCTGTAGTTTTTGCGTGAGGTGGTCATGAAGCGTTTCATCGAGGGTGCCGACCGAGATCAGAGCACATTATTTCCCGAACGGCTTGATGACTTCATCGCAGAAAACAATCCGGTCCGAGTCGTTGAGGCGTTCGTTGAGGCCCTGGATCTCAGTGCGCTGGGCTTTGCGAGCGTCAATCCGCATGCGACTGGCCGTCCAGCCTATCACCCCTCGGTATTGTTGAAGCTGTATATCTATGGCTATCTGAATCGTATCAATTCAAGTCGACGTCTCGAGCGCGAGACGCAGCGCAACGTCGAGTTGATGTGGCTGATTGAGCGACTGTCGCCAGACTTCAAGACGATTGCTGATTTTCGCAAGGACAATGGCAAAGCGATCCGCGGTGTGTGTCGTGAGTTCGTCATGTTGTGTCGGCGCCTCGACCTGTTTACTGAGGCCATCGTTGCGATTGATGGCAGCAAGTTCAAGGCAGTCAACAACCGCGACAAGAACTTCACGCCGGCGAAAATGAAGCGGCGCCTGGAGCAGATCGACAAAAGTATCGTGCGTTACCTGGGGCAGCTCGACAGTGCTGACCATGAGGAGCCTTCAATCGCAGCGGCCTCCAGCGAACGGCTCAATGAAAAGATCACGGCGCTGAAGGAGGAGATGCAGCGTCTGAAGGCCCTTGAGGCTGAGATGAACGCGGCGCCGGACAAGCAGTTGTCGTTGACAGATCCAGATGCACGATCAATGAAGACGCGAGGCAACGGCATCGTCGGTTACAACGTCCAGACCGCCGTAGACGCTGAGCATCACCTTATCGTTGCCCACGACGTCATCAATACCGGTAGTGACCGCCATCAGCTTGCCACGATGGCAAAGCAGGCTCATCAGGCAATGGGGGTTGAGAAGCTGACTGCCGTCGCTGATCGTGGCTATTACAAAAGCGATGAGATTCTCGCCTGCAAGCAGGCTGGCATCACTCCTATGCTGCCGAGACCGCAAACTTCGGACAGACGTTTGAAAGGGTTATTTGGCCGGGATCGCTTCCACTATCAGCCTGACAGCAACACTTATTGCTGCCCAGCCGGCGAATCCCTGACCTGGCGTTTCAGGAGCGTTGAGGACGGACGCACACTCGATACCTATTGGAGCTCGGCGTGTCCGCGTTGCCCGATCAAGGCGCAATGCACTCAAGGCGTGCAGCGTCGCATTAAACGCTGGGAGCATGAAGAGGTACTCGATGCGATGCAGGCACGTCTCGATGCGCATCCGGAATCGATGCGCGTGCGCCGGCAAACAGCAGAGCACCCATTCGGGACGCTCAAGGCATGGATGGGCGCCACCCACTTTCTCACCAGGACGCTCCCGCGCGTGCGAACCGAGATGAGTCTGCACGTGCTTGCGTATAACCTGAAGCGAATGATGGCGATCTTGGGAGCCCAGCCGCTCATGGCGGCATTGAGGGCCTGAAGGCCCGCTATCCTTCGAAAACTGCCGTCCTGGAGCGGTCCTACGAGGGCTTAAGAGCCTTTGCGGTGACGAGCGAGATCAGATCCGTGCGGTCGGTGGTGACCAGCTAACACCACCTCAGCCGGCGCTGACGATCTTCGCTGGGCTCTTGGCCGCCATCGTGTGGCCCGAAAGAGTTTTCACACTGCAACCGGCCAAGAGCGGGCGGCCACCTTTTCTATGGACCGGACACCCAAGGGTCTGCTCCACTCTGATTCCTGCCGGATGACCTACTTCGGCAACTCGGCCAAAGCTGCCGGTGGAGATTCGACCCAGCGGCGACTGCAATGGGTTGGCCACTGGACGTAGGCCAAGAAATCTCGCCGAGCGGCAGTGTCTGATTTCCTGACCGGCAGGACTCGACCCAAGGTATGGACCGTTCTGCGAGCGGCTGCGGGTGAGATTCCCTTGGTCTACTCTCCTCCCAGAATGCATCACGAGATCAACGACTCGCTTGTGAAATTTCTGGCCATTCGATGCAAGCCGGGGCTGCGCCCCTGGTAAGTCGCAGCGCGGGTCCGATGGGTCGCGGGTGTGCGCGGCGGCGCACTGGGGGGTTGCAGGCGAGCGCGCGGGCATGACGCTGCGTGGCTCAGGCCGCCAGCCGCTGCCTGCGAAACTCTCTCGGGCTGACGCCGGCCATCTGCCGGAATGCGCGCGAGAAGTGCGATGGATCCGAGAAGCCGACCTCGCAGGCCGCATCGATCACGGTGTTGCGGGGGTCGGCCAACAGATCGGTGGCAACCTCGAATCGCAGGTGTTTGATCAAGTCTGAGTAGCTGAGATCGGACTGATTCAGCCTGCGCTGCAGCGTGCGTACGCTCATGCCGGCGAGCTCGGCAGCGAGCTCAACTGTCGGGTAGCCGTCGGCCAGATAGGGGCGAATCGCCGAACGCAATGAACTGGGGAAATCCCAACGGCTCGACGCCAGTTCGGCAGGCATCGGCCGCGTCTTTGCCGTCTCTCTGCCATCGGGCCAGGCGAGACTGAGGATTTCGGCCGGGACTGTAACGCAGGTCTCACATTGGCCGACGACCAAGCGGGTCCCCGGGAAGGCCTTCCAGACCGACTGGCCAAAGGCGGGCTGTGATTGAAACGCGACCTGACTGGGGCGCCAGTCGCTGCCTGCAGCGTGACGAACGATCGCCAGCAGGGACATGATCAACAGCCATTCACTGTACTCATGCTGATCCGGGCCAAGACCCAGCCCCACGGTTCCGTAGATCTGGGCCTCGCCGCTGATGTGCTCCGTGACATGACAAAGTACGTGGGACTGTTCGCGGCTCACCAGCCTGCAGTAGCTGTTCAACGCCTCGCTCAGCGTCCTGGCCTTGTTCAGCTCCCGGCGCACGGCTGCGTCGAAGTCACTCACCTTGAGTTGCGCGCCGGCCAGGCAACCGAAATCCTCGATGTTGTGCTTCTGCACCGTCGAGGTGATGAAGTCGAAGGTTGGAAGGGCGGGGACGTATGCACCGCGACATTTCGGTAACTCGGCGGGCAACCTGGACTGAATCAGCTCGGATGTTACATCGTGCCCCAGATCGCGGAAGGCACTGACGACCAGGTCCAGATAGTGGCATCGCAAAAGCGGTACGGTTTCATAAGCGTTACTCATCAAATTGACCCTGTGTTCGGCATGGATTGTCATGTCTTTCGGCAAACGCAGCGGCCGCCCTTCGAGACTTCCTGCCCGCTGTCGTTGCCTGGATACAGGGTAGAACTGGCCCCTTCGCGCCACATCACCCGTCGTGGGGGAGAAGTGGGGGAATTGTTTTCTGGGGTTGCGTGCAGGGTCGCCGATCCGGGGACGGCAGGTGGCGCTTGAAAGAGATTCAGATCGACACGAAATTGATTAATAATCAGCTTTTTATGTTGTTATCTTCATCTGCGATGTAACGGGGTAGCGCGCTCAGGAGTAACAGCGGCAGGTGCAGTTCATAGATGGTGTTGAGGATCCCGAACAACTCGGCCTGGTCCTGGACCGGCCCGCTCAGGCTCGTCACCTGACCGTACCGACGGTCGTGCCGGCTGGACATCTGCAGCCCACCCAGGCGACCTTCCCACGGCGCGAGGTCGCCCTGGACATCGATCCGGTAGGTGTTGGGGGAATGCGGAGATGTCTGCTGGATCATGATGTGCGCTTTCCCTCCAAACGGGCATTGCCTGACCTGCCAGGGCGCGGTTCAGCCCCCCTGAAACAAGGCTGCCGGGTCTGCGCTGCCGTGCGGTGACCTGACTTTTCCCTTTTTCAAGTATCTGTCACATCGGCGTAGTGACGCTTCCCCCGTTGTGGGGGTAATGCGGGGCAGCGCGGCGCAATCACATCGGCAAGGCCTAGTGGGCCAAGCGGGAAGTTCGGTAATTCACAGGGCCAGCCCACTAGCAGGCGGACTTTCGTCCTGCATTGGCGTGGAATGGCCGGACAGAAAGCGCTTGACCGGTTTTGATTGGCGGGGAGCCGAGCGGTTGGCAGCTTAGTTGGCTGATACCGCACCGGAACCGAGAGGGACTTGTCAGACCACAAACCGGGTGACTCCTTGACGATCAAGAACGACTGTCGATCAGCGATCGAGGCAATGATGCCACGCGGTTATCCCGCTATCGAGCAGGTGGCTGAGCAAATGGGTAGCAGTGTGCGCACGCTTCAGCGGCGCCTGCTCGATAGCGGGATAACCTATAGCACGCTGGTTGAGCAGGTGCGGCATGATCTGGCGCGTAGAAAACTCGAAACGACACAGTTGCATGTGGCGGAGGTTGCCAGGGACCTTGGCTTCAAGGATCACAGCAGCTTCAGTCGCGCCTTTTTGCGCTGGACCGGGATGTCGCCGCGCGCCTACCGCCAGTCGCTGGATCGGACTGGCGGTCACAGTGGTTCGAGCCCCGCGCGCAATCGCTCAGTCACACGATCGCGTCATGGCTCGTGATGAAAAAAATATTCAACTGCGGTGGCCCTGCCATGTAGATCGCCGCCCCATGATTGGACTGGCCTGTCTGTTCCTCGCCGGCTGTGCGTCGATCGGACCGCCGAGTGTTCCGAAGGACCGGTTCGACTGATCGGGACGATCGGCCCCTTCCTCGGCAACGATCTGCTGAAACCGCGCCAGGCGGACATGTTTGAGTAAGGGTTGCTGGCACGCCCTCAAGAGCCGATTTTTCCGGGCAGCGTGGATCTCCGGGATTGGCACGAATTGGCCAGATCTCACCTCGCGTCGCGTCCACTATCTCCCCATACAGACGACACAAGTACGTCTTGAGCTTTGTCGTATCGATTAACCCTATCGGGAGATGACTGATGAAACTATCCAAACTGGCACAAGCGGTTGGTGCTGCCCTGCTTGCCGCGAGCCTCGCGTCTGCAGCAGTGGCGCAAGCGCCGAAGATGAAGATGACCACCGACATCCCGGCCAATGTCATTACACCGGACAAG
>CAVWEI010000006.1:0-347659 GCA_963753845.1 uncultured Gammaproteobacteria bacterium
CCGATGCGACGGTGGTGGCGCAGACCAACACGGCCGGTACCTACGGTGTCTTCAATATCGATAGCGCCGGCAACTGGACCTATGACAGCACCGATGCGCTGAACCCGCTGGATGATGGCCAGGTGGTGACCGAGGTGTTTACGGTGACCACCAGCGACGGTGGCAGCAGCACGGTGACGGTGAACATCACCGGCAGTGAGGATGTGTCGACGATCACCAGCGCGACCGCGAACCTGACCGAGACGGACGCGGTGCTGAGCACGAGCGGCGCCTTGGTGGTGAGCGACCCGGATGCCACCGATGCGACGGTGGTGGCGCAGACCAACACGGCCGGTACCTACGGTGTCTTCAATATCGATAGCGCCGGCAACTGGACCTATGACAGCACCGATGCGCTGAACCCGCTGGATGATGGCCAGGTGGTGACCGAGGTGTTTACGGTGACCACCAGCGACGGTGGCAGCAGCACGGTGACGGTGAACATCACCGGCAGTGAGGATGTGTCGACGATCACCAGCGCGACCGCGAACCTGACCGAGACGGACGCGGTGCTGAGCACGAGCGGCGCCTTGGTGGTGAGCGACCCGGATGCCACCGATGCGACGGTGGTGGCGCAGACCAACACGGCCGGTACCTACGGTGTCTTCAATATCGATAGCGCCGGCAACTGGACCTATGACAGCACCGATGCGCTGAACCCGCTGGATGATGGCCAGGTGGTGACCGAGGTGTTTACGGTGACCACCAGCGACGGTGGCAGCAGCACGGTGACGGTGAACATCACCGGCAGTGAGGATGTGTCGACGATCACCAGCGCGACCGCGAACCTGACCGAGACGGACGCGGTGCTGAGCACGAGCGGCGCCTTGGTGGTGAGCGACCCGGATGCCACCGATGCGACGGTGGTGGCGCAGACCAACACGGCCGGTACCTACGGTGTCTTCAATATCGATAGCGCCGGCAACTGGACCTATGACAGCACCGATGCGCTGAACCCGCTGGATGATGGCCAGGTGGTGACCGAGGTGTTTACGGTGACCACCAGCGACGGTGGCAGCAGCACGGTGACGGTGAACATCACCGGCAGTGAGGATGTGTCGACGATCACCAGCGCGACCGCGAACCTGACCGAGACGGACGCGGTGCTGAGCACGAGCGGCGCCTTGGTGGTGAGCGACCCGGATGCCACCGATGCGACGGTGGTGGCGCAGACCAACACGGCCGGTACCTACGGTGTCTTCAATATCGATAGCGCCGGCAACTGGACCTATGACAGCACCGATGCGCTGAACCCGCTGGATGATGGCCAGGTGGTGACCGAGGTGTTTACGGTGACCACCAGCGACGGTGGCAGCAGCACGGTGACGGTGAACATCACCGGCAGTGAGGATGTGTCGACGATCACCAGCGCGACCGCGAACCTGACCGAGACGGACGCGGTGCTGAGCACGAGCGGCGCCTTGGTGGTGAGCGACCCGGATGCCACCGATGCGACGGTGGTGGCGCAGACCAACACGGCCGGTACCTACGGTGTCTTCAATATCGATAGCGCCGGCAACTGGACCTATGACAGCACCGATGCGCTGAACCCGCTGGATGATGGCCAGGTGGTGACCGAGGTGTTTACGGTGACCACCAGCGACGGTGGCAGCAGCACGGTGACGGTGAACATCACCGGCAGTGAGGATGTGTCGACGATCACCAGCGCGACCGCGAACCTGACCGAGACGGACGCGGTGCTGAGCACGAGCGGCGCCTTGGTGGTGAGCGACCCGGATGCCACCGATGCGACGGTGGTGGCGCAGACCAACACGGCCGGTACCTACGGTGTCTTCAATATCGATAGCGCCGGCAACTGGACCTATGACAGCACCGATGCGCTGAACCCGCTGGATGATGGCCAGGTGGTGACCGAGGTGTTTACGGTGACCACCAGCGACGGTGGCAGCAGCACGGTGACGGTGAACATCACCGGCAGTGAGGATGTGTCGACGATCACCAGCGCGACCGCGAACCTGACCGAGACGGACGCGGTGCTGAGCACGAGCGGCGCCTTGGTGGTGAGCGACCCGGATGCCACCGATGCGACGGTGGTGGCGCAGACCAACACGGCCGGTACCTACGGTGTCTTCAATATCGATAGCGCCGGCAACTGGACCTATGACAGCACCGATGCGCTGAACCCGCTGGATGATGGCCAGGTGGTGACCGAGGTGTTTACGGTGACCACCAGCGACGGTGGCAGCAGCACGGTGACGGTGAACATCACCGGCAGTGAGGATGTGTCGACGATCACCAGCGCGACCGCGAACCTGACCGAGACGGACGCGGTGCTGAGCACGAGCGGCGCCTTGGTGGTGAGCGACCCGGATGCCACCGATGCGACGGTGGTGGCGCAGACCAACACGGCCGGTACCTACGGTGTCTTCAATATCGATAGCGCCGGCAACTGGACCTATGACAGCACCGATGCGCTGAACCCGCTGGATGATGGCCAGGTGGTGACCGAGGTGTTTACGGTGACCACCAGCGACGGTGGCAGCAGCACGGTGACGGTGAACATCACCGGCAGTGAGGATGTGTCGACGATCACCAGCGCGACCGCGAACCTGACCGAGACGGACGCGGTGCTGAGCACGAGCGGCGCCTTGGTGGTGAGCGACCCGGATGCCACCGATGCGACGGTGGTGGCGCAGACCAACACGGCCGGTACCTACGGTGTCTTCAATATCGATAGCGCCGGCAACTGGACCTATGACAGCACCGATGCGCTGAACCCGCTGGATGATGGCCAGGTGGTGACCGAGGTGTTTACGGTGACCACCAGCGACGGTGGCAGCAGCACGGTGACGGTGAACATCACCGGCAGTGAGGATGTGTCGACGATCACCAGCGCGACCGCGAACCTGACCGAGACGGACGCGGTGCTGAGCACGAGCGGCGCCTTGGTGGTGAGCGACCCGGATGCCACCGATGCGACGGTGGTGGCGCAGACCAACACGGCCGGTACCTACGGTGTCTTCAATATCGATAGCGCCGGCAACTGGACCTATGACAGCACCGATGCGCTGAACCCGCTGGATGATGGCCAGGTGGTGACCGAGGTGTTTACGGTGACCACCAGCGACGGTGGCAGCAGCACGGTGACGGTGAACATCACCGGCAGTGAGGATGTGTCGACGATCACCAGCGCGACCGCGAACCTGACCGAGACGGACGCGGTGCTGAGCACGAGCGGCGCCTTGGTGGTGAGCGACCCGGATGCCACCGATGCGACGGTGGTGGCGCAGACCAACACGGCCGGTACCTACGGTGTCTTCAATATCGATAGCGCCGGCAACTGGACCTATGACAGCACCGATGCGCTGAACCCGCTGGATGATGGCCAGGTGGTGACCGAGGTGTTTACGGTGACCACCAGCGACGGTGGCAGCAGCACGGTGACGGTGAACATCACCGGCAGTGAGGATGTGTCGACGATCACCAGCGCGACCGCGAACCTGACCGAGACGGACGCGGTGCTGAGCACGAGCGGCGCCTTGGTGGTGAGCGACCCGGATGCCACCGATGCGACGGTGGTGGCGCAGACCAACACGGCCGGTACCTACGGTGTCTTCAATATCGATAGCGCCGGCAACTGGACCTATGACAGCACCGATGCGCTGAACCCGCTGGATGATGGCCAGGTGGTGACCGAGGTGTTTACGGTGACCACCAGCGACGGTGGCAGCAGCACGGTGACGGTGAACATCACCGGCAGTGAGGATGTGTCGACGATCACCAGCGCGACCGCGAACCTGACCGAGACGGACGCGGTGCTGAGCACGAGCGGCGCCTTGGTGGTGAGCGACCCGGATGCCACCGATGCGACGGTGGTGGCGCAGACCAACACGGCCGGTACCTACGGTGTCTTCAATATCGATAGCGCCGGCAACTGGACCTATGACAGCACCGATGCGCTGAACCCGCTGGATGATGGCCAGGTGGTGACCGAGGTGTTTACGGTGACCACCAGCGACGGTGGCAGCAGCACGGTGACGGTGAACATCACCGGCAGTGAGGATGTGTCGACGATCACCAGCGCGACCGCGAACCTGACCGAGACGGACGCGGTGCTGAGCACGAGCGGCGCCTTGGTGGTGAGCGACCCGGATGCCACCGATGCGACGGTGGTGGCGCAGACCAACACGGCCGGTACCTACGGTGTCTTCAATATCGATAGCGCCGGCAACTGGACCTATGACAGCACCGATGCGCTGAACCCGCTGGATGATGGCCAGGTGGTGACCGAGGTGTTTACGGTGACCACCAGCGACGGTGGCAGCAGCACGGTGACGGTGAACATCACCGGCAGTGAGGATGTGTCGACGATCACCAGCGCGACCGCGAACCTGACCGAGACGGACGCGGTGCTGAGCACGAGCGGCGCCTTGGTGGTGAGCGACCCGGATGCCACCGATGCGACGGTGGTGGCGCAGACCAACACGGCCGGTACCTACGGTGTCTTCAATATCGATAGCGCCGGCAACTGGACCTATGACAGCACCGATGCGCTGAACCCGCTGGATGATGGCCAGGTGGTGACCGAGGTGTTTACGGTGACCACCAGCGACGGTGGCAGCAGCACGGTGACGGTGAACATCACCGGCAGTGAGGATGTGTCGACGATCACCAGCGCGACCGCGAACCTGACCGAGACGGACGCGGTGCTGAGCACGAGCGGCGCCTTGGTGGTGAGCGACCCGGATGCCACCGATGCGACGGTGGTGGCGCAGACCAACACGGCCGGTACCTACGGTGTCTTCAATATCGATAGCGCCGGCAACTGGACCTATGACAGCACCGATGCGCTGAACCCGCTGGATGATGGCCAGGTGGTGACCGAGGTGTTTACGGTGACCACCAGCGACGGTGGCAGCAGCACGGTGACGGTGAACATCACCGGCAGTGAGGATGTGTCGACGATCACCAGCGCGACCGCGAACCTGACCGAGACGGACGCGGTGCTGAGCACGAGCGGCGCCTTGGTGGTGAGCGACCCGGATGCCACCGATGCGACGGTGGTGGCGCAGACCAACACGGCCGGTACCTACGGTGTCTTCAATATCGATAGCGCCGGCAACTGGACCTATGACAGCACCGATGCGCTGAACCCGCTGGATGATGGCCAGGTGGTGACCGAGGTGTTTACGGTGACCACCAGCGACGGTGGCAGCAGCACGGTGACGGTGAACATCACCGGCAGTGAGGATGTGTCGACGATCACCAGCGCGACCGCGAACCTGACCGAGACGGACGCGGTGCTGAGCACGAGCGGCGCCTTGGTGGTGAGCGACCCGGATGCCACCGATGCGACGGTGGTGGCGCAGACCAACACGGCCGGTACCTACGGTGTCTTCAATATCGATAGCGCCGGCAACTGGACCTATGACAGCACCGATGCGCTGAACCCGCTGGATGATGGCCAGGTGGTGACCGAGGTGTTTACGGTGACCACCAGCGACGGTGGCAGCAGCACGGTGACGGTGAACATCACCGGCAGTGAGGATGTGTCGACGATCACCAGCGCGACCGCGAACCTGACCGAGACGGACGCGGTGCTGAGCACGAGCGGCGCCTTGGTGGTGAGCGACCCGGATGCCACCGATGCGACGGTGGTGGCGCAGACCAACACGGCCGGTACCTACGGTGTCTTCAATATCGATAGCGCCGGCAACTGGACCTATGACAGCACCGATGCGCTGAACCCGCTGGATGATGGCCAGGTGGTGACCGAGGTGTTTACGGTGACCACCAGCGACGGTGGCAGCAGCACGGTGACGGTGAACATCACCGGCAGTGAGGATGTGTCGACGATCACCAGCGCGACCGCGAACCTGACCGAGACGGACGCGGTGCTGAGCACGAGCGGCGCCTTGGTGGTGAGCGACCCGGATGCCACCGATGCGACGGTGGTGGCGCAGACCAACACGGCCGGTACCTACGGTGTCTTCAATATCGATAGCGCCGGCAACTGGACCTATGACAGCACCGATGCGCTGAACCCGCTGGATGATGGCCAGGTGGTGACCGAGGTGTTTACGGTGACCACCAGCGACGGTGGCAGCAGCACGGTGACGGTGAACATCACCGGCAGTGAGGATGTGTCGACGATCACCAGCGCGACCGCGAACCTGACCGAGACGGACGCGGTGCTGAGCACGAGCGGCGCCTTGGTGGTGAGCGACCCGGATGCCACCGATGCGACGGTGGTGGCGCAGACCAACACGGCCGGTACCTACGGTGTCTTCAATATCGATAGCGCCGGCAACTGGACCTATGACAGCACCGATGCGCTGAACCCGCTGGATGATGGCCAGGTGGTGACCGAGGTGTTTACGGTGACCACCAGCGACGGTGGCAGCAGCACGGTGACGGTGAACATCACCGGCAGTGAGGATGTGTCGACGATCACCAGCGCGACCGCGAACCTGACCGAGACGGACGCGGTGCTGAGCACGAGCGGCGCCTTGGTGGTGAGCGACCCGGATGCCACCGATGCGACGGTGGTGGCGCAGACCAACACGGCCGGTACCTACGGTGTCTTCAATATCGATAGCGCCGGCAACTGGACCTATGACAGCACCGATGCGCTGAACCCGCTGGATGATGGCCAGGTGGTGACCGAGGTGTTTACGGTGACCACCAGCGACGGTGGCAGCAGCACGGTGACGGTGAACATCACCGGCAGTGAGGATGTGTCGACGATCACCAGCGCGACCGCGAACCTGACCGAGACGGACGCGGTGCTGAGCACGAGCGGCGCCTTGGTGGTGAGCGACCCGGATGCCACCGATGCGACGGTGGTGGCGCAGACCAACACGGCCGGTACCTACGGTGTCTTCAATATCGATAGCGCCGGCAACTGGACCTATGACAGCACCGATGCGCTGAACCCGCTGGATGATGGCCAGGTGGTGACCGAGGTGTTTACGGTGACCACCAGCGACGGTGGCAGCAGCACGGTGACGGTGAACATCACCGGCAGTGAGGATGTGTCGACGATCACCAGCGCGACCGCGAACCTGACCGAGACGGACGCGGTGCTGAGCACGAGCGGCGCCTTGGTGGTGAGCGACCCGGATGCCACCGATGCGACGGTGGTGGCGCAGACCAACACGGCCGGTACCTACGGTGTCTTCAATATCGATAGCGCCGGCAACTGGACCTATGACAGCACCGATGCGCTGAACCCGCTGGATGATGGCCAGGTGGTGACCGAGGTGTTTACGGTGACCACCAGCGACGGTGGCAGCAGCACGGTGACGGTGAACATCACCGGCAGTGAGGATGTGTCGACGATCACCAGCGCGACCGCGAACCTGACCGAGACGGACGCGGTGCTGAGCACGAGCGGCGCCTTGGTGGTGAGCGACCCGGATGCCACCGATGCGACGGTGGTGGCGCAGACCAACACGGCCGGTACCTACGGTGTCTTCAATATCGATAGCGCCGGCAACTGGACCTATGACAGCACCGATGCGCTGAACCCGCTGGATGATGGCCAGGTGGTGACCGAGGTGTTTACGGTGACCACCAGCGACGGTGGCAGCAGCACGGTGACGGTGAACATCACCGGCAGTGAGGATGTGTCGACGATCACCAGCGCGACCGCGAACCTGACCGAGACGGACGCGGTGCTGAGCACGAGCGGCGCCTTGGTGGTGAGCGACCCGGATGCCACCGATGCGACGGTGGTGGCGCAGACCAACACGGCCGGTACCTACGGTGTCTTCAATATCGATAGCGCCGGCAACTGGACCTATGACAGCACCGATGCGCTGAACCCGCTGGATGATGGCCAGGTGGTGACCGAGGTGTTTACGGTGACCACCAGCGACGGTGGCAGCAGCACGGTGACGGTGAACATCACCGGCAGTGAGGATGTGTCGACGATCACCAGCGCGACCGCGAACCTGACCGAGACGGACGCGGTGCTGAGCACGAGCGGCGCCTTGGTGGTGAGCGACCCGGATGCCACCGATGCGACGGTGGTGGCGCAGACCAACACGGCCGGTACCTACGGTGTCTTCAATATCGATAGCGCCGGCAACTGGACCTATGACAGCACCGATGCGCTGAACCCGCTGGATGATGGCCAGGTGGTGACCGAGGTGTTTACGGTGACCACCAGCGACGGTGGCAGCAGCACGGTGACGGTGAACATCACCGGCACGAACGATGGCCCGACGCTGGACTTGGATGCCAACAACAGCAGCGGCGTATCCGGAACTGATTATCAAACCAGTTACGCTGAGGGCGGCTCAGCCGTCTCCATCGCGGACACTGATATCGACATTTTCGATATTGACGGACCCCAGCTGAGCAGCGCGACGATAACCCTCAGCAATGCAGAAGCCGGTGATGTGCTGAATGTCAGTGCGGTGATCGGTGTAGGGGTTTCAGTCGATACCTCAGTTCCCGGTCAGATCGAGGTGACCTTGACGGGTCCTGCAGACCAATCGGTATTTGAGGCGGCCATTGGTGCCATCATGTTCGAGAATACGACGGATGCCGTCGTCGCAGGTGATCGGATTATCGACGTCGAGGTGTCGGATGGTGGAGGGATGTCTGCCTCGGCGGTATCGACTATCAGCGTAACGTCAACACCGACGCTTTCGGTAACAGACGTGAGCGTTAGCGAACCGGAAGCCACGCTGAGTGGGTCGGCGATTGTTACCGGCACCATTCAAGATGCAGGCAGCGATACTTCGGTCGATCACTGGACCTTTACGCATACCGGAGGTGCATTAACTCTCGATTCGACAGAAACCAGTGGCGGGATCGACACACAGATTCTGCTGTTTGAGCTCAATGCGGACGGCACCCTTGGTGCGCTTGTGGCGAACGACAAGGACGACGGGCCGGGCAATGACGCCAGGATAAGCGGCAACTTTGCCGCAGGTGACTACGTGGTGGTTATCGGTGACGAAACTCTGACCGAAAGTGAGGCTCGTGACCCAGGCTCATTCCCGAACAATGCGAATGATGGTGGTGATTATCGAATCACCTTCACTGGGCCGGCATATGTCAGTGGCACCGGGGATACAGCGGGCTTCCTGTCCAATGGCGGCACCGTTGTCGATCCGGGCCTGAGCAATGCCACGGTCGATATGACCTTTACCGTCAGCCTCGATTCGGAACCTACGGTCGGCACGGGTGATGTCACGGTCCAGTACGAGATCGTGGATGGCACAGCCAACGCCGGCAGCGATTATACGGTTTCCATGGCCAATCCAGGGACCCTGACATTCGCGCCAGGTGAAACGACCAAGACTATCACGGTCACGGTCAATGCCGATGCGGTCATCGAGTCCAATGAGACGGTCTTGCTGAATCTTACCGGACTGAGCAGCAACGCCAACTACGACGGCGGTGCACATGTTTTCGCCGGTGGTATTCAGGGCATCGGCACGATACTCAGTGATGACAATCCTCCCGAGATCATCAACAACAGCCTGACGATCGGGGAAGGCGGTAGCGTCATTCTGACATCTGACGATCTCAGCGCAACAGATGCCGACAGTAACGACCCGGAACTCCTGTTCACGATGACCAACATCGAGCATGGCGAGTTCCAGCTGGAGGCCACCGGTGAAACGGTGACCAGCTTTACCCAGCAACAGATCATGGACGGTGAGATCCAGTTCGTCCACGATGGCAGCGAGAATGCGCCCAGCTATGATGTGACTGTTTCAGATGGCCTGCTGATCGATACCGGGTCACCAGTCGTCGCCTTTACCGCCGACCTCAATGATGCGCCGGTGGCGGATGACGATAACTACAATGTATTCGAGGACATTCCCGTCGGGACTCACCTCGGCACCGTCGTCGCATTCGACCCGGATGTGCCCGCTCAGACTCTGGGTTACTCGATCATTGGCGGCAATCCGGACAGCCTTTTTTCGATCGACGCTTACGGCAACATCACGCTCGCCGGGAGTCTGAATTACGATGCGAAGGATGTTCACATCCTGACCGTCGAAGTGTCCGACGGCGTGCTGACAGATACTGCGACTATCACCATCAACGTCGCCGATGAGAACGCACCGATCGCACTGGATAGCGTCGTCAGCACGGTGGAGGACACCCAATACGCATTCAGCTCGACCGACTTCGATTTTACCGACCAGGACGGTGATGCGATGGCTTCGGTCACGATCACCGGTCTGGAAAGTGCCGGGAGTTTGCGTCTGTGGGACGGCAGTAGCTATGTGAACGTGGTGGTGGGCGATGTCGTCAGCAAAGCCCAGCTCGACAACGGCGACCTTGTGTTCGATGCTGCGCCGGACGACAACGGCCTACCTTACGACAGCTTCACCTTCGCTGTAAATGACGATGCCGGCAGTGTGGGAACCACCTCGGCAACGATGACCGTGAATGTTACGCCGGTCAACGACAGCCCGGTATCGCCGGTGACTGACAGTGATTCCAGTATCAACCTGGTCGGCGAAGATGCGCTGGTCGGCAGCGAGGTCGGGTTGACCGGCTTCGCAAGCGATGCCGATCCGGAAGACAGCGTCAGTTACCAGCTGGTGAGCAATCCGAACGGTTACTTCGCTATCGATCCGGCGACAGGGCAGGTGACGGTGGCCAGCCCGCTTTCTCTGGGTGCTTACGATGTCGTCATCCGTGCGACCAGTTCAGATGGTACCAGCAGCGAAGGGACTTTTACTGTTCAGGTAGTGGATGCGGCCGATGATTTTGCGACGGTCCACGAGAGTGCCCTTCAGGGAGGCAGCGGACGAGTAGAGACCGCATTCGACAGCCATGACGAACCGGATCAGAATGTTTCCGCCGGAAACGGCACCAGGATTGCGACCGGCAATCTGCTCGGGAACGATCCGGGTGCCACCGGCATCAACGAGATAAACGGAGTGACACCTGTAGGCGGTGTCATCACCGTCAACAGCGCACACGGCCGGTTGACGGTGGATTCGGCGACGGGCGACTACACGTATACCCTGAAGGCGCCTTTGGACAACAGCCTGACTGGCGATGGCCAGAGCGCGCTCGAGTCCTTTAGCTACACGACCAACATCGGATCAGCCGATCTTAATATCACCATTGTCGATGACGTAGTCCAGTCCAACGATGTTGTTACGAATGTGGCGGAGGCCCAGGTGGAACCCTACCAGCTGGTCTTCACCCTGGATGTGTCAGGTAGCATGACCAGTGCATCGGCGGGTGGAGTTGTCTATCTGGACGACGGCAGCACCACCACGCGTCTGGCGATGGCCAAGGATGCGCTTGCGGCGCTGGCGACCGAGTACTTCTCGCAATCAGACAGCGTCGAGCTCTACCTGTCTACGTTCGCCAGTGGTGCAGCTTTGCTCAACGGCGGTGCGCCCTATACCGACCTGCAGAGTGCGCTTACGGCGATCAATGGCATCAATGGCAGTGGCGGTACCAACTACGAGGCCGGGCTGACCACCATGATCGATGCACTCGATGCAAACGGTGACGGTTACCTGGACAATACGGCGTCCAAGGCCATCACTTATTTCATCTCCGATGGTGTGCCGACATCAGGCAATACCTCTGATCCGGCAGGGGCCTCTGGCTGGGACACCTTCCTGGCCAACAATGCGGTCGATTCCTACGGTGTGGGAATCGGTGCGGGTATTTCAGACTTCAGCCATCTGGATGCCATCAACAACGTCGATGCGGATGGTTCCGGCACCCCGGACGGGGCACTCAACGTATCGGATGTCGACAGCCTTGAATCTGTCCTTCTGGGGACTGTTCCTGCATCGTTTGGCGGCAGCGTGGTCGTCAATGACGGGGTCAGTCATGTCGACTTCGGTGCAGACGGTGGTTTCATCCAATCGATCACGATTGAACTGGATACCGATGCGGATTCGGTACCGGATAGCGCCGTAACCTTCGTCTATGACCCGTCCACGGGCCTGATTGCAAATGACGGTGGCTTTGCCGCGGTGGACAGCGACACGCTTACCCTGGACGGCCCGAAGTATGGATTCACTTCGGGCACACTGATCTTCAATTTCAGTGAAGGTAGCTACAGCTACTTCGTTGGCACGGGCGTCAGTGAGGGCGACAGCTTCGGTCTGGATTTTGTTGCTGCCGATGGTGATGGCGATGTGGCTGACTCGTCGCGCCTGACGATGAATATCGTCGATGGCAGGCCGGTGGCAAACAATGACGTCGATACCTTGTTCTCGAACGGAACCGTTCTCGAAGGTAACGTCATCACGGCGGTCGGTACAGACGGCGGCGTTGCTCTTGGCAGCGCGGTGACTTCGTTCGCATTACAGGGTTCAGGCGTCGATGCCGCCGTTGATGATGCGCGCGTCAGTGCTTTGGATTATCGCGGGACGGCGATTGACCTGACGGTGGATGGAGCGGGTTCAGGCATCGGTAATGACGGATCCACCTTCAGCTACAACTTAACCGGTGGTGTCTTGGCACTGACGAATGCAACTGACGGCAGTCAACTGGTGTTCAATACCAATGGCTATTATTCCTATGTGCCCGCGGACCTTCCGGTGTCACCAACGGCCGCGGCAATCACCGAGGTATTCACCGACGGTGGTACAGGTCAAGGTGTCATTCTGAGCACAGACGACGGCACCGTGACTTATCAATCCACCTACGGTGCCGGCATCGACGATGGTGCCGAGGACTGGGATGAAGCGAGGGATGTCGATTATGGCGAGACCCTGACGATCGAATTCGACCCGGCTACCTACATCTACGGTGTGGCCAATGTCAGCCTGGAGCTGTATGGGCTTACCGGAACCTATGAGTCTTTTGATATTGCAGTCTACGGCGTGAATGGCAGCCTGATCGGCCAGTATTCGGTCGGTGACGTCAATACGATTCACACCGAGAACCTGCCTGCGGAGTACAGCAATATCGGGCGCATCGAGATTCAGGGCGGAAGTGCCACCGAGGCCAGCATCCGCCAGGTGAGTTTTTGCGCCGGTCCTGTTGGATACCACTTCGGCCGGGCTGGAGCCCGAGGTAATCGGTTACACCCTGACCGATACCGACGGTCAGTCCGACAGCGCCACGCTGACGCTTAGCACCGTTCACAATACGCTGGTCGGTGATGTCACGGATGATGTTATCGCGGGCACGGTGGCCAATGATCTGATATCCGGCCTGGAAGGGGACGACATCCTGTCCGGTGGAGACGGCGCGGACATCCTCGAAGGCGGTGGCGGCACCGATAGCCTGTATGGCGGGAGTGGCAGTGACCGTCTGATTGGCGGTGACGGCAATGATCTGCTCGTTGGTGCGGACGGTGATGACGTGCTGCTCGGCGGTGTTGGCTCAGATACCCTGCAGGGCGATGCGGGCGCCGATCAAATAGAAGGCGGAGAAGGCGACGACACCCTGCTTGGTGGTACAGGCAATGACGCATTGCAGGGCGACGAGGGGAATGACTCCCTGGATGGCGGTATGGGCGACGATACCCTCTACGGCGGCTCGGGCAATGACATCCTGGTCGGCGGAGACGGGAACGACCTGCTGTTTGGCAATGTCGGAGACGACATGATGAGCGGCGGCTCGGGTGCCGATACCTTTGTCTGGAAGCTCAACGAGCAGGGAACCCCGGCAAGCCCGACGGTCGATGTGTTGAGCGACTTTTCGATCAGTGAGGGCGATGCCCTGGATATTTCAGACCTGCTCGTTGACGAGCAGGCCAACGAACTGACCGACTACCTGCATTTTGAATACGATGCGGACAATAACCAGACCGTCATGCAGATCGATCAGGACGGCGGCATGTTCTTCCGTGCGACCCAGGAGGTTGTATTGCAGGGTGTCGATCTCACGGGGGCTGGCTCTCTTACCGATCAACAGATCATCGATACCCTGCTGGCAGGCAACAACCTGATTACAGACTGAGTGGCCGCGCAGGCCTCGGCATAGGTCAGGGCGGGGAGCCTCAGCTGGCAGCTGTGCGTGGCACGTTTTCTGCGTGCCACTTTATTCAAGAAACCGGCGTATCCGGCCGCTGTATAGGCCAGTAGGCGGGTCATGGCAGTTCATGATCCTGCCGGTAAATCAATCAAGAAAAGAGTTCGAGATTCATGAGGTCTGGATCGCAGGGTCCCTTGCGGGCGATGTTCGTGCTGGCTTTTGCATTGGGCGCCATGGCGCCTGTTCAGGCGCTGGAACATGATTTGCCGGGCGTGGTGCGTGAGACTCTGTCGTCCAATCCGGATGTCGCCGAGGCGCGCAACCAGTGGCTCTCGAGACGTGAAGAGGTGCGCGCGGCCGAGGGTGGCTACCTTCCGACGATCGACCTGAACGCCGGGATTGGTTACGAGCACACTGACAATCCGAGCATCCGGGCGAGCGGTGAAGACTCGGCGGACCTGACCCGCCAGGAACTGGGCCTGAATCTCCGCCAGATGTTGTTCGACGGCTGGGGTACCCGCAGCGAAGTCGCCAGGCAGCAGGCACGCACTGACTCGGCGGCGGCGCGCCTGCTCTCGGTGGCGGAATCGACCGCAATGAGGGCCACGCTGGCCTATGTCGACCTGCAGCGCTTTCAGGCGCTGCAGGGTATCGCCACAGAAAGCGTCGCCACCCACAAACGCATCCAGGGACAGATCCGCCTGCGGAGCGAGTCCGGGGTGGGGCGGCGCGCGGACCTCGATCAGGCCAACTCGCGCGTGGCACTCGCCGAGGTCAACCTGGTGGCCGCAGAAGTGAATCTGCGCGATGCGGCAACGACCTTCCGACGAGTGGTAGGGAGCCCACCCGCGCCTAGCAATGAGCCCGCCGAAATCGCACCCAACGCCTTGCCGAATTCGTTGGAGCAGGCCCTGCAGATTGCGCAGAAGAACAACCCGGTGCTGCAGACGGCAGCGGCCGACATTGAGGCCGCACGGGCTCAACACGAGGCAGCAAAACAGTTCGACTACCCGCGCTTTGACTTTGAACTCGGCGGAAACCACGACGACAACCTGTATGGCACGGAGGGGCGCGTGGACGATTTGTCGGCGATGGTCCGAATGCGCTTCAACCTCTTTCGGGGCGGTACAGATTCTGCGCGCAAACGGGCGACCGCTTACAACATCAGCGAGGCCATGGACGTACGTGACCGCACGATCCGCCAGCTCGAGGAAAGCATCCGCCTGGCCTGGGCGGCCTATCAGGCGACCAGTGCACAGCTGCCCCTGATGAAGCTCCGGGTCGAGGCGGCGAAGGCCACCCGCGCGGCCTACGAGAAGCAGTTCGAGATCGGCCAACGGACTCTGCTCGACGTGCTCAACTCAGAGAACGAGGTGATCCAGGGGCGCGAATCCATAGTGAATGCCACCGCCGACCGCCTGCTTGCACAGTACCGGGTACTCGAGGCCATGGGCGCCCTGGTGGACCACCTTGGCGTGGCAGAGGCCGTGGTGACGCAGCCCTGAGCTGGGTACTCCGCGGACGCAGCGGCCTATAGGATATAGCGCGTCAGGTCCTCGTCCTCGGCCAGTTCGGCGAGGTTCTTGTTCACGTAATCGGCATCGATCGTCACGGTGCGCCCGGTGTAGGTCGGTGCCATGAAAGACACCTCTTCGAGCAGCCGTTCCATCACGGTATGCAGGCGGCGTGCGCCGATGTTCTCGGTCTTCTCGTTCACCTGCCAGGCGATCTGAGCGATCCGCTTGATGCCGTTTTCACTGAACACCAGTTCCACGCCCTCGGTGCGCATCAGGGCCTGATACTGCTCGGTCAGCGAGGCATCGGGCTCGGTGAGGATACGCACGAAATCGCCGGTCGACAGCGCGGAGAGCTCGACCCGAATGGGCAGACGGCCCTGCAGCTCGGGGATGAGATCCGACGGTTTGCTGAGGTGGAATGCACCCGAGGCGATGAACAGTATGTGGTCGGTTTTTACCATGCCGTGCTTGGTCGACACTGTGCAGCCTTCGACCAGCGGCAGCAGGTCGCGTTGCACGCCCTCGCGTGAGACATCCGCGCCCTGGTGCTCGCTGCGGCTGGTAACCTTGTCCAGCTCGTCCAGGAATACGATCCCGTGCTGTTCGACCATCTCCAGCGCGCGCAGCTTCAAGTCCTCCTCATTGACCCGCTTGGCGGCCTCTTCATCCCGGATCTGGATCAAGGCGTCCTTGATGCGCAGCTTGCGTTTCTTGGTGCGCTGGCCGCCAAGATTCTGGAACAGGCCCTGCAGCTGGCTGGTCATCTCCTCCATACCCGGCGGGGCCATGATCTCGACCCCCAGGCTGGCGCCGCTGGTCTCGATCTCGATCTCCTTCTCGTCCAGCTCGCCGTTGCGCAGCTTGATGCGGAACTTGTCGCGTGTGCCGCTGCCATCGGTGCGCACGGGCACGGTCTCGTCTTCCCAGCTGGTGTTACGGGCAGGCGGCAGCAGGACGTCGAGCACACGTTCCTCGGCGGCATCGGCGGCCACGTCCTGGACCTTTTCCATCTCCTGCACACGCACCATCTTGACCGCGGAATCGGCGAGATCACGGATGATCGAATCGACCTCGCGACCGACATAGCCAACCTCGGTGAACTTGGTGGCCTCGACCTTGATGAAGGGCGCGTTGGCGAGTTTCGCCAGGCGGCGTGCGATCTCGGTCTTGCCGACCCCGGTCGGGCCGATCATCAGGATGTTCTTCGGTGTGATTTCGTTACGCAGCTCTCCCTCGACCTGGGTACGCCGCCAGCGGTTGCGCAGCGCGATCGCCACCGAGCGCTTGGCGGCCTGCTGACCGATGATATGTTTGTCCAGTTCGCGGACGATCTCTTCGGGTGTGTATTCAGACATCGCAATCCAGCTCTTCGATGACGAGGTTATGGTTGGTGTAGACACAGATGTCGGCGGCGATACCGAGGCCGCGTTCGACGACCTCGCGTGCGGACAGTTCGGTCGTGTCCAGCATGGCGCGCGCGGCGGCCTGCGCATAGGAGCCGCCCGAGCCGATAGCCATCAGGCTGTCCTCCGGCTCGACCACGTCGCCGGTGCCTGTCAGGATCAGCGAGGCCTCCCTGTCGGCGACCACCAGCAGCGCTTCCAGGCGGCGCAGCATGCGGTCGGTGCGCCAGTCCTTCGCCAGTTCGACCGCGGAACGAACGAGATGGCCGGAATGCTTCTCCAGCTTGCCCTCGAAACGCTCGAACAGGGTGAACGCATCGGCCGTGGCACCGGCGAAGCCTGCCAGCACCTGGCCCTTGTAGAGGCGCCGAACCTTGCGGGCATTGCCCTTCATGACGGTGTTGCCCATCGAGACCTGGCCGTCACCGCCGATGACGACCTTGCCGGCCCGCCTTACCGACAGGATGGTGGTTCCGCGAATCTTTTCCACTGCTTGACCTGGAGTTTGATGGAACGCGTGATTGTAGCGGATGCACCTGCCGCGCAGCGAATCCGATCGGCCATGTCTGCGCGCCTTGTCGGGCACGCACCCATCGTAGGGCAGGCACAGCCTGCCGCTTTCCTGAAGCGGGAAAAGGACTCGACGCCGCTGGGTCAGGGTTTGCGTTTCGCCCTGGGGTGGGCCTGGTCGTAGACCTGTGCCAGGTGTTGGAAGTCGAGATGGGTGTAGATCTGCGTGGTGCTTATGTCGGCGTGCCCGAGCAGCTCCTGCACGGCGCGTAGATCTCCCGAGGACTCGAGCACGTGACTCGCGAAGGAGTGGCGCAGCATGTGCGGGTGTACGTGGCGCGGCATGCCCTGTTCGATGGCACGCCGACGCAGCCGTGCTTCGACCGAGCGTGGGCTCAGCCGTGTCCCTCGCTGGCTGACAAACAGCGCAGATTCCCGGGACGACGCAATCTGAGGACGGATCGCCAGCCAGTGATCGACTGCCTCACGGGCATAGCGTCCGACCGGGAGGCGGCGGGTCTTATTGCCCTTGCCTGTTACCTGCAGCAGGCCGTCGCTACTGCGCATATCGGAAACATCCAATGCCACCAGCTCGGCCAGACGCAGCCCGGATGAGTAGAACAGTTCCATGATGGCGCGGTCGCGCCGGTCGAGCGCGGAATCTCCGGGCAGTTCCATCAGGTGTGCGAGCTGGTCGGCATCCAGGGTGTGCGGCAGGCGCCGGTTGACCTTGGGCGCACGCACGCCCTCGGCCGGATTGGTGCGCACCCCACCTTCGCGCAGCAGGAAACGAAACCAGGCGCGGATCGCGCTCAGGTGGCGTTGAAGACTCTTGGGCGACAGCCCCTGGCGATGGCGCCCGGCGGCGTAGTTGCGCACCTGCTGGCTGTCGACCCGGGTCCAGTCGCTTATGCCCTGCTCGCCCAGCCAGTCGAGAAAATTTCCGAGATCCCGCCGGTAGGCGGTCAGGGTGCGCGGCGAGAGCCGGCGTTCGTAATGCAGGTAGTCGAGGAAGGCATCGAGCCCCGGGTCAGGGGCCGCGGCGGTATTCCCTGCCGCCAGGTCAGACACCCGGGCTGGAGGCGGACTGCAGGGTCGCGCTGACCACCTCGGCGAGGCGCTGCAGGAAGTCGACGCTCTTGCCCTCGTGGAAGCGCTCCGGATCGCGGCTGCCGATCGCCAGCACGCCGGCGAGGGGCGGCGCGGTCAGGGGAATCAGGGCAGCCGAACCGGTCTCCCCGGCCTGTGGGCCGAACAGGTACTCCAGCTTGGCCTTGTCGAGCCGTCCGCAATTGGGGCGGGCGCGTTGCAGGAACTCCCGAAACAGTGCCGGTCCGGGTTCATGCGCATGCGCCTCCAGCTGATCGGAGGCGAACAGCTTCATCTCCACGGAGTCGGCCTTGAACTGGTCGCGCAGTTCGTCCTGCAGGGTGTTGAGTACCTCGTCGAAGGACTGGGTTTCGAGCAGTGCCAGGGTCAACCGATGCAGGCGTTTCGCCAGCGCATCGTTCTCGCGCGCGACGGCTACCAGTGCATCCAGCTGGCGGCGATAGTTGATCGACTGTTCACGCAGGGTACGCACCTGGCGCTCGATCAGGGAGATGGCGTCTCCAGTTGGATGCGGGATGTCGATCGCGGCCAGTGCATCGGGATGCCGGGAGAAAAAATCCGGGTGTGCAATGAGATACTCGGCGATGGGTCCCTCACGCTCATCCGCCGTCTGTTCCAGGTCGTCTTGTATAAGGCTCATGCGGGGCCACTCCGTCTGTGCGCGCACGCCGCAGGTCACGGCGCGGTGCTCTTTCAAATCTACCCGAGGTCGTCGAGGTCGATACTGCCTTCGAAGACCCGGCACGCCGGGCCGCTCATCCACACCGGCTCTTCCTCTCCCGCCCAGCTTACCACAAGGATTCCGCCCGGCAGGTGAACCCGGACCCGCTCGATCCAGCAGGCCGCGAAGGCGGCCGACGACAACGGCGGCGCAGGCACCGGTCCCACATGCCAGGGTTTCACCAGCGCCGCGTTCGAATACCCGCAAATCGATTGCATCACGGCCCCGGATCGCCATGAAGCCGACATTGGCGCGACGCGGAAAACGTTCATGGGCCTCGATCAGGGGGCCGAGCGTCTGCACCGGCGCCGCAGCGGTGTCGTCGACCAGCAGCACCGCATGCGGGTTGCCCATGGATACCGCACCGATCTCGACGGTCTGATCCCCGACCTCGAGGAAATACCCGTTTGCGCGGTGGTCCGCGAGGAAGGGGATCTCGTTGGGTTGCAGGTGCGGTGGTCCCATGTTGACCCGCACCATCCCGTCCTCCTCCAGGTACAGCCGGACGTTGCCGCCGGCCGAACCTACGACGATCTCCGTGTTGTCGGTTAGGCCTTTGTTGCGAACAAAACGTGCAAAACAGCGCGCGCCGTTGCCACACTGCTCGACCTCGCCGCCATCGGAATTGAATATCCGGTAATAAAATTCGGTATCCGGGTGACGAGCGGGCTCGACCAGCAGGATCTGGTCGCAGCCTACGCCGAAGCGCCGGTCGGCGATGGCGCGCAGCTGGGTCTCGTCCAGTACCACCTTCTGGCTGACCGCGTCGAATACGACGAAGTCGTTGCCCAGGCCATGCATCTTGGTGAATTCAACCTTCATGTGTTGAGCATAACAGGCGGATGACTGCTGGTGCAGCCGGTTCAGGTTGGGATCTGGCCGGTGACCGCAAGGTGGCGGTCGCTGGCCATCGCGACTCTGAGTGAACCCAGTCCGGCGGCCAGCAGTTGCGCCTCGACCTCGGCGACCGTGTAGGCCGCGAACAGCGAGTTGCGGAAATCCCTGCGCAGCACGTCCGGCTCGTCAATGGCATAGGTTTCGACCAATGTGTCCACCGCCAGCCCGGAGGCCGGGCGTGCCAGGTCCATCACCAAGACATGGGCACCGGGCCCTGCGCACCGCGACACCGTCTGCCACATCACATCGGGGTCCGCGAGATGGTGAAGCAGGCTGTTCGATACGATGGTCTGGTAGCCCTGCTCGGGCAGGGCCGGACAGGGGAGGTATTCGCACCTCAGTTGAATGCGTTGTCGCGCGTCATTGTCGGCCTCGATATTCCGGCGGGCAAGATCAAGCATCGCGGCGGCGCCATCCAAGGCATCGATCTTCAGGCCGGGGTGGCGGCGTGCCAGTGCCAGCGGGATGTCGGCCGGCCCGCACCCCAGGTCGAGCAGCCTGCCCTGAAGGGGCGCGGCAGCGAGCCGTTCCAGCAGTTCGATGAACAGCTGATTGGCCTCCGAAAAATCGGCACGCGCATAGGCGAGCGCCTGCCCGGGGTCGTCCATCAGCTCTTCCGGTTCCGCGATTCGTTGCATCTGGTTCTCCTCAGCCCGGCAGCACCGACTCGGCCGCAAACAGCTCCGGGACGGTTTCGCGTCTGCGCACCAGGTGAACCTGGGCACCGTCGACCATGACCTCGGCCGCCCGTGGTCGGGTGTTGTAGTTAGAGGCCATGCTGAAGCCATAGGCGCCGCACGAGCGGACCGCCAGCAGGCTGCCTTCCCGGAGTTTGAGTGCCCGCTGTTTGCCGAGAAAATCGCCGGTTTCGCAGATCGGGCCGACAAGGTCGTAGACGGCCTCGGTGCCCTCGGGGTGCTCGTCCACGCTGACGATCGCCTGCCAGGCCTGATACAGCGAGGGCCGGATCAGGTCGTTCATGGCCGCGTCGATGACGGCGAAGTCCTTGGCCTCGCTGTGCTTGAGGTACTCGACCCGGGTCAACAGTACCCCGGCGTTGGCCGCGATCGCCCGGCCGGGCTCTATGAAGATCTCGTAAGGCGCATCGCCGAGACGCTGCAGCAGCGCGCGCGCATATTGCGCAGGCTCCGGTGGTGTCTCGTCGCGGTAGCGCACCCCCAGCCCACCACCGAGGTCGAGGTGGTCGATGCTGATGCCGTCGGCGACCAGGATATCGACCAGGGCCTTCACCCTGTCGAGGGCATCGAGGAATGGCTCCAGCTCTGTCAGCTGCGAGCCGATGTGACAGTCGACGCCCGACACCTCGATGTTCGGTAGCCCCTGCGCAAGCCGGTAAAGCTCAGGCGCATCCCCGATAGCGATGCCGAACTTGTTCTCCTTGAGGCCGGTCGAGATGTAAGGGTGTGTCCTGGCGTCCACGTCCGGATTCACGCGCAGCGCCACGGGTGCACGCACACCGAGCTCCCCCGCCATATGGTTGAGGCGTTCGAGCTCGGGCCCCGATTCGACGTTGAAGCAGCGGATACCGACCTCGAGTGCGCGGCGCATCTCGTGCGCCTGTTTGCCGACGCCCGAGAACAGCACCCGGGCGGGGTCCCCGCCGGCGGCCAGCACGCGCTCCAGTTCGCCGACCGAGACGATGTCGAAGCCGGAGCCCAGGCGCGCAAGGGCATTCAGCACGCCGAGGTTCGAATTGGCCTTTACGGCAAAACAAACCAGGTGCGGGTGGCCGTCGAAGGCCCGGTCAAACGCGTGCCAGTGGCGCTCCAGGGTCGCGCGCGAATACACGTAGCAGGGCGTCCCGTGCTTCTCTGCGATCGCGCGCAGAGGCACGTCTTCGGCGTGCAGTTCGCCGTGGCGATATTGAAAATGATCCATTGAATCCTATTCCGGCTTTTCTGAATCCGCCTTGGGCTGCGGATCGGGGTCACTTTTCGATTCGCTGTCGCTGACCGCTTCAGTTTGGGCCGGTGGCAGGTACAGGGGCCCCTTCTGGCCGCAGCCGGGGGCCATCAGCAGTGCGAGCACACCGCAAGGAATGATGAGGCTTCGAATCATGCCGGCTCCGCGAAAGATACCAGCCGGGGAGTATAAACGGTGCCCTGCAGGAATGAGAGGCCCTGCTCAGGGGACGCCCCATAATTCTGCGCGAGATGACCGCGTACGAATTGCTGGAAGTCCCCTTCAGTGCATGGCTGTGGCCAGGCGCTGCTCCAGCTGGCGTTTGAGGCGCAGAAGTTCCATCAGCGGGCATGCGCCGCCGGAGTCGCCCTCGGCACTGATCACCCCGGTCAGGTAGACCGGGTAGGTCTCGCCCTCGGTGCGTCGCAGCCGCCGTAGCTCCCGTGCGACCTGCAGGTAAAGGTCATCGCCCAGCAGCAGGGAATCGAACTCCTGGTTGCCGAGCTGCAGCCGGAAACCTTCCTGCAGTCGGCCACCGGGGCCCACTGCGAGCACCAGCTCGGTGTGGTCGGTCACCTTGGTGCGGGGCACCTTGATCGGCTTGACCTGCCACTCCCCCGTCGACTGTCGCCCGACCCGCGCGAACTCCGGGCTCGGGTTGCCCGCGCCATCACTTGAACCCAGGATGCGCCGGCTGGCAACGGTATCGAGAAACCGTTGCTGCTGTATCAGCAGGTGATACTCGTCCGCACCGCCTACCCATTGCTGAAACACCGCGCCATTTTCGTCGAAGATGTATAGCTGGATACCGCGCTCGCGCACCCGGTAAAACAGTTGGATCAGGCCAGGCTCATTGCGTGTCATCAATGCAGGCAGCGGCGAGTCCTGCATGCTCATGTGATCGATCCGGGTCGGCAGGAAAGTCGAGACGGATTCGGCCAGGTGATGTTCGAGGTCGTCGAGTTCGCCCACGGGGGACCATGCGTAGTGATCGCCCTTGTGGTGGATCTGGTAGAAGTGGTCGGCGATGCGCAGCAGGTAACGCGCACTGCGGCCCAGCTTGACGAAGGTGTTGGCGACAGACTGTGCCAGTTTAGCCACCCGGTTGGCGATGGCGCGACCACGCGTAGAAGAGAAGCTGTACGCGAGAATGGAACTGGGTTTGTGTGCATGCGGTGCGAACAGGTCCAGGTACCGGCACAGGCAATCCAAGAGGTCTTCGCCCCCGTTGGGATAGGTCTCTATGCGCACTTCGCCCCAGGTGGTGGTGTAAAGGTGCTCGATATTGGCTACAAGGCATTCGTGCGCGGCGCCGAAACTCAGCGCGTCCACCCGCTCACTGATCAGTTGATAGCCGGCATCGGCGTGTGCCGCCAGGGGATTCTTGCCGACGTTGACGAACCACATCGAGAGCCGGCCGCGCGCGATGTCGGCATAGGCCTCGAGGTTGCCGTCACCCGCCTGGTTGCGACTGAGGCGTTTGCGCAGGGTCTTGAGTATCTTGTCCTGCTCCGGCTCGCCGTAACCCGGTGACTTGGGCAGGTAGTGCGCCTGGGTGCTGCGCTCGCAGATCCCGTTGAGGTGCAGCCAGGCCAGTATCTCGACCAGGCTGATGCTGGTCTTGACCGGTGTATGCGGCAGTTCATCGGGCGGATGCAGAAACAGCTGCCAGCGCACCGGCAGGTCGTTGACCCGGCGGAGCCAAAGCGTGCGCTCAGAAAGGTCGCGCGAGATCCCGGGGTTTACCCGGTCGATCTTTCCCGGTCTTTTGTCCAGTGCGGCATAAAGCTTGCGCCCGAGCAATGCCAGGTCGCGGGTGTCCAGGTGCGCCACGGCATCCTGCTCGCGTGCAAACTCGGTCAGCAGGCGGTAGCTGCGCGAGAGTTCCGAGACCAGGGCATTGCGTTCCTCCACCACGCGCTCGAGTTTCCACGCCGTACGCGTGTCCAGCAGCATGATTTCGGTGTCACTCCAACCCCATTGGGCGCACTCACTGAGCATCTGCTGGCGGCGCCAGTCCAGATGCGCGCCGGGGCGCGCCAGCAGTTGCCCGGTCTTGAAATAAAAGGCGCGCCTCGCCAGTTGAAGGCGTTCCGGCTCGTTGCGTGCCTCGAGATAATGGGTAATGCGCTGGAGGATCAGCAGGTAGGGGTCGACACTGTCGGCATCGACGTCGTCGCCCTCGTAGACGGCGCGCTTGGTCTCCATGCACAGCCAGTCGACCTTCGGGTATTCGGAGGCATAGGCCTCCAGCAGCATCAGCTTGAGCAGTGACTTGTAGGGCGCGTCGATGCCCTTGAACAGCTGCCAGTGGGCGACCCCGAAGAACTCCTCGGCAGGCAGCATGTGCAGCCCTCCGAAGTCCAGCCAGTGGCTGGGCTGGATGAAACGTTTTTCGCTCAGGCGCCGGGTGTAATCCGTGTACCGATGCTCCTGCTCCGGAGGCACGATCCACCACAGCAGCGGGTTGCCGGCCAGCAGGATGCCCGTGCGGTAGAACTCCTCCAGCAGCAGGGTGTGCTGGGTGCGGCCGCTGCTCTCCTTCGACAGCTGCTCCACGGCGCCGTCACGAAAGGATTCCGCATTCATCAGGAAAAAATGCGCATGCAGTCCGATCTCGGTGGCGCGTTGTTCCAGCAGTGCGGCCTTGCGTCGCAGTGCCGTGAGGCCGTTCTCGTCGATACCGCCGGTGTGGCAGAGCCAGAAGTCAAGGTCGCTGCCCGCGGTCTGACCCAGACTGCCCATGCTGCCCATCAGATACAGGCCGAGTATCGGAAACTCGCGATAGTGCCGCTTGTCATCTTTGAAGCCACGCGCATAGCGCCGCGCCAGGAGAAGCTGTATGCGATCGGGGCGATAGCCGATGACGCCCGCGGGGGTCTCGCTGGAGACATACCCGGGGAGCATGGGGTGATTGACGTGCCACAGCAGCGGCAGCAGGTCGAAGAAACTGCGTTGCTCGTGGGTCAATGTGGCGCGTATCCGGCGCAGGCGCTTGTCACCCAGTGCAAGGAACCGGCCGACGATGCGATTCAATCGTTTACGACCCAGCCCCTCTTCGTGATCGGTTGCGGGTTCGCTCATGGCCGCATTCCCGGCCGTCAGACGCCGCTATTTTCCCGAAGGTCGTTGAGTGTGTGGCGCAGCAGGGTGCGCATATCGTCACCCTTCGTCCAGCAGGCCAGGCCAAAGGTCAGGCGTGGGCGCACATTGCCGCAAAGCTCCGGCAGCAGCATGCCGTTCTGCTCGGCGGCGATCTTTGCGAGCAGCCTCCGGGCATCGGTACCGTTGGTCTCGGGCAGGACCAGCAGGAAAAGGTTGTCCTCCCAGCGCGCGATCTGGTCTACCCAGCGCAGCCGGTCGCGCAGGAAGCGCGACACGGAGAGCACGGCAGGGTCGGTGGACAGCGGCTGCACGCCGTCCGGCGACTGCAGATCAATATGCACGAGCACGGTGCTGAGCGGGTTCAGGTAGCGCCGGCTGCGCGAGAGGTGCAGTTCGAGCGCCTGGCTGATGGCACGCTTGTTGGGCATGCCGGTGAGTTCATCGGTCAGTTTGAGGTCTTCCACCTGTTGCTGCAGGCGGGCGTTCTCCTCGGCCGATTTTTTCAGCGCGCTCACATCCAGCGCGCTGAAAAGCTGCTGGCCGTCCGCCACGCGACGCGTTTCGCGTTTTACCCAGCGACCGCCGCCGACTTGAAACAACCCGGGTTCGGCCGTCAACAGGCTTTGTGCCGACTGCGGGAGCTGCGCGGTCGACTTGCCGATCAATTCGTTGGCCGGTATGTCCAGCAGCTCGCTCATGGCGTCGCTGAGCCAGGTGATGCGGCCATCCTGGTCGAGCAACAGCAGTCCGAGCGGCAGCTCCTGAAGTAGAGTCTGATCTATCTGATTCATGGCGCTTTGCTGCATTCGCTCCCCCTTGAGCGTTGCCTTTGGCAGGCTGGTTGTTGTGCAGCCTTAAATTCGGCCGATTCCCCCTGATCTTTAACCGGCCGTTCGCCGCCACCAGCCTGGACGAAAGTGATTTCCGGGCTAGGATTGGCAGGGATGGCAAGTGAAAAACCAACCGATCGGGCGGTGACGCCGGGGCCTGGCATGACGCCTGCTGAACCGCTGTGGCGGCTGGCGCCGACCCGCGGCGAGGACGGGCGCAGCCTGGCCGATTTCATGATGCTGATCCCAGGCCTCGCCGGCAGGCCGGGCGTTTGCCGCGACCAGGTGGTGATGAGCATCCGCGAGGTGTGCGAGTCCTACGGTGACCAGGTCGCCTTTGCCGACGTCAACTTCGCTATCAATGTGCTGTGGGTCAGCGTGGTTGCAGAACCGGGATTGGGTGGCCGCGTGGCCGGGTCGATCCGTGAGCGTGTGCCGGATGCCCTGCTGGTCGGTGGTCAGCTGGCGTTGGGCGGCGGCCTTCAGAGCGCGGATCCGCCCCGTCACCGCTGGTGGCGCCGGTTGCGCGGCCTGTCGCGCCGCGCCATGCGGCGGTTGCAGGCGCCGGGCTCCTGAACTTTATTCCCGTTCGTATTCTTCGGCGCGCCGCGCGTCGCCACGCACCTTTCCGGCCGGGTAGCGCGCCTGGTTGATGTCCAGCTTGCGGTAGGCGGCGTCGATGAGGTCTATGTCGAGGCGCTGGGCGAGCCGTACCAGGTAGATCAGGATATCCGCCATCTCCAGCGCGACGAGGTCCTTCCGGTCCGCTTCCAGGCTCGCGCTCTGCTCCTCACTGAGCCACTGAAAGTGCTCGAGCAACTCCCCGGCCTCCCCGGCCAGGGCCATGCTCAGGTTCTTGGGCGAGTGGAACTGTTCCCAGTCCCGGTCACGCGCGAAAGCGAGCAATTTGGTATCGAGGTCGTCCAGGGAGTCTCGGGGCATGATCGGGCCGGTGTCGCTGCTGTGGATACCGATATCTCAACATGTCCGCGCCTCTCCGGCCAGCCGCCGGGGGCCCATCTCAAGCTGAAATCGCCTCTTCACCGCTCAGTTGGATGCGCAGCTCGTCTGCCAATACGGGTCTGCTGTAAAGGTTCCCCTGGCCGAGTTCGCAGTGGTAGACGAGCAGGAAGCCCGCCTGTTCCCGGGTCTCTATTCCTTCTGCGATGACTTCCAGGTCCAGTGCATGGGCCATCGCGATGATGGCCCTGATCAGGGAGGCGTTGGCATCGCCGGCCGGGATCTGGCTGGTGAAGCTGCTATCGATCTTCAGGACATCGAAGGGGAAGCGCTGCAGGTAGTTCAGGGCCGAATAGCCGGTGCCAAAATCGTCGATGGAAAGCCGCACACCGATGCGGTCGAGCTGGTTGATGAGCTCCGAGACCTCCGACCGGTCGTCTATCAGGATGGTCTCGGTGATCTCCAGTTCCAGCTGGCTGGGCATCAGGCCGGACTGACGCAAGGCCAGCAGCACGCAGTCGAGCAAACGCCCCGGGCGGTTGAACTGCTTGGCCGAAAGGTTCACGGAGACGCGGAACCGGTGATCCTGGTGCATCAGGCTGACGATCCTGCAGGCCTCGATCAGAACCCACTCTCCGATCTCGTGAATGAGGCCCGTTTCTTCCGCCACCGGGATGAATTTTTCGGGCGGAACCCCTCCGAGTTCACGGTTGTTCCAGCGCAGCAGGGCCTCAACCGCGACTATCCTCCCCGAGCTCATGTCGACGATCGGCTGAAACAAAAGGTGAAACTCGTCCCGCTCCAGGGCGTGCCGCAGGTTGTTCTCGAGCCGCATGCTCTCGATGGCCATGGCGTCCATCGAGGGGTCGTAGTAGCAGTAGCGGTTGCGCCCCTGCTCCTTGGCGGCGTACATGGCGATATCTGCATTCTTGAGCAGCTTCTGGGGCTCGGAGCCACCCTGGGGGAAGGCGGCGATGCCGATACTGGCACCAACGAAGAATTCATGGTCCCCGATATAGAAGGGTTCCGCCAGCGCCTTGAGCATCTGCTTGGCGCAGCGCTCCCAGTCGGCGTGCTCCGGCATCTCCGGACAGATCACCAGAAACTCGTCCCCGCCAAGCCGTGACACGGTGTCGCTTTCGCGTACCTGCGCCTGGAGTCTTTGTGCCGCCTCGTGCAGCAGTTCGTCGCCTGCCGCATGACCGAGCGAATCGTTGACCTGCTTGAAACGGTCCAGGTCGAGGAACAAGGCGACCACGCCGCCGCCTTCACGCTTTGCCCACTTTATTGCCTGCGCGAGGCGGTCCATGGCGAGGTTGCGGTTCGGAAGCCCGGTGAGTTGATCGAAGTTGGCCTGGTGGGCGAGTTTCTGCTCGGACTCGACCCGTTTGTCGATCTCGCGCTGCAGGCGTTCATTCTGTTCGCGCAACAGGCTCCCCTGCTGTGTGGTGGACTGGAAGCGCCTCTTCAGGACCAGGTTGTGGCTGTTCAGGCGCAACAGGTAGACCACACCCGCCAGCAGGGGCAGGGCAATCAGGGTGATTGCAGCGAGGAAAAGCGGCGAGGTGAAAAACCCCCGGGTACCCGAAAGATCCGGCAGGGTCAGGATGCGCAATCCTGTGTCGGCCACCTTGGCGCTCAACACGGTATCGCCCCGGTCCTGCGCCTCGGACAGCCAGCGGCTCCAGTCGTGCCCCCTGTTGGCGGCGACGACGCCGCCCCGGGGGTCGACCAGTACTGTACGCACCTGGTGGGGCAGGTCGCCCCTGTCTGCCAGGAAAGGCCGCAGGATATTAGGTGCGTCGACGACCGCGACAAGATAGCCGGCCGGATCATCGCGGTGGATCACCGCTGCGGTGAAGGTAAGGGTCGCGCCCTCGGTACCGGCGTCGATTCGAAGCCGGCCCAAATCCGGCGCCTTGCGGACGCGATGGGTGCGGTTGCCCTCGACCGCCTCCGTGCCACCGACTTCGAGCAGCACCTGGCCGTTGTTTTCGACCAGTGCAATGCTGCCGAAGGCGGGCTCCCCGTGTGCCCGCTTGAGATCCCGGAAACGCTCGAAGTCCCGGGAAACCGCCAGCAGGCCGGCGTGCTGCGGGCCACCGCTCACTGGCATTCCGGGTTTACGGTTGGCAAAGAAGGTCCGGAGCTGCCCGCTCTCACTCAGCCGGTCGAGGGAGCCCTGAAGGTCGGCGAGAAAATAGGCCACCGTGGCGGCCTGTTTCTCGATACTCAGCAGTTCCTGCGCCGCCAGCGCCTCTCGCAGGCGCGATTGACCGAGGAAACCGAAGGCGATCAGCGCGGCGAGGTAAAGGCCGAGTAAGGCGCCGGCGATGACGATCGCGTTGCTGTTCTTGCGATGATGGGCGGGGGCCATGGGGCGTTTCTACGGCGTTTCGTTTCGGCCGGACGGCCTGACCGGACGGCGGCAATCAAAGAACGACGCGCGCTTGCCCGGCTTGTATATCGAATAGCCCTCAGTCATTTCCCCGGATTCGACCGCCCGGCCGCCCAAAATGGATTACACAGGGCGTAGCGGCAGAGGGCAGAGCGAATTGAGGGGCAGTCGGGTGATCCGGCTTACGCGAGGCGTGCGCGTGCGCGCTGGACGGCGGCACGGACCTGGGCGGGGGCGGTGCCGCCGATATGATCGCGCGCGGCGACCGAACCCTCCAGGGTCAGGTGGTCGAAGACATCCGCGCCGATTGCGCCGGAGAACTGCTGAAGCTCTCCAAGGTCGAGATCGGCCAGATCGCAGCCCTTCCGGACGCAATGGGCAACCGATTTGCCGACTACCTCGTGCGCATCGCGGAACGGGATTCCCTTACGCACCAGGTAGTCGGCCAGATCGGTGGCGGTGGCAAATCCCTTCAGCGCCGCCTGGCGCATCTCGAGCTTGTTGCAGTGGATCGCAGGGATCATGTCTGCAAACACCTTGAGAGAGCCCTTGAGGTTGTCCACCGTATCGAACAGCGGCTCCTTGTCCTCTTGGTTGTCCTTGTTGTAGGCCAGGGGCTGGGACTTCATCAGGGTCAGCAGGGCCACCAGATGGCCGAACACGCGGCCGGACTTTCCGCGTATCAGCTCCGGCACATCGGGGTTCTTCTTCTGCGGCATGATCGACGACCCGGTGCAGAAGCTGTCGGACAGGGTGACGAAATGGAACTGCGCGGACGACCAGAGGATCAGTTCTTCGCTCATGCGCGAGAGATGCATCATCAGGATGCTCGCTGCGGCGGCGAACTCGATAGCAAAGTCACGGTCCGAGACCGCGTCCAGCGAGTTTTCGGCCGGCCGCTCGAATCCCAGCAGCTCGGCGGTGTAGTGGCGGTCGATCGGGTAGCTGGTGCCGGCCAGCGCGGCCGAGCCCAGGGGCATGATGTTGACTCGGGCGGCGCAATCCGCCATGCGGTCGTGGTCGCGGTCGAGCATCTCGAACCAGGCCATCATGTGATGGCCGAAGGTGATCGGCTGTGCGGTCTGCAGGTGCGTAAAGCCCGGGAGGACGGTGTCCGCCTCTCGTTCGGCCAGATCCAGCAGGGCGTGCTGGAACCGCCGGATTGCGACCCGGACCTCGGCCAGCTCGGCGCGCAGCCACAGGCGCACGTCGGTGGCGACCTGGTCGTTGCGCGAACGCCCCGTGTGCAGTTTCTTGCCGGCGGTCCCGATGTCCCCGGTGAGCGCCGCCTCGATGTTCATGTGCACATCCTCCAGCGCCACCGACCAGTCAAACGCACCTGCCTCGATGCGCTCCAGTATCCTGTGCAGTCCCTCGACGATGCTGTCGCGTTCCTCGCCGGTCAGAATTCCCTGGTGTGCCAGCATGGTGGCGTGCGCGATCGAGCCCTGGATATCGTAGGGCGCCAGGCGCTGGTCGAACTCCACGGAGGCGGTGAAGGCCTCGACGAAGGCGTCGGTGGGCTCGGAAAAGCGGCCCGCCCAGAGTTTTTTGTCGGACATGGATATAGGCACCGGGTTTCTGTGAACCCGTGATTATATTCGCTAAGTGCGCAACGTATCGGTCGGGGTGCGAGGTAGGATGGCGTCGATCCCATATACTCGGGTTCATGAGCGAGACCGAGCGCCGTGCCTTTCTGCCCAACTTCTGCGCCATCCGCATGGTGTTTGCGGTCGTGGTGAGTGCCGAACTGCTGGCGATCGTACTCACCCTGGGTGCCTTTCCAAGCCCCGAGCTGTTCTGGACCGAACTCAGCCTGCGTTCCCTGTACATCCAGTGGGTGACCCTGAGCGTCAGTGCGCTCTACTGTGGCCTGCGCCGGCCCCTGGGAAGCCTGTCGCACACCGCGGCAGGGGCATTCGCCTGGCTGCTGGTGCTGTTGGTAACGGCCGGGGTCTTCGCGGCTGCGCATTGGCTGGGCCTGCGCGGTAGCTCGCCGGTCATGCCGGCCCTGATCCATCACCTGGCGATAGCCGGCATCGTCGGCGCGGTAATCTTGCGTTACCTGTACGAGCAGCACCGTGAGCGCCAGCGCGAGCTGGCCGAATCACAGGCCCGCCTGCAGGCCCTGCAGGCGCGCATCCGCCCGCACTTCCTGTTCAACAGCATGAACACCATCGCCAGCCTGACGAGGGTCGATGCCGAGCTGGCGGAGCAGGTGGTGCAGGACCTCTCCGACCTGTTCCGGGCCACCCTGTCGGATGTGGACAAGCCGTCCACGCTGGAGCGCGAGTTCGACCTGGCCCGTGGTTATCTGCGCATAGAAACGCAACGCCTGGGCGAGCGCTTGCGGGTGCATTGGGATATCGAGGGCGTCCCCGGGGACGCAAGGCTGCCGGCCCTGCTGCTGCAGCCATTACTGGAGAACGCCGTGTACCATGGTATCGAGCCCGCAACCGATGGCGGCGAGATCACCATCAGCGGGCGATTCCGCCAGGGCGTGGTCAGCCTGGCCGTGCGCAATACCCTTCCAAAGGGGCCGCAGGCGGTGACCCGCCGCGGCAACCAGATGGCGCAGGAGAACGTTCGCCAACGCCTGGACGCGGCTTTCGGTGACGCGGCGGGAATGGTTCTGGGCCAGGTCGACGGTTGTTACCAGGTCCGTTTGCACTTTCCGGTGGCGGCGCCATGAGGGTCCTGATCGCCGACGACGAAGCGCCCGCCCGGGCCCGCCTGGCGGCCCTGCTGTCTGCTGCCGGCAGCGACTACGAAGTGGTCGCTCTGGTGGCCAACGGGGCCGAGGCGGTGGCCGCCTGTGCCGGCCAGCAGGTCGACCTGGTATTGCTGGATATCCGCATGCCGGGAATGGATGGGATCCAGGCGGCGCTGGCGCTGGCGGAAGGGCCGAGGCCGCCCGCGGTGGTGTTCGTCACCGCCTACGACGAGCATGCCCTGGCCGCATTCGAGGCCAATGCGGTGGACTACCTGCTCAAACCGGTGCGCACGGAGCGCCTGCTGCGCGCGCTCGACAAGGCGCGCGCCCTGAACGGCGAGCAGCAGTCGGCCCTGGCCGCGGCCGGCGCCTACCTGAACGCGAGCTATCGCGGCGGGATCCTGCGCATACCGGCAACCGAGGTGATCTTTCTGCGTGCCGACAGCAAGTACGTGGAGGTATGGCACTCACAGGGCATGGCGCTGACCGAGGAGTCGCTGCGTGCGATCGAGGAGCGTCTGCCGGGTGTCTTTCTGCGTGTTCACCGCAACGCCATGGTCGCCCCGGACCGGGCGCGTGAATTGCGCAAGGGACCCGCGGGCCAGTTGCTGCTGCAACTGCACGGCAGCGATGAGCCGGTCGAGGTGAGCCGCCGGCACGCACCCGAGGTGAGGCGGATGCTGCGCGCTGCCGATTGAGCCCGATGTTAAACTGCGTCCTCCAGCGGCGACCGGAACCCTCACGATGAGTAAAGACAGCCAGGCCTTCTCCGGCTATCCATTCACCCGCATGCGGCGCATGCGCCGGGACGATTTTTCACGCCGGATGATGCGCGAGACCAGGCTAACCGCGGACGATCTCATTTACCCGATGTTCGTCCTCGAGGGCCAGGGGCAGCGCGAACCGGTCGGCTCGATGCCGGGGGTGGAGCGGGTCAGTGTCGACCTGCTGGTACAGGAGGCGAGACAGATCCACGCGCTTGGCATCCCGGCCATGGCCCTGTTCCCGGTGACCCCGGCGAGCGCCAAGAGCGAGGATGCCGCAGAGGCGTTCAACCCGGATGGCCTGGCGCAGCGCGCCGTGCGTGCCGTCAAGGATGCGGTTCCGGAGCTGGGAGTGATCACCGACGTCGCCCTGGATCCGTTCACCACCCATGGCCAGGACGGGCTGATCGACGAACACGGATACGTGATGAACGACGAGACCGTCGAGGTCCTCGTCAGGCAGGCCCTGTCGCATGCCGATGCCGGTGCCGACGTGGTCGCACCCTCGGACATGATGGACGGGCGTATCGGCGAAATCCGCGATGCGCTCGAGGCGGATGGCCACATCCATACCCGGATACTGGCTTATTCCGCCAAGTACGCCAGCAGCTATTACGGCCCGTTCCGGGATGCGGTCGGTTCCGCGGCCAACCTCGGTGGTGGCAACAAGTACAGCTACCAGCAGGACCCGGCCAACAGCGACGAGGCCCTTCGCGAGGTGGCCCTGGACCTGCACGAGGGTGCCGATATGGTGATGGTCAAACCGGGCATGCCCTACCTGGATATCGTGCGCCGGGTGAAAGACCAGTTCGGGGTGCCGACCTTCGTCTACCAGGTGAGTGGTGAGTACGCCATGCACATGGCGGCGGTACAGAACGGCTGGCTGGACGAGCGGGCGGTGGTGATGGAGTCCCTGCTGTGCATCAAGAGGGCGGGGGCCGACGGCGTCCTGAGTTATTTCGCCAAGCGTGCGGCACAGTGGATCAATGACTGAGGATCCGTCATCGCGCAAGCCCGAGGTGCCGGATGCGAATGACCCGGCACACCTGCGTACACGGCCGCTGCAAAGGCACGCCAGACGGCCCCGGGTCAGGCTGGCGCCGGTCCTGATGGCCTGGCTGGGTGCCTTTGCCGGCATTGCTGTCCTGGTGTTGGTAGTCGATCTGCTGCCCCAGCTGCGTCTACTGGTGATCGGTTCTTTCGGCGCCTCCGCGGTGTTGTTGTTCGGCGCGCCCAGGGCACCTTTTTCGCAGCCTCGCAACCTGATCGGCGGGCATGTGATCTCGGCGCTCGCCGGTGTCGCCTGTTACCGCTATCTGCCGGATGCCCTGTTCGTGCAGGAGGCAACAGCCGTTGCCACGGCTATCGCCCTGATGATGGCGACCCACACCCTGCACCCGCCGGGCGGGGCCACCGCGTTGATCGCGGTGATCGGTCCGGACGCCGTCCACCAGCTGGGCTGGGCCTACGTCTTTCCGGTGCTGATGGGGGCGGTGCTGATGCTGCTGGTCGCCGTGGTCAGCAACAATCTCTACGAGCGCGGCAGTTACCCGGACCGCTGGGACTGAACCGGGTATTCGGCAGCGGGCCGGATCAGCTGTTGCCGGTGAATGCGACCACGTTGGACAGGGTTGGGGCGAATTCGCCTGGTGCGGGTTTCGCCAGGTGGTACCCCTGCCCATAGTCGATACCCATCGCTGTCAGCAGCTGGCAGGTTTCCGTATCCTCTATGGCCTCGGCGATGGTCATCATGCCCAATACCCCGCCGATGCGCTTGATGGTATCCACCATCGCCTTGTCGACCGGGTCGTGCAGGATGTCACGCACGAACTCTCCATCGATCTTGAGGTAATCGACCGGCAGTTTCTTCAGGTAGGCGAACGAACTCAGACCGGTGCCGAAGTCATCCAGCGCAAACAGGAAGCCGCGGCGGCGCAGCTGGTCCATCAGGCCGAGTGCGCGGTCCATATTGGCGATGACGCTGGTCTCGGTGATCTCGAAACACACGCGGTGCGGGTCTATCCGGTGTTCGAGCTCCAGCTGCTGTATGGCCAGCTCGAGGTCCGGGTGATCCAGTGACTGCCCCGAGAGATTGATGGTGAAGATGCGCCGGTCGTCTGGGTTGGTGCGCCACAGCTCGGCCAACTGGCGGAAAGCGGAGCCGATCACCCAGAGGTCGAGATCGAACATCAGGTTGAAGCGCTCCGCCGCCGGTATGAAGGTCATCGGTGGCACCAGCCGGCCATCGCTGTCGAGCATACGTACCAGCAATTCACACATCACCGGGCGCCGGCTGTCGATGCCGAGCGGGAAGATGGTCTGTCCGTACAACACCAGGTGATCGTGCTCGATCGCCTCGCGCAGCTTGTGCAGCCAACGCATGTCGCTGCTGCGCTGCGCCAGCAGTTCGTCATCGGGCTGGTAGAAATGAACGCGGTTGCGGCCCTGGTCCTTGGCGACGTAACAGGCGGCGTCGGCGGCACGCAAGACCTCGTCGAGGTTGCCGCTGTTCCTGCTGATCGCGACCACCCCGATGCTGAGACTGATGCGGAAGCTCTTTTCCTCCCAGTGCAGGCGCAGGTCCTTGATCTCATGCCTCAGCGCCTCCGCAACCTCGAGCGCCTTCTCGACGTTGCAATCACGCAGCAACAGGCCGAATTCGTCGCCGCCCAGGCGTGCAAGCCGGTCGAGCCGGCGGATATTCTCGCCGAGGTGGGCCGCCACCTGCTTGAGCAACTGGTCCCCGGCAATATGGCCGCTGCTGTCATTGATCGCCTTGAACTGGTCCAGGTCGATGTACATCAGGGCATGCTGGCTGTCGCTGGCCAGGGCATCCTCGATCACGGCATTGAGTTCGCGCTCGAACTGGCGCCGGTTGATCAGGCGGGTGAGCGGATCGTGCGTGGCCTGGAACGCCATCTCGCGCAGCAGGCTCCGTTCGCGGCTGACGTCGCGCACGATCAGCGCCGCACCGGTGAAATTTCCCTCGCTGTCGCGGATGGCGGCGGCATTCTCGATCACCGCGATGGTCGCGCTGTCACTGCGCACCATGATCGCCGCTGCCTCTGACTCGTCATGGTCGCGCAGGGCGCGCGCGATGGGGTCCGGCAGTGCGGTACCGTCCGATTCCGAAACCAGCGAAAAGATCTCGTTGAGATGGCGGCCGTGCGCGTCATCCGCCCGCCATCCGGTGAGCTGCTCCGCTGCCGGGTTGATGAAATCGACCACACCCGTCGGGTCGGTGGTGATCACCGCCTCGCCGATGGATTGCAGCGTCACCTGTGCGCGCTCCTTTTCCTGGAAAAGTCGTTCCTTGGCCTCCCTGGCCGCCTCGGCGGCACGCAGCCGGGTAAATACGACCAGTACCCCGGAGGCATACAAGCCGACAAAGATCGCGATCACGGTCAGCCACTGCAGGGGGCGCAAAGAATCGCTGTCAATCGCGCGCGCCAAATGGATGTGGAAGCGGGTCGGATTGAGTGAAATCCTGGAATCATGGTGCTGCAGGGGCAGCAACTCGCTAATGAAACCGGACGGCGGTGGGGTCGGCTTTTCGAACAGCATGGTTTCTTCCGCCTCGTTCCATGTGCTCAGGCTTAGGCCCAGTTCCTCGTGCTCATCGATGATATTGGCGAGGAATACCCGTGCATCGATCAAGAGGGCATATACCCCGTGTACCTGGGCCTCGCGGTCTGCGGCAGTGCCGGGCACGAAGAAGCCTTTGTATACCGCCTTGAATAGCAGAAAGCCCCCCCCGCCGAGCGCAAGCGAGGGCGCCGCGGCGACCTCACCGGCGTGGGCGGCCCTTTCTATGGCCAACTTCAGGCCGGGGTCGGAATAGAAGTCGAGTCCGAGGTAACGGGCAAGGCCGGGGTCGAGCGGCTCGAGGAAGTTGAGCGGCATGTAGTGGGGTCTCGAGACGCTGCGGATCAGTTTGCCGTCTGCATCGGCGGCCGAGATCCGAAAGCCCGGAAACCCTGCGCCTTGAAACTCACCTTCATAGTTGTCCCTCTCCCTGTCATCGACCAGGCGCAACTGCAGGATCGCCTTGACGTAGGGGTGACTGCGTTCGATTTCCTGTGCGAAGGCGGACAGTTCCTGTTGGGAGAGGCGCGTCATCGCGTGGTGCATGCCGCTGAGCGAGCGCAACGAGGCATTGAGGTTGTCGAGCCGCCGGGTCAGCGAGGCCTCGATCTCGACGTTCAGTTCAGCAAACTCCAGGTCCGCCTGCGCCACGTCGTTGCGCAGGGCCACCAGGAGTGCGAACAACAGGACCAGCAAGCCGAGCAGGGCTGCCGTAGTCCTGCGTCTGCTTAAAGATTCGCGATAAGCGGCCATGGTGAGGCTTTACTGGTGGACCTTGCCTTTGCTCAGCAATTGCGCGGGGAGTTCCAGCCCCGCGGCCTCGATCAGTGAGGGGTTGAGAAAGAGGTCCCATTTGCGGTTGGCGATGACCGGAATGCTGTCGGCCGGCACCCCGTCGAGAAGCTGCAGGGCGACGCGGCCGGCCCATTCTCCCTGTTCCTCTGGGACCTTGGTCATGCCCAGCATGGTGACCGGCATCATCCACTCGTGGCTGGTGACCGTAAGCCGCCTGGTGATCGGCCGGATGGCCGCGATCGCCTTGGCGTCATCCCAGTCGTCGATGCCGGCATTGCTGCCGACGATAATGAGGTCGAAGTCCTGAGCGGTCTCATAGGCCCCGACCCAGGAAGACAGGCTCGAGGCGAGTTGTTGCTCGAAGGCGAGTCCGCGGTGCTCGGCGGCCTTGCGGATACGGTCTGCGTTCTTTCTTTCGGTCGGGGTGTTGGCGCCAATGTAGAAAGCGCGCGCCGCGCCCGGAACCAGGGCCCTTGCCTCCTCGATCATCGCCTGTACCGGTGCGACCTCGATCATCCCGGTCACATTGCGGTAGGGAAAGCCGTACTCCTTGACCGTCCAGTTGATGCCGCAGAACACGAACGGCAGCTCGTGATCTTTGTAATACGGTTTAATAAGGTACTTGGCTGCATTGTCGTCCGCGGTTATCACGACATCCGGTTGCCACGACTCGATCACGGCCTTGGCTGCCAGCGCCGCGGCCTTCTTGTCCTGTTCGGACTTGTTGCGCTTGGTGTCCATATCGAACTGCCTGATCCGGCATTTGCCCGCCAGGGTGTCGCGCAGACCGCGTTCGACCCCGTCCGACCAGGCATAGCCCTGGTGGTAAGAGGAGACGAACAGGCATTTCGGCTCGGCTGCGGCTGCGGCTGCCGCGGCGCAAAGCCACAGCAGGGTGCAGCCAACCGCGGCACGGCGTAACAATCTGCGTTCTGGGGGTGCAAGGCGCATAGTCATATCTTGTCGAACTACATATAGCCGCTATACGCCTGCATCGGCCGAGGCCCTGGATTCTTGACCGCGGCCGATCCGTGCAGACAATTGTCGCCTTTTCTCCAGCGAGGATGAGTGGCGATGGGCCGCGGGTCCCTCGTCGATCCGGCCGCGGGTTTTCGGTGATCCCGCTCCAGACGTATGAAGGCGGCGTAGAATGCGTGGACCAGGCCACCACACAGGACCCGATTCCGATGTCAGATCGTTATGCCGTGATCGGCAACCCCATCGAGCATTCGCGGTCGCCGCAGATCCACGCCGCTTTTGCGGCGCAGACCGGCGAGGACATGGTTTACGAACGCATCCTCGGCGATCCGGAGAATTTCGAAGCGGATGTCCGGGCCTTTGTCACCGCCGGTGGCCGCGGCCTGAACGTGACCGTGCCTTTCAAGGAGCGTGCCTTTCGCCTGGCGGACTCCCTGGCCGAGCGTGCGCGCACCGCCGGCGCCGTCAACACGCTGATTGTCGGTGAAGGCAGGCTGCATGGCGACAATACCGATGGTGCCGGCCTGGTACGCGATCTGGGCTGCAACCACCTGTTCGATTTTGCCGGGGCACGGGTCCTGTTGCTCGGGGCCGGTGGCGCGGTCCGTGGCGTGTTGCGGCCACTGCTGGACGAAAAGCCGGGTCGGCTGGTGATCGCCAATCGCACCGCCTCCAAGGCGCTCGCGCTGGCCGAAGGCACCCTCGGTCCGGTTTTCGGCTGCGGCCTCGACCAGCTGGGTGGCCAGCGATTCGACCTGGTCATCAACGGTACGGCGGCGGGACTGGTGGGGAGCGTACCGATAATCCCCGACGACTGCCTGGCCGATGGCGGCTGGACCTACGATATGCTGTATGGCAAAGAGCCAACCGCCTTCGTCCTATGGGGCCGGGCACACGGGGCGGCGCGTGCGCTGGATGGCCTGGGTATGCTGGTGGAGCAGGCGGCGGAGTCGTTCTGCCTGTGGCGTGGCGTGCAGCCGGACACGGCACCGGTGATCGCAAGCCTGCGCACCGGTTGATTTTTGCAGACAGGGGTTGAAGCCCGGGGTGAGCCAAATGTCTTCTCGTTTTTCACGAACGCTGGCCGTGCTCTTTTTGCTCGGCATGGTCTTTGCGTGCAGCCGCGAATCCGAACGGCCGGCGGGTGATCTGTTGCAGCATGTCCCTGCCGACACCCTGTATGCGTTCGTCAACAGCGAGCCCCTGCCCGCCGGCTTGCGGGATAAGCTGGCTGACCACTATGCCGCTAGGCTCGCCGCCCAGGGGCAGATGATTGCGCAGCTTCGTACCAGGATGGAGGCCGCCGACGACACCGCGCCCATGGCCCGTCAGGCAGCTCGTCTGTTCGATGTACTCGAAGCAGTGTTTGCCGAGTTCGAAGGTCGCGGTACCGCTGCCGGCATCCGCGAACTCGGAATCGAGCCGGTGACACGTTCGGTGTTCTATGGCATCGGATTGATGCCGGCCGTGCGGTTCGAAATCGCCGATGCTGACCGGCTCAACGCCATGCTGGACCGGGTCGAGCGACGTGCCGGTCTCAGCGCGCAGCGTGCCGAACTCGATGGCCAGGGATACCGCCGTATTGACCTGGGCAAATTCGATCTTGTGCTGTCTGTCACCGGGCGTCACGCCATCGCCGGCCTGTTGCCCGATACCCTTTTTGATCGAGACTTGGCGCTGCTGCTCGGCCAGGAGCAGCCATCCAGCAGCCTGGCAGACTCGGGCGAGATCGAGGCCCTGATCGAACGGCATGGCTTCACCGGGTTTGGAGAGGGTTTCCTCAAGTTGGATCGCCTGCTCGCTGTCCTGCTGGGCAAGGGCGAGGGCAGGAACGCGCAGCTGATGCAGGCACTGGGAGGCGTCCCCGCCGAAGTATCGGCCGGCTGCATGGATATGAGCGAGCAGCTGGTCGCCGGTATGCCACGGGTGGTGATCGGGATCAGGGGAGCAGACGAGGACCGACTGGCAACGCGTGCGGTCTGGGAGAGTGCGCCCGCGGTCGCGGCAGGGTTGCAAAAACTTGCTGCCCCGGTACCGGGCCTCGGCAGCCCATACCAGGGCATGTTGGCGGTGGGCATGGGGATAGACCTGCCACAGCTGCGCAACGCCATCGATGCACTTCTTCGCGAGGTGATCGCCAGTGGATCGGCCTGCGAGTGGGTGGACCCCGAGCGTCTGAAGGCGGTCATGCCGCAATTGAACCTTGCCCTGGGCCCGATGACGGCCGGAATCAACGGTTTCAATATGCAGATCGACGACCTGACCATCGACCCCGCGACGCTGCAACCGGGTGATGTGCGTGCGGGCCTGCTGATCGCCGTCGATGACCCGCGCGGCATATTTGCCCTTGGGGCGATGTTCAGTCCGGCGCTCGCCACCCTCGAAATCCCCGATGACGGCAGTTTCGTGGATCTGCCGGCCGACCTCTCACCGGGCGGCCATGCGCCGCCAATGAAGGTTGCGATCAGGGACCGGTCACTGGTGCTGTTGGCCGGCGCCGGGTCAGCCGATATGGCGCAGGGCTTGCTGGCCGGGGTTGGTGCCACCCCCGGGCCACTGTTTGCGATCGACTACGGGATCTATCAGCTGGTGCAGCGTTTTGGCGACCAGGTGGACAGCGTCATCGTTCAGCTGGAGAGTCGGGGCGAGAACGAGGCCGCGGCCGAGTTGCGCGACCAACTCGCGGGGTTCCGTCTGCAGGCCGAGCATTTCGAACGCCTGCAGTTGTCGGTGCACGCCAATGCCGAGGGTCTGGTATTTGACCAGGTGATGGAGTTTCGCTGATTGCAGGGAGGGAATGGGGGGGTGGCCTTGTCGGAGTTGTTTTGATGTGCGCTGTCGCGCATTGGTTTTTTGATGCGCTCGGCGGAGCGCGCCCGCATTCATTTCTTTTGCTTGTCCAAAAGAAACGAACCAAAGAAAAAGACACCCGACGACTTGCCCCTTGCTATCGCAAGCGGTTCCCTGCGCTTCTCGCCCTTTCCGGCGCGCGTGAACTCGGAGCGCAGCGGAGATCAAGCCGTGGGGGGCCGTTTCTTTTGACTACTTTTCTTTGCGGCATGGCAAAGAAAAGTAGTGCTGGCGCGCTGAGCCCAGCGCTTTCAAAAACCATCTCGCGTCAGCGCAAATCAAAGCCATTTACAAGGGGGCGCAGCCTGCATAAGACCCCGGGGCTAGGCCAGTTCGTTACGATGACGCTGCGCTAGCTTGACGTAATAGGCCGCCGAGTATGCGAAGAATTCATTCTCCCGGTCGCTCAGCGGGCGTGCCTGGCGTGCAGGCGAGCCGCTGTAAAGATAGCCTGAAACCAGGGTCTTGCCGGGCGGTACCAGGCTGCCGGCGGCGATCATGACGCCGGCCTCGACCACCACCTTGTCCATGACGATCGCGCCCATGCCGACCAGGCAACCGTCACCGATTTTGCAGCCATGCAATACGGCCTTGTGACCGACCGTGACGCGGTCGCCGACGATCAGTGGCGAACCGCCGGGCATGAAGGGGCCATCGTGGCTGTTGTGCAGCACACAGCCATCCTGGATATTGGTTTCGCGACCGATGCGGATGCGATGGATGTCTCCGCGCACCACCGCACCGGGCCAGATACTCGAATGCGCACCGATGTGCACATCACCGATCACCAGGCAGGTCGGGTCCAGCCACGCCTCGGGATCGACATCGGGTACGTGATTCTCGAACGTGCGGATGGGGCTCATGTTCACCAGTCGTGCTGCCGATATAGTCGCGATACACGTTAACAGGCATCAGGAGCTTGTGAAATGGAAGTAGGCACAATGATCTTCATTGGAATTGCGGTGTTCGTCATCGGCTATGGCATCGTTATCTATAACAGCCTGGTCGGGCTGAAACATGCAGTCAGTCAGGCCTGGGCGAACATCGATGTGCTGCTGAAGCAGCGCCACGATGAACTGCCCAAGCTGGTCGAGACCTGCAAACAATACATGAAGCATGAACGGGAGACCCTGGAACAGGTGATGCGTGCGCGTGCCGCGGTCGCGAGCGCGCGCGAGGCACACGACGTTGACGGCGTCGGCGAGGCCGAGGGGGTGCTGCGGCTGGGGCTGGGCAACCTGTTCGCGGTGGCCGAGGCGTACCCGGACCTGAAGGCGAACGAGAGCTTCCAGCATTTGCAGAGCCGTATCACCGGCCTTGAGAACGCGATCGCAGACCGGCGCGAGTTCTACAATGCCTCGGTCAATGTAAACAATGTGCGGATCGAACAGTTCCCGGACCTCATCGTGGCTCGCCTGCTGAAATTCGAGGCGGCGCAGCTGCTCGAGTTCGCCGAGGGGGAGAAGGCGGATATCAGCCTCAAGGCCCTGTTCCAATAGCCGATGGGGGACTGGCTCGAAAGGCTGGCGCATGCGCCTGACGGCCTGCTTATGCTTACCGGCATCTTTGCCGTGGTTGCCCTCGTGGTGGGTTTCTCGGGGCTGCGGCGCAGCCGACAGATTGAGGATGTGCCGACCGCGCGGGTACGCTCGGCACCACAGGGCTACGTGGAACTGATCGGGATCGCCCGGATGATGGAGGGCGAGCCGATCGTCGCGCCATTGTCGCACACCACCTGTTGCTGGTTTCAATACCGCGTCGAGAAGCGCAGCGGCAAGGACTGGCGGGTGGTGCAGTCAGGAACCAGCGACGGGATCTTCATCCTGCGCGACGAAACCGGGGATTGCGTGATCGACCCGGAGGGCGCCGAGGTGACGACACGCCACAAGCGGACATGGCACGACGACGGCCATGGCTGGGGTGGACACGGGGTCCACGCGCGTCTGCCGAGTCTCGGCAAGACAGCGGACATGGTGATCGAAATCGGTGGCGGTCTGCTCGACAGTTTGGGGGGCGGCGGCCAATACCGTTACACGGAATCGCTGGTGAGGGATGGTGATCCCCTGTACGCGATCGGCAGGTTTCGAAGCCTGGGTGGAGCCGACCAGAGCAGCACCCTGCGCGATCTGACGGGTGCGGTGCTGCGCGAGTGGAAGCGGCAGCCCGATACCCTGCGCGAGCGATTCGACAGCAATCGTGACGGCCTGATCGATGCCGGGGAGTGGGAGCGCGCGCGCGCGGTCGCGGAGCGCGAGGCCGCCAGAGGGCATGCGGAGATTCTCCAGCGGGATCAGACACATACTCTCGTAAAGCCGACAGACGGCAGGTATTACCTGCTGTCCAATCTGGAGGAGTTCGACCTGCTTCGGCGTTATCGATGGCGTATGCGGTCGGGATTCGGGCTGTTTCTGCTGCTGGGCGGCGCGTCGGCGCTGATGCTTTCGACCCGCATCTGAAGCAGCGGACGGGCCGTGCCTGCAGAACCAAAATCCGAATCAATCCCGGAACGGGTTCAAGGTTTTCCGTTCGCCCCTCGGCTAGAATGGAAAGAAGAAATATAGACGGGGCATCCAGCTTGATTCCCAAGAAATCCGGGCCTCCCCTGGTTGAGTTCGGTGCCAGCGGCGATATAGCCGGACAGGCCCCGGGCGACCGTGCCATGGAGGCGCTGGGGTTCCTGGCCACGGCGGCAGGTGGCGGGACATTTTTCCAGGATTGTGTCGCGCCTGTTGGCGTCTGCCTATGGCGTCGCCCATGCTTTCATTGCGACTTTCGCGGACGATTCGGACTCCAAGCTGAGCACCCTTGCAGGCTGGTCGAACGGCAGCGTGGCCGCCGGGTTCTCCTACGAGCTCGCCGGGTCGCCCTGTCTGGATGTCCTGGCCCACGGGCGTGTGTCCATTCAAAGTGGGGCCAGGGAGTCGTATCCGCTTGGCCGGTGGCTGGGCGAGATGGGTATCGAAGGCTACCAGGGTGCTGCATTGCTGGCCGCCGATGGCGAGACGCTGGGCGTACTGGTTGTGGCTGATGTCCACCCTATCGGCAGGGATCCCGGCCTGCATGCGCTGCTCGGCCATTTCGCCACCCGCATCGGCCTCGAACTCGCAAGGCAGAGAGTGGACCAGGGCCTGCGGCTGGCCGCCAGCGTGTTCGAACAGAGTCCGCAGGGCATCATGATCACCGACGCAGACCAGCGTATCCGCAAGGTCAATGCCGCATTTACCTCGATAACCGGCTGGCAGGAGGCCGAGGTGCTCGGGCGCAGGGAGAGCATGCTGAGCGCCGGGCGCGACGATCCCGGCCTGCGCGCGGAGATGCAGCGGGCGCAGGATGCCGGCAGCATCTGGGTAGGCGAGCTGTGGAGCCGTCGCCGTGACGGCGAGGTGTACCCGGAAAACCGCACCGTGGTTGCGGTCAGGGGGGAGGACGGGCGCCTGGAGCACTACGTCAGCACCTTCAGTGATATCTCGGCCGAGAAGTTTGCAGCCGAGCGTATTCACCGCCTCGCCCACTACGATGCGACCACCGAGCTTCCGAACCGGGTGCTGCTGCAGGACCGCCTGCTGCATGCGATCAACCGGGTGGTGCGTGGTGGCGGCCGGTTGGCGCTGCTGTTTCTCGACCTGGACGGCTTCAAACTGATCAACGACACCCTGGGGCACAGTGCCGGCGACGAGATGCTGCGCCTGGTCGGGGTGCGCCTCACCGCGCGGCTGCGCAAGGTGGATGTCGTCGCACGCGTGGGCGGTGACGAGTTCGCAGTCGTGCTCGGCGACGTCGAACACGACAACGACGTTCAGAGAATCTGTGACCAGCTGCTGGAGGTCGTCACTGAGCCCTACGAGCTCAGCGGTCAGGCAGCCCACGTCACCACCAGCATCGGCATCGCGATGTTTCCGGAAGACGGCAGTGACGTGCAAACCCTGCTCAAGCATGCCGATGCGGCCATGTACCGGGCCAAGGAGAGCGGCAAGAACCGTTATGCCTTTTACGAGCCGGAGATGAACCAGCGCGCCGAGGAGCGCCTGCAGCTGACCCGGCAGCTGCGGCAGGCACTCGACCGCGAGGAATTCGGTCTTTGTTATCAGCCACAGTACGACCTGGCCTCGGGGCGACTGGTCGGCGTCGAGGCCCTGGTCCGCTGGCGGGACGGGGATGGCAATATGGTACCGCCCTCGGTGTTCATCCCGGTCGCAGAGGACAGCGGCCTGATCATCCCGCTCGGAAACTGGGTACTCAGGCAGGCCTGCGTGCAGGCGCAGCAGTGGCGTGAACAGGGACTCGATTTCGGACGCCTGTCGGTGAACATATCCGGACGTCAGTTCAACGAAGAGGGGCTGCAGGCTGCTGTGGCCGCGGCACTGGCGGCGAGCGGCCTGCCTGCCGACCGCCTGGAGCTGGAGATCACCGAGAGCTGGGTCATGGAGGGGCCGTTCAGGGCCGAGCACCAGATGCGCCTGCTGGACGAGATGGGGGTCAGCCTGGTGATCGACGATTTCGGTGTGGCCAATTCCTCGATGGCCTACCTCAAGCGATTTCCGGTGCAGAAGCTCAAGATCGATCGCTCCTTCATCCGCGACATCCTGTCCGACTCGGATGATGCCGCCATTGTGTCCGCCATGATCGCCATGGGCCACAGCCTCGGCCTGCGCGTGGTCGCGGAGGGCGTGGAGACCTCGGAGCAGAGTGCCTTCCTGCGTGGCACCGGTTGCGACGAGGTCCAGGGCTACCTGTTCGGTCGCCCGGTACCCTACGATGAGCTGAATATACTGCTGCTTTACAGTCCCACCCTGTCCCCCTCCTGAGCAGAATGCCGGGCCGGCGCCAATCAGCCAGTTCTGGCGCGGTTTTCCGGCCTGCAGCAGGCGCCGCCTTCGTGTCAGAATCGCCCGATCGGAACAACCACCAGAGTATCCCCGCAAGATGAGTAACCCCCTGCTCGAACAAACCGGCCTGCCGGCCTTTTCCCACATTCGGCCCCAACACGTCGAACCGGCCATCGATCAACTCCTGGCGGAAAACCGCCGGCGCATCGCCGAACTGCTCGACAGCGTGAAGAAGCCGACCTGGCAGAACCTGGTCGAGCCGATCGAGGAATGGGAGGACCGCCTGGGGCGGGTCTGGTCGCCGGTCTCGCACATGAATTCCGTGATGAACAGCGACGAGCTGCGTGCGGCATACAACGCCTGCCTGCCCAAGCTGTCCGATTACGGCAGCGAGATGGGCCATAACGACAGGCTTTATGCAGCGTACAAGGCGGTCGCCGCCGATGCGGAACAGCTCGATGACGCCCAGCGCAAGGTGCTGGACAACGCCCTGCGCGACTTTCACCTGTCCGGTGTGGACCTGCCGCCGGCCGACAAGGAGCGCTTCAAACAGATCAGCCAGGAACTGTCGAAGCTGACCAGCGGTTACTCGGACAATGTGCTGGATGCGACCAATGCCTGGAGCAAGCGTATCGAGGACCCCGCGGCATTGGCGGGCCTGCCGCAGTCCGCACTCGACTTGGCGCGGCAGACGGCCGAACAGCGCGGTGAAGAAGGATGGCTGCTGACCCTCGACTATCCCTCTTTCTTTCCGGTGATGAACTACGCGGACGATCCGGCGCTGAGGCGCGAGGTCTACGAGGCCTACCAGACTCGCGCAAGTGACCAGGGTCCGCACGCCGGCAGATACGACAACACCGAAAACATGGAGCGCATCCTGGCCTTGCGGCACGAACAGGCGCAGCTGCTCGGTTTTGCGAACTACGCCGAGCGCTCACTGGAGCGCAAGATGGCGCGCTCGACCGACCAGTGTGGTGGAGTTCCTTCACGACCTGGCGGCCAGGTCCCGGCCGCAGGCGGAGCGTGAACTGGCCGAGCTTCGGGCCTATGCCGCCGAACACCACGACGTGGCTGAACTCGATCCCTGGGACATCGCCTACTACAGCGAAAAACTGCGTCAGCACTGCTACAGCATCACCCAGGAAGAGGTGAAGCCCTACTTTCCGGCAGACCGCGTGGTGCCCGGCATGTTCGAGGTGGTCGGCAGGTTGTATGGCGTCAGTTTCCACGCGGTCGACGGCGTGGACAGCTGGCATCCGGACGTCAGGTTCTACGAAATACGGGACCATGACGGCAGCTTGCGTGGGCAGTTCTATTTCGATCTCTACGCCCGCCAGAACAAGCGGGGCGGGGCCTGGATGGATGATTGCCAGTCGCGCATGAGGACCGCCAGCGTGGATCAGATCCCGGTCGCCTACATGACCTGCAATTTCAGCCCGCCGGTTGGGGGCAAGCCGGCCCTGCTGACCCATGACGAGGTCGAGACCCTGTTCCACGAGTTCGGACACGGTCTGCACCACATGCTGACCAGGGTGGATTACGTCGCCATTTCCGGGATCAACGGGGTGGCCTGGGATGCGGTCGAACTGCCTTCGCAGTTCATGGAGAACTACAGCTGGGAGCGCGAGGCGCTGGACCTGTTCGCGGCCCACCACGAGACCGGCGAACGTATCCCCGACGAGCTGTACCGGCGCATGCTGGCGGCCAGGAATTTCCAGTCCGGGATGGCCATGGTGAGGCAACTCGAGTTTTCGCTGTTCGACTTCCGCATACACCGCGAATTCGATCCGGCAAAGGGCGGACGGATTTACGAGATCCTCGGCGAGGTCCGCGACGAGGTGGCGGTGATCAAGCCGCCGGCCTGGAACCGCTTCGCGCACGCCTTTTCGCATATTTTTGCCGGTGGCTACGCGGCCGGCTACTACAGCTACAAGTGGGCGGAGGTGCTGTCGGCGGACGCCTTCTCGCTGTTCGAGGAGAACGGCGTATTCGATCAGGCCACCGGGCAGTCATTTCTGCACAACATCCTCGAGATGGGTGGCTCCAGGGATGCCATGGACCTGTTCGTCGCCTTCCGCGGGCGCGAGCCGCGGATCGACGCCCTGCTGCGTCACACCGGGATCGCGGCCTGATGGATGGAGCCTTGGAGACGGGGCTGGCCCCTGACGAGCTGGATCACCTGCAGACCGAGCTGGTCGGGCAGCTGGAAGAGGCCGGCTGCATGCCCCTGGACGTGGCACACGGTTTCCTGACTGCGACCGCGGCGGCGGCCGCGTCTGGCGGTGGGCACCAGGACGCGGCACTGCTCGACCGGGTGCTCGGCCGGCTCGCCGCGGACCAGAGACTGCGTGGTCTGCTGGCCCGGTTTCGCGGCCAGCTGATGCAGGATCTGCGCAGTGCCGAGTACGGTCCCCTGATCCTGCAGCTGCCGCGCGACGACGGCAGCACGCTGCCGCTGCCGTATGGCTGGTGCCAGGGCTACATCGCGGGCGTGGATTTTCTCGGTGAGCGGCAACGTGACCGCCTGATCGGCGATGAGCAGGCAGGCGTGCTGCTCGCCCCCATCCTGTCGTTCATGATGTACGAGGAAGGTCAATGGTTCGATCCGCCCGACGAGGCCGCCCACCGCGAGACAGTCGGGGAACTGGGCGAGGCGGCCGTGGGGCTGTTTCGCTGGTGGCAGGGCGCCCTGGATAGCTGAACACGCAGCTGAGCGTAAAGCCGCCGTTTCGGCTCCGGATTACGGTCGAGCCCGTTTAGCCGTTAGAATCTGCGGCAAACCCGGCCGAATGGTTACGACATGCCACCGATCCTGCGTTTGGTTTTCTGCCTCTTTCTGCTCGCCGGCATCACAACGGCCGGTGCCGCCCATATCACCGACAAGCTGGTGGTCGGCATGTATGCAGAGCCGGGCGCCGGGGGCTCGCCGCTGACACTCCTTTCCAGCGGGGCCCCGCTGGAGGTGCTGCAGCGCCGGGATGGTTTCGTCGAGGTACGCCTTGCGGATGAGCGGAAGGGCTGGGTCGAGGCAACCTACGTCACCGAAGAGAAGCCCGCCAAGGCCATGCTGCTGGAGACACAGGCACGCCTGCGCCACATGGGCCTGCAACTGGCGGCATTGAAGGAAAAATGCCCGGCGGCGGATGAGACCGATGCGGCGCCCGTGGTTCCTGGCGACGCGGTGCCGGGCGCCGGCGATACGCCGTTGCGGCAGGCCCTGGACGAGGCGGAGGCCCGCATAGCGCAGTTGGAACAGCAGCTGGCGGCGTCGCCGCCCGAGGGGGAGGCACAACAGCGGCTGGATCAATTGCAGGGCAGGGTCCGACAGGCACTGGATCTGCTGGCAGATGCGCAGGTGCCGGTGTCCCCGTCGGTGCAACCGGAGTCCGCCTTCGACCTGTTCATGCGCTACCGGCTGTGGATCGCAGGATTGGTTTTGGCGCTGCTGGGTTTCGTGGCCGGTGCCGCCTTCCTCGACTACCGTTTCCGCAGGCGTCACGGCGGCTTCCGTCTTTAGCCGGCATTGCGCGCAATGCTCCTGTCGCTGCTCAAGATCTCGGTCCTCGTCTACCTGGGCCTGGGGGGCTATCTGTATCTTGCGCAGCGGTCTTTCATGTATTTCCCGGTCGCAGAGAATCCCAAGGGTGGCAAGGCCTTCGAGCTTGTCACCGACGACGGCGAATCGCTCAAGATCTGGATCGTCGGTGAGGCCAGTGACAAGGCCGCCATCTACTTCGGCGGCAACGCGGAAGACGTGTACCACAATGCGGAGGATTTCCGCCGTACGTTGCCCCGGCACACCGTCTACCTGGTCAACTATCGCGGATACGGCGGCAGCAGCGGCTCACCAACCGAGGCCGGCCTGCTATCGGATGCCCTGGCCATATACGACGCCCTGGCGCGGCAACACGGGCAGATTGCCGTCATCGGCAGGAGCCTGGGGACGGGTGTCGCGACCTATCTGGCCAGTGAGCGGGAGGTTGAGCGGCTGGTGCTTGCCACGCCCCACGACAGTGCGCTGGCTATCGCACAGCGCATGTACCCGGTCTATCCGGTCTCACTGTTGCTCAAGGACCAATACAGGAGCATCGATCATGTCCCGCGCGTCACCACCCCCACGCTGATCGTGCTGGCCGAGCACGACAGGATCATCCCGCGCGAACATTCGAGTAGGCTCGCCGAAGCCTTCACGCCCGGCCTGGTCGAGAAGGTGATCGTGGCCAACGCCGGACACAATGGCCTTTCCGGTTACCGACAATACTGGGACGAGATCGGGCGCTTCCTGAATCCTTGAGCCATCACCTGTTCGCCGATTCCGGTGACCGCCATAACGGGCTTTATCGGCACATTATTTCAGCAGGGATCTGCTGCACCAAAGACTGGCGCCGGCCGTGATGCATGCACGTTCGCGGCGCAACGAAATCCGGATACACTCCGCCCCAACGCACACAACCTGTAAACCATGCATGAATCCCGATCAGGTTCGATTCTTGCTTGAAACCGGTTGTCGCCCTTACCCGGATTCGCCAACGCCACGAGGTTAGACATGGCCCAGACCACCAAGAAGACAACCCCCAGTAAGAAGACCGCCGCAAAGACGGCCGAACCGCGCGCCGTGCCGGCTGCAGCGAAGAAGAAGGCCGCGGCCAGGAAGGCGCCGTCGAAAAAGGCCGCTGCGAAAAAGTCGGTCGCCAAAAAGGCAGTGGCGAAAAAGACTCTGGCAAAGAAGAAAGTGGCCGTCGCGCAGGCCCCGGCCAGGAAAGCCGCCAGCGGCAAGGCGCCACTGCGCCGGATCACCGCAGACGAGCGTCAAAGGTTGATCGCCGAGGCCGCCTATCTGCGCGGCGAGGCACAGGGCTTTCTCAGCGACGAACGCCAGGACTGGCTGCTGGCCGAGGCCGAGGTCGATGCACGTCTTGCGAAGGCCGGTGTGAAGGTACGCGGCTGATATCGAGCGCCGTTCCCGGGTCAGGCCTTGCCGAACAGGGCCTGCTCGCTGCTCGCGCACAGGATGTGCCCGATCGTGATATGCCCTTCCTGGATGCGTGGTGTATCGGTCGATGGAATGTTCAGGCAGTGAAGGCACAGGTCGGCCATCTTTCCCCCGGTCGCGCCGGTCAGCCCCACCGACACGAGGCCGATCTCGGCCGCCCTTTCCAGGGCCCGCACGATGTTGGGCGAGTTGCCGGAAGTGGATATGGCGATGAACACGTCGCCCGGGCGGCCGCTGGCCTCGAGCTGGCGACTGAACAGGCTCTCGTAGCCGTAGTCGTTGCTGATGGCGGTGAGGATCGAGGTGTCGGTGGTCAGCGCCATGGCCGGCAGGGCCGGGCGGTCGAAGGTGAAGCGGCTGACCAGCTCCGCGGCGATGTGCTGTGCATCGGCGGCGCTGCCGCCATTGCCTGCAATCAGCACCTTTCCGCCGTTACGATAGGTCTCGATGATGAGTTCGGCGACCGCCTCTATCTGTGCGATCAGCTCGAGGTCGGCCAACATGGCTTCCTTGACCGTGATCGAATCGCTGATCTGCTGCGCAACGAATCCTGGGATCAGGTTGGCCATGGGTGCTTACCTTGGGCTGCTTGACGGCGCGCCGGCGCCTGTAGCGCGATTCTAGCCCAAAGTGACAGCCGGGCCGATGCCTGCTCATAGGTCCGGTTCGATCCTGCCGGTCTCGAGCAGCCTTTCGATTCGCTGCAGATTGGCGTCCCAGTCGTAGCGTTCCAGCACGCATTCACGCGCGGCACGGTCGGTCACCCTGGCTTGGCCGAGCAGCCGCACCGCCGCATCGGCCAGGGTGTCGGCATCCTCGCTGACGGTCGGTTCGAAACCGGGGAAAGGCTGGATCCCGGTCATGGCCCCCGGGGTGGCGATCACCGGCAGCTGCATGGCCATTGCCTCGAGGACCTTGTTCTGGATGCCGCGCGCGATGCGCAGCGGCAGCACCGCCGCGTGCGCGTGTGCGAGGTAGGGGCGGACATCGGGTACGGCCCCGGTGACCATGATCCCCGGGCGTTTCGCCCAGGCGGCTCACCTCCGGCGCGGGACGCATGCCCACGATGCAGAACAGGACATCCGGGATCCCGGCGCGGATCCTCGGCAGGACCTGCCCGGCAAACCAGGTCACGGCATCGACGTTCGGCCAGTAGTCCATCATGCCGGTGAACACCAGTGCCCGGGCTCCCCCGGGGTAGGGGTTGGCAAAGTCGGTCGAGGGGTCGAAGAATTCGCTGTCGACGCCCTGGATGCGGTAGGTCGTCTTGGCGGCCGATTCCGGAGCCAGGCCGCGAAACAGCTCGGCCTCTTCCCTGGACACGAATACCGTGCTGTCGAACTCGGCGGCCATGCGCCGCTCGAAGGCGAGCAGCCTGTCCGCCTCGCGCCGGTAAAGCCAGCTCATCGGCCAGCGCTTGCGCTCGCCGTAGCTGCGCCATTTTTCCGAATCGACGTCGACCATGTCGAAAAGGGTGACGGCATTGGCCGGGACCCTGCCGCTGACGTACTGCGCCATCGGGCCGCTGAAGATCACGATGCGCTCGGGGTGTTCGTCGCGCAGCACGTCTGTGGTCCAGCGCTGCAGTTCCCGGTTGCGCAGATAGGGCAGCGACAGGGCCTCCCCGGTCAGGAGTCCGCGCAGGCTTGCGATCCTGGCCAGGCCGGGCCGGATCTCGGGGGCGCACAGGGCGCTGCAATATTCATGCACTTTGTCCAGGTACTGGCGGTCGTCGGGATCGTCGATGAACGTGCCCACGAACACCTCGTAGCGCTGGGCCAGAAAGCGCAGCAGATTGAACGAGGCGATCTTGTCGCCCTTGTTCGGTGGATAGGGCAGACGATGGACGAGAAACAGCAGTTTTTTCTTCACGTGCTATGGAGTCCGGATTGTGCCTGACCGCTTGGTCACGACTTGTTGATGAGCTTGGCCAGCCACAGCAGTGCGACCGCCCCGATGGTCGCCGTCAGCAGTTGGCCGATGGGCCCGTGCATCTGCATGCCCAGTTGAGCCAGCAGGGTGCCGCCGAGCAGGGCCCCCACGACACCGACCGCGATATTGGCCCACAGGCCGAGTCCCCGGCCGCGCATGATCTTTCCGGCCAGCCAGCCGGCGATGCCACCAATGAGGAGTAACGGAACGATGTTCATGATGTTGCCCGCCGGCCCACCCGGCCCATCGGCAACCAACGCGGGCTAGTGGCAGGGTCGGGCGGCCGGTAAAGTAGTCCGGATTCTGTGCAGGATAACATCATGAAATACGCCGATCTGCGCGACTTTATCGATCAGCTCGAGGCCCGCGGGCAACTCAAACGGATTTCCACCGCGGTGGATCCGCATCTGGAGATGACCGAGATCTGCGACCGCACCCTGCGTGCGGGCGGGCCGGCGCTGTTGTTCGAGAATCCGAAAGGCCACCACATCCCGGTGCTCGGCAACCTTTTCGGCACCGCCGAGCGGGTGGCCTTGGGCATGGGCGAGGAATCGGTCGCGGCACTGCGCGAGGTCGGCGTCCTGTTGTCACAGCTGAAGGAACCCGAACCGCCGAAGGGTATGAAGGACGCCTGGGAAAAGCTGCCGGTATTTCGCAAGGTCCTCGATATGGCACCCAGGGTGGTCAAGGGCGCGGTGTGCCAGCAGCATGTGCTGGAGGGTGACGGGGTCGACCTGTCGGCCCTGCCGGTACAGACCTGCTGGCCAGGGGACGCCGGCCCGCTGATCACCTGGGGCCTGGTGGTCACGCGTGGCCCGGAAAAGCCGCGCACCAACCTCGGCATCTACCGGATGCAGGTGATCGGCCGCAACCGCGTGATCATGCGCTGGCTGGCCCACCGCGGCGGGGCGCTGGATTTCCGCGACTGGCAGTTGGCGCGCCCGGGCGAGCCCTTCCCGGTCGCGGTCGCACTGGGCGCCGACCCGGCGACCATGCTCGCCGCGGTGACGCCCGTTCCCGACACCCTGTCCGAGTATGCGTTCGCCGGCCTGTTGCGCGGCGGCCGCACCGAGCTCTGCCGATGTATCGGCTCCGATCTGCAGGTGCCGGCCAGGGCCGAGTTTGTGCTCGAGGGTCATATCCATCCCGACGATATGGCGCCCGAGGGCCCGTTTGGCGATCACACGGGCTACTACAACGAGGTCGATGAGTTTCCCGTGTTCACCGTCGACCGGATCACGCACCGCGAAGACCCTATCTATCACAGCACCTATACCGGGCGGCCGCCGGACGAGCCGGCGATCCTCGGTGTGGCACTGAACGAGGTGTTCGTTCCGATCCTTCAAAAGCAGTTCCCCGAGATCGTCGACTTCTATCTGCCCCCCGAGGGCTGCTCTTACCGCATGGCGGTGGTCAGCATGAAAAAGCAGTATCCCGGCCACGCGAAGCGGGTAATGTTCGGGGTCTGGTCGTACCTGCGCCAGTTCATGTACACCAAGTTCGTGATCGTTACCGACGACGACGTCGACGTGCGCGACTGGAACGACGTCATCTGGGCCATAACCACGCGCATGGACCCGGTGCGTGACACCACCCTGGTGGAAAACACACCCATCGACTACCTGGATTTTGCTTCACCGGTGTCGGGGCTCGGTGGCAAGCTGGGATTCGATGCGACCAGCAAGTGGCCCGGTGAGACCAGCCGTGAATGGGGCCGGCCAATTGCCATGGACGCCGATGTCAAGGCGCGTGTGGACGCGATCTGGGACGAGCTCGGGATCGGATAGTCCGGTCGGGGGGCGCAAAGGGGCACAGAATTTGCGAAGAATCTGTTCTGAACGGCCTGGTTTCCGGATTTTCCTGAAGTGTGAATGGCTCAAGCATCCTGCCAAACCAGCCACATTGAAAGAATCTGCGTCCTCCCCGTCGTCGGCGGTCTTGAATCTTTCTGCTGTCGGAGCCCGGACCGCCACATCAAACAATGCCCGCTTGCCGAGTGCCTCCAACTCGTCTGTAATGCCCCAATCGTACGGATAGACAGGGAGATATCGATGCGGACCATCCTCTGCATGAACGCCAAGGGCGGTTGTGGCAAGACCACGATCGCCACCAATCTTGCGACCTGGTATGCCGACGAAGGCAAAAAGGTCGCCATCATGGATCTCGATCCGCAGCGTTCCAGTCTCGACTGGCTGGGCGCGCGGGAGGCCTACGAGGGGGTTCCAAGGATCGAGGGTGTGGACGCGGTCGACGCTGGCGCCCGTGCGGAGCGGGGCACCGAGATTGCGCTGTTGGACGCCCCGTCCGGGGTGCATGGCGCCGATATGAACCAGCTGCTGCGTCGGGCCGATGTGCTGCTGGTGCCGATGCTGCCGTCGCCGATCGACATGCGTGCAGCCACCCGCTTCATCAGCGAACTCCTGCACTCCGGCCGTATCTCGCGTGGCCAGACGCGCATCGGCCTGATCGCCAACCGGGTGCGTGAAAACACCCGGATCTACCGCGAACTGGAGGCCTTTCTTGCGGAGTACGACATCCCGCTGCTGACCCATCTGCGCGAGAGCCAGAATTACATCCGTTCCGCAGAGACCGGGCTGGGTATCTTCGAGCTGGCCCCCTCCATGGTGGCGCCGGACGTAATGCACTGGGATCCGGTGATCGCGTGGCTGCAGCGCGCCTGATCACCGCTGCCCTGGTGTCCGGCCTGCTCGCCGCGACGCCCCTGCAGGCCGGCCAGGTGGACGTGCTGAAGGTCGAGATCGAGCCCACGGGCGAGCCCGGCCGTTTCGACGTCGAGGTAACCCTGCGGCATGCAGACAGCGGCTGGGATCATTATGCCAACCGCTGGGAGATCCTGGGGCCGCAGGGCGAGGTCATTGCCACCCGTTTGCTGGCCCATCCGCATGTCCACGAACAGCCCTTCACGCGCGGCCTGTCAGCGGTGCGGGTTCCGGGCGAGTTCAGCTGGGTCAGGGTGCGGGGGCACGACCTGGTGCACGGCTACGGCGGCCGCGAGGTCACCCTGAGCGTGCCCCGACCCTGATCACAGTGTTCCAGTGCTCATTGCCTGAGTCGACCATCGAGACATATTGGCAAAATGGGGCGAGTCAGTCTGCCAGGGCCGCCGGCAGATCCAGCCGGACCTCGAGACCGCCGAGTCTCGACAGGCCGAACTTCAGTTGGCCATCGTAAGCGGCGACGATGTCGCGCGCTATCGCCAGACCGAGTCCGGTACCGGCCGTCTGTTCATCCAGGCGTACCCCGCGCTGCCCGAGCCTTGTACGCTGCTCTTCGGGCACTCCCGGGCCGTCGTCCTCGATCGTCAGCCGCCAGCCATGGTGCCGACTCAGAACAATCCTTACCCGGGCTCGGGCCCACTTCCCGGCGTTGTCCAGCAGGTTGCCGAGCAGTTCCGCCAGGTCGTCCGGCGACAGCCTGACCTGTGCCGGTCCGGATGCCTCGATCTCCCAGGCCAGCGATTCACCTGAGGGTGTCCGCTTGAGCGTCGCCACCACCCCGCGAGCGATCTTCAGCAGATCGGCGTGTTGCGCCCGGCCGCTCGCCTCGCTGCGCAGTCGGGCGCGGATCAGTTCACGATCGACGCGCCGCCGCATGCTTTGTGCCAGTTGCTCCAGGTCTTCTGCCATGCCGGTCTCGCCTCGTGCGCGCAGGCGTTGTGCGTCCGCGCCCAGCGCAGTCAGCGGTGTCTTCAAACCGTGTGCCAGGTCGGCTGTCCAGGCGCGCGCGTCCTCCACCAACTTGTCGCGTGAGTCGAGCAGTTCGTTGATCTCATCGACCAGTGGCTCGACCTCGTCCGGGTAATCCTCGTTGAGCCGGTGGGCGTTTCCCGAGCGGATCGACAGCACGCCGCGCCGGATATGGTCGAGCGGAGATAGCCCCATCTTTATCTGCAACCAAGTCGCCAGCAGCAATACGACCGCAAGCAATACCAGGTAGGGCAACATGTCCTTTGCAAAATCGTCGCGGGCCGCGATCAGGTCGCTACGGTCGATCGCCACAGCAATGCGTAGGCGTCGCGCGTCGGTTTGTGGCAGCACGATTACCTGCTGTTCGCGCACCAGCAGTGACTGCCCGCCGGGCCCCGGCAGTTCGTGCCGATGGACCACACCCAAGCTGAGCTGATCGTGTGGCAACGCGAGCATGCCATCCCAAAGCGAGCGTGAACGGATCAGTGCATAATGGGCATCGTCCTGGACCTGCCAGTACAGCCCGCTCAGGGGCTGATCGAAGCGCGGGTCCCCCAGCTCGTGCGTGATCCTTATGCCGCCGTCACCGTCCGGCTCGATCCGCCCGATCAGCTCGCTGAGGTAGTTCTCGAGTTGCAGGTCGAGGCGTCGTTCGACATGGTGTTCGAACAGCGCGGTCAGTCCAAAGCCGGCCACCACGAGGGCCGCACTGATCGAGATCGCCGCCGCAACCAACAGGCGGACATGCAGCGAATGCAACCTCACGTGCGGGGCTTCTCGATGATGTAACCGAAACCACGGCGGGTCTCGATGAGCTTGTTGCCGAGTTTCTTGCGCACCCGGCCGACCATGACCTCGACGGCATTCGATTCGCGCTCGAAATCCTGTGCGTAAAGCTGCTCGGTCAGCTCCAGCTGCGAAACCACGCGCCCCGCATGCTGCGCGAGGTAGCTGACCAGACGGTATTCCTGGGGTGACAGATGTACCGGGCTGCCGTTGATCGCCACCCGCATCTGGCGGGTATCCAGGGTCAGTGGCCCGATGCTTATCATCGGGTTTGCCTGGCCCGTCGCCCGGCGCACGATGGCACGCAATCGTGCCAACAGCTCTTCGACCCGAAAGGGCTTTGGCAGGTAGTCATCTGCGCCGGCGTCGATCCCTTCCACGCGCTCGCTCCAACTGCCGCGCGCGGTCAGTATCAGCACCGGGAAATCGCGCCCCTCATCCCGCCAGCGCTTGAGCACCGAAAGCCCGTCCATACCGGGCAGTCCAAGGTCGAGGATGACGGCGGAATAGGCCCCGGTGCCACCCTTGAACCAGGCGGTCTCGCCGTCACTGGCGTGGTCGATCACGAAACCGGCCGACTCGAGTGCCTCGCGCACGCTGTCTGCGACGCCGGGGTCGTCTTCAACCAAGAGGATGCGCATCAGAAATCCGACACCTGGACCAGTTCACCGTTGCGCGCGTCGATGTGTACCTTGCGCAGCTGGCCCTGGGGATCGACGATCTTGAACTCGTAGACCCAGCGTTCGAACTCGAACTCGTACTGGGTCGCCACGATCTTGCCGGGCGCAACGCGCTGCAGGTGATCGCGTACCTGTTGGAGTGGCAGGGCCTCACCGCGGATCACGGCCCGGCGCGCCAGCTCATAGGCGCTGTCGCGTTCGTTCCAGTCAATCTGGTCGTTCCAAGCCGGTGCTGCAGCCAGAAGCAGGCAGCTCAGCATCCACGAGCCCAAAATGCGCTTGCTTGGTTTCCGCATGGCCCGAGCCTACATCCACCGTGCCCAAAGGGCCATCAGTCGACGTGCCCGGACTCTAGTATCGGAAGCATCCAGAAGTGCATGCCGCTGCCGTGGAAGTCGGTCTTGATCGCAGCAACCAGGGCCCGCGCCTGGGCGCAGGGCAGGTGCATCTGGAACAGGACCTGGCGGCGTCGACCGGCGACCTGTTCGGCCAGGGTCATCGAGTGCTCCGAGCTGCCATGACCGGCGATGGGGTGGCTGGAAAAGCCGCCGACCGCGACATGCGCCAGCAGCCAGTCGGTCATCGAGTCCTCGACCTCAGGGGACACTACGAGGTTGAGCAGACAGTTCTCGGTCATATCAGGCTCCCGTGGCCTCAAGGCCAAAGCGACGGTACAGGATCGGCAAGAGGATCAGGGTCAGCGCGGTCGAGGAGATCAGGCCGCCGATCACCACGATGGCCAGCGGGCGCTGGATCTCGGAGCCCGGGCCGCTGGCGAACAGCAGCGGCACCAGGCCGAAGGCCGCGATACTGGCGGTCATCAGGACCGGGCGCAGGCGTCTTTTGGCACCCTCGACCACAAGCTGTTCGATCGGCATGCCGAGCGCCTTTAGCTGATTGAAGTAGGTCACCATCACCACGCCGTTGAGTACCGCGATGCCCAACAGGGCGATGAAACCGACCGAGGCGGGTACCGACAGGTACTCATTGGTCAGCCACAGGGCGACGACACCGCCGATCATCGCGAACGGGACATTGGTCAGGACCAGTGCCGCCTGACGCACCGAGCGGAAGGTGCTGAACAACAACAGGAAGATCAGTCCGACCGCGACCGGTACCACGATCGACAGACGTTGCGCGGCGCGCTGCTGATTCTCGAACTCGCCTCCCCATTCGTAGTAATAACCGGTCGGCAGTTGCACCTGCGCTGCCACGCGTTGCCTGGCCTCTTCCACGAAGCCGACCAGATCGCGTCCACCGACATTGGCGACCACCACTGCCATGCGGTTGCCGCGCTCGCGCTGGATGGCGACCGGGCCTTCAGTACGCTCGAGCGTCACCAGGGAGGATAGCGGCACGCGCTCACCGTCGGCCAGGGTCAGCTGCAAGGCGCCGAATATCGCCGCCGAGCCGCGCAGGTCCGCCGGCCCCCGGATCACCAGCGGGGTGCGCCGCGCGCCTTCGTAGACGGTGCCGACGTTTACGCCCTCGACCTGGGCGCGCAGGCTGTCTTCCAGCGTGTCGACGTCGAGTCCGAGACGGCCGGCGGCCAGCCGATCGACCTTGAGCTGGTAATACAGTGCACCTTCATTGCGCGGCGTGAAGACGTCCTCGGCGCCGCTGATCCCTTGTACCACCGACACGATCGAGTCCGCCGTGCGGTTGAGGGCATCCTGGTCACCGCCGAATATTTTTATCGCCAGATCGCCGCGCACCCCGGTGAGCATCTCGGATACACGCATCTCGATCGGTTGGGTAAAGGCGTAATCGACACCCGGAAATTGGTCGAGTGCCTTGCGGATGGCATCGATCAGTTCGTCCTTGGTCTGCATGCGCCACTGCTCGCGTGGCTTGAGCACCAGGAAGGAGTCGGTCTGATTCAGGCCCATCGGGTCGAGGCCGAGTTCGTCCGAGCCGGTGCGTGCGACGATGCCGGTCACCTCCGGCACCTGTTGCATAATCGCGCGCTGCACGCGCAGGTCGAGCTCGATCGATTTCTCCAGGTTGATCGACGGCAGCTTCTCCAGTTGCACAATCAGGTCACCCTCGTCCATCGATGGCATGAAGGCCTTGCCGACCTGGGTGTAGAGACCACCGGCGCCAATCAACAAGGCTACAGCGACGATCACGACCGTACGGCCATGATCGAGGCTCCAGTGCAGCGCCGGCAGGTACGCGGCGGTGATCTTGCGTACCAGCCAGGGGTCGTCGTGCGCGGGCTTGCCGAGCAGATAAGAGGCCAGCACCGGGACAATGGTGAGCGACAGCACCAGCGAGGCGGTCAGGGCGAATACGATGGTCAGGGCGACCGGGCCGAACAGTTTGCCCTCCAGACCCTGCAGGGTCAGCAGAGGCAGGAATACGATCACGATGATCATGATGCCCGAGGTGACCGGCACCGCGACCTCTTTCGAGGCGCGGTAGATCAGGTGCAGGCGCGGCAGCTTGGCGCGTTCGCCATGGTGCGCGAGCGTGGTCACCACGTTCTCCACCACCACCACCGCGGCATCCACCAGCATGCCGATGGCGATCGCCAGGCCGCCAAGCGACATCAGGTTGGCCGACAGGCCGAAGGCGTTCATCAGAATGAAGGTGGCCAGTGCCGACAGCGGCAGGATCAGTGCAACCGTGAGCGCGGCGCGCAGGTCACCGAGAAACAGCACCAGCAGCACCAGCACCAGCACGGTGGCCTCGGCCAGCGCCTTGGTGACGGTGCCGACTGCACTCTCGACCAGGTTGCCACGGTCATAAAACACGCGGATTTCCACGCCCTCGGGCAGACTGGGTGCCAGCTCATCGAGCTTGGCGCGCACGCCCAGCACCACATCACGCGCGTTGGCACCGCGCAGGCCGAGCACCAGGCCTTCGACAATTTCGCCGCGGCCGTCGTAGGACACGGCGCCGTAGCGGGTAAGTGCGCCGATCTGCACATCGGCCACATCACCGATGCGCACGGGCTGCGCCGGGTCGGGCTTGACCACGATTGCGGCGACATCATCCAGGGTACGGATACTGCCTTCGGTGCGCACCAGCAGCGATTCCTCGCCGTCGTCCAGTCGACCGGCGCCGTCATTGCGGTTATTGAGCTCCAGCGCCTCGCGTAGTTGCGCCAGGCTGATGCTACGCGCGGTCAGACGGGCGTTGTCGGGTACCACCTCGAAGGTGCGTACCTGGCCGCCGAGTGCATTGACGTCGGCGACGCCGGCGACAGTGCGCAGGGCAGGGCGGATCACCCAGTCGAGCAGTTCGCGCCGTTGCATGATGTCGAGATCACCGCCCTCGATGGTGAACATGAACATCTCGCCCAGCGGTGTGGTCATGGGTGCGATGCCGCCGGTGATGTCGCTTGGCAGGTCGGCCCAGATCGCGTTCAGGCGTTCACTGACCTGCTGGCGCGCCCAGTAGATGTCGGTGCCCTCGGCAAAGTCGACTGTGATGTCGGTCAGGGCGTATTTTGCGACTGAGCGCAGCATCGACTGACGCGGAATACCCAGCATCTCGACCTCGATCGGAGCGGTAATCCGGGTCTCCACCTCTTCGGGCGTCATGCCCGGGGCCTTGACGATGATCTTTACCTGGGTGGTCGAGACATCCGGAAAGGCGTCGATCGGGGTATTGCGGAACGCGTTCCAGCCGGCGCCGATCAGCACCAGAATGGACAGGATGATCAACAGGCGCTGGGTCAGCGCGAACTGGATGATACGCGCAAGCATCACTCAGCTCCTGCGGCCAGCGCCGCCTTGAGTGCAACGGTGCCGTTGACCACCACTGAATCTCCGGCGCTGAGCGGACCGTTGACCACTACCTCGTCGGCCTCGCGTGCCAGCACCTCGACCGCGACTGGCTCGAAGCCTTCGGTACGTTCGACGAATACGCTGTCGCGACCGTCGATCCGCACCAATGCGCGTGCCGGCAGGCGCATCGCCTGACTACCTGCCGCCTGGCTCAAACGGGCCTCGATGAACTGACCGGGGCGCAGGGCCGCGACGCCCTCGCGTACCTCGGCACGCACCAGCACACCCTGGTCGGTCCCGTGCACCATACGCCCGACCGTGATCACGCTGGCGGACAGGCCCTGCGACAGTTCAACTCTGCTGCCCGGTGCCGTATCACCCAGTGCATCCAGCGGTACATGAACCTCGATCCACAAGGTTGAGAGATCGCCGACCCGGTAAAGTGGATCGGACGCCACCAGGCGTTGGCCGGCCGTGGCGATCTGCTCCAGCACCACGCCGGACAGGGGCGATTTTACTTCGAGTACGGTCGTCATCTGCTGCGAGCGCGCCAGCGCTTCGATCTCGGCTTCCGGCATCCCGGCCAGCAGCAGGGCCTGGCGGTCGCGCGCTTCGGCGGTGCGCATCTCTTGGTGTGCCGATTGGCTTTCGAGCAGGCGGCGCCTGGCAACGATCCCCTCGGCATGCAGCTTGGTGTCGCGTGCCAGGGTCTCTGAGGCCAGCTCGCGGCGGGTACGCGATTCGAGGAATGCGGCCTGCAACTCCAGCATGCCCTGGCTGCGCACGCGCGCCAGTGGCTGCCCGAAGTCGACCGATTCGCCCTCGGCGACCAGCAGGGCCTCGACCACGCCTTCGAGCGGCGAACTGACCACGCGCAGCTGCGCGTTCGGCACCGTGACCTTGGCCGGATAGGGCTTGCCCAGCGCAGCGCCACCGGCCTCGATCGGTGCGGTTTCGATACCGAATGCGGCGCGTTGTGCGGCGTCGATGACGGCCATCGGTGTGGCCTGCGCGCTGGCACACAGGATGCCCATCAGGGCAAGGGACAGAAGACGCATCTTCATTGCGGAATTACTCCCAAGGCTTGATTCAGTCGGGCGATGGCCTGACCGTGTTCGAGTTGGCGGATCTGGTCATCGTGACGTGCTGAAAGGGCGTCGGCCTGGGCCTGCAGCAGGCGCACAAGGTCGGTCTCGCCGAGTTCGAAGGCGCGCCGACTCAGCGCCAGGCTCTCTTCAGCCAGTGCCAGGCGGCGCGCGGTCTGGGTCAGTGCGGCGGTGGCGCTTTCCAGTTCCAGGCTGGCGAGGGTCTGTGCATCCTCCAGGTCCAGGCGAGTGGCCGCTTGCTCAACCTGGGCCTGGGTCAGCGCCGACTCCGCCTCGGCCAGCGCCGGTGCGGCGTGGCCCGCGGTGCCGAAAGGCATGCTCAGTTCGACGCCGACAGCGGATTCATAGTTGTAGCCGGCTGCAACCTTGGCGGTCTTGCCACCCAGCCAGAGGTTTGGTCCCTGGCGACGTTCGCCGCTGACCCGATCGCGGTGCGCCCGGGCGCGCTCCACACGCTGCTGTGCGAGCTGCAGCAGCGGATGATCTGTGCCCTGCCCGGCAGCCAATTCTGGTCGTTCCAGTGGCGGCCGAGGTGGGGCATCCAGCCCGGTGTACCGGGTAAAGAGCCGTTCCGCCTGCACGGCCTGATTGCGGGCAAGCTGCAGCCTCTCCTCGCGCTGCAGGAGCTCCTTCTCTGCCATCAGGCGATCGCTGCGCGGCAGTTCACCCGCCTGCACGCGTCGTTGCACGTCCTCGAACAATCGGTTTGCGACGTTGAGCGCGTCCTGTGCCTGTTCGGCCTCGCTGCGTGCAATCGCCGCCGCCCACAGCCGCTCGCGCACTCTACCGGCGGTCTCCAGACGTATGGTGTCCGTGATCGCCTGCGACACGTCCTCGGTGCGTGCGGCCTCTTGTGCATAGCCATCGGCCTGCCCGGGTAGCCACAAGGGGAGATCAATGCCGCCCTCCCATTCGCGGTAACCGAGATCCGAGCCGATTGCGTCGGTCTGGTACTTGAGGTTGGCACTGGGGTCGCCGGCAAATGGTTGTTCGGCCTTGCGTTGCAGGGCGTCCGCAATGCCGCGTTCGGCACCGGCCAGCTCCATCCCGGGGTTGCGTGCGATGGCGGCTGAGACCATCTCGGCCAGCGAGGGTGCGGCCGCGATGGCGGTTGAAGATGCACACATCAGGAATACGCACAGCGGCAGCCATGCCTTGGCCTGTCGAATCTGAAACACCGTCGATTTCTCCTGTTGGGCGCCACGTCGGAACTGGCGGTGCATGGATGTCGACGGCTATTTAGGCATAGGGTTGCTGACAGTCGCCTGACGGTGACTGTCAGCGAATTGTCAGGCAGTGCTTTTTCGGGTGTGCACCGGGGGCGGGGCTGGTCCGGCCAAGGTTGGTTGGGCGGTCAGTCCCGGCAATTTATGCCGTTGATGGCCATGCCCTGTTCGATATCGGCCGGGCGGCGGACGTGAACCGCCCTCAGCCCGGCAGCCCGTGCACCTTCCACGTTCTCCAGGGTGTCGTCGAAGAACAGAATCGCCTCTGCCTGGACGCCGATTTCGCCAATGACTGCCTCGTAGGCCGCGCGGTCGGGTTTTCTCAGGCCGAGCTCCGATGAGGCGAAAATCCGGTCGAATGCGGATACGACATTGGGAAAGGCCGCAGTCCACGCCGCTTGGTGTGTCGGGCTGGTGTTGGTGAAGGCGAAACATGGAAGTTGCCGGCGCGCGCAACGGACCTTGTCGACGGATTCCGCGATCTCTCCGACCAGAATGGCGTTCCACCCGGCGGCGATGTCCTTATCACTGGCATCGAGTTCGAACAGCATGCGCAGATGGTCGAAGTAACGCGAGGCCTCAAGCTGCCCCCGCTCGTGCTGTTTGAAAAGCTCGTCAATCGCCAGGCGACCGCGCATCTGATCGATCGACAGGCGCGACTTCGGTTGCCAGCAGCGCAATGCGCGCTCGACGCTGATGTCGATCACTACACCGCCGAGATCGAACATCAGCGCCTCGATCCGGGGGGTTGCAGGCAATAACGGCATCGTTGACCCTCGCGGCCCGCTCCTTCGAAGACTCAGGAGCGACAGCATATCGGGCCGATAAAAAAGGGCAAGACCCTGCGGTCCCGCCCTTCGGTGCCCGGCAACCATCCCGTTGCCGGACGCAGGGTGCAGCGGATCAGATCGCCACGATGTTTTCTGCCTGCAGGCCTTTCTGGCCCTGGGTCACGGTGAACTGGACCTTCTGGCCTTCAACCAGGGTCTTGAATCCCGTGCCGGTGATTGCATTGAAGTGGGCAAACACGTCGGGGCCGGATTCCTGCTCGATAAAGCCAAAACCCTTCGCTTCGTTGAACCATTTAACGGTGCCGGTAGTAGTAGACATAATCATTTCCCAAATAATCGAGAGTAACTGAAGCCTCGTGCGAGGCCGGCTGGCTGGAACGTGTAGCGATTACTTATGAAGAACAGGACGAGGTACTACGGAGGGACATCGAAATGGCAGGCATAAATATAAAGCGTACTTTCAAGCTGGGGCGAGTATATCCGGACTTTCGCCCCGGTCAACGAATATCGCCCGTTCGACAGGGGATGAACGCGTCAGGTTTGGCGGGTGCGCGCGACCATATTCGTTCACGCGTCGCATTTTTGATGCCTCCCCTTTCGGACCCCCGGCGCCGACGGGGATGATGCTGCTCCCCTTACGCCAGAGATGTGTGGACCTTCCCGGTGCTATATCGGGCGCGGCGAATCTGTTATTTTGCCGGCCGACACACAATCTCGTCACGATCCCAAAAAAAGGAATCCGATATGTCCCGAATGATGAAGTATTCGTTCTTGCTCCTGTTGTTGCTGATGACGGTGGGCTGCAATGCCATGCAGACCAAGGGTGGTTCGACACTCGACCGGATCCAGGAGCGGGGCCAATTGATCCTGGGCACATCCGGGAATATGCCGACCATGACCCAGGTCGACGCACAAGGTAAGGTTTCGGGATTTGACATCGATATCGCCCGGCTCATGGCCGATGTGATGGAGGTCAAGCTGGTGACCGAGGTGATGCCGTTCAATGAGCTGCTTCCGGCGCTCGAGTCCGGCAAGGTGGACGTGGTCATTTCCAATGTCACCATCACGCCGAAGCGCAACCTGCGGGTCGCCTTCGTCGGTCCCTATATGAGGTCCGGGAAGTGCTTCGTCACCAAGAACGCGTCCCTGGCCAAGGCCGAGAACTCACAGGACCTGAATACCCCGGAGACCCGGTTGGCAGTCCTCAACGGTTCCACCAGCGAGGATGTGGCGCGCGGACTCTTTCCCCAGGCGACCCTGGTCACGGTAGAGAGTTATGCAAAGGCGGCCGAGATGGTCAAGAACGACGAGGTGGGTGGCATGCTCACCGATTACCCGATCTGCATGGCGACCCTGAAGGCCAACCCCGAAGCCGGTTTCGTGTCGCTGTTCTCGCTGCTGACCTACGAGCCGATCGGCATCGCGTTGCCAGCCAACGATGCGCAGTTCATCAACTGGACCGACAACTTCCTCGATCGTCTGGATGGTACCGATACCCTGAAGGGGCTCGGCAAACGCTGGTTCGGCGAGGTTCAGGTAACCGAGTAAAGTCCCCGGTTGGTGGGGCGGGTTCGCGCCCGCCCCCACCCGCACTCAGTTTCCGGCCCCTCGCGTGGCCGCGCGGTCGGGAACCATGCGCTTCCGAATTATTGCTCTATCCTTTTGCAGTGTTGGCCTTGGCCAAACGGGGCAGTGACGGGCCCCACCAATCCCGCCGAAACCAAAAAGGGGCGCCATGGACATACCCGGCAACAAAAAGGTCGTCTGCATTACCGGAAGCGTGTGGACCGGCAGCGACAGCGCGCCGCGCCATTTGCTGGCGAAGGATGGCTTCGTGCGCCCGACCTGGTTCACGACCGGTCGACGCTTGACCGACGCCCACTACCAACAGACCACGGCGACCCGGTTTCACATGGCGAACGCGGACAACGAGGTCCTTGCCTTCATCGAATATGGGGGGAGTTTTGTCGGCATCATGCTGGATGATTTCGATACCGCCATGGCAGCTGCAGAGCGGGGTGTGCTCATCATCGGGCCACCGGAGTTCGCGGCCCGCGTGGCCGCAAGGATTCCAAAGGCGATCGTCTTCTCTTTGAAGGACGTCGATATGGACCTGTCCGAACACCTCGATGATGCAAAACAGTCTGGCCAGCTACACCGGGTCGACGTGGATGTGCTGGCCCCCGGGGCCTGGGAGGAGGTTCACCGCTTCATGGCGGGGGTCATCGGGCTGCCGGCAAAAACCGACCCGTTCTGAGCCCCCCGGTACCGGCGGTGACTCTGCCCCCTATCGGGTCAGCGGTGCCTGCCCGTCATCCCCCGGCAATGCACCGCCGCCGCGATACCGAAGCTGCAGACCCTGCAGGAAATGTCGGAGCATCTGGTCTTTGCATTCGCGGTAATGCTTGTGATCCGGCTTGCGGAAGAGGGCGCTGAGTTCATGTTTGCTCACCCGGAATTCAACCAGTTCCAGGATCTCGAGTACGTCCTCCGCCTTCAGGTTCAAGGCGATCTTGAGTTTCATGAAGATCATGTTATTCGTGAGTCGCTGCTCCGGTTCCGGTTGTGCCCCGTCCCTCTTTCCACGTTTGACGTTGATCAGGCCGTTCAGGAAGGTCGCCATATCGGCATCGCCGCAGACCTGGTACGCGGGATCATCGTCTTTCTTCAGCCAGTCGCTGACCTGTTCGCGGGCCACTTTCCGATCGGCCGCGCCAAAAACGGCGATCATCTCGGCGTCGTCCATGTCGAAGATGTACCGCAGCCTGCGCAGGATGTCATTGTTTTTCATGTAAATTGCCTGTTGGAGACGGTGTTTGAAAAGTGCTGGCAGCGGCGCCGGTGCCCCCATTGGCAGCCCTTCACGGCCCGTCCGGGTGACAGGATGCCAGACCGCTGGCCAGATCGGGGTAACGCAGCGTCACGCCAAGCTGGCCGAGCATCTTGCGGTTGTCGAGCCGGCGCGACTCCCCCAGGTACGACAACATGCCGGGCGACAGGGTGGCGCGCGCCTCGCTCAGGCTGATCGCCGGCGCGCGGGGCAGGCCATACCGATCTGCGACCCGGTCGAAATAGTCGCGCATATTGCCAGGGTGGCCGTCGCTGACGTTGTAGATTTCATTGTCGATCCCATGCGCCATGGCCGCTTCGCAAACGGTCGCCAGGTCGTCGATGTGAATGCGGTTGGTCCAGGGTGCGTCGCGCTCTTCGATCATCGGTACCCGTTTCTTCAGGCGCTCCAGCGGCAGTTTGCCGGGTCCGTAGATCCCTGCAACGCGCAGGATGACGATCTCGCCGCCACCGGCCGCTCGCCAGGCGCGCAGCTGCTGTTCGGCATCGTGGCGGCGACGCGCCCTGTCGGTCTGGGGGATGGCCGGCCGGTTCTCGTCCACCAGCTCGCCGGTGCAGTCACCATACACGCCGGTGGTGCTGATATACACGATGCGCTGACGTTTTCCGGGTGGCAGGGCCGCGAGGAAACGGCGCATGCGCGGGTCCCGGTCGCCGCTCGCGGGCGGCGGCGCAAGATAGAAGATCTGCCCCTGGTCGGGCAGGTCCCCGGGCGCCGGTGCCTGCCGGTCAAGATCGACGGCACTCGCATCCAGACCGGCCTCGAGCAGACTTGCGGCGCTTTCGACGCTCCTGACCAGGCAGCGCACGGGCTCGCCACGAAGCTGCACACGTGCCGCGATTTTTCGCCCGACATCGCCGCACCCGACGATTAGCATGCGTAGCTCACGGTTTTAATGACCTATGAAATCGAGGAGAATCTCAGAGTTTCGCATTCCGGGTAGCGGGGAACCATGACTTTTCACGTCACGATCAGCAGCAGCGGCCATCATTTCGAGGTCGAAGAAAGCGAGACCGTACTGGACGCCGCGATTCGCCAGAACGTCGGGCTCCCCTACGGATGCCGCAACGGTCGTTGTGGCTCCTGTACCGCCGGACTGCTCGCCGGCGAGGTCAATTACTTCGGTGCACCACCTGCCCTGGAGGAATTGGGCGAGGGCAAATGCCTGCCGTGTCAGGCCTTTGCAGCCAGCGACCTGACCCTCGAGGTACGCGAGGCCGAATCGACTGCAGATCTCGAGATCAGGATGTTGCCATGCCGGGTACATGCGGTTGACCACCTCAGTCACGACGTGGTGCGTCTTCTTTTGAAGTTGCCCGACGGCCAGCGCCTGCAGTTCCGTGCCGGCCAGTACCTGGACTTTCTGCTGGCTGACGGTCGCCGGCGTGCCTTCTCGATCGCCAACGCCCCGCACGATGACGAGTTTATCGAATTGCATATCCGGCATGTCGACGGCGGCGAGTTTACCGACTGGGTGTTCAGCCAGATGAAGGAGCGCACGATACTGCGCATCCAGGCCCCGCTGGGGACCTTCACGCTGGATGAGGCCTCCGAACGGCCGATGGTCTTCATGGGTGGTGGAACCGGCTTCGCGCCGCTCAAGGGCCAGATAGAACATGCGTTCGAGGTCGGAGTTGACCGGCCCATGGTGCTCTACTGGGGGGTGCGTTCGGCCCGCGACCTGTATCTTCCGGACCTGCCGGGGCAGTGGGCCCGGGAGCATGCCAACTTCAGTTTCGTGCCGGTGTTATCCGAGCCCGATCCCGACTGGCCGGGACGCAGCGGCTGGGTGCACGAGGCAGTGATCGCGGATATCCCGGATCTGTCCGGCCACGATCTTTACATGGCCGGCCCGCCGCCGATGGTCAATGCCGCGCGCGAAGCCTTCCGCGCTGCCGGTATGCCGGATCAGCAGATGCACTACGATTCTTTCGACTACGCCGAGGATACGCGCGCCAAGTCGGCTGACTGAAACCGGCCGGCTCAGGTTGACGAAGGTTCTGCGTCGCCGCGCGGGACCCCCCGGATGGGTGGGTGATCGGGCTGGCCGCCGAGCATCGGCCGGTTGACCTTGGTCTTGCCGATGTCGTGCGGCAGGGCCACCGGGTCCGGCCCGCCGACCCCCGACAGGCCGCGCCGGTAAATTTCGATCGCCTTGCCCGGCTCATGCAGCCGCTCCAGCAGCTGACCGAGTTCACGATAGGCCGGGGCCGGCCCGTTGCGTCCGATGCAGGCCTCGAGGTAGCCGCGTGCCTTGCCCCAAAGCTGCGCCCGCAGGCTGAGCCGGCCCAGCGTCAGCAGCAGGGTTGGGTCGTCGGGGTGGTCGGCCAGCAATCTCTCCATATGCGACAGCTGTTTGCCCGGTTCCGTGGTCTCGAGCAGGCCATAGGTCTCGACCAGGCCGGTGTCCCAGCGCTTACGCAGCGCCTCGCGCAGCAGTTGTTCCGCCTTGTCGTCGTGATCGGTCTCCAGCAGGTAGCCGGCGTAGTCACCGAGTAGCTGTGGCTCGGTTCGCAAGCCGCGCGGCACGTCGGCCCAGGCCATTTCCAACCGGTGTTCGTCACGTGCAAGAAAGGCCTGTTCCAGCAACGCACGATGGGTACGCATCTCCAGGCGCTGCAGGTCGGCTTCATCCTCCACCTTGCGTCGGCGCAGTTCCGGCAGCAGCTCGCGAAGATGCTCCCAGTCGCCCAACTGCTCGTACAGGCGGCGTAGCAGGCGCAGCACGTAGATATGCTTGGGGGCGACACTGCGCAGGTGTTTCAGGGTCGCCAGCGCCTGCTCCAGCTGGTGGTCTGCGAGCTGCAGCTCCGCCTGGGTCAGGCTCACCGCAACGTCGGCCGATGGCATGGTCTCGTGCGCCAGGCGGATATAGCCGTCGCGACGGTCGTGCGCGCCCTGCAGTTGTGCAGCGCGCGCCGCGGCCAGGTAGTTGAGCAGCGGTGTCTCGGAACGGTCGGCAAAACGGGCCAGGCGTCTTTCCGCGCTGCGCCAGTTGCCTTCCGACATCTCCAGCAGGCCCCGGGTCATGGCCTGCTGGGCCATGTGCGAGCCACGCCGCTGTTTCCAGCCGCGGACGTCCTCCGGCAGCCGGGCGGTGCGCACCAGCAGCCGGATGCCGAAATACATCGCAATAAACAGGCCGCCCAGGACTATCAGAAGCAGGGCCAGGCTCATCTCGACCGTGTATCTGCCGAACGACAGCAATACATAACCGCTGTCCTGGCTAAGTACCACGCCGATGCCGGCGCCCGCCAGCACGAAAAGCCAGACCTTGAGCAGGGCCTTCATTGCGCCTCTATCCCGCTGGGGGCGACGTCGATCATGAGCTGCTGGCGCACCTGCAGCGCACGCAATGACTGGCTGATATCGGGTATCACCGGGCGGATGTCGATCTGGCGCATCGAATCGATGGCCTGCTTCATTGACGCCGTGGTGCCGTCGTTCGGGTCGAAATAACTTGTCAGCCAGTCCGCTGCAGTGACGAGGCTGTCCTGGAACATGGTCTGATCGTCGCGCGCCAACGCGAAGCGTGCCCCTTCCAGAAGCAGTTTGAGGTTTTCGTACAGGAAGAACTGATGCTCGGGTGCCAGCATGGCCTGTATCGGCTCGTCGCGTTCGCGAATGCGCACCGAGTCCTTGAATCCGGCCCAGAGGTCTTCGGCCAGCGTCTTCCAGCTGCGCTCGCCGGCCTGGTGCCCGGTGGCCTCGGGAAGGGTGCGCTGGGCACCGATGGTGGTACTGGCGATCTTGAGCTGCGGGACCTGCCCGATAAGGGCCGACAAGCCGGCGGCGAGACCCGCTCTGTCGAGTACCTCGATGGTGCTGAGCAAGGCGATATCGCGTGCGATCTGTTCCCGCACCCCGGCCCAACCCGGGTCCCCGGTGTCGCGAAGACGCTGGTCTGCCAGTTGCAGGGCGCTACGCGCCGTCCCGGTATCGCGTGCCAGGATCAGGCGGTCGTTCGCGATGCGCAGCAGGTAGTCCGCTTCGGCGACCATCCATTGGGTCCCCGAGCGACCCACCCGGCGGTGGACGTCGGCCACCGCCGCACGCAGTTCGGCTTCACGCTCCTGCATGCGCAGGTTCTCGTCCGCCAGTTTCTGTTCCTGTTCACGGAAGGCGGCGCGCGCTTCATCCATCGCGATACGCTGTTGTGCCAGGACATCCCGCTGCTCACCCAGCGCCCCTTCCTGGGCGCTCAGGGTCTCGGATGCGCTGCTCAGCGATTGCTGCAGCTGTTGCTGCCGGCTTTGCGCCTCCAGCAGGCGTGCGTCCATCGCCGCCAGATCGGCCTTGAGTTCTGACCAGGACTGGTAGCCCAGGCCGCCGGCCACGGCGACTGCGATCAGGGCAAGGATTGCCAGGATCAGCGGCAGCGGGTTACCCCTGGCGGGCCCGCCATCGGGCGGCTTGTCGCCCGGCGACTGGCTGCGGGTTTCGTCCGGTCCGGCACCCTCGTGTTCCGGTGTCACGTCGATCACGACGCCCGGTTTTGGATCGTCATCATTCATTCTGGGTGGTTCGCCCGATCGCAGTTATATGGCTTTATCATTGTTGTCACGCTAAGACTAGCAAAGGCACCGCTCAGGCGACATCTTCGTTTACTTCGCACAAGGTGGTCAGCACATCCAGGTCGCTTGCGGAACCGGCCACGTAAACCGACTCGCAACCACGCGAGATCACGTACTCGGCCATGCGCTGGCTGACCACGACAATAGGGGTGCTGCGCAGGCGTTCGGCACCCTCGTCGCCCACCAGGGTGAACAGGTTGTCGACGATCACGTTGCTGGTCGCCACCACCGCATTTACCAGTTGTTCCCAGCCCCGCACCAGGTTCGCGGCCGCGGCGCGACGCTTGGGGATCTGGCGACGATAGACCTCTACCTGGCGCACCTCGGCGCCGCGTTCGCGCAGGGTATCGGATAACAGCTCGCGCCCGCCGTTGCCCCGCAGGATGTAGATCGATTTGCCGCCGACCGCATTGAACGCCGGCAGAGCGAGCAGGCCCTCGCTGTCCATTCGTTGTGGCACCAGCGTCGGTTCGAGACCCCTGGCCGCCAGAGCCGCTGCCGTGGCACCGCCGACTGCCGCGATATCGATATCGAAGGGCAGCTGTTCGGGCAGCAGCGGGAAGGCGTACTGCACTGCGTTGGCGCTCACGAAGATCAGCAGATCGGCCCGCTTTATCCCTTCCAGCTGGGTGCGCGCGGCTTTTTTGTCGGTTGGGCCGAGGATCTCCAGGGCGGGGAAACGCACCGGGCGTCCGTGCGCCGACTGGATCAGGTCGCACAGGCCTTCGGATTGATGCTCCGGGCGGGTCACCAGCACGCTCAGGCCGGCGAGGTTGCAGGTCGGTGGCTGTTTGCTCAAGTGGGCTTGGTGTCGGCGTAGAGTTCGCGCAGGATCTCGGCGGCGCCATGCTGCAGAAGTTCCTCGCCCAACGCGCTTCCGAGGCGTTCGGCATCGGACTGGGGACCGCTGATCTCGGCGCGTATGATCTCGCTGCCGTCCACCGTGCCGACCAGTCCCCGCAGGTGCAGTTCGTCCTCGTCCAGGGTGGCATGGCCACCGATCGGAACCTGGCAGCCGCCCTCGAGGCGGTGGTTCATGGCGCGCTCGGCCAACACCCGGGCGGCGGTCGGGGCATGGTGCAGCGGCTGCAGCAGGCCGTTGACCCGCGCATCGTCGGTGCGACACTCGATGCCGATGGCACCCTGGCCGATCGCCGGCAGGCTGTCTTCGGTGGAGATGAAGCTGCGGATGCGTTCTGCGAAGCCGAGCCGCAGCAATCCGGCGGCGGCGAGGATGATGGCGTCGTATTCACCCTCGTCCAGCTTGCGCAGCCGGGTGTTGACGTTGCCACGCAAGGGGATGATTTCGAGATCGGGCCGGCGGTCGGCCAACTGGCACTGGCGGCGCAGGCTGGAGGTGCCGACCCTGGCGCCCTGGGGAAGCACGGTCAGGCTGGCATGGTGATTGGAGACGAAGGCGTCACGCGGGTCCTCGCGCTCGAGGATCACCGCCAGGTGCAGCCCCGCCGGCAGTTCCACCGGCACGTCCTTCATGGAGTGCACGGCGATATCGGCATCGCCGCTGAGCATGCGTTCCTCCAACTCCTTTACGAACAGGCCCTTGCCGCCGATCTTGGCCAGCGGCGTGTCCAGGATCTTGTCGCCCTGGGTACTCATCCCGAGAATCTTCACCTCGAGGTCGGGATGAGCCCGACGCAGGGCATCGGCTACGTGCTCCGCCTGCCACATGGCGAGCGGAGATTTGCGGGTGGCGATGCGAATAGTCTGATCGGACATGGCGGTGCTTCTGGCCGTAATCGACGAAGGCGCCAATGCTACTGCCTGGGGTGACATCTGACAAAGGCGCATGCCGTCAGGGGCAACGGCGGCGCCCATGCGGGTTAGAATCGCGCCCGGAGTTTCCTGGAGAGAGTGCGATGAATAGGCGATTTTTTGCTTTGCTGCTGTTTGTTCTTCCGTTTTGTGCGCTTGCCGCCCCGCCGGGTGTGCTGCGCCTGGACGCGAAGGCTCCGATGGCCGAGGGGAGATGAACCATGTCCACTGACTGGATTTTCGATTGCGGGCTGGAGGATTTCGAGCAGCGTGTCCTGGCTGCCTCGCACTCCCGGCCCATCCTGGTCGACTACTGGGCCGACTGGTGTGCGCCATGCCATGCGATCGCACCACACCTGACCCGGGTGCTGAACGACCTCGACGGTGCGGTACACCTTGCCAAGGTCGAGGTGGACGAGGGGGAGAACATGAAACTCGCCGGTCGTTACCGGCTGCGTGGGTTTCCGACCATCATGCTGTTTCGAAACGGCGGGGAGGTCGCCCGGTTCAGCGGGGCGCGGTCGTCCAACTGGATCGAACACTGGATCGCCGACCACCTGGCGACGGTAGGAAATTAATTCTCACGTTGCTCAGGTTTTTTGAACAACGGGCGATAAGAATTACGGCGTTAGGCCAGACACGATGCATGGGCATCGCAAGGTCGATCCTCCTCCAGCGCTCCAAAGCGCATTCAGGGTCTCCCCGCTGAGCGGGCAGACCCGTTTTTTTTGCGGCGACAAGCGGGTCGGTGTTCTGTTTGCGCTGACGCGTGGCCTGTATCTTAGTGTGCGCGGCGGCGCACACTCGCACTACTTTTCTTTGCTTGCCCAAAGAAAAGTAGCCAAAAGAAACGGCACCCCACGGTTTGGTCTCCGCTACGCTCCGACTTCCCTGCGTTTCTCGCCGTTTCCGGCGCGCGTGAACTCGTGGGCCGCGCCCACTCAGACATGCACGCGCTTGCCTCCGGAAACGGCTGCGATACTCGGCTGCACCAAGGGGACGGGGTATTCCGTAGTTGGATCAGTGCGCCCCGGTCCCGTTGACGCCGCCGAGCATCACAGGACAAAACCGGGAGAAGCGAGGACTGTCTGAGCCCATCGCAGATGGGCGAGTTCCGCAGCGCCGGTTTTGGCCGAGAAGCGCAGGGAACCCCTTGCGACAGCAAGGGGCAAGTCGTCGGGTGTCTTTTTCTTTGGTTCGTTTCTTTTGGACAAGCAAAAGAAATGAATGCGAGTGTGCGCCGCCGCGCACATCAAAAACAATCCGCGCGAAAGCGCACAATAGCCAGACAAGATCAAAAAGCCCGCGCCTCGAGGCGCATTGGCCTACAAGCCATCAGCCCCCGTTACCCAACCAATCCTGTGGCTTGAGAAACACCTCGTACAGCTCGGCCTCTGGCGTTCCCGGTTTCGGCCGCCAGTCGTAGCGCCAGGTGACCAGTGGCGGCAGCGACATCAGGATCGACTCGGTGCGGCCACCGGTTTGCAGGCCGAAAATGGTTCCACGGTCGTAGACCAGGTTGAATTCGACGTAGCGTCCACGGCGGTAAAGCTGGAATTCCCGTTCCCGCTCGCCGTAAGGCGTATCTCTGCGCTTGTGTACGATCGGCAGGTAGGCCGGCACATAGTGATCGCCCACGCTGCGCATGAAGGCGAAGGAACGCTCGAAGCCCCATTCGTTGAGGTCATCGAAGAACAGGCCGCCCACACCGCGTGGCTCGTCGCGGTGTTTCAGGTGAAAGTACTCGTCGCACCACTTCTTGTAACGTGGATAGACATCCTCTCCGAAGGGGTCACAGGCGGCCTTCGATGTCTGGTGCCAGTGGATCACGTCTTCCCGGCTACCGTAGTAGGGCGTCAGGTCGAAACCTCCACCGAACCACCATACTGGTTCGGCCCCTGCCTTTTCGGCGATGAAGAAGCGCACATTGGCGTGCGAAGTCGGGACGTAGGGGTTGCGAGGGTGCATCACCAGGGATACGCCCAACGCCTGGAAGCTGCGCCCGGTCAACTCGGGGCGTTGCGCGGTTGCCGAAGGAGGAAGTCCCTCACCGAACACGTGTGAGAAGTTGACTCCGGCCTTCTCGAACACGTTTCCGCCCTCGAGTACACGCGAACGACCGCCGCCACCGCCCGGACGGTCCCAACTGTCCTCACGAAACGCCTGGCCGTCTTCGGCGGCGAGTGCAGCGCAGATGCGTTCCTGCAGGCCCAGCAGGTAGGTTCTTACGGCAGCAATATCAGGGTGGTCCGGCATCATGTTGCTCGATCAGCGGCGAAAGGTGGCAGCAATTTGACCAGAGTCGGCAAGGCCGTCTCAACTCGTTATATCAGGATCCGTCGGGCCGCTCGTTATATCCGGTCCAACAGGCTTTCGGGCTCCGTGGCGATCTGCTCCTGTGCCCCTTGCGCATTCGGCGGCTGGGCCGGGAGCTCTACCAGATTGGCCAGACGCTCACCGACGATCGCCGAAAGGTTCCTGAACAGAAAAAAGGCGCTACGTGGGAAAAAGCGGGCGATCCGTTGCAGGCGTTCCCAGTCCAGCGCCAGCACCTCGGTATCACCCATTGATGTGGCGGTTGCGACTCTGGGCTTTCCGCACATCAGCGCCGCAAGGCCAAACACATTGCCGGTCGATGCGACTTTGACCATGTCCGCGGTGCCGTCGGCCTTTATGGTCTCTATCGCGACCTTTCCCTGCAGCAGGACGAAGATGGCGTTTCCCTGCTCGCCCTGTTGCATGATCTTGTCCCCATCATGGAATCGGGAAACCTGGCCGAGCAGGATAACGCGGCGAATCTGCAGCCTTCGCATGCCGCGAAACAGCGGGCATTGATCACTGAGTTCGCGACGCACGTTCGTGCCAAGCATATCCCACAGGGTTATCAGGGGGACGTACGACAACAGGATCGGTGCCACCACGAAGGTCGCCAGAAAGGCGAACAACATGGTCATCGCACTAAGAATCCCAAAGTAAAAGACGGGGGGGAAGCTCGACAGAGCGAGCGTACCAAAGCCCGCGGCAAGCGCGACGGTCGCGGTGCCGATCGGGCCCGCTTCGTCCTGGATGGTTAGTGATACCGCGGTAATCCTATCGGTGCTGCCGCGAAAATGCTGGTTGTACCTGACCATGAAGTGCATGGTGTGGTCGATCCCGACGCCGACCGCGATGGCCGCGATCATCGAGGTTGCCGAATCCAGAGGGATGCCGGCCAGTCCCATCACGCCAAACAGGGCGGCAATCGGGAAAAGATTGACGGCCACCGCAATCAGTCCGGCCTTGGTGGTGATGAAGAGCATTGCGACCACCGCGAAGATGGCCAAGACGATAAACACCAGCGACCGGATCTGGCCGAACATCAGGTAGGCGACGGCATTGTCAGTCAATACCGACTCGCCGGTAATCGTAACCGCCAGATCGGAGTCTGTGTTTGTCGCTACGAAGTCTGCGATATCATCGAGCACCGCACTGAGTTCTGCAGACTCGGCGATGCTGTGGCGTACCACGATACTCGCTTTGCTGCCGTCATCGGAGAGGTACTCGGTGACATCGTCCGGGCCGACAAACAGCATCAGCGTCTCGACCACATCGTCCTCAAAAGGCAGTTCCGGTTCTCCGGTATCGTTCACCGCACTATTCAGCATCGAGATGTAGTCGGCGAATGACATGCTGTGATCGAGCGATGGATGTCGCGTCACAAACGCCTGGATCTCTTCCAGCTCCCCGAGATACTGGGCACGTTCGAAAACGCCGTCTATGTGCCCGTCGACAACGATCTGCAAGGTGTAAATGCCCGCGAGATTCGCTTTGAGGCGCTCGATCCGCTGCTGAATCGGGGAATCCGGAGCGAGATAGTTCAGGATGCTGTTGTTGATGCGCAGAGAGGTTGCCGAGTAGAGACAGGCGAGCATGAACGTGGCAACCAGGAACAGGAACAACTTGCGTCTGGAAAGAATGACGTCGGTAATCAGCCTCGAAGTGATCCGGTATATGGTGCTGGTCCATCGTGGGACCTTCTGATTTGATCGCTCTCCAATGATTCCAAGCAATACCGGAACGAGCAGCACGGTCAGAAGAAAGTTTATCGCCAGCCCTGTCGATGCAACGAGGCCGAATTCCCTGACCAGACTGATCGGGTTGGCGCCCACCGCCAGAAAGCCGATATATGAGGTGATAAAGGTAAGGCCAATGGCCACGCTCAAGCGACGTGTCATGTGCCTGATCGCCCGGCGCCGCCCGAAGCCCTTGGTCAGGCCTTGGTAGTACTCAGCAAGGAGATGAACATCTTCGGTCGAACCGATGATGACCATTAATATCGGGACCACGGCCGTCAATACACTCAGCGGAATCGCAAGTGCTGCCATGGTGCCGAGCAGCCAGATCACGCTCAGCAATGCGGTGGTAAACGGGATCAGCGCGGCTGTTGGTTTGCGGAACACCATCAATAGCACGACCAGCAAGATCGCAAATGCGGCGACGATGATCTCGATCTGTTCTTCTGAGACTGCCTCGGCTATCGCCGACCGCACGTAGGGGAGCCCAATCTGATAGGACTCGGAGACGACACCCTGAAGTGGATGGATAGCCTGGTCGATGAGCCTGGCGACATGCGCATCGAATTCGGGGTCAGTCTCATAGTCGCCCTCTTTCAGGTAGATGTTGATCGCCAATGCATGGCCGTCCTGAGACAGCAGGTTCCTGCGCACGAACGGGTTCTTGAGGGCGCTTTCAATGATGCGATTCGCACCGTCTTCATCGGTGGGCAGATGCTTGAGGAAGGGGTCGGTTTTGACAAGCTCGTCATCGACGCGAATCTCGGGAACGTTGAACAGGCTGCGGGTCTTGTCTACGAAGGGCAGGCGCTCGATGTTTGCGACAACCTGCCGGATGACCTCCAGCTTTTCCGTCTGGAACAGCTGTTGATCCTCGATATACACGATAGTGATCCGATCGGAACCGAACGTGGCCAGCGTGTCTTCGTAGAATTCCTGGTCAGGATCACCCTCGATGATGAGCGACTGCGGCGAAATGGCCACCTGCAGATTCGGCAGCTGGATCGCCGCCAAGACACTTGCCAGCAACACCCCGATCAATACCAATCGGGGGTGTCGCATTGCCCAGGTCATGAGTCTTTCCATAACGCCTCACTGTCCATTTGTTGATGGGCGGGAATGCGCCGACCCCTTGGGGAATCGGGGTCTGGATGCGGCGAATCGGGCCACACCCCAGTCGAAAAGGCCCGGGTCCTGTGCCCGGTGGGCTCCGCTGATCCAGCCTCAGTGACGGGCAGCGCGAATTTACCACCATTCGCGACAAAGGGAGGGCCGGTCGAGCGGCTTGTATCCCTGAAATACTAGTAGAAGCAGGCGCAAGTGAATGGGGATCTGCCATTGGCTGGCAAAGATGCCCTGTACAAAGGGGCCTCAGGCCGGTCTGAACACCCGGCCTGTGACGGCGTCCCGGATCGCAGTGGGGCGCGCCAGCCGGCCGGTGGCGCCATGCAGGATCAGGTCGACGGCGGGGCAGCGCAACCGGGCCTGCAGCGCCGTTCGCGCCGGCATGCCGCCGGCCGGGTTGGCGCTGGTCGATACAATGGCGCCGCCAAACGCCTCGCACAAGGCTGCGGCAAGCGGGTGAGCGGTGACGCGCACCGCCAGCGAGCTGTGATCTCCGCGCAGCCAACGGGGAGTCGCCGGGTTGGCAGGAACAAGCCAGGTGACAGGGCCCGGCCATGATTCATCGAGGCGGCGCTGAATCTCGGGGGGCTGTGCCTCGATAAATGGGGTGAGTTGCTGGAAACGGCTGGCGATAAGGATCAGGCCCTTTTGCACCGGGCGCTTTTTGATGTCGAGCAGCCGTTCGACGGCGTGCCGGTTCAGCGGGTCGCAGCCGAGTCCGTACACGGCCTCGGTCGGATAGGCGAGCACGCCCCCGGACCGCAGCAGCTGCACCGCGCGTTGCAGGGCGAAGCGACTCAATGGGGCCTTCATTGGTGGCTGCCGACGAATGCCTGGTTTTGGTGCCTGGACAAGCCGTCAGTCCCCCGCCTTCTCCCCGGTCGGCGCATCGTAAGGCTCGGCAAAGGAGCACTCCTGTTGCGGACAGACCTTCTGGGTGCCACTGCGTTTGGTGGTCTTGATCGTGAGCACCGGCCAGCCGCAGTTCGGGCATGGCTCGGCAACCGGCTCGTTCCACACCGCATAGTCACACTTCGGGTAGGTCGAGCAAGAGTAGAAGACCTTTCCCCGGCGTGACTTGCGCTGCATCAGGGTGCCCTTGTGGCACTTGGGGCAGGTGACGCCCGTATCCTTGGGCTTTTCCAGGGGTTCGATAAAGCGGCACTTGGGGTAGGCCGAACAGCCGATGAACTTGCCGTAGCGGCCCTGCTTGAACACCAGCTCGGAGCCGCATTCCGGGCAATCCCGCCCGACCTTCTCGGGCTCGGCGCTGGCGCTGCCGTCATCGTCCAGATTGCGGGTGTAATCGCACTCGGGGTAATTGGTGCAGCCGATGAAGCTGCCGTTGCGGCCCAAGCGCTTGGACAGCTGGCCCCCGCACTTGGGACACTTCTCGTCGATCTTTTCCTGTGTGACATCCGAGCGCTGGACGTTTTCCTGGGTGTGGTCGATGCGGTCCTTGAACGGCTGCCAGAATCGCCTCAGCAACGGGATCCACTCTTCCTCACCGCGCGACACGGCATCCAGCTCGTCTTCCAGGCGGGCGGTGAAGTCGTAGTCGACATACTGGGTGAAGTAATTGGTCAGGAACTTGTTCACCACGCGACCGACATCGGTGGGGATGAAGCGTTTTTTGTCCATCTCCACGTACTCGCGGTCCTGCAGGGTGGAGATGATCGAGGCGTAGGTGGACGGGCGGCCGATGCCGTGCTCTTCCAGCGACTTCACCAGACTGGCCTCGCTGTAGCGAGGAGGGGGTTCGGTGAAGTGCTGTTCCGGGCGGATCTTGTCGAGCGCGATCTGCTCGCCCTCGCGCAGCGGTGGCAGCATCTTCTCTTCGCCCTCGCCCGGCTTGGCGTCGTCCGTGCCCTCCAGGTAGACCTGCATGAAACCGGGTTTGGCGATGGTCGAGCCGTTGGCGCGGAATACATTGCCTTCCCCGGCGCCGAGGTCGGCCGCCACCGTGTCGATGGTGGCGTGGATCATCTGGCAGGCCACGGTGCGCTTCCAGATCAGGCTGTACAGCTTGAGCTGATCTTTGTCGAGATGTCTGCCGATCTGGTCCGGGGTGTTCAGTGCAGAGGTCGGGCGGATCGCCTCGTGCGCCTCCTGGGCGTTCTTGGCCTTCGTCTTGTACAGGCGGGGTGACTTGGGCAACTGGTCTTTGCCGAACTTGTCGCCGATGAAATCGCGCAGCTCGGCGAGCGCCTCGCCGGCCAGGTTGACCGAATCGGTACGCATGTAGGTGATCAGGCCGACCGCGCCACTGCCGATGTCCACGCCCTCGTACAGCTGCTGGGCGATGCGCATGGTGCGCTGGGCGGTGAAACCGAGCTTGCGCGAGGCCTCCTGCTGCAGGGTCGATGTGGTGAAGGGTGCAGCGGGGTTACGCTTGCGTTGTTTCTTTTCGACCTTGACGACGTCGAGCTTGCCGCCGGCCGCGGCATGCAGGGTCTTTTCGATCTCGGCCGCCCGCCCGCCGTCGGTGACTGAGAACTGCTCCAGTTTCTCGCCCGCAAAATGGGTCAGCTTGGCGCTGAAGGCCTGGTTGTCCTTGGCGGTGTCGGCCTCGATGGTCCAGTATTCGCGGGTCTTGAAGGCCTCGATCTCGTCCTCGCGTTCGCAGATCAGGCGTAACGCTGGGCTTTGTACCCGCCCGGCAGACAGGCCGCGGCGAACCTTTTTCCAAAGCAGCGGCGAAAGATTGAATCCGACCAGGTAGTCCAGCGCACGCCGTGCCTGCTGGGCGTTGACCAGGTCCATCGACAGCCCGCGCGGGTGGGCAACGGCGTCCTGTACCGCCTTCTTGGTGATCTCGTTGAACACCACGCGGTGTACCGGTTTGTCCTTGAGCACGCGCTTGCCCTTGAGCAGTTCGTAAAGGTGCCAGGAGATGGCCTCGCCCTCGCGGTCCGGGTCGGTGGCCAGGTACAGGGCATCGGCATTCTTCAGCTTGGTGGTGATCGCCTTGACATGCTTGTCGTTGCGTTCGATCACCTGGTACTTCATGGCGAAGTCGCTGGCAGGGTCGACCGCGCCCTCTTTGGGCACCAGGTCGCGGACGTGACCGTATGAGGCAAGCACCTCGAAGTCCTTGCCGAGGTACTTCTTGATCGTTTTTGCCTTGGCGGGTGATTCGACGATGACCAGATTCATGCGGTGTACTGTCCCGTTAACTCGTTGTGTTTCAGAGCGATCCATAAACCGCGTCTGCGAGGGGCATTGCCAGGGCAATGGCCGGTCACGGACGAGAAAGATGACGCTTCTGCGTCCCGTTAAAAAACCCGTACCCCATTATCAGGTACGGGTCAGCTTGAGTGCCTGGCGCCCAGCCGAAACGGCCTCACTGCTTTTTCGCCTATTTATACGGATAGCCGCTGAGCGGGAGGGGTGTCAAGCACGGTTTTCCCCTGCCTGACTATTGAAACGCCCCGGCATAAGACCGGGGGCGGCAGAATCAATGCAGGTAGACGGGCTCCCCGTTGTACACCAGCTCTTCCATCAGGGCGAACGCGTTTTCCTGGCCGGGCTGGTTCAAAAGTACCAGCAGGACGATCCATTTGACGTCGTCTGCGGTCAGTTCCTCGCTCTCGATGGCCATCGCACGCTCGACCACCAGCTCGCGGCTCATCGGGTCCAGGATGCCGGTCTGTTCCAGGTACAGCAGCATGCCCTGGATCTCCAGGTCGATGCGCTGCTGTTCGCGCTCGTTGTAGATCCGCATCGAGCGGTTGGGTTGCGCGTCGGCGTAGGTCAGGGTGCCCTGGCGCCAAGCCAGTTCGTCCAGCCAGTTGAAGGCCTTTTTGATCTCTCCATGCGGGAAGCCGGCCTGTACCAGTTCCTCTTCGAGCAGGATCTGGTCCGTTGGAACGGATTCCTCCGCGTCCATGTAGTTCTCGTAGATATAGATCAAGACGTCGATGACGTTTTCGTTCACGGCAGTCTTCCTGGCGGAGTAAGGGAGGCTATAAAGGACAACGGGGCGCGTCCCAATGTCTGGCGGGCCAAGGCAGGATATGGGTTCACTCAGTGCCAATTCCAAGTCGTGTGAACAGTCCACCTGCGGCCGATGATACATGACCCTGCAGTTCGAGCAACAGCAGGATGGACGACACCTCGGCGGCCGGGAAGCCTGTTCGCTGGACCAACTCATCGGTGGTGGCCGGGTCGAAACCCATCGCCTCCAACAATTCGACATGTTGGGGGTCCATAGGTTCGGGATCCGGGGGTGCCGCGCTGGCACTGGCGACCTCGCGAGGGCTGAAACCGACCGCACCGAGCAAGGGGCCGAGCTCCTCCAGGACGTGCTGACCGGTTTCCACGAGCTTGGCTCCGTCGCGGATCAGGGCGTGGCAGCCGCGGCTGAGCGGGTTGTGGATCGAGCCGGGGATTGCAAATACCTCCCGGCCGGCCTCTGCGGCCAGGCGTGCGGTGATAAGCGAGCCGCTCTTCAGCGCAGCTTCGACGACCAGGGTGCCGAGGGCGAGTCCGGCCAGAATCCGGTTCCTGCGCGGAAAATGGGCAGGCAACGGGGGGGTGCCGGTGGGGAACTCGGAGACCAGCAGCCCGTTCATCGCGATGTCGTGCGCCAGGGTGCGGTTGCTGGCTGGGTAGACGCGGTCGAGGCCGGTACCGGTCACGGCCAGCGTTAGGCCGTCGGCGTCCAGCGCGCCCTGGTGGGCGGCGGCATCGATCCCGGTCGCCAGACCGCTGCCGATGACCAGGCCGGCCGCCGCGAGGTGCGCGGCGAAATCGTGCGCATTGCGCCGCCCCCCGGTACTCGGGTTGCGGCTGCCGACGACGGCGATCTGTGGCAGCGAAAGCAGGTCCGGGTCGCCATGCAGGAACAAGGCGCTTGGCGGGTTGGCGAGTTGGCGCAGGCGCGGCGGGTATAGCGGATCGGTGATTCTCAGCAGTTGATTGCGCGGCTGTTCGAGCCAGCGCATGTCCGCTTCCACGCCCGGCCAGTCCGGGTTGCGCAGATAATCCCGCAGCGCGGCAGGGGCGGTCGCAGGCGGGTCTTCAAGAAGCCCGCGTGCGGGGGTGCCTGTGCTCAGCAGGGGGTTGAGGGTCTGGCAGCCGACCCCGGGGGCGCGCAACAACGCGCACCAGGCGGCGGCTTCGTCGGAGGGGGTTGAGTCCATTCAACCTCACATTAGCAGTGTCAGGGGTTTCGCACTATGTCGCCGACGTGCATCACGCGGGTCGCGTACATGACCAGGCCGAAGCTGACCCGGTCGAAGGTGCGGAATACCATCAGCAGGCCGGCCTGTTCGTCGGGCAGGGTGACCATTTCACCCGGTTTCGGCGAAACGATGTCGCGAACGGTCTCACCGCGGTGCATGACCCGCAGGACGGAGCCTGAATCCACGCCGTCGCTGGCGCCACGGTCAAGCACCACCACGCTGTACTGGCCGATCTGGCTGACGCCGTCCAGCACCGAGATGATGCTGCCCTCGACCGGCATCGGCGGGGCATGTGGTGTGAACGTGGCCGCCATCCTTTCCCCGCTGGCCGGGACCAGGCGGTCGCCGATGATGGCCTCGAGTTTGGTCGAGTTCAGAAATACAGTCGCAGGGTCACCGGTCTGCATCAGCTCCGTCGAGCCGATGTACAGCGCCTCGTAGCCCAGGATTTCACCCGTTTTGCCGTCCTTGTAGGGGGGGCCCGGGCGCACGATCTCGTACTGCCGCGGCTCGACCTGCTCGATCTTGCGCACGAAGGCCCTCTGGCCGGCGCCGCCGATGATGTGTTCTTCGGCGAAGTCGACGATGTAAGGCGCACTCTTGAGCTGGTCAGTGTCCACCACGTAGGGGTGGGTGAGGAACTGTGCGATGGCGTCCACCGGTATGGTCGGGATGGCGCCATCCCAGGGGGTGGAGCGCACGCTCGGCGACAGCTTGAGCGGGCCCCGGCGCAAACGCAGCTGGGGTTTTCCGTCGATGTACACCAGGTCGAGCTGGTCCCCCGGGTAGATCAGGTGGGGGTTGGCGATCTGCGGATTGACGTACCAGATCTCCGGCCATAGCCAGGGCTTGTGCAGGAAGCGCCCGGAGATATCCCAAAGCGTGTCCCCCTTGACGACGGTGTAGGTGTCCGGGTGGTCGCTGCGGAGCAGCTCTTCTGCCAGCGCCAGGGGCATCGACAGGGCAAACGACAGCAGCAGGATAAGACTTTTGCAGGCTTTAAACATGGAATTCCCTTGGCGTAATGGCGACTTCCGATCGGTCAAAAAGGTTTCGATTGCGCTATTATTTACGGCCGGTGCCGCCCCAGTCTTTAGGCCGGGCGGCCCAGAACGGCAAATTTATGGTGAAATTCTAGCGCATACAGCCGTATAGCGGTGATTCTTGAGTCAATACAACAGAACGCGGGCACGAACATGGCGATCCTCGACATTCTGCACTTCCCCGATGCGCGGCTGCGCAATGTCGCCAAGCCGGTGGCGCAGGTGGACGATTCCGTACGCAAACTGATCGATGACATGCTGGAAACCATGTACGAGGCGCCCGGAATCGGCCTGGCCGCGATCCAGGTCAATGAGCCGCGCCGGGTGATCGTGGTGGATATCTCCGAGGAGCGCAATGCGCCACTGGCGCTGGTGAATCCGGAGATTCTCGAGAAACATGGCGAAGAACAGATGGACGAAGGCTGCCTTTCGGTGCCTGGCGTTTATGAGCCGGTGCAGCGTGCCGAACGTATCCGGGTACGCGCCCTGGACCGCGAGGGAAAGCCGTTCGAGCTGGATGTGGATGGCCTGCTCGCAGTTTGTGTTCAGCATGAGATCGACCACCTGGATGGCAAGCTGTTCGTCGACTACCTGTCGAGCCTCAAGCGCCAGCGCATTCGCAAAAAGCTTGAAAAAGAGGCCCGCCTGGCGGGAGACAAGACACAGGGCCGTCGCGCCATCTAGGCCAGGCTCCCCCCACTGACTACGCGTTCCCGTGCAAGCTTAGATTGGGTGGGGGCAAGGTACTGAGACCCGTTTCCCATCCGGGACCTGCGAGCCGTTCATGACAGATTCCAAACGCATCATCTTCGCCGGTACTCCGGACTTCTCGGTACCCCCCTTGCGGGCACTGCTGGCCTCCGCGCACCGGGTGGTGGCGGTGTACACACAGCCGGACCGGCCTTCCGGGCGGGGACGCAAGCTCAGCCCAAGCCCGGTGAAGGAACTGGCACTGGATGCAGGCATACCGGTGTACCAGCCGGTCAATTTCAAGGACCCGGGTGCGGTCCGGGAGTTGCAGTCCCTGGGCGCCGACCTGATGGTGGTGGTGGCCTATGGCCTGCTGCTGCCGAAGTCCGTCCTGGATGCACCGCGCCTGGGCTGCGTCAATATCCATGCCTCGGTGCTGCCGCGCTGGCGTGGCGCGGCACCGATCCAGCGCGCCGTGCTGGCCGGCGACGGGATCTCCGGGGTGACCATCATGCGCATGGAAGAGGGCCTGGATACGGGCCCCATGTTCCTGATCGAGGAGGTGCCTCTGGCGGCCGATGAGACGGGGGGCAGCCTGCATGACCGGCTGTCTGTACTGGGTGCCGAGGCGCTGATGCAGGCGTTGCCCGGAATCCTCGACGGCTCGCTTGTCCCCGAACCCCAGGACGAAGCGCAAACCTGTTACGCCAGGAAACTCGACAAGTCCGAGGCAGTGATCGACTGGACCCGTGCGGCGTCGGATATAGAGCGCCAGGTGCGGGCCTTCAACCCCTGGCCGGTGGCGCAGACCCGTTTCGAGGATGCAAATTTGAGGATTTGGCGGGCACAGGCGATCTCCGGTGTCGGTGGCGCCCCGGGGACGGTGATGAATGCCGCCCGCGGCGGCATCGATGTGGCAACCGGCAAGGGCCTGTTGCGGATCACAGAACTGCAGCTCCCGGGCAAGCGGGCGATGGGTGCGCAGGATTTCATCAATGCCAACAGTATTCAGGGAACGGTGCTTGGCTGACCCGCGCACGACCGCCGTCGGCAATGTGCTGGCAGTCCTGGAGGGACGTTCACTCGACAGCGTTCTGGCCACGCTTCCCGCGACTGCCGATGACCGCGACCGGGCACTGGCCGCCGAACTGAGTTTCGGGGTTTGTCGCTGGTACCGGCGGCTCGACGCCCTGGTGGCGTCGCTGCTGCAGAAGCCTTTCAGGAAGAAGGATCGTGACCTGCATGTGCTGCTCCTGGTTGGGGCCTACCAACTGCTGTACAGCCGTGTTCCGCCGCACGCGGCAGTGTCGACCACTGTCGAAAGCTGTCGTCGGCTGGGCAAGTCGTGGGCCAGCAAGCTGGTCAACGGGGTGTTGCGCCGCCTGCAGCGGGAACAGCAGGCCCTGACCACCCGTGTCGACGCGGACGAGGCGGTGAGGTATGCGCAGCCCGGTTGGCTTTTCGAGGCCCTGAAAGCCGCCTGGCCAGACCAGAGCGGTCAGATCCTTGCGGCCCTTCAGGCACGTCCGCCGATGACCCTGAGGGTTGATCTCAACCAGATCAGCCGCGCCGACTACATCGACAGGCTCGCAGCCAGCGGGCTCACGGCCAGGCCGCATGCGACGGTGCCCACTGCCGTGGTCCTCGATAGCCCGGTCGCAGTGAACCGGCTGCCCGGGTTCGCGGAGGGGCTGGTGTCGGTCCAGGACGCCGGGGCCCAATTGGCCGGTGACTATCTCGATGTCCGCGCCGGTCAGACCATACTCGACGCCTGCGCAGCGCCGGGGGGAAAGACCCTCGATATCCTGCAGCGTGCCCCCCGGCTGCGCCTGACGGCACTGGACGTGGACCCCGAGCGCCTGCACCGGGTGGCAGAGAACCTGCGGCGGGCCGGCCTGGATGCCGGGGTCGAGGCGGGGGATGCCGCTTTGCCCGATGGCACAGCATGGGGCGGGCGGCGTTACGACCGTATCCTGGTTGACGCCCCCTGTTCGGCCACCGGGGTGATGCGGCGTCATCCCGATATCCGCCTGCTGCGCCGCGCCTCGGATGTCGCCGGGCTGGTGCGTCGCCAGGAGTCGATCCTGGCCGCGCTGTGGCCCCTGCTTGCCCCGGGTGGCCGCCTGCTCTATGTCACCTGCTCGCTGCTGCCGGCCGAGAATGCGCAACAGATAGCGTCTTTTCTGGGCAGCCACGCAGACGCCGAGTCGGTGGAACTGCCCGCTACGCCCGGTACCCGCTGTGGCAAGGGTGTACAGTTGCTCCCCGGTATCGATGACACGGACGGGTTCTATTACGCCGCGTTGCAGGCGCGGGCGGAATGAAAATGAAGAGATTCGCGCTGACAATCGGGATCATTTTGTCGATATGCATGCATTCCGCACTGCTCGCCGACGGCGTGGAATTCAATAGTATCTCGCTGAGTCTCAGCGAAGACGGCATCATTCTGCTGGATGCCGAGATCGCCTATGACCTTAACGCCACGGTTTCAGAAGCCCTGGAGAACGGTGTTCCCCTGACCTTCGAGACGCATGTCCAGATGCGCCGCGCGGAGGCATGGGTCTGGGAATCGGATGTTGTCGATTATCGACTGCGCACGGTGCTCCGGTATCGCCCCCTTTCAGGCCTCTATGAATTGCGCAACCTGGACGGTGATGAAGGCCTCTCGTTTGCCACCCGTGGCGCCGCGCTGCGAACCCTGGGAAAGATCGTGGCGATGCCGATCATCGCGCGCGAGCAACTGAATCTGGACGAGGAATTCCTGGTTCGAGTCGACTCCAGGCTGGATATTGAGGGCCTGCCACTACCCATGCGGCCCATGGCCTATCTGAAGCCCGACTGGTGGGTCTCCAGCGAATCCTGGGAATGGCGGTTGCAGCCATGAGTTCCCGCCGGATCGACGTGCTGGGTGCCGGCATGCTGGTCATCCTGTTGTTGGCCTCATTGCACATGATCAGCACTGCGGTGCAGCGTTCCGAGGGGCTGGGACTGTGGTTCATGCCACTGTTGCTGTTTACCGTGGTCGGGCTGGTGCTGTTGTTCGTCCTGGTGGGCTGGAACCTGTGGAGACTGCTGCGTGATTATCGCGCGCGAGTCGCCGGATCCCGCCTGAGTGCGCGCCTGACCATGTTGTTCATGCTGCTCGCGCTGGTGCCCGTCAGCGTTGTCTATTTCTATTCGATCCGGTTCCTGTCGAGCGGGATCGACAGCTGGTTCGACCTGCAGGTAGACAGCGCGATGGAAGACGCACTCGCCTTGAGCAAGGTGTCGCTCGATCTGCACAAGCGCGACCGCCTGAAACTGACAGAAAACCTGCTGAATTCGATCGAGGACACTTCGCAGACTGCCATCGCGCTCAGTATCAATGACCTGCGTTCCGCGTCCGGGGCCAACGAGCTGACCCTGTTCAGCGTGCAGGGCAAGGTACTGGGAGTCAGTCACGCCAACCCGGATATCCTGCTGCCGACACCCCCGGACAGCGGCATGGTGCAGCAGGTGGTGTCGGGCCAGGATTACGTGGGAATCGCAAGTGGCCAGGACGGTCGCCTGCTGGTGCGCACGCTCGTGCTGGACGATGCCCAACGCGGCATCGTGCTGCAGGCCATGTATCCGGTCCCCGAATCGTTGAGTGACCTCAGTGCCAACGTGCAGGACGCCTACGAGGTCTACCGTACGCGGGCCTACATGCGTTCACAGATCAAGTTCAGCTTCGCCCTGAGCCTTTCCCTTGTGCTCCTGCTGGGGTTGTTCGCGGCGGCCTGGACGGCCGTTTTCACCGCACGCCGGCTGGTGCAGCCGATCACCGATATCGCCGAGGGTACGCGTGCCGTGGCCGCGGGCGACTATGACAAGCAGTTGCCCCTGCCGCGCGCCGAGGACGAGCTGCGCTCCCTGGTATCCTCGTTCAACTCGATGACGCGCCGCGTTGGGCTGTCGCGTAACGCACTGGAAGAGAGCCGGCGCAGGCTGCAGATCCAGCACAAGTACCTCGAGACCGTTCTCGCCGGCCTTTCGACCGGCGTCATGGCGCTCGATTCCGAAGGCCGCATCCAGACTGCGAACCGTGCCGCCGACCAAATCCTCGGCTTCCCGGTGGCCGTGTTGCAGGGCCAGCTGCTGAGGACATTGGGGGTGCGGCGTGAATCGCTGCGGCCGTTCGTCGACCGTATGGTCGAGGGTTTCGAAAGGGGTGACAGCGAGGGGCGCGTAGAGATCACCCTTTACCGGGGTGGCGGCCGCCAGGTATTGCTGTGCCGCTACTCGCCGCTGGAGACCGAGCCGGGTTCCGCGGTGGGGCACGTGCTGGTGTTCGATGACGTCACCGAGCTGCTCAAGGCCCAGCGCGATGCCGCCTGGGGAGAGGTCGCGCGGCGCCTGGCGCACGAGATCAAGAATCCGCTCACGCCGATCCAGCTGTCGGCCGAGCGCCTCAGGCGCAAGTTTCTTGGAAAACTGCCTCCCGAGGACGGCGTCGTGCTCGACCGCGCCACGCATACGATCGTGCAGCAGGTCGAGGCCATGAAGGCCATGGTCAATGACTTTTCCGATTATGCGAAACCCACTCAGCTGCAAGTCAAACCGCTGCCGGTCGACGCGTTTCTCAACGAGGTGGTGGCGCTTTACGAGGGCGGCTCACAGAAGCTCGAGATGCGGCTGGGCGCGCCCGGGTTTATTGTCGAGGCGGATCCGGTGCGTCTGCGGCAGGTGATGCACAATCTGCTGAAGAATGCGCTGGAAGCCGCCGGAGAACAGGGGCGTATCGTGGTCGGCAGCCGGGTTGGAGCGGAAGAGGGGAACAATTTTGTGGAAATCGCAGTGAGCGACAGCGGGCCGGGTTTCGACCCCGAGCTGATCGGGCAGGTGTTCGAGCCCTACGTGACCAGCAAGACCAAGGGGACGGGCCTCGGCCTGGCGATCGTGAAGCGCATCGTCGTTGAACACGGCGGTGTCATCAATGCCGACAATCCGGCTACCGGCGGCGGTCGGGTGGTCCTGCGCCTGCCCGCCGCGGTGCCGGTTGCGGAGCCCGGCGTTGAGCGTATCGCGACTGCCGCCGCGGAAGGGGAAGGTTCGTGAGCGCGCCGCATATCCTGGTCGTCGACGATGAGCCGGATATCCGCGAACTGGTCCGGGATATCCTTCAGGACGAGAATTTCAGTGTGGCCATGGCGGAGGATGCGGCCACCGCCAAGCGCGCCCTGCGCGATCGCCGCCCCGACCTGATCCTGCTCGATATCTGGATGCCCGATCTCGACGGCATCAGCCTGCTCAAGGAGTGGTCCGAGAGCGGGGGCCTGGCCTGCCCGGTGATCATGATGTCCGGGCATGGCACGGTCGAGACGGCGGTCGAGGCGACCCGCCTGGGCGCGTACGACTTCCTCGAGAAGCCCCTGTCCCTGGCAAAGCTGCTGCTGACGGTAGAGCGTGCGCTCGAGGCCGAGCGCCTGGCACAGGAAAACGTCGGCCTGAAACGCCGCGCATCGCCCGTGATCGAGCCGATCGGTCACAGCCCGGCGATGCAGAGGCTGCGCGAACAGGTCAAGCGTATCGCCCAGCACGACAGCTGGGTGCTGATATCGGGGGAGCCGGGCAGTGGCCGCGAGACCTTCGCGCGTTACCTGCACGCTCACAGCTCGCGCCGGGACCGGCCCTTCATCGACGTCGCGGTTTCGGCCATCAGCAAGGGCAACGAGGAGCGCGAACTGTTCGGCAGCGAGGCCGATGGCAACACCCACTACGGCAGGCTGGAGCAGGCGGCCGGCGGTACCCTGTTCCTGGACGAGGTGGCCGACATGGATCTCGAGGCCCAGGCGCAGCTGGTCGGTGCCCTGGATACGGGGTCTTTCATGCGGGTCGGGGGATCGGCGCCGGTGAACATCGATGTGCGTGTCATTGCCGCCACGCAGCGTGACCTGCACCGCGCGGTCGAAGAGAAAAAGTTTCGCGAAGACCTGTTCTACCAATTGAACGTGGTCCCCCTGGTGGTGCCGCCCTTGCGCGATCACCGCGAGGATGTGCCCGAATTGCTTGAGAGCGCGGTGGATCGCCTGGTGGAGCAGGACAAGCTGCCTTACCGACGTTTCTCCATCGGCGCCCAGAACGTGCTGCGGCATCACGACTGGCCGGGCAATATCCGCGAACTGAAGAACCTGGTGCAGCGCGTACTCATCCTCGGCAGGGGTGATGAGATCGGTCCGCAGGAAGTCGAGGCTGCCATGGGGGCAGTCCAGGCGGCCTCGATCGCGGGCGGATTGACGGGGGTGTCTTTCGACCAGCCGTTGCGCGACGCGCGCGATGCCTTCGAGAAGGCCTACCTTGAATACCAGCTCGAAAAGCATGCCGGCAATGTCAGCCAGATGGCCGAGGAGGCGGGGATGGAACGCACCCACCTCTACCGCAAGCTGCGCGACCGCGGGATCGAGATCAAGGACCGGCGTTAGCGCCTGTGACGCCGGCGATCAAGTTAGCGGCAGCCGCCGGTGTGCGTGTCATCGCGCACAGCTACCCGCACGACCCCAGGACCACCGGTTACGGCATGGAGGCGGCCCGGGCGCTGGGCCTGGATCCGGCGCGGGTGTTCAAGACCCTACTGGTCATGCTGAACGGTGACCGAAAGAGCCTGGCGGTGGCGGTGGCCCCGGTGAATGCCCAGCTCGACCTCAAGGCGATGGCCGCCGCGTGCGGCGCCAAAAAGGTCGAGATGGCCGAACCGGCGCATGCCGAGCGGGTGACCGGCTACGTGGTCGGGGGTATCAGCCCGCTTGGTCAGAAGAAGCGTCTGCCGACGGTGGTCCATGAATCGGCACTGCGGTTCGAAACGTTCTTCGTCAGCGGCGGTCGGCGCGGCCTGGATATCGAGATGGCTCCCGCCGACCTGATCCGACTGTGCCAGGCGACGACTGCCCCAATCGCGCGCACCTGAGCACCGATCGTCAGCAGGGGGCCGCAACTTGAGGGCAGGCGATAAAGATGCAGGCGCCGGGGTTTTCCGGGTACCTGAAGCCCGAGCCATTCCAGACTGAAACACTCGGGAATGATTCGGGTACCTCCTTTTGCCATTGGCTGGGCCAATAATGGGTCGCTTTGCAAACGGAATGGCCCTGAGGGGCACAGGCATCTAGAATCACAGGTCTTTACCAATAAGCAGAATCAGGTACCGTGAAGATCATCATCCTGGGTGCCGGTCAGGTTGGCACCACCGTTGCCTACAACCTGTCCAGCGAGGCCAACGACATCACGGTTGTGGATCAGGACCCGAACCTGCTGCGCGATCTGCAGGATCGGCTGGATATCCGCACCCTTCAGGGGCATGCCTCGCATCCGGATGTACTGGAGCGGGCCGGGGCGGACGATGCGGATATGATCATCGCCGTGACCAACAGTGACGAGACCAACATGGTGGCCTGCCAGGCCGCCTGGACGCTGTTTCATACACCCACCAAGATCGCCCGCGTGCGTGCCCCCGAGTACCTGAGCCATCCGGCCCTGTTCAGCCAGGGTTCGCTTCCTATCGATGTTTTGATCAGCCCGGAACAACTGGTCACAGACTATATTCTTCGCCTGATCGAACACCCGGGTGCGTTGCAGGTGCTCGATTTTGCCGGTGGCAGGGTCCGCCTGGTGGCGGTGCGTGCCTATTACGACGGTCCGCTGGTCGGGCATGAGCTACGTACCCTGAACGAGCATCTGGGCGGGTCCGAGGCACGCGTCGCAGCCATCTATCGTAAGGGGCGCGCCATTCAGCCGGAAGGTTACACCGTGATCGAGCCCGACGACGAGGTCTTCTTTCTCGCTGCGGCGCAGAACATCCCGGCGGTCATGGCCGAACTGCGTAAGGCCGAAAAGCCGTTCCGGCGCCTGATCTTTGCGGGTGGCGGTAACATCGGGCGCCGCCTGGCCTCGTCACTCGAGAATGATTACCGGGTCAAGATCATCGAGCACAACGAGGAACAGGCGCGCCGTGTCTCGGAGGACCTGCGCCACACCATCGTGCTGCAGGGAGATGCTGCGGACGAAGACCTGCTGCTTGAGGAGAATATCGAGGACACGGACGTATTCTGCGCGGTCACCAATGATGACGAGGCGAATATCCTGTCGGCGATGCTGGCCAAGCGCCTGGGCGCGCGCAAGGTCATGGCACTGATCAACCGTGCTGCCTATGTGGACCTGGTCCATTCCGGTACGGTCGACATCGCCATATCGCCGCAGCAGGCGACCATCGGCACCCTGCTGACCCATGTGCGCCGTGGCGACGTGGTGGTGGTCCATTCGTTGCGCCGCGGTGCGGCCGAGGCGATCGAGGCCGTGGCTCACGGCGACAAGACGTCGTCGAAGGTGGTGGGATGCGCAGTGGAGGATATCAAGCTGCCACCGGGTGCCAGCATAGGTGCCATCGTGCGCGGCGATCAGGTCATCATCGCGCACCACGACACGCGTATCGAATCCGAGGACCACGTGATCCTGTTCCTGACCGACAAGCGCCGCGTCAACGACGTCGAGCGGCTGTTCCAGGTCGGAATCACCTTCCTCTGATCCCTCATGTCATTCGCCGCCGTTCAGCGCATCCTCGGGCTCCTGCTCACCGTCTTCAGCTTTACGCTGATGCCCCCGTTTCTGGTGTCGCTTTTCGCCCAGGATGGCAGCGCGGTGGCCTTCGCAACCGCGTTCGCCCTGACGCTCGGTATCGGTATCATCAGCTGGCTGCCGGTCCGTCACAAGCGGCGCGAACTGCGCCTGCGCGACGGCTTCGTGGTGGTGGTCATGTTCTGGACGGTACTGTCTGCCATCGGTGCGCTGCCCTTCGTGTTGGCCGATCACCCGCACCTGTCGTTGACGGATGCCGTGTTCGAGTCCATCTCGGGACTGACGACGACCGGCGCGACCGTGATAACCAATCTCGAGGGCCTGCCGCGGTCGATCCTCTACTACCGTCAGCAGCTGCAGTGGCTGGGTGGGATGGGCATCATCGTCCTCGCGGTCGCGGTGCTGCCCATGCTGGGTATCGGTGGTATGCAGCTGTATCGCGCCGAGACCCCGGGTCCGATGAAGGACAGCAAGCTGACGCCCCGTATCACCGAGACGGCCAAGGCGTTGTGGTACATCTACCTGGGGCTCACGGTTGCGTGTGGCCTGGCCTACTGGCTGGCCGGCATGAGCGTTTTCGACGCGGTCGCACACGCGTTCTCGACCGTGGCAATCGGTGGCTTTTCCACCCACGATGCCAGCATGGGCTATTTCAACAGTCCGCTGATCGACATGATCGCGGTCGTGTTCATGTTCCTGGCCGGGGTGAATTTCTCGCTGCACTTCGTTGCCTTCAGGCACCACAGCGTCGCGGGTTACTGGCGCGATTCGGAATTCCGCTTCTACGTTTTATTGATGAGCTCGGTAATCCTGGTGACCGTGTTGGGGCTATATCTCACAGAGACCTATGACGACTGGGAAGATGCGTTGGTGAACGGCCTTTTCCAGGCTGTCTCGATCGGCACCACGGCCGGTTTCACCACGGCCGAGTTCTACAACTGGCCCGGTTTCATCGCCATCCTGCTGCTTTTCTCGAGTTTCGTCGGCGGTTGTGCGGGGTCGACCGGGGGCGGCATCAAGGTGATCCGTCTGCTGCTGCTGGTCAAGCAGGGACTGCGCGAGATCACCCGCCTGGTGCACCCGAGCGCACATATCCCGGTGCGGATCGGTTCCAAGACCGTGAGTTCGCGCGTGGTCGAGGCCGTGTGGGGTTTCTTCGCGTTGTACGTGGCCAGTTTCACTGTCATGTACCTGGCACTGGCCAGTACGGGACTCGACCTGATGACTGCGTTCAGCGCGGTGGCCGCCTGCATCAACAACCTCGGTCCGGGCCTCGGTGGGGTGGGTGCGCACTATGCCGACATGCACGACCCGGGCAAATGGATCCTTTGTTTCGCCATGCTGCTAGGCCGTCTTGAGATATTCACCCTGCTGGTACTGCTGACGCCGGCGTTCTGGCGGAATTGAGCGCGCTGCGTACGAATTCTTGAAAGGGCCCTTGAGGGGCGTCGGTGTCGATGGTGATTGCGCTTCGAGCGCAGCGAACGGCTTGAGCGAGCTGTCAGGACTTTTCATTCGCGGTCGTCGAACAAGGCCGAATGGTCCCGCTCGGCCACTGTGAAAAAGATTGCCGCCTCCTCGTCCGAGATGCCTCTTTCAATCAGCAATGCGGCGAGGTGTTCCTTTCGCTGCTTTTTCACACCCGCCAATGCATCCTCCACCGAGATCCCTTCGGCTTTCCAGAAGTTGGACTGCCTCTCACGAACCAGCGCCCGATACTCTTCAATCTCGACACCTTCCAGACTTCTCTTTTCCAGGAGGTTCTCGTATTCGATCAGCCGCTGCGATTTTACAGGTGGGAGATAAAGTTGTTTGCTGCTCTCGAACGGATTGGCCCTGTGCGATGAGTCGAATAGCTGAGGCCCGATCAGTAGGTAGCCGATGCCAAAGACGACTACCCAGACAGCAATCCGCAGGAGTACGTGGATCATATTCGTTCTAATGTCAGCCGTAACAGGCGTGCTTTTCGTGGACGGCGCAAGCCGAAGATGCGCCCTTACCGAAGGAACTGCTATTACAAAGCTTCATTCTACGGCAGTTTGATCCGGTAGCCGTTCTTTTCGCCGGCAACGATCGGCCTCGCCTACCAAAATTATCGACTTCAAGTCAATTAATTCTTAAGTCGATATTTTCTGATTTACGGGTTCTTTCATCATTCACTGATATTCGTCAATGTACATGTGGTCGGTTCGGCAGAGAATTGAGATGCCGGTCACGGAATGACAGCAAAGGAACCGCCTTTCACTTATTGCAAAGGGATTGTCCTGGACGTAAGGGGCGAGGCGGCTGAGCATTGACCGGCACATAGAATTTGAGTTTCGGCGCAGTTCCTCGCGGCTCAATTCACGTGAACCTTATTGGAGGGAGCCATGCAACATTCTTCGAAATTCAACAAATCTCTACTGAGCTTGACCATAGCCGCAGTGCTGGCCGCGGGTGCCGTGCAGGCGGATCCCAGGTCTTGGACCCGGGTGAGGTCGTTCAGTATGGACAATCTCATCGGTGATTCTAACGGCACCATGCTCGGGACATTAGGTAACGGCAGCGATGACACCATCGTCTGCGGGGCGTCTGCGCTATATCCGCTGAGCCCGGACTGTCCGACCGCCTTGATCGATGGCCAGGAACAACCGCAACCCATGGCCGGGGTCGAGGCCACGGTCCTCTACCCGATCGACAGCACATTCGGTTTTAACGTGGTGCCCTTTGCGCTGGCGGTCGACAAAGTACGTGACGGCTATTATGGCGAAGGCTGGGTCGGCAACGTCATGGACGGCACCGAGGTCATCGGTATCGAGTTTTCTGATGCTGAAACCGACACCTTCCTGGTGCCCGCGGGCATGGGCACCTGGTGCACCGGGTTGGGTGGGGCATCGGTCAAGTGTTCCACCGAGCACTTCACGGTGTTGGAGCATGTGCTGACCTGCCATGAGACCATTCCTTACTACAATGCCGATCCGTACGGCGATCCGAATGACCCGGATGCCGCCCAACTGCAGATTCTTGATCCGACCGACGGGGTGACGGTGTTGGTCGATTGCGCCGACACCAAGCTCGACAATAACCTGAGGGTGCTCAATTCGGAAACCGATGTGCCCGGCCTTGATCCCCTCGATATCGACGGCCTGATGGTGGGCGCTGACGCCTATGATCCGGAAACAGGCGACGACATCCTGGCCATCAACTGGGCGGCGTTGTTCGGGACCGCCGACCCAGACGAAGTGCTGAGCTTCCTCGAGCCTAATGAGTCCACCATCCTCGATGAAATAGCCTACGGCGATGACTATTCGATGACGGCCAAGGACGACGGCAAGCCGTTGTACCGTTGGGGTAACCTGATCAAGCGGCCAAACGACATACGGGTATATACGCGTATACCGGTGCCAGTTCCCTGGCGTGATGCTGCCACTGTCCAGTCGATCAACGGCGGCAATGGCTATCGGGTGACGAAGGCGCATCTGACCATCCGTCACAAGATCACCAATAACCCGAACGACCAGATCCGTCCTGAAGACATGGAAAATGAGGCGGCGATCGGGCGTTTACCGGGCTACACGGTGAGCAGCAACAAATGGCTGTCCGACAAGGACTGTTATCAGGGCAATGGCATCTATATCCCGATGGGAACGGTGCTAAGAAACGGCGACTTCGCAATCCCGGATACCAATGTCTCTACCCACGTCTGGGACAACAATCCATACGCCTGGTCAAAAGACCTTCGCGAGGGTCTCACCAATGGGTATTACACGACGGTGGACCGCGAGCCCTTTGAGTGGTCGTACGACAGTGATCTCGATGCAGACGGGGTGTCGGACAGTTTCCGCACACCGCAGGACCCGGCGCCCGGTACGCTCCTGTCCGGTCCGCGCTGGCGCCTGACCCCGCCGAAGTTCGGGCAGGATATCCCGGGACTGGAGATCCCGGTGGAAAACTGCGCACCACCGCCTTACCAGAAGGCCATGGTCAAGTATGAGGTTGGCCTCCCGGTAACGACGGTGATCGACATGCTCGATTGGAATCCGGATGATGAGCGCAGTATCAACGGCGAATCGCCGCTGGTCTGGAGCCGGGGTTGGACATCGGCCGGTGCGTTCAACGACGGTACGGTGGTGAACCCGGACGTGGTCATTGACCCGAGTGCGTCGATCTTGAGGGTGACGGTCAACGGTTCGCCGGTCACTCAGGGCTTCGACCTCACGATCTACATCAAGGGCGATCGCAAGCCCACGGCCCTGTATGACGCCACACTGGATATCGAGTGGGACGACAGTACGAGCTGGACCCCGTAGACCATCAGGGTAAAGGAGACCAAGGGGGGTGAAAGCCCCCCCTTTTTTCAGGTGGATATCCGTGTTTGGAATCAAGTTGTGAAGGGAGGGTAAATGGGTTTCCAGGGAACCGGGCCAGATCGAAGGCTTGGGTATTTTGATTTCGGGCGGCTCGTGTTTGCGATTCTCGCTCTGGCTGCGTTCTGCGGGAGCATGGCGACTGGCGCGTCGCCGCCTGCCAAGGATGCAAAGGCCGGCGTGACGCCTGCCGCCAAGCCCCTGGCGGTCCCGCAGCATCAGCGGACGGGCCGGCAGGCCGTCGGGCAACCTACCGGAGAATCTGCACTGATGCGCGCGGCCATGCAGGGAAATCTGGCCGCCGTGGAAACAGTGCTGGCTGTCGGCGGCGATATCAATTTACAGGATCGCCGCGGGCGCACGGCACTGGCGTATGCCATCGCCAACGGCCATATCGAGATCGTAAATGCTTTGCTGGCCCATGGTGCTGCGCTGGAGCTGGCGGACGAGTCAGGTGCCACGCCCCTGATGCAGGCCATCCCGGGCGCACATCTGAAGGTCATCGAGTTTCTGATCGAGCGCGGCGCGAACGTGCATGTGCGATTGACAGGCAGCAAGATGACTCCGCTCATCCTCGCCGCCTGGTACGGACGTGGTGAGATCATCAAGGCCCTGCTGGATGCAGGTGCGGACATGGACGCAACCACCTCGGGTGGCGTGAGTGCGCTCGCTACTTCAATCGAGCGCCGCTTCCCGGCCGTGGCGAAGCTACTGCTCGAGCAGGGCGCCAATGTTCATGGTGAGACGCGGACCGGCCTGTCGCCACTGGACTACGCCGCTTCTGTCGATGATCCTCAGACCACTCTCGCCATTATTGAGCGGGGCGTAGACGTAAATCGAATGAACAGAAGTGGTATGACGGCCTTGATGCATGCCTGCATGCGCAATGCCGCATCGGCCGCCACTGTGTTGTTGGACGCCGGCGCCGCTCCCGATTCCACTAACAAATCGGGAGCGACGGCCTTGATGCTGGCCGCGATGAACAACGCCTCGGGCGCAGCAGCGATACTGCTGCAAAGAGGCGCTCTTGTGAATGCCCGGGATGAGAGGACGGGTGCCACCGCGCTGGTATGGGCCGTAGGGGGCAACAAGACCAACGTGGCCCAACTGCTTATCGCCAACGGGGCTGACCCAAACCTGGCCGACAATGCCGGACGAACACCCTTGATGCTGGCGGTATCTCTTGGCAACGAAGTGCTGGTCCGTGGTCTGCTCGCAGCAAAGGCGGATCCGTCGGCCGCAGACAGCGAGGGCATGACGGCGAAAGATTGGGCCGAGAAGCACAACAGACCGGAATTGATTGAATTGCTGGAGTTGCCAAATGCAGGCAGCTGACAGCAACTGTCGAACTCTGGTCGGCGGTACGGGATGGACAGCGAATCGCCCGGCGGCCTTCGGATAGCTGGATAAATCGGCTCAGCCCAAATTTTACCCCTCCATCAATCGAAAGTCCGACGGACTGTTGAGCAGGTGCCATCGGCTTTAAAGGACAGCGGGCCATGGCCGCTAACACGTTCTGGATCCGGCCCTGGGCGTCGAGCCTCCCGAATGAGCCGGATTGTGACCCGATCTGCATGTCTGCAGGCGCAGACTTGGCAGGATTCTGTGGAGGGGCGACGCACCGCGGTTGGTGGGTTGCGAACAGTAAGAACGGGGTTTTCGGCGCAAACAGCGGGGCAAATTTATGGGCATACGTCGGCAGACCGGGTTCACCCTGATCGAAATCATGCTCGCGGTGGCCATTCTGGCCATCATCGCCGCGATCGCGATACCGCTTTATCAGGGTTATATTGCCGAGGCGAGGTTTGGTGCGGCGGCACAGGACATCCGTCAGGCGCAATTGATTCTCGACGATCTTGCATCGGACAACGACCTGGCCAGTGTGGAGCCAGCGGGTTATGCGTCTGTGACCGATGTGGGCGTCTACCTCGCGACCGACGGCAGCATCATTCTGGGTACTATCGGTACAACGCCGGCGGGCACCGCCCCCTGGACTGACCCCTGGGGTAACATCTACCGATATCGACGCGACACGACCGCTGCCGCCACCTCAAACCTATCGGCTTTTCAGCCAGGGTCCGGATAAAGCTCGGATACTGCGGACGACGTACACAACTGATTGTAGGGGGCGCCAGTGGACCGCTGGCTGGCCGTGGTCACTGCCCGGGACCCCGGTGCCGAGAGTCTTGGTCGGTGCATCGCTTCAGCGGTTTCTGCCTGAATTTCCACCCGCCAGCGGACCTGTTTCCTGGCCACGGAGCCCCGCGCTCCTGTGTGCCGAAGCCCACCGGGTATCTGCTTGTCACGACACCCTTTACGCAGGTCCCCGCGGACATTTTCCCCTGCGAAAATTTAGTGGTTGCCTAAGATCCGAAAAATAAGCTATGTTTTAGCCACTTACACAATATTCTTGATTATTTGGGAGAGATGGTGTCCGTAACTGCCTTCATCCTGTGGCTGCTTGCCATGGCAATGCCGGTGGCAGCCCATGCCGGCAGCGCACGAATGGAGCTGGACATTGCACCGGGCGTCACCGCCGAAGCGGACTACTGGCCGGGCGAGGCCGACATGCCGGCAGTCCTCATCCTTCACGGCTTTCTGCAGACCAGTGAATTCCCAACCGTGCGGCGTCTCGCTGAATCCCTGGCGGAAGAGGGATTCAGCGTCCTGACGCCCTCACTGACGCTGGGCCTGAACCGGCGGCGGCAAAGTCTGGCCTGCGAGGCCATCCATACCCATTCCATGCAGCAGGACGTCGCGGAACTGGCCGCCTGGACCGACTGGCTGGCCGAACGCGCCGGTAAACCGCCGGTCCTGATCGGGCACAGCAGTGGCGGTGTGCAGCTGGTCGCGATGCTCGAATCGAACCCTGGTCTCGGCGTCGACCGGGCACTCCTGGTCAGCCTGAGCAGTTTCGGTGAAGGACGGAGTCCCGAGCAGATTGGTCTGGTCGAGAGGCGGGCGAGGGCCGACCTTGGCCGCCACTTCAACGGCATGAATGCCTACGTGCTGGCCTATTGCAGCCGGTACGTGACCAACCCCGGAAGTCTTCTCTCTTACCTGGAATGGGATCGCGCGCGGCTCGGGCAGGCGCTGGTGAGCGGCCTCGCCCCGGTCGCGTTGATCTATGGCGACAGGGACGGGCTTCTTGACAAGGCCTGGCTGGATACACTGCAGGCGGGCGGTGTCACTATCCGGCCCGTGTCCGGCGCCAACCACTTCTTCGATCTCGCAAACGAGTTCGACCTTTCCGACGAAGTGGCCCAGTTGATAGCGGGGTCGGGTCATGGCTGAACCGGTGCGCGGCCTTTCGATCGGTTATTACGCGCTGATCATGGTCGGGCTGGTCGTGCTGGCGTTTCTAAGCTACGGCGCCTTTACATACAGTGAGTTCCAGCGGGTACGGGCCGACATGGAGGCCACCAGCAGGGCAGAGGCCAAAGACGAGGTGCGGCTGGTGATGGCCCATCTCCTGGAGGAGGCCGAGGCGCTCGCAGACCGCTTTGCGGCTTGGGAGGAGGTCGGGCAGCAGCTCCATGTACCAAGTTACTACCCCTACTGGCGCAACCACCGGATGACGCATTCGAACGTACTCCCCGACTACGTGAGCGATGCCGAGATCTATGATCGCGAGGGCAATGCCCTGGCCAAACTTGACGACTCTTCGTTGCCTGGCCAGCTCGGAAGACCGCTACCGCCATCCTACGTGGATATGTCCGGGGACGAGCCGAGCTTGCTTGTCTTCCGCGCCGTGTACGCCACGGGGGACATGGAGAAAGAGCGACCCCACGGTTACGTTGGCCTGCGCATCCGGTTTCTGAAACGAATGCGCGAGAGCCGCGCGTATCGTTACGTCGATTCACAAAGCATCGATTTCGCCCGCGGCACGGATTCGACCCGGAGCTGGGCGGAACTGGAGTCAGCGGTTCAGTTTACGCTGCGCGAGAACCCCATGAGCGAGTCCGTGTCCGGGCTGCTATCCGGGTCGATCCTCAACCTGAGCATCATCCTCGCGGTCTTTGCCTTGACCCTCTTCCCCGCCCTGGTGTTTCTCATCGTCCGCCCTCTGCGTGCGATCTCGACCCACATTGACCGTCTCAAGGGCAGCGCGGGCGGGCTGGTACTGGAAGATCTGGCCGGGGTGTTGCCGATCGCGGAGACCGAGAAGATCCGTGAGTCGCTGAACGAATACCAGAGCCGTCTGGTGGACGTGCATTCCAGCCTCGAAGAAAAAAGCCAGGAACTGTGGGTGATGGCGCATCACGATGCCCTGACCGGGACCAAGAACCGGCGCGCTTTCGACGAGTTCATGCAGAAGTTGCCGCAGCTACTCGGCGAAAGGGACGTCGGCATCTGCTTTGCCCTGTTCGACGTCAATCACTTCAAGGCGATCAACGACTCCTACGGTCACGACGTCGGTGACCAGGTGCTCAAGGCGATCGCCAGTCGTATCAGCGCGGTGCTGCGTCGGGGCGAGGAGATGTTCCGCATCGGTGGCGACGAGTTCGCGGTGATCCTGCTCGATTGTGACGAGTCTTCGGCCCTGCGCATCGCAGAGCGTTGCCACGAGAAGATCGTCGGTTACGATTTCAGCCGACTCGGCATCCGCGAACCCCTGCGTATCAGTGCCGGTCTGGCGAATGCACGGGTCGAGGATCCAGATGACCTGCAGGCCCTGCAGTGGAAGGCGGATATTGCGATGTACCGTGCCAAGCGTCCGGGTAATGCCAACGTCGTGATGTATACCGAGGCCATGGCACGCGGCACCGAGGGCCTGTTCTCGAGTTGGGTCAACACCGCGGTCTACGATGCGGTGATCTACGGCACCGGCCTGGTCATGTATTACCAGCCGATCGCCGACCTGAGCGACGGCACTGTCTGTCACTACGAGGCGCTGGTTCGAATTCAGAAGGACGGTGAACTGATTCAGCCCTCCAATATCTTCCCGGTGGTCGAGGCACGTCGCCTGGAGGTCGAACTGGACCGCGCGGTCCTGCGCCAGGTCCTGGCCGACCTGCGATCGGGAAAGGTACAGGCCGGGACAGGGGTCTCGATCAATCTGTCCGGGCCGACGGTGGTGCATGAACAGCTGTGTACCTGGTTGGGCGAATTCCAGCCTTTCCTCGAGAACTACCGGGTGATGATCGAGGTCACGGAGACGGCCCTCATCACCCAGATCGGACTGGCCAACGAGAACCTGAGCTGGCTGCGTCACCGTGGCTTCGATATCGCGCTCGATGACTTCGGCAGTGGCTATTCCTCGGTGCGCTATCTCGCCAGCATGCCGGTCGACGTGGTCAAGTTCGACATCAGCCTCGTGGAAGGTCTTCGACACAAGACGCAGGGCAACATGGTTACCCATCTGGCGCAGATGATCCTCGAATCCGGCCACCAATTGGTCGCCGAGGGCATCGACGATACGGCCACGCTCGAGGCGGCAAGGACGGCCGGGTTTGTGCGCGGCCAGGGCTGGCTGATGGGCAGGCCCTCCGAAGACGCGAACCTCAGCAAGATCCAGTTCGGCAACGTAGCGCAGTTCCCAAGCGGCCTGCGGGCCTGACGTCGGAAGACGCCCTTTTCGGTGCAATGCGCGCGGTTGACCCGGCGGCGCACTCCACTTAGTTTCGGGCTGGAACGAATCCCCTCCCGATTCTGCAACCTGCGGACTGACCCTTGAGCCGATTGCCGCTTGACGTCGCCACCCTGGTCTCGCGCCTCGATGAGTATCTCGAAGTCGAGTTCACCTTCATTCATACCGAGCAGCTGTCCGCGGTACTTGCCGGTATGCCGCGCGACCGCCAGGATTTTATCCTCGAATGGACCCGGCGGGCGGCTGCGACCAATACCGAGCTGGCGTTCCAGTTTGCCAATCGTGCAAAAGAGGCCCTGCACGAGGTCGATCCGGACGTGGTTTCTGCATGGTGCCTGCATGCGATGGACAGCTATGACAGGGCCGGTCTGCGGTCGGCCATGGCGGTCATCCGCGATCTGGACGCCTTCCTCGAGGTCGGCTATCAGCGCGCGGCCGGTTCGGTATTCGAGGAGGCCGTGCCGATCCTGCTGCCTTTCGTGCAGGGTCTCGAAGGTCGGCGCCTGAAGATCGAACAAGGCGAATTCGCCTGGACCGACGGCGAGGTGCTCTATCTGCCGGAGATCGTGGCGCGCCTGGACAATCGTGCAGACAATTTCCAGCTTTTCAAATCGATCGTCACCCAGCTCTGGGCACAGACCCGTTACGGCACCCTCAACGTCAACCTGCCGGATTTTCTCGGCCGCTTCCCGCGCGTCGATCAGGCACAAAGGGTATTCAACACGCTGGAGACGCTGCGTCTGGACGGACGCATCGGCGCAGAGCTGCCGGGTCTGTACCGACGCATGTGCGGCCTGAGTGCCACGCTCGACGACCCGCCACTTGTCGGCGCCTGGGAGACCGCGGCGCGGGCCCTGGGCCGCCATAAGGCGGGCGTCGGGGACAGCCTCGCCTGGGTCGGAAAACTGTACGACTCGGGGCCGGTACCGCAACGCTGTTACCAGGGCCAGCTCAACCCGGACGCGGCCTGGGCGGCGCGCTTGCGGCGGATCGAGCGCGATAGGGCACGTGTGCGCGAGAGCCTGCGGGTCATCGCGGAAGAGATCGCACAGGGGCGGCCCGACCAGACGCCACCCGAGCAGTTCGGGGTGGAGCAAGCCGAGACGCAGGAAAGCGATATCGAGCGGCCTTCGCAGGTCGAAGTGACGCTGTCAGACCAACCGCTGCCCATCCCGGACTCGCTGCGCGAGCAGCTCACCTCCGTGCTGCTCGACCTCGGTGAGATCCCGCCCGAGTACCTGACACCGGCAGGTGAAGGTGAATACGATCCTGCATTCCTGCAGCAGCAGAATCTCAACCCGGAAGATGTATGGGCTGGGACCTACCACGAGGAAGGGGCCTTTCTGTATAACGAGTGGGATGCCGCGCGTCAGGCACACAAGAAAAACTGGTGTGTGCTGCGCGAGATCGACGTGCCGCTCGGCGACACGGCCTTTTATCGCGCCACCATGGGCAAGTACGCCGGCTTCGTGCGTTCCCTTCGCCGGACCTTCGAGATCCTTCGAGGCGAAGACCGGCTGCTCAGGCGTCAGAGTGATGGTGAAGACATCGATATCGACGCCCTGGTCGAGGCCTGGGGCGATGTGCACTCCGGGCTTGAAATGACCGACCGTGTGTTTACCCGCATGCACAAGGAGGAGCGCAACATCGCGGTCATGTTCATGGTGGACATGTCGGGTTCGACGAGGGGATGGATCAATGATGCGGAGCGCGAGGCGCTGATCCTGCTGGCCGAGGCCCTGAACACCCTGGGCGACCGCTATGCCATCTACGGCTTCTCCGGGTGGACGCGCAAGCGTTGCGAGGCCTTCAGGATCAAGGATTTCGATCAGCCCTGGGACGAGCAGGTCATCGCCCGGGTGTGCGGTATCGAGCCCAAGGACTACACTCGTATGGGTGCGCCTATCCGGCACCTGGCGCACAAACTCGGTCAGGTGGAGGCGCGCACCAAACTGCTGGTGACCCTCTCGGACGGCAAGCCTGACGATTACGATCTTGAATACCGTGGCGAATACGGTATCGAAGACACCCGCCAGGCCCTGTTCGAGGCCCGGCGCGAAGGCATCCATGCCTACTGCATAACGATCGACCGCGAGGGACAGGACTATCTCCCCCACATGTACGGGGCGGCCAACTACACGGTGCTGGACGACGTTGCGAAACTGCCCGTCAAGGTTTCGGACATCTATCGCAAGATAACAAGCTGATCGGGGATCTATGCATTGCAATCACCGCCGCAGATTGGCAACCTCGGTCCGGCCCCGACCTTCGATGTCGGGCTCCGGCAAGGTGTTTCACGCGGTCTTTCGTGTTGGCAGACACACTGCGATGACCGGAAATTTGGCTTATATCTAGATTTACAGGGGGAGTTTGATGAAATCACTCTATTGGTTGCTTGCGGGCGTCCTGTTCGCGGGTGGGGTTCACGCGTTTCCACAATACGGGCCTGGTCCGGCGCCCTATATGCCCGGGCCGGTTGCAGCGCCGAAGGCCGCCAACCCGGCCGTTGCAGTGCGTACGGGCATGGACAAACTGCTGTCCTTTCTGGACAGTTCCGAAGCACCTTCGCCCGAGGCACTGGCCAGCTTTCTGAACACAGAGATCGCCCCCTCCTTTGACTTCGACTACATGGCGAGATCGGCGGGTGGGCGGCTGTATGAGGGCGCGAGCCCTGCCGAGCAGGCGGCCATGGCAGAGGATATCAAGCGAAGCTTCCTGACCAAGATGGCGGAAAAACTGAGTGCCTATGACAAGCAGCAGGTGCGCTTCCTGCCGCCGCGCCCGGGCAACGACGGGCAGACCGCCCAGGTCAGCGTCATGGTTATGAACCCCGGCAACTACCCGGCCCGCCTCGATTTTCGTCTGTACCGTGACGGCAGCCAGTGGAAGGTCTTCGATGTCGCGGCCAACGGCCAGAGTGCCATCGTGCATTACCGTCGCCAGATGATGCGCGAAATGCAGCAAAGGCAGATGCGTCAGATGCGCCGGATGGCACCACCGGGGTACCCGGGCGCCGTGCCCGGCGGATACGGGCCACCCGTTCGCTGAACGAACGAATACCGACCGGGTGCCGGCCCGGTCGGATTCGCGGATGTCGCCCCGGCGGCGTGTGCGCTCAGTCTTCGATCAGGGCTTGAATGGTCCCGAGCATCGGCGCGATGTCGGTGTAGTCGACAGGGACCGGCCAGACACTTTCGCCGATCTGCAGGCGCAGGCTTGGAAAGCTGTCTGCGCCCATCCCTCGGGCCTGTCTGATCTCACTTTCGAGCGTGTCCCGCGTCTCCGGTGCGTCCAGGCGGCGGGCAAACGCGGCACCATCCAGACCCAGTTCCCGGGCCAGTGCCTGCAGGGTGTCTGTATCCGAGGGGTTGCGTGCCTCCAGGTAATAGGCGTGCTGGATAGCCTCGATCATCGCTGACTCCAGCGCGGAATCGAACCGACGCGCGACGATCACTGCACGGCAGGCCGGCCAGGTGCTGCGCCGCGGCCGGCAGTCACGCCAGAAATCGAAATTGAATCGGGTGCCGGGGATGCGTTCCTGGATTCGCCGCCAGGTGTCCTGCAGCTTCGCCTGCATTGCGTCCGGCATGGGCAGCCCGCTGTCAGGTGCAAGCCCCCCGAGCAGGCGGATCACGCCGACCCCGGCCGGCAGGTTTTCACACAGTGAGCTCAGGGTCGGGCTAAAGCCCCAGCACCAGCTGCACATCGGGTCGTGGACATAGATGAGTCGTATGATGTCGGACATGGTATCGAGGCCGCCCCGGCAGTTTGAACTTCATCAGCTTAGCCGGTTCCAACGACGGTGAAGCGTCCACCAAGCGATTCAACCCGAAAAATGTCACCGCAGTCAGATCGACCTGAAACTCAGCGCACCGGCCGTATCATGTTGATTCTGGCCTGGCTGGGCGGGCTCGTGTTGCTCACGGTGGTCTTCCAGGATTTTCTCGAGTCGCGCCATAACCCGAATGCGGATCCACTGGTGCGGATCGGCGAGCAGGGCCACAAGGAGGTCGTGCTCGAGCGCAATCCGCAGGGACACTATGTGGCCAGCGGACTCATCAATGGATACCCGGTAACCTTCCTGCTGGATACCGGGGCAACTGACGTTGCCATCCCCGCGGCCCTGGCCGACCGGTTGCGTCTGCAGCGGCGCGGCGGTGGCATCAGCCAGACGGCCAACGGCCCGGTTGCGGTCTGGCAGGCTGCACTGGATGAGATAAGCGTCGGCACGATTCGGCTCGACGACGTGCGTGCCTCGATCGTGCCGTCCATGCCGCCGGGCAGTCCCGTATTGTTGGGGATGAGTTTCCTGAAGCAGCTCGATTTTACCCAGAGGGACCGCCAGCTGATTCTGCGGCAGCGGCATTGAAGCGGCACAAAAAAGCGCCGCGGGAGCGGCGCTTCGGGTTTTGCTGGCCGGGGCTGTAATCAGACGAGTTTGTCTTTGAGTGCTTTCAACGGGGTGGCACGGACGACGGTCGAAGCCGGCTTCGCAGCAATCTTCATTGCTTCTCCGGTCGCCGGGTTGCGCCCCATGCGCGCCTTTCTGGCAGGCTTTTTCACGCGGCGGATCTTTACACCGGTATCGGGGATGGTGAACTCACCCGAGCCACGACGCTTGACGTGGGCCTCGATCAGATTGCCCAGATGAGCAAAGACTGCGGCGACGTCTTTCTTGGCGAGTTGTGTGCCTTCAGAAATCGCAGCAATGATCTGCGTCTTGGTCATTTTCGTGGTGATGGCTTTCACCGCCGGTGCAGCGGTGACTGCCGGCTTGGCCGCTACCTTTTTGGCTACCTTCTTTGTAGCAACCTTCTTTTTTACTGCCATGTCTTAGACTCCTGCTTGATTACTTGGTGGGAAACCGCGCAAAACATAGCATAGAAAAACAGGGTGCAATACATAGAAATGCCCTGTTTCATCGTCTCGATCGCAAAAAAGTCTTCGTGAATGTGCTACCAGTGTCATGTCAGGAAACGGATGAATTGCCAGCCACGTCTTTCGGCGACAGTTTTTTGTCCGCATGAATGCGCCTTGTTCGAGCCGGGCGTCGTACTTTTTTGTCTCGATCGACGAGGCCCGGATTGGTGGTGCTTGCAGGCAATTCCGGTTTGTTTGCCGCCCGCTGTGCAGGCGTGTTACTGACAGAAATGCTCAAGAAGGCCATGGTCGGGGTCGATAAGGCGTGAGGTATCTGAGTTTTCGATGGCTCGACTGGAACAGTATTTACTAATGGATAGCGCAACCCGCATGTCAGATCAACCGTCCAGCGAGGAAATGGCCCGCCTGCGTGCCCTTGTTCCACTGCACACCTTGCCGGATGAAGCGCTCGAGGAACTGCTGGAAACCGCCGGATTCGAGTCTGTTGCAAAGGGCAGTATGCTGTTCGAAGAAGGTGACACCGATCACGAGAACATCTATCTGCTGCAGGGATCTGTCACGCTGCTCAACGAAGGTGCGATCGTCGACACCGTCGATGCGGGCAGCGATACGGCACGTTTTCCGTTGGCACATCAATTACCTCGAAAATATTCGGCGCGCGCGAAAAAGAAGGTGCGCATAGCGCGCATCGACAGCCGTCTGCTGAGTGACGTGTTGGCGCGCACCCGGACCGTGGATTACCAGGTCGCTGATTTCGAAGAGGCGACCGAAGACGACTGGATGAGCATGCTGTTGCAGTCGAGCGTCCTGCAGCAGGTGCCGGCCGCCAACATCCAGCAAGTGATGATCAATGTCGAGCAGGTGGAGGTGGAGAAGGGCGCCGACCTGATCTGCCAGGGCGACCCCGGTGATTTCTATTACATGTTGACCAAGGGGCGCGCCGTGGTGCGGCGTGACAATGGTGATGGCAAGGGCCCATGCGAGCTGGCAACACTGGGACCCGGCGACGCATTCGGCGAGGAGGCCCTGCTTTCCGACAATCCGCGCAATTCCTCGGTCACCATGCTCCAGGATGGCCTGGTCCTGCGACTGAGCAAAGACGATTTTCTCGACCTGATACACAACCCGCTTCTGGACAGGCTGGATATGCAGGCGGCGCAGGCCAAGGTCGATCAGGGCGCGGTCTGGCTCGATCTGCGCAGCAGCGAGCAGTTCGATGCATCACACCTCCCCGGTGCGATCAACTTCCCGTTCGAGTCGTTGCGTTACCAGGCCTCGAGCCTGGTAACGGACGGCCATTACGTACTCTGCAGCGACACAGGCGGTCGCGCGATGGCCGGTGCCTTCCTGCTGACCGAGCGTGGAATCGATGTCTCGGTATTGGAAGGTGGCTTCCCGCAGGATGAGGCGCCGGAGCCCGCAGCTGAGGTCCGTGCAGAGATCATGCACTCGGTGCCCACATCACCGGATCCCGCGATGCAGGAACGCATCCATGAGGCGGAACTGCGCGCGAAAGAACTCGAGGAAAGATTGAAGGCCGTCCAACTCGACCAGGAAAGCGTTGCCGCGGAACGTCAGCAGAACCTCCAGCAGGTGCGCCTGGCCGTAGATCAGGCACGCCGCAAACTGCTGGAGACCGAGGAGCAGAAGCGCGAGGCCCTGGCAGCAAAGCAGCAGGCCTATGCCGAAATGGAACAGCTGACCGGCAACCTGGAGGCGATCGAGAACGAGCGGGCCTCGCTGCGCGATCGCATGTCCGAGATAGAGGGTTTGGACAAGCAGTTGCAGTCACGCCTGGCCAAGGCCGAACGCGAGTTGATCGGTGAGCGCGAACGCGCCGAATCAGCAACCAGCAGCCTGGAGGAACTGTCGGACCGCCTCTCCGAGATCCTGGAAAAGCGGGAGCAGGAGCGGGAGCAGCATGCGCGCGAACGTGGTGAGCTGAAGGAAGAGATGACTGCGCTGCAGATGGAACTGGAACAGGCCCAGCTCGATCTCGAGGAATTGAATGAAAGCCTGGCGGCGCGCGAGGCCGTCGGAGTCACGGACAGCGAGGTGCTGAGTGGGGTGCAGCAACGACTCGCCGATGCCGAGGCCGGTCACCAGACCCTGCTGGCGGAGCGCGACGGGCTACAGCAGCAGCTGGAGACGGCCGCGGCCCAGGCTGAACGTTTGCAGGCCAGTGAACAGCAGCTGGTTGAACTGCAGCAGAAACTGGAAGACCGCGAGCGCGAATCGGCTGAGGCCACCCAGGCACTGCAGTCCCGTATCGACGGGCTGGCTGCCGAGCATGGCGACCTGCAACAGCGCCTGACGGCAACCGAGGAACAGGGGCGCAGGGAGCTGGCCCTGGCTGAAGAGCGTGCGGCCAAACTCGATCAGGCCCTGGGCGAGATGGAGAATGATTCGGCCGAGTCCCTGAACGCACTGCAGGCGGAGTTGGATGCCGCCCGCGCCGAGATGGCGACCGGGCAGGGAGAGGCGGAGCGCAAGCTGGAGGAGGCGCAAAACGCGGCCGACGCCCTGCGCGATGAGTTGCAGGGGGCCATTGCCGAGGCGCAGCAGGAGGGTCAGCAAAAAATCGACGTGCTGCAATCGGAGCTGGATCAGCTGCGCACGGACAACGAGGCCCTGCAGGCGCAGCTGGCATCCGGTAACGAAGAGGCCGGCGCTGCGATCGAACAGGTGCAGGCGCGTGCAGCCGAGCTCGAAAGCAGGCTGGACGAAGAGCAGCGCAAGGCCGTGCAGATGACTTCCGCCAAACAGGCGGAACTGGATGCCGCAGAGACTGAATTGCAGCAACTGCAGGCCAAAGCGGCGGCCGATGCGACCGCGCTCGAATCCGCGGAAACCCGGATTGCCGAACTGCAGAAGGATCTGGCCGATAGCCGGGAGGACGCGGGCCGAGATGTCGCCGACCTGCAGGCCCGACTGGATCAGTTGAGAACCGACAACGAGACCCTGCAGTCGCAGCTGTCATCTGGCAACGAGGAAGCCGGTGCCGCGATTGAACAGGCCCAGGCGCGGGCCACCGGGCTCGAGAGCCAGCTGACCGAGGAGCGGGAGCGGTCCGAGGCGCAGGCCGCCCGGCTCGAGTCGCTGAATGTTGACGTCGAGCAGGCGCAGACGCGTATAGCCGAACTCGAGGCGGGCCTGAACGATGATCGTCTTCAGTCGACGGCGCAGCTCGAGGCGAAACAGGCCGAGCTCGACGGTGTCCAGGCCGAACTGGATCTGCTGCGGACCGACAGAGAGCGGGATGCGGATGCGCTGGAGACTGCCGAAAGGCGTCTTGCCGATCTCCAGGCCGAGTTGGCCGGCATTCAGGAGGAGGCCGCCGAGCAGGCGAGGAAGCTGCAGGAAGAACTCGACCGCTTGCGCAATGAAAATGATGGCCTGCAGTCGCAGCTCGCGTCCGGTGACCGGGAGGCGAGTACTGCGATCGAGCAGTCGCAGGCACGTGCGGCAGAGCTGGAGCAGCGCCTTGCCGACCAGGGTCGTGACGCTGAGCAGCGCCTGCAGGAAAAGCAGGTGGAGCTGGATAACCTGCGGGCCGAGGCCGAATCGGCGCGCGCCGTGGCGGAGCGGGATCTCAGCGAAGCCCGGCAACAGATGCATGCCGAGACCAGCGAGCTTCAGTCACAGATCGTTCAGCTGCGCACCGGCAACGAATCACTGCAGGCGCAACTCGCCGAGGATGCCTCCGGATCTGACGAAGCGGTTTCGCAGATGCGCGCCGAGATACTCGAGCTTGGACACAAGCTCGAAGAGCGTGAACAGGGCCTGGCCGCTGCCCGTGAGGAGCAGGCCGAGTTGATCGAGGCCCTGAACGCCGCCAGCAGTGAACTCGAGACCCTGCAGCTGGCGGTCAGCGACAAGGATGATGAGCAGGCACGCCTGGTCGATCTGGAGAACCAGGTCGCCGAGGCCTTGCGGACGCATGAAAAAGAACTGCTCGCGCACGAGGCGGAGCAACGTGAGCTGCGGGAGACGCTGGTGCAGGAGAGCGAGCGCCGGCATGCCCTGCAGGATGAACTCGAACGCGTGAATGCGCTGCTCGAAGAGGGCCAGGATGGCGGCGAAGAGGCAATGCGTGCAGACCGGGACAGCCTGCGGTCAGACCTTGCAGCGCGCGAAAGTGAGGTGGAGCAACTGCGCAGCGTGATCGCCGAATACGTGGACCAGATCCGCGAGGCACAGACGGACGGAGACGGTGGTTCGGATGTTGCGGCGCTGCGTGCCGAACTGGACATGGTGCGAGATCAGGCGATCCGGGATGTGGCGCACATGCGGGAGCAGCTGGCGTCGGCCGAGACACGGAAGCGCAGGCTGCAGCAAGCGGACGGGCGCGAGGCGATCTCGCAGGAGGTGATGCGTCAGCAGATCGAGGCGCTGGAGTCGTCACTGGCCGAGCGTCAGCGCGAACTGGGCGAGGCAGAGGGCTCCCGGCACATGCTGGAGGACTCCCTGGAAGACGCCAATCGCCAGCTAGACGAGGTGCGTCGTGAGCTGGAGAAGGCCCTGCTCGAGGCAGACGAACTGGTGGTCAGCCGACGCGAGGCAGAAACGGCGCGTGGCCAGCTGCACGAGGCCCTGTGCCGTCTGCAGGAAGACGCTGAAGAGGCGCGGGTGACCGACCTGCGCGATGCCCGTCTGAAGCCGAGCAAACGGCCAATCGGCATGGACAGCGTGGCGCCAACCGGCCGCTGGCTGCCGGGATTGATCGGGGCCGGCATCGTTTTGGCCTTGGTCGAGGGGCTAAGCATATACGCCGGTAACGGAGAACTCTTTACCGCGTTGTTGAGGCTGACCGGACGGTGAGCGCGGCGATGTCGCAGCACGATCTTTGCGCGCTCGAGGATATCCGCGAGCCCGGCAGCCGTGGTTTTGAACTGGATTGCAACGGAAAAGAGGCGGTGCGCCTGTTCGTGGTGCGCAAGGACGGCGTGCTGGCCGCCTATCGCAACCGTTGTCCGCATACCGGGGCACCGCTGGAATGGCTGCCCGATCAGTTTCTCGATATGGACGACAGCTTCATTCAGTGCGCCATTCACGGCGCACTGTTCCGGCCCGAAGATGGTTATTGCCTGCGCGGTCCCTGCGTCGGGGCCTCGCTCGAGAGTCTTGAGCTGGAGGTCGTGGATGGGTGCCTGCGGGTCCGCCTTCCACTCGCAGGCGGGCCGTCAGGTCCTGATCCCGAAGCCTGAGCCGCAGGTCGGTCCATTCCGACCTACTGAGCCAGGAGGGTATCGATGGGCAGCATGACAACGGCCGGGGACGGTGGTGCAACCTTGGGTTCGACGGCTGCGGCCTCCTGCGCAGTCATCAGGCAGGGTACAGACATGGCGTCGGAACCGGGCGCATTCCCCGCCGCCTGCCCGACGTCCTGCACGTCGATTTCTTCGCCGGAAATCATATTGTATCGCCAAATCATCCCGTGCCTCCTCGGCTGACCTGCGGCATCTGACGCCCGATGCCTCGACCTTTTCGCTGAACACACCCTGTATCGGCATCCAGACGCGCGGCTTGAAACCGGTTACACCATTCGCCCTTACTTTGCGTATGGGGTCTACCTGACAGGACCGCAAGGGCCGCCTTTTTGTTTCGGTGAATTCAGCACTCAGGGGCTTGGGTTGGGATGGCGTCGGTGGATCTGCTCTATTTCCCCGAGCACCTGATCGCTCAGCTCCACCTCGATACTGGCGAGGTTGCTGCGCAACTGTTCCGGCGTTGTCGCACCGATGATGTTGCTGGTCAGGAATGTACGGCTGTTGACATAGGCCAGCGCCATCTGGGCCGGGTCAAGGCCGTGATCGCGCGCGAGCTGCACATAGTCGCGGGTCGCCTTGTCCGCCTGCGGGTTGGAGTAGCGCTGGTAGTCAGGGAACAGGGTGAGACGGGCCCCGGCAGGACGCTCACCGGACAGGTATTTGCCCGAGAGCACCCCGAAGCCGAGGGGGGAGTAGGCCAGCAGGCCAATGTTCTCACGGTGGCTGATCTCGGCCAGACCGATTTCGTAACTGCGGTTGAGCAGGCTGTACGGATTCTGAATCGAGACCATGCGCGGTAGACCCTGTACCTCGGCGAGGCGAAGGTAAGTCATCAGCCCCCAGGGGGTCTCGTTGGATACGCCGACAAAGCGAATCTTGCCGGCATCGATCAGTTCGCCAAGTGCGCGAAGGGTCTCCAGCAGCGGGACCTCTCCGGTATCATCGACATGCTCGTAACCGAGTTCGCCGAAATAGTTCGCCTGGCGCTCGGGCCAGTGCAACTGATAGACATCAATGACATCCGTCTGCAGGCGGCGCAGGCTTTCGTCCACCGCCGCATGGATGTTGGTACGGTCCAGGTGGTTGTTGCCACCGCGGATGTAAGGCAGCCAGTCCCTCCCGGGGCCGGCGACCTTGGTCGCAATGACCACCTTGTCGCGGCCGCCCCTTTGGCTCAGCCAGCGCCCGATGATGCGTTCCGTGCTCCCCATGGTCTGGGCACGCGGCGGAACGGAATACATCTCTGCCGTGTCGATGAAATTGACACCGGCATCCAGCGCCATGTCGAGCTGCCCGAAGGCCTCCCGCTCGGAGTTCTGTTCGCCGAAGGTCATGGTACCCAGGCACAATGTGCTGACCTGGACTCCGGTGTTGGACAGGGGGCGGTATTGCATCGGTTACACTCCAGGCTTTGGTGCCGCAGTCGATCTTATGGAATTCTCCGGCGAACTCTTTCCCACTTCGTGGCTCTGGTCTTTCGGTGCCGTGTACGTCTGGCTGCTCGGCCGGGCTCTACGCTGGGCGGACTGGCGCCGCTTGACGGATCAGGCCCAGCTCAACGTGTTCCTTGGTGCCGTCGTCTGTGTGCTGATGCTATGGACACTACGCACCGAGGTCCAGCCGGGATTCTCCTGGCACTTGTCCGGTATGGTCGCCCTGACCCTGATGTTCGGCTGGTCCCTGGCGATCATAGCCGGCAGCCTCGCCTTGTTTGCGACCACGATCGTGGGTCTGAATGACTGGTCGGGCCTGATGCCATCTGCGCTGGTCTTCATCGTGTTGCCGGCGACCCTGACCCAGGTGACTCTCGGGCTGGTGCGTGCCTATTTGCCGAAACACTATTTCGTCTATGTCTTCATCAACGCGTTTTTGGCCGGTGGATTGGTTGCCGTGCTGGTCGCCTTTACCGCGACTGGCCTGCTGCTGGCCGCGGATGCCTATTCGCTAAACAAGCTGACCGACAGCTACCTGCTCTTCCTGCCGCTGATGTTCTTTCCAGAGGCGGTACTCAATGGCTGGCTGATATCCATCATGGTCGGCTTCAAGCCGCAATGGGTCGGGTCCTTTCGTGATGAAGAATATCTGAATGGCAAGTAGTGGCGCGCCGTTTTTTGCGCGCGATGATAATCTAGCCTTGGCGTGTGGATGGGGCGGGGTGGCCGCCGGTCTCCTGGGAGGTTGAATTGAGCTGGTGGGGAAAACTGGTTGGGGGGGCCTTCGGGTTCATGCTCGGCGGGCCACTGGGTGCCCTGCTGGGGGCGGCGCTCGGACACAATTTCGACAAGGGTCTCAAGGCGCTGCCGGATGATATTGGCTTTGAGGCCGGCGATCGGGAACGTGTACAGACGGCCTTTTTCACCGCAACCTTTTCGGTGATGGGTAACGTCGCCAAGGCCGATGGCCGGGTCAGCAACGAAGAGATCCGTATGGCCGAGGCGGTGATGGGTCAGATGTCGCTGGATGCGGCGATGCGCAAGACCGCGATCAGCCTTTTTCATCAGGGCAAGGCGCCAGACTTCGATCTTGATGCGGTGCTCGACCAGTTCCGGCGCGAGTGTCACGGTCGCAGCACCCTGATCGGGATGTTTATCGAGATCCAGTTGCAGGCGGCCTATGCCGACGGTCGCCTGGACCCGGCCGAAGATCGGTTGTTGCGGCACGTCTGTGCCCGTATCGGGGTAACCGAGCTCGACTATCGGCGTCTCGAGCGCATGGTCCGCGCGGAACGCGGTTTTGGTGGGGGTGCCGGCGGGTCTGGGCAGCGTCCTGCGAGTGACACGGGGCGACCCAGCCTGCACGACGCCTACCAGCTGTTGGGTGTCGCCGCCTCGGCGGATGACGCCGAGGTCAAGCGCGCCTACCGGCGTCTTCTCAGCCAGCATCATCCGGACAAGCTGGTCTCGAAAGGGCTGCCCGAGGAGATGATGAAGTTGGCCACTCAAAAGACCCACGAAATCCGCCAGGCTTACGAACGCATCCGCGAGGCGCGAGGCAGTTAGACTTGCAAATTGCAGGTCAGGAGTCTGCGCGCCAGTCTGTGGCTGCTGATCGCGCTGTTGACTGCCCTGCTCATGGCGGGTGTGCGCGAACACGTGAAGCATCAACGTTGGCCGACCGAGTTCGACCACCTCTTTCGCAAGTACACCAAGCATTGTTTTGGTGCACATTTCGATTGGCACTGATTCAAGGCGCAGGGGACGGGTGGCCCCCTTCGCCCCCGACGAGACAAGCCGCTACGTCGATCGTATCGAGGAACTGATGCAGGTCATCGACCGAGCTGCATCAGCTCATTTCATCGCTGCTGCCAGTAAGGCGTGCGGTAATCGGGATAAGCGGTCGGGTAACGCGGCCCGTAGGCCGGCATGGCAGGATAGGGCGGTGGCTGGAAGCGTCCCCAGTTCGGCTGCATCGAGCGGCTCTGCTCCATCGCGGCCTCATGCTTTTCGCGCTGGCGCCTGGCGTTTTCCTCCAGTTGTGCCTGACGTTCCTGCATGTACTCGTCGAAACGTGAGCGCATGGACTCGCGGTAGGCGGCCATTGCATCGGAGGTCGCATAGGGCTGGCCGTCCGAGCCGATCGCCGTGCCCGCAGAGACTTCTTTGCCGCTGTCGGCCGGTGGGGCAGGCATTGGTGTGGGCCGGGCGGGCGCCGGGGGTGGTACCGGCGCCATCGGGGGCTCCGGCACGGTGACGGTGGTGATCTCCACGATCTCGACCGGCGCGAAGCGCGGCTCGGAACCGGAATCGCTTGCGGCCACCGGTGCTGCCGGGGGCGCCGGGGTTTGTGCCGCGGTGGCGGTGGCCGGCGACCCGGTATCTGCCGGGTTGGGGGCTTCGATTGCTGCAGCCTCCGCGGCAACTGCAGGTTCGCTGACCGGAGTGACTGCCGGCGTTGCGGGTGATGGCTGGTCCGTACCGGCCTCGCTGAGGGTAGCTCCCTCGCCCGGCTGCGGGATCCCGCCTTCCCGGCTGGCCTGCAGCTGCGCCTCGACCTGCTGTTGCTGTGCGCTCGCCGCCTGCTGCAGGTGCTCGAGGTTGGCTTCACTCGCCTGCTGCATCGCCTCGCGACGTGCCTCCAGTTTTTCACGCATGGCCGCGTGACGTGCAGCGGTCTCGGCGGGGGTCTCCGCGCCGGGTGCCGGGACCGGAGGCAGTCCCGCCGTACCGGCGGGCCCTGCGGCCGTGGTCTTGCCGGCCCACGGCGGATCCGCGGGCAGCCTGAATCCGCGCTCGAGGGCGCGCTTTTTCAGCTGCTGGTACTGGGCATTGCGGTAGTCTTCGCGGGCAGTGCCCTGCAGCGACCCCATGGCCGCCGAGTGCGCCGTGACCTCGGCCGGATTCATGATGCGGAAGTCTGTCGGCGCGTCGGTTGCCGCCAGGGCATTTGTCTGCAGGCCGATGGAAACGCAGAGGGCCAGCAGGCCGCCAGTAAACTGCTTCGGATGGTTCATGTCACATTTCCTTGGTGCGATTCCGGGTGATCCATTCTAGCCCGGAATGCCCCGCTTGCTAAACGGGATGACCCTGGTTCGCGTTTGCCAGTTTCCTAATTGCCGCAAACGGTCGGGTCCGACAGGCTAACCCGGACGCTCGACGCCGAGCTTCTTCATGCGCGACCTGAGGGTGCTGGCTGGCAGATCCAGTATCTCGGCCGCGCCGCCCTTGCCGGCGATCGCCCAGCCGGTGTGGTCGAGTACCCGGCGGATGTAACGAGCCTCGTTCTCGGCCAGCGGTACCAGCTTGTCGGGCTCCTCCTCTTTCCGGTCCGTGACGGCTGCAGGCGGCTCAAGAGCCACGTTGATTCCGGAATTCACCAGGTGCGGTGCGATCGGCACCACCTTGTCACGCGCCAGAATGGCGGCCCGTTCGATCACGTTCTGCAACTCGCGAATGTTGCCCGGCCAATGATAGGCCATCAGCAAGCCCATGCCGTCCTCGGACACGCGGCTGAACGTGCGGCCCAGTGAACGGGCCTGATCCGAGAGGAATTTGGCCACCAGCAGGGGTATATCTTCGCGCCGGTCACGCAGCGGCGGCACGGTGAGCGGAAAGACATTCAGGCGGTAGAACAAGTCCATCCGGAAGCTCCCCTTCTCGACCATTTCGACCAGGTCCCGGTTGGTCGCGGCGATTACCCGCACATCGACCTCTATCGGGGTCTCGGAGCCGAGCCGGCTGAATTCGTGTTCCTGCAGGACACGTAACAGCTTGACCTGCGCCTCGAGCGGCAGTTCGCCGATCTCATCCAGGAAGATGGTGCCGCCATCCGCCAGTTCGAAGTGCCCCTGGCGCTGTCTGGACGCGCCGGTGAAGGCGCCTTTTTCGTGCCCGAACAACTCGCTTTCGATCAGCGTCGGGGTGATGGCCCCACAATTGACCTTGATCAGCGGCCGGTCGCGGCGGGCGCTCAGGTCGTGAATGGCGCGCGCCATCGCCTCCTTTCCGGTGCCGGACTCGCCGATGACCAGCACCGAGCTGTTGGTCGGTGCAACCTGGTCGATCTGGTCTAGCACGGCCTTGAGCGCAGGGCTCTCGCCGACGATGCTGTCGAACCGGCCTTCGTTCTTCACCTCGGCCTGCAGGTAGGTGTTTTCTGCCTGCAGGCGGTCGCGCAGGCGCTCCACCTCGGCCATGGCATCGCGCAGCGCGTGCTCCTGGCGCTTGCGCTGTGTGACGTCACGAAACGCCAGCACCGCACCCTGCACCTCGCCCGAGCGCTTGATGGGGGTGCAGGTCCAGCTCACCGCGAAGTGATCGCCATCGTGGCGCCAGAAGACATCGCTGTCGCTTTCCTTGGACACGCCCTGTCTGAGGGTCTGGTAGATGCCGGTTTCGATGAAGTGATAGGCGCTGCCATCCCAGCGCGCATAGAGATGCAGCTCGTGCACAGAATGTCCGATCAGGGATTCCTTGGGGAATCCCGTAAGGCGCATCGCGGCCGGGTTGGCGAAGGTGATATTCCCGTCCATGTCGAGGCCATAGATGCCGTCGCCGACCGAGTCGAGGATCGGCTGGTTGGCCGCTTCGAGCTGCCGGTTGCGTTCCGCCAGTTCGGTGCGCAGGCGCGCAATGGTGAGGTGGGTCTCGACACGCGCGATGACCTCTTCGGCCTGGAACGGCTTGGCAATGTAGTCCACGGCGCCCAGCGACAGGCCCTTGATCTTGTCATTGGTGTCGTCAAGGGCGGACAGAAAGATCACCGCGATGTCTTTGGTCTGCTGGCTTTCCTTGAGTCTGGCGCAGGTTTCGAAACCGTCGATACCGGACATCATGATGTCCAGCAGGATCAGGTCAGGCTGGGCCCATTGTGCGACCTTGAGTGCATCCTCGCCGCTCTTGGCAACCAGAAGCTTGTGTCCCAGCCCCTTCAGCGTGCCGAACAGAAGCTGAAGATTGGTCGGGTTGTCGTCTACCAGCAGCAGGGTGCTGTTGTGTGGCTGAGGTGGGTTCAAGGCGTTCATACAGGGAGACTACAGACCCGTGCATCAAAGGAGAATAGCCCAACGGCTGTCATGCGCACGCTCATTTCACTGCCGTTGGCCGCCGAGTCGGTCGGACAGGCGCTGCAGGCCATCGAAATCGAACAGACGTGCCATCAATGCCATGTTTTCGACGTCTGCCCGGGGGGCGCGCGGGTCGTCAGCGAGTTCTTCCGCCAGCTGGAAGAGGCTGCCGACATCGCCGAGGTCTATGGCGTTCAGAATCCTGTTTGAAGTGTCGGCTGCCAGTCCCTCTGGCCAGTCGTGGACCGGGCCATCCGGCAGCGGGCGTTCGTCAGCGGATGGCCCGCTCTCGAAGCGGATACCCAGCAGTTGCCGGATCAGCCCGAACAACTGTTCGTCACCAAAGGGTTTACCGAGGAAGCCGTCGAACCCTGCATCTTGCGCCTTCTTGTCGGCGCCGGGAAACACATTGGCACTCATGGCGATCAGTTTGAGCGATCCGAATGTGGTGTTCTGGCGCAGCGCCATCACGATATCTCCGGTCCGGGCATCGGGCAGGCGGGCGTCGAGCAATACCAGGTCGAAAGGCTTTTCACGCAGGCGCGGCAGGGCGGCTGCCGGGTCGCTCAATGACTCGACCTCGCAGCCCGCTTGCCGCAACAGTGTCGCAAGCATGTTGCGGCTTTCGTTCAGGGGGTCCACGACTATCACGCTACAGCGCATCCCGGTGGCGAGCCGCTGTCTTGGGCCCGGGGCAGCCAGTTGCCCCGGGTGGGTGCCGGCAACTTCCACGGAAGCCGCCTGATAGGGAATACGGAAGCGGAAGCGGCTGCCTGCGCCGAGTGCGCTCTGCACACTGAAGGCCTCACCGCCGAGCAGGCTGATGAGCCGCCGATTGATCGCCAGGCCCAGGCCCGTGCCGTCGACTGCCTGGCCCTCGTGGACCTGCTGGAAGGGGTCGAAGATGGCCTCGATCCTGTCCGGGGGGATGCCAACCCCGGTGTCTGAGACCTCGAACGACAGATAGCCCTGCGGGGTCGGGGCTGCATGCAGGGTGATGGAGCCCTGCACGGTGAACTTGACCGCGTTGCCCAACAGATTGAGCAGGATCTGCTTGAGTTTGACCGAATCGGTGATGATGCCGGTCGGCAGTTCGGGATCCAGCAACATATGCAGTTGCAGGCCCTGGTTCGCGGCGCGCTGGGCGACGATCATGCGCACATCCTCCAGCAGCTGGCGCAGATCGGTCGCCTGCAGATCGACCCGCATCTGACCCGCTTCGATCTTGGTCAGGTCGAGGATGTCGTTGATCAGCGTCAACAGATGTTGTCCACAGCGCTCGATGGCCTCGAGGCTTTCGAGCTGGCTCGGGCTGGTGGATGCATCGCGACGCAATATCTGTGCATAGCCCAGTACGCCGTGCAGGGGAGTGCGCAGCTCGTGACTCATGTTGGAAAGGAACTCCGACTTCGCCCGGCTGGCCTGCTGGGCTTCGTCGTTGGCCAGCCGCAGGGCCTCTTCTGTCTTGCGTGTTTCCTCTATCTGGTTCATCAGGCGGGTGTTGCTTTCCTGAAGGGCGGAAGTCCGTTCGGCAACCCGCTGCTCGAGCACCAGGTGTGAGCTGCGCAGCTGGTTTTCGCGGTCAGCGATATGGATCGCCATACGGCGAATGGCGTTCGCCAGCCGGCCCAGCTCATCGTGTGAAGTCACCTCGGGTGCCACGGCAAACCTGCCCTGGGTGATCCGCTGCACGCTGGCATCCAGGGTGGCCAGGGGGCGGGTGATCTGGCGGGTCACGATGCCGATGATGACAACGATAGCGAGCAGCGAGAGCAATAGTCCGATGGCCAGCAGCGACGCCTCGCGTTGAGCCGGTTCCAACGCGGTCTGGCTGCGCGTGGCGGCGGTGACACGCCATGGAAACCCCGGAATCTCGATGCTCACAACCCAATAACGTGATCCGCTTTGGGTGTCATCGCCGACGGCTTGCAGGGTGCCCGCAGGGGCGTCCAGGGGCATCAGCGATGCCAGCGTCTGGACTTCGGGGGTGGCCCCGAGAGGGGGCAGCAGGGTGCCATCCTGGCGTCCAACGAACAGGGTGACCGGGGAACTCCGCTGGCGTTCGAGTTCCGCGTACACGTCCGCGATCGCCATTTCCGCCCAGGCCCCCCCGACGCGGCTGCCCTGGCGGTATATCGGCCGATCGAATCTCAGGCCGTCGCCCTCGATATGCCATCCGGGCGCCCGGGTTGCGGGGCCGCGCTCTTGCGCCGGCAACTCCTTGCCCGCAGGCGCGCCGCGCTGCATCAGTGCGCCGCGGTACGGGTCGTCATACATGACTGCGGCCGTTCGGGCTACCGGCGCGCGTCGCAGTCCGTCGATCAGGTGGGCATACAGGAGTTCCTGCGGCTGGTCCGGTTCGGAAAGCATCAGATCGCCGAGGCTTTCCGCAAGCGCCGGGATCTGGGAAAAAAACAACGCAAGCCGGGAGGCCTGATGCTGGGCATGTTCCACCAGCGAGCGCTGGGCATCCGAGGTCAGGTGTTCCCGCACATGCGATACCCCGATCCAGAAAAGAATGGAGTAGACCGCGACTACCGGCAGCACTGTGAACAGAACCAGTTTGCTACGAATGCTGAGGTGCACGGTTGCAATCCTTAATGGTGCGCCTGGCCAATGATCCCGCCAATTCGGCGGATGTCCCCGTTGCCAATGATATCGCAAGGCAAAAAAAACCCCCGGGTAATCCGGGGGTTGGAGTTCATCAAAATGAAGTTCCTACGGGTCTTTATCTCGGAGAACGATACTGAAAATCCAAGTCGCCTCAGGTTAGGGTCAGGCCGGCCGGTCGTTGTCCACCTGCTTTCCCAAGCCGATCAACTTGGGGAGTGAGAGGACCGAAAAGGCACCGGAAAAGACCACCATGCCAACGATCAGCAGCGGCGGTATATCGATGCCGAGCAAGGGGCCTGCGATGGCCAGCATCATTGCCGACAGCCATGCAACCAGTCCGGCTACGCTCAGCATGGTTCCCGCCCGATTCCCCGGTTGATTCGCCTGTGCCGGTGAATAAGAAGTAGAGGTATGCATGTCATCCACCCTGTCTCGTCTGCCTTGGCTGTTGTTTTTGGATCTGATGCGCGGTCATGTTCGACTCGGCGGAGGAAGTAAAGCAAATGATGTGCCAGTTGCGGAATCATACATTGAAACAATCAGTTAAAGGGTTTTCTAATGAACATTAAACGCGTATGCGCGCATAGTCGACGCGAAATGCCGCGATGACGGCTAATTGGCGCGATATTTCGCGCCAGTCTGGCCAAATAATCTCGCGTACTACCCGGACAGTCTCAGACGCGGCGGCTTGGCGCCCTCGAAGACCGCTTGGACGCGAAATGTCGCGCCAAATCCGTTGCAAGCACACCCTGATGACCCGTCCACACCCGGCCTGCGACTCAGTCGACTTTACTTCCCGCGGTTCGGTACGGGCCGCCCGGCGTCCGGCCCAGCCCAGCCGGCTGCGCACCGCTGTCTGCCGGATGAACCAGGTCGCAGGATCTGCATCCGGCATCGCGCCTGACGCGGGTGTCGGTATAGTTGCAGGCGAATTGTTCAACCCGGGGTTCAGAGTGCTGCCGCGTCTGCTTGTCTTGACCATCGGCCTTTCGGCGCAGCCGGCTGCGGCTGACCCCTGCCTTTTCGACGCGGATCAGTCCGGTATGGGTGTGGGCGTCTATTTCGACCAGGACATGTTGGTGCCCGGCGCCAACGACGATCGCGACTACACCATGGGCCTCGGTGTTGAGGTCTTCCAGGATCGGGGGCCGCTGTATCTCATGGGAGGGATTTTCAAGCGACTCGATCCGCTGCTCGGTCTCGATCGGCGCTGCGGACGCGTCTATCGGAGTTTCCTCCTGGGTTCTGTCACCTACACGCCCGACGACATCGGCGATCCTGAGCCGATCTACGACGATCGGCCTTATTCCTCATTGCTCTACCTGGCGAACAAGCAGGTGGTGGCTGACGACGACCGCGCCCTTGGCGTGGAACTGATGGTGGGTGCCCTGGGGTTGAACGTCGCCAACCAGGTGCAGACCAGCCTGCATCAGTGGTATCGGGATGTCACCGGCAGCACGGAACCCGTGAATCCCGAGGGCTGGCAATACCAGATCTCCGATGGCGGCGAGCCCACGGCGCGTCTGCGCGTGACCGATTCCCGTCGCTTCGCCGGTGGAAACAACTGGGATCTGGCGCACTCCTGGGACCTCAATCTCGGCTTCCAGACCAACGCAGGGATCGGTCTCAGCGGCCGACTCGGGCAACTGGGCAGCCCCTTCTGGAGCACCCCTTACGACCCGATCAACCGGGGCAACTTCGTGCCGGTGATGAGGAGCGATGAACTCTATCTCTGGGGTGCTGCCAGACTGCGGGCCGTGGCCTACGATGCCCTCCTGCAGGGCCAGTTTCGCGAAAGCGAGGTGACCGTGGACTACGACGATATGCGCAAACTGGTCTGGGAGGCGGGTGTCGGTGTGACCAAGGGCTGGTCCGGGTTCCAGCTGACCTTTTCGATCAATGCCAAGGCCGGTGACACCACGCTCTCAAAGGCCCCACAGGAGCACCTCTGGGGCGGCTTGTACCTGAGCCGGCATTTCGACTGACGGGCGCCCCGTATGCTTGATAAAACGCCAGCCTGGAAATCTCGCCGGTTGGGTGGATTTGCAGACTAGAATTCGGTCGATAGCCGAAAATGGACGCAGAATGAACAACAATTCCGAAAACTTTGCCATTGCGGACCTCATGGCCATCAGCGGCGTCGGCTTCGGGACCAGCGGTGCCCGCGGCCTGGCGGACGCGATGACTGATCGTGTCTGTTACATCTATACCGCTGGTTTTCTCCAATATCTGGAACAAGCGGGTGCGATACATCCGGGTGATGCAGTGGCGCTGGCCGGGGACTACCGTCCCAGCACGCCAAGAATCATGGCTGCCACCGTGGCCGCCATGTTGGATCTCGGATACAGGCCGGTCAACTGCGGCAACATCCCCAGCCCGGCAGTCGCTGATTATGCCATCGGCGAGCGAATCGCCAGTTTGATGGTCACCGGCAGCCATATTCCCGATGACCGCAACGGGATCAAGTTCAACACCCCCCAGGGTGAGGTGTTGAAGGCGGACGAGGCCGGTATCCGGAAGCAGATCGTTAAGGCACCGCGTGCCCGGTTCGACGACCTGGGGTGTTTCAATACCCGCCCTGATCTGCCACCCGAGGACAGCACGGCCTATCGGCGTTACCTGTCACGCTATCTGGACTTTTTTCCCGCCCAATGCCTGGCCGGAAGCAGGGTCCTGGTGTATGAACATTCCACGGTTGCGGCCAAAGCCATGACCGAGATCTTCAGCGGACTGGGTGCCGACGTGATGCGCCGCGGTTACTCCGACAGATTCATCCCGGTCGATACCGAGGCGGTGCGACCCGAGGATATTGCGCTGGCGAAGGCTTGGGCCGAAGCCGAGCACTTCGACCTGCTGGTATCGGCCGACGGCGACGGCGACCGGCCGCTGATCGGTGACGAGCATGGCAACTGGATGCGTGGAGACGTGACCGGGATCCTGGCGGCACACTTCCTCGACGCAGAAGCTGTCGTCACACCGGTCAGCAGCAACAGCGCACTGGAAAAATCCACCTGGTTTCCGCGGATCCTGCGCTCGAGGATCGGCTCACCCTACGTCATCGAGGGTATGCAGCAGTTTCTCGAGGACGGTGTCCGCCGTGTGGTGGGCTACGAGGCAAACGGCGGCTTTCTGACCATGACCCCGCTGGAGATGGAGGGCCGAAGGCTGGGCGCCCTGCCGACCCGCGATGCGGTGATCGTTGCCCTTGCGGTGCTGCTGCTGGCACGGCGACACGGTATGCCGCTGTCCCGGCTTGGCACCCTGCTGCCGCCGCGCTTCACCGCCAGCGACCGCCTGAAGGAGTTTCCCACTGCGTTGAGCGCCCGTCATATCGGCCGATTGGCGGAAAGCCGTGGTGCGATCATGGAGCAGTTCCCGGAAATGGGGCCGGTTGCAGACGTGGATCAGACTGACGGTCTGCGTGTTACATTTGAAAACGGAGAGGTTGTGCACTTGCGCCCTTCGGGAAATGCGCCCGAACTGCGCTGTTACACCGAGGCAGATTCCGCGGAGAGGGCACAGGCATTGAATGCCGAATGCCTTGCCCTGCTGGATGGCTGGCGAGGGTGAACCGGCGGCAATGACGACGCGGTGCGCCTTCTCGTCCCCGCCAAGAGAGGAGAACACATGCAGGACTACAACGAGAAGAGAAACTATCCCCGCATGACCATCGAGTGTCCGGCAAATTTCAGAATTGTCGGTGGAGCAGGGGGTGGCGCCATCGTCAAGAATCTGAGTGGCGGCGGTCTGCTGATGTCGATCGACCACGAGATTGCCGAGGGCTCGGAGATGCGGATCGAGATCAAACCGGTCAACGACATCACGCCGCCGATGGTGGCCGAGGTGAGGGTGTTGCGCTGCACACCTGGCGCCGACCCGGAGGAAGACTATTCCGTCGCCTGCCAGATCAGCCGACTGCTCGGTTGAGCGGTCTGCTCGACGAGGTCGTCGCGGAGGTCGCGGCGGCGCCGCATTCCGCCGCGGCCCTGACACTGTATGCGCTGGTCTCGACCCTGGAGTTGGAGCGGGCTGGCTGTCTGTTCAAGCTGGTCAAGCTGCGGGACCTGTCCATCCCCCAGCGCCGGCTGGCATACCGACTGATGGACATGATGGCGGCGGGCGACTTTGGCGGTGACGCCTGGCGAGAGGCCAAGACCCGGATGGATGACCTGGTCCGGGCGGGCTGAACGGGCCGCTACCTGGCGGCCGGGTTCATGATGACGCCTTCCGGCATCACGAAGTCGCGCGGCTGCTGATACTCCAGCACCTCGCGCGCCTCGTCGTCGATCAATACCGAGAGGCCGAGTTCGGGGTAGAACCAGCTCACCGCCCGTTCGTTTTCCTGCAGCCAGGCGGCCGGCTCGCCGAAGCGGCTCCGAAAGAACTCCTCATCCAGATTGCGTGTTCCCGGAATGTAGGTGATGACCGAAAGCCGGCGGGCCGCATGTATCGATGGCGCATCGTTCAGGGGATACTTCCAGTCGCCGCTGGGCGAGCCCTCGCGACGCGAGCTGCCATCGCGCAGACGTTCGAGGTCCGCGCGGTCGGCCGCGAGTCCGGCCACCACCTTGGCCTTGAGCGGACCGAACTGCACATTGCCGAAGTATGCCTCCAGCACCATCCCGCCGTCCCTGGGCTCGAACACCGCCAGTCCCTCCAGGGCACCGAATTTTGCCATGGCGTCGGCCAGGGTCGCACTGCCGAGTTCGATATCGAACACCCGGCTGCTGCCGTCCGGATTGACAGTAATCTGCCACGGCAGGTCAGTCCTCGGCTGCAGGGCGTCAGGCCCGGGGGTGGGCGCAAACAACTGAAGGGCAAGCAGCAGGATGGCGACCACCGCCAGGATTCCGAGCGGTATCCTCATTCCCTGGCCTCGCGGTCCCTGACTCCAAGCAGGTACAGGATGCCGTCCAGGCCCAGGGTGGAGATCGCGTGCCTGGCATTCTCCTTCACCAGCGGCTTGGCGTGAAAGGCGACGCCGAGGCCCGCGATCGACAGCATCGGCAGGTCGTTGGCGCCGTCACCGACCGCGATGGTCTGACGCATATCGATGCCAAGTTCGCCGGCCATGGTGCGCAGCAACTCCGCCTTCTTTTCTCCGTTCACGATCTCGCCCTTCACCTCACCGGTAAGCTTGCCCGCGCGGATATCCAGGTGGTTTGCCGATACGCAGTCCAGGCCAAAACGCTCTTTCAGATGATCGGCGAAGTAGCTGAATCCACCGGACAGGATGCCGACCTTGTATCCCAGACGCTTGAGGTTGGAGATCAGCCTGTCTGCACCCTCGGTGATCGGCAGAGACTGCGCGATCTCTGCCAGGACCGATTCGTCCAGCCCCTTCAGGGTGGCAAGGCGCCGCTCGAAACTTTCGTTGAACGGGATCTCTCCGCGCATCGCCGCCTCGGTAATCTCCGCAACCTTTGCACCGACCCCGGCGGCCTTGGCCAATTCGTCGATGACCTCGCACTGGATCAGAGTCGAGTCCATGTCGAACACGATCAGGCGGCGGTTGCGGCGGTAGATGTCGTCGGCCTGGAAGGCGACGTCCACCTCATCATCGCGGGTGATGGCGAGCAGGTCGTGGCGCAGGCGCTCGGGGTCGTCTGACTCGCCGCGGATGGAAAACTCGACGCAGGCGCGACGTCTGGGGTTTTGCCCGCGCAGCGAGAAACGCCCGGACAGTCGGGTGATGGCATCTATGTTGAGGCCATGCCGCGACACCACCTCGGCCACATGGCTGATGTTTGCGGCACTGAGTTTGCGTCCCAGCAGGGTGACGATGAAGCGGGGCCGGCCCTGGCTGCCCACCCAGTTCTCGTAATCGTCTTCGGCTATCGGCGCGAAGTCGATCTCGAGTTTGTGCCGATGGGCAAGGAAAAGCAGTTCCTTCATCACGGCGCCGGATTCCGCCGCGTCCGGTATCTCGATAAGCAGGCCGAGATTGAGCCGGTCGTGGATCACGGCCTGGCCGATATCCAGCACATTCACCCCATGTTGGGCCAGGGTGCCTGTGAACTCGGCAGTCACGCCGGGATGGTCGTTTCCACTGATGGTCAGAAGGAAGAGTTCACGCATTTCAGTCGAGGTTGCCGTGATACATGGCGGGTTGCAGCTGCGGCGGCATCTGCAGGTGAAAGCCCTGGTCGCGCAGGTTGGCCATGACCTTGCCCACGTCCTCCCGCGCCAGTTTGCGGTCCGGGCTCAGTTCGAGTTCGATGACCAGGATGGGTTCGCCGAAACTCTCCAGGAGGGCGGCTGGAAGCGTATCGAAGCCATCCTCTTGTGCGAGGTAAATATACATCTCCTGTTTGCGCGGGCTGCGATATACCCAGCAAGGCAGGTTGCTCTCGGCCATGTCGTGTTACCTTTGAATGCGAGCACGAATTCTATACATATTGGGTGGTGCCTGCGTGCCCGGCCCCGGAACTTTCGTGCCTTTTCGCAACTCTCCATGCTTGGTGGATAGGGGGAAGGCCATATGTCGTCAACCGCATTCCGGTACTTGTGCCTGGTGTTGGCCTTTGGGCTGATTGCGGCCTGTGCCAGCACGGTGCCAAAGGAATTGGCCGAAAAGCTGCCGGACGCGCCCTCGCCACCTGAGGTACAGGCCGAGCCGGGGCGTTATCTCGATAGCCAGGTGCGCTGGGGCGGGGAGATTCTCAGCGTGCAGAATCGCGCCAGCTCCACCGAGGTGGAGCTTTATGGCCGGCCGCTTTCGAGCGATGGTGAGCCACGTCCGGATGGCGGTGATGGCGTACGCTTCGTGGCCCGGGTGAAGGGATTCCTCGATCCCGCCGAATATCAGAAGGACAAACGCCTGACCGTGTATGGCCGGGTGGGCGGGACTGTCACCCGGCCGGTGGGTGAGTACCCCTATGTGTATCCGGTGGTGGATGCCGATGTTTATCATCTTTGGCCGGTCTACCAGCCACCGGAGTCCTACAACGACCCCTGGGGCCCTTGGGGTATATGGGGTGGCCCCTGGGGGCCATGGCGCCCTTACAGATATTATCCCTACAGGTGGTGAGTCATGAAGCCGAGGATCTTTGTGCTGGTTCTACTGACCCTCGTGGCGAGTGGTTGTGTCACCAGTGAACGGCGAGCCGGCAGCGGCCCGACGCCGGCCCAGGTCATCCGGAGCGGTGAGGCGACTGGCGCTGTGCATTGGGGCGGACGGATCGTCAGGGTCGAGAATCTGCGCGACCGGACACTGATCGAGGTGCTGGCGTTCCCGCTGGACGGCGCCGGGCGGCCACAGACAGACCAGGCGGCGGAGGGGCGCTTCATCATTCAGAGTCCGGGGTTCCTGGAGCCACACGAGTACGCACCCGACCGCCTGATCGAGGTGCGGGGCACATTGGACGATTTCCGAAACGGCCGGGTGGGCGAGGCCGAATACCGCTATCCGCTGGTTATGGCCGGGCGACTGACCCTGCGCGCCGCGGACACCGACGGATATCCGGGTGGCGGTACGCCGCAGTTCAATTTCGGTTTCGGCACCGGTACGTTTGGCAGCGGTGGCGGCGTGGGGATCAGCTTCTGACGGCGATTCCGCGAAACCGGTCAGGTGCCTCGACCACTCAGGGCATCAGGTCCGCCGCGGTGCAGGTATCGCCAGCTGCCGTCCCTCGAGGTGGGCGAGCACCACCATCAGGAACTTGAACAGTGTCTTAAGGCGCGCACGCAGATCGATATTCTCAGCCCCCTGTTCGATCTTTTTCAGGATGGCGATGCGTTCGTACACGTTTTCGATCAGCCTGCCCGTGTCCCAGCCGTTGTAGCGGTCGAACTCGCGGATCCCGGCATAGGTGGCCGGGCCCAGTCTTCTCTTCTGCAATGCGCCCAGATTGGTGCCCTGCTTGGTGGCTGCGCGAAATTCAACGTCTTCGAGGCCCGCCACGATCGCCCGCTGCGACAGGCCTTCACGGAGACCCTCGCGCAGGAAGCCCATGTTGTGTTGCATCTCGATCAGCAGGCGGCCCTTGGATGACCGGTTGGCACGGTACTTCGCTTGCTCGCTGTCGTAGATCTTGTAGAGGTCCTGGATGATGCTCATCGTTCCGCCCGGATGCCCCGTTAGCCCACAAATTGCATGAAGGAATCGGAATTTCTGGGAAAACTGGCTAAGTAGCTTGGACTATCGCCAGAAGAGCCATAGCCATAGCTATGGGTCGAGGGGGATCGTTCAAGATGCAACGCCAGGTTTTCCAGAAAACCGATTAGGACAAACTGTAACTCGAACTGCATGGGCCAGAATTAATCTACATACGATTTATGACGTGTTTTAAATGCGATATTGGGTCCGCCTTCATGCAATTTGCGGGTTAGAGTCGGCTTAGCAGCAGTGCTGCCAGTTCGTCGTCGGTCAGTACCAGCGGGTTGGTCTGCATGCTGCCGCCGCGGCAGTTCGCCACAACCCGCGCGATATCGCTTTCGGTCATCCCGTACCCGCCAAGGCGCGGCAGTGCGAGGCGGTGGGTCCATTGCTCGAGCAGGTCGACCAGCCCGTCCTGTGCGGCCGTCTCACTGGTGAACATGCGCCCGCTGAGCAGGATGCCCGCTTCGGCGTATTTGCGCAGCGCCGGGTTGTTGGGCTCGCGTTCACGCATGGCCTGGACGTTGACGCGGGTCGCCGTGGCGACCAGGGTGCCGCACACCACGCCGTGCGGGATCGGGAAGAAGGCGCCCAGGGGCGATGCCAGCCCGTGCACCGAACCGAGGCCGCATTGCGCGAGGGTGATACCCGAGCACAGAGAGGCGTAGGCAAGCTTCTGATACCCCTGCTGTGCAAGCGGGTCATCCGGTTTCCAGGCCGGCCAGAATCCATCGCGAAACGCCTGCATCCCGGACGAGGCCAGGGCATCCGTGAAGGGGCTGGCGCGCAGCGAAACATAAGACTCGAGCAGCTGGGTGAATGCATCCATGCCGTTCGCCGCGAGCAGCTCCCTGGGGCAGGTCTCCAGCAGGCTGGGATCCACGATGGCAATCCGGGCGATCAGCCGATCGTCACGAAACGATTTCTTGAATCCCTTGGGTCCGCGGCGCGAAAGCACAGCGTTCTTGGTCGCCTCGCTGCCCGTGCCGGCGGTGGTCGGTACGGCCACGAAAGGTACGGCCGGCCCGGCGTAGGGCACCCCGCGGCCCACACCCTCGAGGTGGTCGAGGACGCTGGTGCCGCTGCGCAGCAGACCTGCAATGGCCTTGGCCGCATCCAGGACGCTGCCGCCTCCAATCCCCGCGACCACGTCGATGGCGCCCGCGCGGTGTGTCTGTACCGCCTCGTCGACGACTTCCGGCGAGGGCTCTCCGTCGACCACGACCAGATCCCATTCCAGGCCCGCCTCACGCAGCCCTTCCAGCAAACGTTGCCAGCGCGGTGTCTGTTGCAGTGAACGCCGCCCGGTGACCAGCAGGACATTCCTGCCAAAAGCTGCCAGCACCTCAGGCAGTTCATCTGAAACGCCACTGCCGAAACGGATCTCCGGCAGGCGGGCGACATGGAATGCTTTGAATGGGTTCACGTCAGCGATACGCAGCGGCCATGGGCAAGGTGCCATTATGGCCGATCGCGTTACGCAGGCGAGACTGAATTAACTCAGGGGGTTCGGGGTTGTCGGCGCCCGCCTCGCGGGTCGGCCGCGTCTCAGCCGACCGCTTTCGTGTCGGCGGTCTTCGGGCCCGAGTTCAAGCGGATGCGCAGCGCCAGGTTGTTGCGTGAGTCGGCGTGATTCAGCGCCTCCTCCACCGAAATGGCACCTTCCTGGTACAGCTCATACAGTGATTGGTCGAAGGTGATCATCCCACGCTCGCTGCCCTGTTCCATGGCCTCCTTGATGTCGTGGATCTTGCCCTTCTGGATGAGCTCAGCGGTGTAGCTGGTCTGCATCAGCACCTCGACCGCCGCGCGCCGGCTTCCATCCTTGGCCGGGATCAGGCGCTGAGAGACCACCGCCTTGAGGTTCAGTGACAGGTCGTTGTGGATCTGCTTGTGGGCGCTGTCCGGGAAGAAATTGACGATCCGGTCGAGTGCCTGGTTGGCATTGTTGGCGTGCAGGGTGGAAAGGCACAGGTGGCCGGTCTCGGCATAGGCAATGGCATGCTGCATGGTCGCCGCATCCCGTATTTCACCGATCAGTATGACGTCCGGGGCTTCCCGCAATGCATTCTTGAGCGCGTTCTCGTAGCTCATCGAATCCAGGCCGATCTCGCGCTGGTTAACCACGGATTTCTTGTGTTTGTGCAGGAACTCGATCGGGTCCTCGATCGAAAGGATGTGTCCGGTTGCGTGTTCATTGCGGTAGTCGATCATGGAAGCGAGGGTGGTCGATTTGCCGGACCCGGTGGAGCCGACAACCAGGATCAGGCCGCGCTTCTCCATGATGATGTTCTTCAGGGTCTGCGGCAGATAGAGTTCCTCGATGCTCGGGATCTCGCCCTTGATGAAGCGGATCACCATCGCGACGTCGCCACGCTGGCGGAACACGTTGACCCTGAATCTGCCCAGCGAATTCACCGAGACCGCGAGGTTGCACTCCATGGTGCCCTCGAACTCACGCACCTGCTCGTCGCTCATGATCGAGTACGCGAGTGCGGACACGTCCCCGGCTCCCAGCTTCTGCTCTCCGATGGCCACGGTCTGGCCGCTGATCTTTATGTGCGGGCAGGCGCCGGTGCTGAAATACAGGTCAGAGCCATTGCGCTGTACCATGAGGCGGAGATAGGGGGCGAGTTCCATAGCAAGTCCCAGTTGGTCCTGAATCGGGAAAGATCAGCGGCCGTTGGTCGAAAAAGTTGAGGAGAAAAAGCAATGGCGGGATCGACCCTGAGGGCTCTCTATCGCTATCCCGTCAAGTCGATGGGCGGCGAGGGATTTCTGAAACTGGATGTGCGCGCCAGGGGATTTGCTTTCGATCGCCACTGGATGCTGGTCGACATGCGGGGACGTTTCCTGAGTCAGCGGCAGCAACCGCGGATGTCTCTCATCGGCGCACGGGTGGATGACCATGGGACGCTGCGGCTTTGCGCACCCGACATGCCGGATCTGGCGATAGACCCGGCTGCCGAGGGGCGGATGGAGGTGGCGGTCTGGGACGATACGGTTCAGGCCTCGCCCGCAGGTGCCGACGCCGACGCCTGGCTGAGCGGATTTCTGGGGCTGCCGTGTCGCCTCGTGGAATTTTCGGACGAGACGGTACGAGCGGTGGATCCGGAATTCGCGCGCCCTTCCGACCAGGTCGGATTTGCCGACGGCTTTCCGTTTCTACTGATCTCGCAGGCCTCGCTGGACGACCTCAACGGTCGCCTCGATGAAGCGGTACCGATGCTGCGATTCCGTCCCAACCTGGTGGTCGACGGCTGTGATGCCTATGCCGAGGACGACTGGCGACGCATCCGTATCGGCGACATCGAATTCAGGGTCGCCAAGCCCTGCTCGCGCTGCGTCATCCCGACCATCGACCCGGCCACAGGGCTGCGTGGCCAGGAACCCCTGCGGACCCTGATGAGCTACCGTCGGCGTGACAACAAGGTGTATTTTGGGCAGAACCTCATTCACGACGGCGTCGGGCGGCTGGCGGTCGGCATGCCGGTCGAAGTTCTGGAATGAACAGGGCCGGGCAGGGTCGCGCCATCGATCTCACGCGGCGCTGGCTGGAGCGCTTCGTGATCGGCCTGGGGCTCTGTCCCTTCGCCGCCAAGCCCTTTCGACTGGAGCGCATTGCCTATCAAGTCTGCGACGAGACCTCGCTGGAGGGCATCTACAGGTCTTTTCTCGGCGCGCTGGAGGCGCTGGTCCTGGCCGATCCGCAGGAGCAGGAGACCGCGTTGCTGATACTCAGCCGCGGCCTGCCCGATTTCGATGGTTATCTGGACGGGCTGGCCATGCTGGAGCAGGCGGTCGACGACGCGGGTCTCGGCGGCGTGATCCAGGTGGCAAGCTTTCACCCGGATTACTGCTTCGAGGGTGTTTCACGGGACGACCCGGCGAATTTCACCAACCGATCGCCGCTTCCGATGTTTCATCTCATCCGCGAAGCGGGGCTGGCCGCGGCGCTCGAGTCTTATCCCGATCCCGAAATGATCCCGGAGCGCAATGTCCGGCGCCTGCGTGAACTCGGTGTGCGGGGCATCCGGGATTTGATCGATAAGGATTAGGTGAGCAAACGGGCATCCGGGCTCGGCTCTTCGCACACCATTGGGAAGGCCGTGGTGCAAACAGGAAGAATGTTCATGGTGACGGCAGCAATACGGGTGCCTGAATTGGGTTAGCCTGCAGATCGATTAATTCGGCATACAGCGCTTGGGTACCTGCACAACTTGTACAAGGAACTGTTGTTCATCCTGGTCAGCCTGCTGGCGGCCTTCGTTCACGGCGCCTTCGGTTTCGGCTTTCCGGTGTTATCGACGCCCCTGCTGGTATTTGGGTTCGATCTGCGCACCGCTGTGCTGCTGACCCTGGTGCCGACGGTGGCCATCAACCTGGTCAGCATACTCTCGGAGTACCAGTGGCGTGCAGCGCTGCGCGACTACTGGCCGATACCTGCGTTCACCATCGTCGGGAGCTTTCTCGGCACCCAGGTGCTGTTGAGCGTCGACCCGGAACCCTTGCGTTTCCTGCTCGCGCTGGTACTGATCGCTTACCTGGTCAGTGATCATCTGCACCGGGGCGAGCATGTAGTGACTGTGCCCAAGTGGGGTATGGCCCTGTTCGGGCTCCTGTTGGGCCTGCTTGCCGGGGTGGTCAATATCTTTTCACCGCTGGTGGTCGCCTATGCACTGTATACGCAGATGCCGGTGGCCCTGATGGTGGCGACCTTCAATCTCAGTTTCATTACCAGCAAGTCGGGTCAGATCATCGGATTCATCAGCCAGGGCGCGTTCGATCTCAATGTGGTCGGCCTTGCGGTGATGGCCCTGCCGCTGATCCTGGGTGCCCTGTGGCTCGGCATCCGGGTGCGCAAACGAGTCGAGATCGAGACCTATCGCGGCATGTTGCGCGGTTCGCTCTGGGTGATTTCGATCGCCATCCTGGCGGACGCCGTGCGCCGCATGCTCGTGGTTTGAGAATTCCGGCTCAGTCGTCGACCGATCGCCGAAGTCGTTTGGTCTGCCCACGCCTGGTCTTGCTGTCCATGCGCTTGCGCTGTGAAGACCGGCTTGGTTTGGTGGGCCTGCGTTTTTTTTCCACCCGGGTCGCACTGACGATCAGTTCGCGCAGTCTTTCGATTGCGTCGGCGCGGTTTTTCTCCTGGGTGCGGAAACGCTGCGCCTTGATGACCAGGATGCCCTCGTTAGAGATGCGCTGATCGCGCGTCTCCAGGAGGCGCTGTTTGACCGCGTCGGGCAGCGAGGATGATGGTATGTCGAAACGCAGGTGGAATGCGGACGAGACCTTGTTGACGTTCTGCCCGCCGGCGCCCTGGGCGCGGATCGCCTGCCATTCCAGCTCTTCGTCCTGCAGAACGATGTCGGAGTTGATTTGCAGCACCAGGGGCTCCGTCTATTTCACCGGGACCAGGCGCACCACGCGGCCGTGGTCCTCGTCGGTGAGCAGGTAGAGCAGGCCGTCCGGTCCCATGCGCACGTCCCTGATGCGGCCGAGTTGGTTCTGCAGCATGCGTTCTTCGTGCACCACGCGGCCGTCCTCAATCTGCAGGCGCACCAACAGTTGAAACTTTAGTGAACCGACGAACAGATCACCCTGCCAGCCCGGAAACGCCGGCCCATCGTAAAAGGCCATGCCGGATGGTGCGATCGAGGGGACCCAGTAATACAGCGGTGGCGCCATACCCGGCTTCTCGGTGCCCTCGCCGATCCTGGTGCCGATACCATAATTGACCCCGTAGGTGATGACTGGCCAGCCATAGTTGACGCCGGGCGCGGGCAGGTTGATCTCGTCACCCCCCTGGGGGCCGTGCTCGTGCGTCCACAGCCGACCGCTCGCGGGATCCAGTGTCGCCCCCTGGATGTTGCGATGGCCGTAACTGAATATCTCGGGTCTTGCATCGGTGCGTCCGACGAACGGGTTGTCGGTCGGTATCCTGCCGTCGTCGTGCAGGCGGATTACTGAGCCGGCGTGATCGGCCAGATCCTGCGCACGCGGCCGTTCGCCACGATCACCCAGGGTGATGAACAGGAAACCCTCGCGGTCGAACACCAGGCGCGAGCCGAAGTGGCGTCCGGTATCGGACTTGGGTTCCAGCCGAAACAGTACCTCCGTATCGAGCAGTGTCATGCCCTGCAGGCGCCCGCGCGCGACGGCCGTGCCCATGCCGCCCTTGCCGGCCTCGTTGTAGCTGAAATAGACCCAGTGGTTGTGTTCGAAGTCCGGATGCAGCGCGATATCCAGCAACCCGCCCTGACCACTGGCCCTGATCGCCGGCAGGCCGGAAATGGGCTGCGGGCGCAGGGTGCCGTCTGCATCGATACGGCGCAGTCGCCCCGGGCGCTCGCTGACCAGGAAGCCGCCGTCTGGCAGGAAAGCGACGGACCATGGGTGTTCCAGCCCCTCGGTGACGACCTGGATGTCGAAACGCTCGCGCTCGGTCTGCATGGGCCTCGCGGCGAGCGTCGCACAAAACAGGATAAGGACACTGGTCAGTAGGGTTTTCATGCCGGAATTTTAACCTGTCGATCGGCCTGGTGGCCGGGTCAATCGATGATACGCACCCGCTCGACATAAACCAGTTCACAGGAGCGCGCGCCGGTATCCTCGCGCGTCAGCGAGCTGGTCCAGTGCCAGCCATCGTCGGCCCTTACTCCCACCAGCTGGCCGCTGAGTTCGATCACCTGGCCCTCGCGGACATCCTCGAGTGCATCTTCGATGTCATCGTCGGCCGGGATCATGTGCATGTTCGCACTGTGGGTCTCAATCTCCCGGCGCGCTATGGGGTAGGTGGTCGGGGCACGCCAGCGATACCAGCGCCCGAACTGGCTAATCCGGATCCGTTGCAGCAACTCTTCGTCGGACATCGGCCCCCAGCCGAGGGCCAGGTCGAGCGGCGACAGCTCGGCCTCGTGGCCGAGGCTGTAGGTTTCGCGCGACAGTACCTTGGCGTTGATCCGGAACTCGGCCAGGGGCGTGATCCGGTAGCCCTTCAATTCAAAACTGTCCGATGTCCGGGGGGGCGACTGGTGCGGGGCGTCGGGCGCACGCACTCCCGGCCCGAGTTCGACGCGTTCTTCCTGCAGCAGGAACTTCCAGGCCAGCAGGCCTATCAGCAGGGCGACGAGCAGCTTGAGCATTCAGTTCCTGGTGTTTTGAGTTCAGGACTGAGCCTGTTCCAGCGCCTCGGCCGCCTCCAGCCAGGCGCCCTCCGCATCCTCGAGTTGCTGGTCCACTGCAGCCTTGTCGCGCAGGATCTGTTGCAGCTCGTCCTTCCTGCCCTCCGTGTAGATACCGGTATCGGCCAGTTCGGTTTCGAGTTGCGCCTTGCGGGCCTGCAGTCTTTCCATCTTGGCCTCGCACCGTTCCAGCGCCCGTTTGAGCGGCTGCAGTGCCTTGCGGCGCTCGGCCTCGCTGCGTTTGCGTTCGCGCCGCTGGTCGGCCGAATCAGCCCCTGTGGTTGCGGCAGCGCCCGGCCTGTTCGACCGGCTGTGAGCGGTGAGCCAAGCCGGGTAGGCATCCAGCTCATCCGCGAACTCATCGACCCCGCCGTTTGTAACCAGCAGCAGCTGGTCGCAGGTCAGGCGCAGCAGGTGGCGATCGTGCGAGACCACCAACATGGCCCCCTCGAAATCCTGCAGTGCGGTGGCCAGGGCCTGGCGCATCTCCAGGTCGAGATGGTTGGTCGGCTCGTCCAGCAACAGGAGGTTGGGCCGCTGGTATACCAGCAGGGCAAGCACAAGGCGCGATTTTTCGCCGCCCGAGAAGGGCGCGACTGCCTCCAGCGCCTTGTCACCGACGAATCCGAACCCGCCCAGGTGATCGCGCAGTGCCTGTTCGCTGGCATTCGGATCCAGCTGCTGCAGGTGTTCGACGGGGCTGTGCCCCGGTTGCAGCTGTTCCAGTTGATGCTGCGCGAAATAACCGATCGCCAGGTGGCGCGCCTCGATGCGTTCGCCACGCATCGGCATGAGTTCGCCCGCCAACAGCTTGATCAGGGTGGACTTGCCGGCGCCGTTGGGGCCGAGCAGGCCGATTCGGTCACCCGGGTTCAGCACCATTCGCACCTTGTCGATGATCGCCCTGCCGCCGTAACCGGCGGCGCATTCGTCCAGACTGAGCAAGGGGTGCGGGTTCTTCAGGGGCGGACGGAAGCCGAATTCGAAGGGTGAATCCACGTGTGCCGGTGCGATCTGTTCCATGCGTTCGAGTGCCTTGATGCGACTCTGCGCCTGGCGGGCCTTGGTCGCCTTGGCCCGAAAGCGCTCCACGAAGCTGTGCATATGGGCGATTTCGCGCTGCTGTTTCTCGTAAGCTGCCTGCTGGTTGGCGAACTGCTCGGCACGTATACGCTCAAAGGCACTGTAGTTGCCGCTGTACAGGGTTGCGCGCATCTGTTCGATATGCAGGATCTGGCTGCAGACGCTGTCCAGGAAATCACGGTCGTGGGAAATCAGCAGCAGGGTGCCGCGGTACTGTTTCAACCAGGACTCCAGCCAGATCACGGCGTCCAGGTCGAGGTGGTTGGTCGGCTCGTCGAGCAACAACAGGTCCGAACGGCACATCAGCGCCCGCGCCAGATTGAGCCGCATGCGCCAGCCGCCGGAAAAGTCGGACACTGGCCGCTCCTCGTCACCGGGCTGGAAACCGAGGCCACTCATCAGGCTGGCGGCGCGGCTGTTCGCCTGGTAGCCACCGGCATGCTCGAGTTCGCTGTGCAGGTGGGCGATCCGCTCCCCCTGGCCCGCGGCCTCGGCGGATGCCAGCTCGCGCTGCAGCCGGCGCAGGCCCTCATCGCCGTCAAGGATGTACTCGACCGCCGGCTGCCCGGTGGCGGGCATCTCCTGTGCCACGTGCGCGATCACCCAGCCGGCCGGGCGTTTCACCGAACCTTCCTCACTGCCGAGCGCCCCGAGGATCAGGGAGAACAGGCTGGACTTTCCGGTACCGTTGGCGCCGGTCAGGCCGGCTTTCTGCCCGGGGTGTATCTGAAAACTGGTGTGCTCGAACAGCAGCCGGGGGCCGCGACGCAGGGAGACATTTTCGAACTGCAGCATGAAGCGGGGAACAAGAGATGGGCGGTAAGGGGCATTATATGCGGGCCCGGATCGGCGTGCCTCAAAGCTACTTGCGGTCGAGGCGGCGGTAGCCGACCGCCTCGGTCAGGTGGACGGCTGCGATGTCGTCACTGGCATCAAGATCGGCCAGGGTGCGGGCGACGCGCAGTATGCGGTGGAAGGCGCGTGCCGAGAGCCCCAGCTTTTCGATTGCCTCGGCCAGCAGGTTTGCACCTGCCGTGGAGAGTGCGCAGTACCTGTTGATGTCACCCTGACCAAGCCTCGCGTTGGCCACGCCCTGGCGGTCGAGCTGACGCTGCCACGCTGCGAGCACGCGTGCGCGAACCGTCGCGCTGTCCTCGGCGTCCTGGTTCATGCCTTGCAGCAATTCCCGCTGCGGCAGACCGGGCACCTCGATCTGGATATCGATGCGGTCGCGCAGCGGGCCGGAGATGCGCCGCTGGTAACGCGCGGTCAATGCCTCGCTGCAGTTGGCGCAGGCACGTACCGGGTCGTTGGCATAACCGCAGGGACAGGGATTCATCGCCGCGACGAACTGGAAGTCGGCAGGAAATTCGGCCTGGCGTGCGGCGCGCGAGATCAGGATGCGCCCGGTCTCGAGCGGTTCGCGCAGCACGTCGAGCACCCGGCGCTCGAACTCGGGAAGTTCGTCGAGAAACAGCACGCCATTGTGCGCCAGTGATATCTCGCCGGGCTTCGGGGTGCTTCCGCCGCCGACCAGGGCGACACCCGAGGCCGTGTGATGCGGGGCGCGAAAGGGGCGTTGCCGCCAGTTAGAACTGTCGAAGGGCTGGCCGGAAACCGAACGCACGGCGGCGGTCTGCAAGGCCTCTTCTTCGCTCAGCGGCGGCAGGATACCGGGCAGACGACTCGCCAGCATCGATTTCCCACTGCCGGGCGGGCCCATCATCAGCAGATTGTGCCGGCCGGCAGCGGCGACCTCCAGCGCACGCCTGGCTTGGGCCTGGCCATACACCTCGGCCAGGTCCGGCCCCGGAGGGGCTGACGTACCTCTCGGCTGCGCCGTCGCGGCGTCGATCACCCTGGTACCGCCCAGGTGGCCGGTGACGGCCAGCAGGTGCTCGACCGGGTGGATAGAAAGCCCGGCAACCAGCGAGGCCTCCGTCAGGTTGTCCTGCGGCAGGACCATCCGGGCCTGCCCCGCACGCGCCGCCAATGCCATCGGCAGGATGCCGCTGATGGGGCGGACCGTGCCGGCAAGACTGAGTTCGCCGACCAGTTCGTAACCATCGGCGGCCCCCTTCGGCAACTGGCCGCTCGCGACCAGGATGCCGATCGCGATCGCCAGGTCGAAACAGCTGCCGTGCTTGGGCAGGTCGGCGGGGGCAAGGTTGACGGTGATCCGTCGTGCCGGGAAATCGAAGCCGCTGTTGACCAGGGCGCTGCGGACCCGGTCGCGGCTCTCCTGCACGACCTTCTCCGGCAACCCTACGATGTTGAACGCCGGCAGCCCGTTGGCGAGGTGGGTTTCGACCATCACGGCCGGCGCCTCGACGCCGACCGCCGCGCGGCAGAATGTGCTTGCAAATGACATGACCTTCCCTGGTCCGTGTGGGTCCGCCCCGACGGCGGCCGTGAATCATTCTTCGGGCGCGGATTCCAGCGCGTCCACCCGAGCCTCGAGCGCCTTGAGCTTTTCCCTGGTGCGCAGCAACACGGCCTGCTGGATCTCGAATTCCTCCCGCGTGACCAGGTTCAGCTGCCCGAGGGCCGACTCCAGGCCCGTTCGCAGGTTGCGCTGCAGGTCTCCCTGCAGGTTCTGCAGCCCGCGCGGCAGGTTGTCGGCGACGCGCCGGGAGATATCGTCGAAAAGCTTGGGGTCGAGCATGGCCGCCACCGTTGCCTGAAAGGACAGAGGGGCAGGTTAGGAAAGCGCAGGCCCCTTGTCCAGCATCGGCCGGCGCTCGACCTTTGGGGCCAACTTGGTGCAACACTCCCCAGGCGCCCCATTTTGGTGCATTAGTTGCTTCTTAACTTCGCATTCCTCTTACTAACCGTATGAAATATTTATTAAAAATAATTTGGCACAGGTCCTGCTTTGACATGGTCAGTCGGGTGCTCTGCGCCGATCGAAATTTTGATTACCAACCTTTACAGGAGATAAGCGAGTGAAGATAAACAAAGTGGCGATGGTCGTGGGTGCGCTCATGATTTCTGGCTCGGTGGCCGCCGAATTTTCGGCCAACATCGGGGCGACCAGCAACTACGTCTGGCGCGGTGTGACCCAGACCGACAACGGTCCGGCAGTCTCTGGCGGCCTTGATTACGCTCACGACAGTGGCTTCTACGCGGGCACATGGGCCTCCAACGTCGATTTTGGGGACGGTTCGGGCGCCGAGGTGGACCTGTATGGCGGATTCGGCAACAAACTCGACAACGGCCTCGGTTACGACGTCGGGGCTACCTACTACGCCTACCCGAATTACGACGATTCGAACTTCTCCGAGATCTACGGCTCGCTCAGCTACAAGTACTTCACCGCCGGGATCAACTACACCGTGTGGTCGCAGGTCGACGACACCAAGGGCGTGAACGAAACCTTCATCGAAGGCGACACCTACTACTACCTTTCCGGCAGCTATGAAATCAAGCCGACCTGGACCCTCGGGGGCACCGTGGGTTACTACGATTTCAAAGACGACGGCAAGGAAGGCATCGACACTAGTTACTCGTTCGCCCAGCTGGATGTCGGCAAGGGTGCGGGCGACTTCGGCGATTTCACTTTCTCGGTTTCGAAAGCCGGCAAGGAAAGTGGAAGCAACGATACCCTGGTCTTCGTCTCCTGGGCCAAGACCTTCGAATAGTCAGCGCACCTGCCACGCATGCCGGCACCGTACAGGGTGCCGGCCTCAAACCATGAGGGAGAATCAAATATGAAACTGGTTGCAGCCATCATCAAGCCTTTCAAGCTCGATGACGTGCGCGAGGCCCTGTCGGACATCGGTGTCACGGGCATCACCGTTACCGAGGTCAAGGGCTTCGGCCGTCAGAAGGGCCATACCGAGCTTTATCGCGGCGCGGAATACGTCGTCGACTTTCTACCCAAGATCAAGGTCGAGATCGCAGTCGATGACGACCAGCTCGATGGCGTTATCGAGGCCGTCAGCGCGGCCGCCAAAACCGGCAAGATCGGCGACGGCAAGATCTTTATCTATGAACTGATTCAGGCTGTCCGTATCCGTACGGGTGAGTCTGGTCCAGAAGCGCTCTAACCGGGCTGGGGGTTTTCAATGGAAAGCAACATCTACGAACTCCAGTATGCGATGGACACGTTCTACTTCCTGGTGATGGGCGCGCTCGTCATGTGGATGGCGGCGGGTTTTGCCATGCTGGAAGCGGGTCTGGTGCGTGCCAAGAATACGACCGAGATCCTGACCAAGAACATCGCGCTGTATGCGGTGTCCTGCATCATGTACCTGATCTGCGGTTACGCCATCATGTACGGCGGTGACTTCCTGCTGGCCGGCATTGCCCTTGATGGTGCCGAGAACGCGGATGCGCTTACTGCAACCGTGCTGAAAGAGTCGGCCGAGGCTGGGTTTGGCGGCGATTCGGTGTATTCGGATGCCTCGGACTTCTTCTTCCAGGTGGTGTTCGTTGCGACCGCCATGTCGATCGTCTCCGGTGCCGTTGCCGAGCGCATGAAGCTCTGGGCATTCCTGCTGTTCGCGGTGGTGATGACCGGGTTTATCTATCCGATGGAGGGCAACTGGACTTGGGGCGGCGGTTCGGTGTTCGGCCTCTACAGCCTGGGCGACGACTTCGGCTTCTCCGACTTTGCCGGTTCCGGCATCGTGCATATGGCCGGTGCCTCCGCTGCGCTGGCCGGTGTCCTGCTGCTGGGTCCGCGCAAGGGCAAGTACACCGCGGATGGCAAGGTGAACGCCATTCCCGGCGCCAACCTGCCGCTGGCCACGCTAGGTACCTTCATCCTGTGGATGGGCTGGTTCGGCTTCAACGGCGGCTCGGTGCTCAAGCTCGGCGACATCGCCAATGCCAACTCGGTCGCGATGGTCTTCCTGAATACCAACACCGCCGCTGCCGGCGGCCTGGTAACCGCACTGGTCGTCGCCCGTCTGCTGTTCGGCAAGGCCGACCTGACCATGGCGCTTAACGGCGCCCTGGCGGGCCTGGTGGCGATCACCGCCGAGCCCTCCACCCCGTCACCGCTGGTTGCAACGATGATTGGTGCCGTAGGCGGCCTTCTGGTCGTGTTCGCGATCCTGACCATCGACAAGATGAAGATCGACGACCCGGTCGGTGCCATCTCGGTGCACGGCGTGGTCGGCTTCTGGGGCCTGATGGCCGTGCCCCTTACCAACGACGGGACCAGTTTCCTCGGTCAGCTGGTCGGCGCCGGGACCATCTTCGCCTGGGTATTCGGTGCGAGCTTCGTGGTTTGGCTGGTGATCAAGGCGGTCATGGGCATCCGCGTCAGCGAAGAAGAGGAATACGAGGGTACCGACATCGGTGAGTGTGGTCTGGAGGCCTACCCGGAGTTCACCGGTACTCGAGGTTCCGGTATGTAAGCGGGACCTTGTCCCAGCAGTATTCAAGGGCGCCTTCGGGCGCCCTTTTTTGCTCTTTCAGGGCAGTGTCGGCAAGGGGCATCCGATCTCGCAGGTTCGCTTCGGCCGGGACCGGCTCGCGGGGCAAGGCTTCGCCTTCCCCGGCCGCTCAGACGATCGGCGGCTCTTCTATCAGTTCGGGTGGAGCGATATCCGAACCCTCTTGCAAGGCATCCAGGTGCTGTTCCAGCAGCGAGGTGTGGCGGGTGCGGCCGACGTGGAACAGGGCCTCGCCCTCGAACACCAGGGGCAGGCAGGCGCGCCCGATCACCACGCCGTCGTAGGGTGCCGGCATCGGGATCTCGGATTCGCCGATCGGGTCGGCCACCAGCCCGAGTGCCTCGCCCTTCCTGACCAAGGCGCCGAGCTTGGCCTGGGTGCGCAGGATCCCGCTCTTCGGGGCGCGTTGCCAGCTGCTCGAACGCAGGACAGCACTCGGTTTGCTCGGTTTGCGTTTGCTGGGCGGCAGCATGGCGAGCGTGCGCAACACGTTCATGCAGCCACGCAGGCCGATCTGGATGGACATCTCCTCGAACCGAAGGGCCTCGCCGGCCTCGTACACCATGACCGGGATACCGATGTCCGCCGCAGCCCCGCGCAGCGAGCCGTCCGGTGCGGCCGAGTGCAGGAGGACTGGTGCGCTGAAGACCCTGGCCAATGGTTCGAGTATGGGATCGTTGATGTCAGCGCGGATCTGCGGCAGGTTGTCGCGGTGGATGGCTGCCGTGTGCAGGTCTATCCCGAGATCCGAGCGGCCGACGACCTCGGACATGAATGCATGGCCCAGGCGGCCGGCCATGGACCCGGTCTCGCTGCCTGGAAAGCTGCGGTTGAGGTCGCGCCGGTCGGGCAGGTAGCGCGAGCGGTTGTGGAAACCGAACACGTTCACGATCGGGACGGCCAGCAGGGTCCCGCGCAGGCGCTTGAGCTGCGGCATGCGCAGCAGGCGTCGGATGATCTCGACGCCATTGATCTCGTCGCCGTGCACCGCGGCGCTGACGAACAGCACGGGGCCGTCCTGCACGCCGTGCACGACCTGTACCGGCATACTCACCGGGTCGTTGGTATACAGGCCGGGCAGCGCCAGGTTGACAGTCCGGCGTGTGCCGGCGGGGATGAGTTTCCCGTCGATCTCGAAATCGGGACGTCTCTTCGCCATGTCAGCCTTTGCCGCGGGTCTTGGTCTTGTGCGGTTGGTGATTTTTTTCGATGAACTGGATGATCAGGCTCGCGACGTCCTTCTGCGAGGCCCCCTCGATGCCTTCGAGTCCGGGTGACGAATTGACCTCCATCACGACCGGTCCGTGGTTGGAACGCAGGATATCCACGCCGCACACGTTGAGCCCCATGATGCTGCTTGCGCGCACGGCGGTGGAACGCTCCTCGGGGGTCAGCCGAATCAGCGTTGCGCTGCCGCCCCGGTGCAGGTTGGAGCGGAATTCGCCCTCTTTGCCCTGCCGTTTCATCGCGGCAACGACCTTGCCGCCCACCACCAGGCAGCGAATATCGGCTCCGCCGGCCTCCTTGATGAATTCCTGGATCAGGATGTTGGCCTTGAGGCCCATGAAGGCCTCGATCACGCTCTCGGCGGCCTTTTCCGTCTCGGCCAGGACCACCCCGATACCCTGGGTGCCTTCGAGCAACTTGATCACCGCCGGCGCCCCGCCGACCATCTTCAGCATGTCCTGCACGTCGTCGGGGGAGTGTGCAAAGCCGGTTACCGGCAGCCCGATGCCCCTGCGCGCCAACAGTTGCAGTGAGCGCAGCTTGTCGCGCGAACGGTTGATGGCGACTGACTCGTTCAGGGGATAGACGCCCATCATCTCGAACTGGCGCAGCACGGCGGCGCCGTAAAAGGTTACCGAAGCACCGATCCGGGGGATCACGGCGTCGAAACCCTGCAGGTTTTCACCCTTGTAGTGCATCGAGGGACGCATCGAGGTGATGTTCATGTAGCAACGCAGGGGATCGAGCACCCGGACCGAGTGTTCGCGGGCCTGGGCGGCCTCGACCAGCCGGCGGGTCGAGTACAGCTTTGGGTTGCGGGACAGGATGGCGAGTTTCATTTCGATTCCTTTTTTAATTTGCCTGGGCGGCCGGCGAGATAGGACGCGGAGGGATCGACGCAGAAACCGCCGGCACTCATTGATGTACGGCCGAGCAGCATGCGAAACCGCATGCTGTCACGGTTGGTTAGGGTCAGCTCGATCACCTGATCGAAATCCAGCAGCGCGAGTCGGGTGCGGATGACATAGCGCAGTTCACTATGCCCCCCCGAGTCCGAGACCTGGCGCTGGTCCACCACCTCGGCCTCGCAGTGTACGACCTTGTCGTCATTCCTTTGTACAGGGTGCACGCCAAAACGGACATAGTCGCGTCCCTCATGGCTGACCGGGTCGACATAGAAGGCATGCAGGCAGGAGGTGCGTGCACCGGTATCCACCTTGGCCTTGATCCGCCCGATGCCCAGGTCGGGCAACGCGAGCCATTCGCGCCACCCGAGCGTCCGCTGTTGGTCAATCAAGGGTCGGTTCCTCGTTTTTTTCCGTGCCACCCGCCCGCGCGACATCCGCAGACAAATGCACCAACCGTTGTGGAAACGGGATCTCGATGCCTGCCTCTCGAAAGGCGTCGTCCAGGGTAAACAGGGTGTCGCTGCGCACGGAAATTCTGTAGTCGATGTTCTGGATGAAGAAGCGCAACTCAAAGTTGATCAAATTGTCGCCGAATGCCACGAAGTATACCCCTGGCGCGCTCGCTTGCGGGTCATAAAGACCCGTCGATGAAGGCTCCAATGCGGGTTTTGGCGGGCTTTCGCGCACTTTCGGGTGCACCACTGCCATAGCCGACCCAGACCGGTACCGTCACATATCCGAACGCGTCCGAGGGCATCAGGTTGGCCACCTGATTCGATATCAGGTCGAATTCAGCACCGCCACCGGGGCATGGCCGAGGGTCCGGACGGTTTCGGGGAGGCTTTCCCAGGGTCCGGTTCGACAGGGGCCAGCGGGGTGAGAATGCCGGCGTTATCATAGCCCCATGGCCGATCCGAGAAATCCATGGATTCAATTCGCGCTGGCAATGGCATGGCTGCTGTCAGTGCCGTCTGTCCCGGCCGCGGAGGTATTCCGCTGGACCGACGAAAGCGGACAGGTCCACTACGGCGAGCGTCCACCGCTGGAGGGGGCGGACAGGATCGAGCTTCCACAGAGTGGTTCCCCGGCGCCGGGCGTGGATGCCGGAATTGCGCAGCGCCGCGAGCGCCAGGGCCGTCTGCTCGATGCCTACGAGTACGAGCGCGCGCAGAAAAAGGCCAGGCAGGCACTGGAGGAAGAGCAGCGGCAGAAGGCCGCCACCAGGTGCGCAAGGATCCAGCAGTACTGGCGTCGTCTATCCTACGCGGGGCCGGTATACCAGACCCGCGCCGACGGCACGCGCGAATACCTGAGCGACCCGCAGCGCGAATCGGAAAAGGCGCGCGTCCTGCCCTCTTATGTCCAGGCCTGTGGCAAGGAGCCATAGAACGGTGGCGCGGACGGGCGATGACCATCCGGCCCCCCGGGTGATCCTGCTGCATGGGATGGCGCGCACCGCACGCTCGATGAAACCGCTGGTCCGCGATCTGTGCCGTGCGGGCTATCGTGTGCACAATGTCGACTATCCCACGCGCCCCTACGACGTGGCCGGCCTGGTCGAACGTTACGTGCGGCCGGCCGTCGCTGCCTGCGGCAGCGATCTACCCGTGCATGTGGTGACCCATTCGATGGGCGGCATCCTGATCCGGTACTGCCTGCAGTCCACCGACTTGCCACCTGGCAGCCGCATCGTGATGCTGGCGCCGCCCAACAATGGCAGCGAGGTCGCAGATCGCGTCAGACACTGGCCGGCATACCGTTGGTTCATGGGGCCGGTGGGGCAACAGCTGGGCACCGGCCCGGACAGCATCGTTCATCGGCTCCGGCCGGTATCGGCCGAGATCGGCGTGATTGCCGCGAGGCGTTCGATTCAACCTTGGTTTTCGACGCTAATCCCCGGCCCGGACGACGGTGCCGTGTCGGTGGAGAGCACGCGACTGGCAGAGATGCGCGACTTCATCGTGGTCGACAGCAGCCATTCTCTGATGCTGTTCAACGGCGAGGTTCGAAGGCAGGTAGGCCATTTTCTGTCCACCGGGCGATTCGCCCATTAGGCGTTAGTCGCTCAGCATTCGGCCAGCAGCCCATGCATCATCCGCTCGGCCTGAGCACCGTAGCCGCCTCCAAAAAGATTGAGGTGATTCAGGACATGGTAGAGGTTGTACAGATCGCGGCGCACCCGGTAGCCGCTGTCGATCGGCCAGGCCTCGCGGTAGGCGGCATAGAAATCCGCACTGAATCCACCGAACAGTTCGGTCATGGCCAGTTCGGCCTCGCGGTCACCGTAGTAGACGGCCGGGTCGTAGATGGCCGGCTCGCCTTGTCGGGTGAAGCCGAGATTGCCGCCCCATAGGTCGCCATGCAGCAGTGAGGGTCGGGGATCATGGTCGATCAGCACTGGAAAGCAGCCCAACAATCGCTCCCCCAGGGACTGCAGGCGACCGCCATGGCCGTTGCGTGCGGCCAGTTCGAGTTGAAAACCCAGGCGCTGTTCGCGCCAGAACGAGACCCAGTCGGGCTGCCAGGCGTTTTGCTGCGGTGTCGCGCCGATGGTGTTGTCGCGGTCCCAGCCGAATCCCCTGGCACTGCAGTGGTGCATCGCGGCCAGCTGTTGCCCTGCCTTGCCCCAGCCGGTCTTGCCGGCCCCGCCAAGATCGAGGTGTTGCATCACGATGTAGCTGACGCCCTCGACGTCGCCGGTACAGAGTACGCGCGGGACCCTGATGGTGGCGCTCGCCGCCAGTGCATCGAGGCCCGCGGCCTCGGCCTCGAACATGTCGAGCGCGGCGGCGCCGTTGGTCTTGACGAACCAGGTCTCGACACCGTCGCCGAGTCTGAAGGCGGCGTTGATGCAGCCACCGCCGAGGCTGTCCGGCTGCCTGGGTCGGAATGGCCGTCCGGTACGGGCGCTGATATGGTCCGCAATGTCCTGCCAGACGTTCAAACCGTTCAGCTGTCGTCGCTGTCGAGGCGCTCGCGCAAGGGGCTGGAGCGCGGGAAGTGGGCCCGCAGAAAGGCCATCTGGTCGGCCAGGACGTTGCGTCCCTGAAGAAAGATGTACTCGGCATGGGTAGGCGAGAATGGAATGGCGAGCAGTTGCATCTCTGCCTGTTCAGGGGTTCTGCCGGCCTTGTGGTGATTGCAGCGTGTGCATGCGGTGACCACGTTGGTCCACTGGTTCTGCCCGCCCTGGCTGATTGGGGTGACGTGATCGCGGGACAGTTCTCCGAACCTGAAGCGTTCCCCGCAGTACAGGCAGATGTGGTCATCGCGCTGGAAGAGCGCGTGGTTGTTCAGCGGGGGGGTGTAGCTCTCGCGCATCCGGTGGTTGCCGAAAGTCGCGACGATCGAGTTGATCTCGATGGTGCTGGGGCGACGGCTGCGGGCATTGATGCCGCCGTGCAGGGTGAACATGTATTCACCGCAGGCGTAGGCGATCATGCCGAGAAAATGCAGTCGGGCCGCTTGCCGGAAGTCGATCCACTCCAGCGGCATACCTGAGGCATCGGTACGCAGAATCTGCTGTGACAGGCCGGGCACGGTCTCACTCTCACGCGGGCGTTGCCCGGTTATGGCACACAAGCGCACAGTATTTCAAGCACGGGTGCCCGGGCGGCGGCGGGCCCGCGGGTGCCGGGTTGATTTGCATTTTGGCGCAAACACTTCATAAACGTTTGTGCAGCACGGTTGCGTCGCCACCCGCCGACTTAAGCTGGTCGCTTTGACTCTCCTGGTGCGCAGAAGCCGCTTGACTTATGCACACATTGCTAGGCCGGGGAGAGGAGCTTTTAATTCCCGGATGTGGCGCAAATCAGAATCTCCCAAAATACTTCAAGTATCCGATTCATAAGGAGAAATCATGATTGCGCGATTTTTGGTCAATATGTCAGGGATCAAGCCGTGCCAAGGGCTGTGACGGAATCCCCACGATTATTCCACAAGGTTATCCACAGCCATTGTGAGGCACCGTTCGAGCGCCTCCTCTGACGGGGCTTTGCGGGTTGCCCCGGTCTGCTAGAGTGCCGCGATGACTGCCCGCATCGCCCGGGTCGCGGTGGCGACCCCGCTGTATTCCCTGTTTGATTATCTCATCCCGGCCGATGTCGATGTCGTCGCCGGCAGCCGCGTGCGCGTCCCTTTTGGACGCACGCGACCGATCGGCGTGGTCGTCATGGTGGTGGGGAACAGCGAATGCCCGGCCGGGAAGCTCAAACCGATCGAGGCCGTACTCGACCCGGGGCCGCTGCTTCAACAAGACGACCTGGATTTTCTGACCTGGGCAGCGGGCTACTATCACCACCCGCCTGGTGAGGTGGTGGTCGCCGCCCTGCCCCTGCGGCTGCGCAAGAACGGGTCGGCCCTGTCCCCGGGCGGACCGGCGTGGCGACTGACCCCGGCCGGCCGGGCTCAGCTCGAAACGCCCCCGAAACGCGCACCGCGTCAGGCCGAGTTGCTGGCCTGGCTGGGCGGGATGCCCGACGGCCAGGCATTGCAGGCCGAACTCGCGGAGGCCCTGCCCGGCAGTGCGGCGGCGATCCGCTCCCTGCGCGCCAAGGGCTGGCTGGAGGAGGCGACACTCGCGGCCCGGCCGGACGAGGTCATGGTCCAACCACAGGGGCTGCAGCTCAACCCTGAGCAGGCCACTGCACTTGAGTCCCTGGTCGCCGATATCGGCGGGTTTTCGGTCTCCCTGCTCGACGGTGTGACCGGCAGCGGCAAGACCGAGGTCTACCTGCAACTGGCCGCCGAGGTGCTGGCGCGCGGCAAGAGCGTGCTGGTACTGGTCCCCGAGATATCGCTCACGCCGCAGCTGCTACAACGGTTTCGCCGACGGTTGGGCGACGGCGTGCGGGTGATGCATTCGGGGCTGACAGAGAAAGAGCGGGAGCAGACCTGGCATCGCCTGCGACTGGGGCTTTCGCGCGTGCTGCTGGGTACCCGTTCATGCATCTTTACCCCGATAGCCGGGTTGGGCCTGGTGTTGGTCGACGAGGAACACGATGCCTCGTTCACCCAGACCGAGGGATTCCGTTACTCCGCACGTGATCTTGCGATCGTTCGTGCACAGCGTGCCGGCTGCCCGGTGGTCCTGGGTTCCGCGACGCCGTCGCTGGAGAGCCTGCGCAATGCCCAGACCGGACGTTACCGGCACTTGCGCCTCGACCGGCGGGCGGGCGAGGCCCTGAGTCCGCGTGTCGACCTGCTGGATATCCGCGACCAGCCACTGCAGTCGGGCATGTCGCAGTTGCTGCTCGACCAGGTGGGGGCGACCCTGGCGCGTGGCGAGCAGGTGATCCTGTTCCTGAACCGACGCGGCTATGCGCCGGTCATGAGCTGTTTCAGCTGCGGCTGGCTGTCCGACTGTCCCCGCTGTGACGCACGCCAGACCCTGCACAGGTCCAGCGGGCTGCTGTGGTGCCATCACTGCGGGGCGCAACGCCGGGTGCCGCGCAACTGTCCCGAGTGCGGCGCCGAGGACCTGCATCCGCTTGGCCAGGGCACGGAACAGCTGGAGGGCTTCCTGGCCGGGCGTTTCCCCGACTACCCGCTGATCCGCGTGGATCGCGATGCCACCGCGAAAAAGGGCAGCCTGGAAAAACTCCTGGACCGACTGCATGCCGCAGAGGCCGCGCTGCTGGTCGGGACCCAGATGCTGGCCAAGGGACACCATTTTCCCGGCGTCACCCTGGTCGGGGTCCTGGATGCCGACGGCGGTCTCTACAGTGCCGATTTCCGGGCCACCGAACGCATGGCGCAGCTGCTGGTGCAGGTCGCGGGCAGGGCAGGGCGCGGCGACCGGCCCGGCCGGGTGCTGATCCAGACCCGGTATCCCGATCATCCACTGCTGCAGACCCTGGTGCGCAAGGGCTACCGCGCCTTCGCCGAGCAGGCCCTGCGCGAGCGCGAGGCGGCATCGATGCCACCTTACAGTCACCAGGCCCTGCTGCGGGCGGATGCGACCCGCGGCGAATATGCGCAGGGCTTCCTGGAGCAGGTCGTGGCCTGGGCCAGGGGCCTGGGTATCGCCGGCGTCGATCTCTGGGGACCGGTGCCGGCACCCATGGCACGCCGCGCGGGTCGCCATCGTGTGCACCTGCTGATCCAGGCCGCCCGGCGCGAGGCACTGCACGCGCTGCTGGACCGTCTGCCCGCCTGCGTGGCGGACCTGCCGGCCTCCAGGCGGGTGCGCTGGAGTGTCGACGTCGATCCCCTGGATCTCTACTGAGCCCCGCCGATCGCCTGTCGCACGGTGTTCGCCACCGCGCGGGATCGCCGCCGGGGCACGAATAATGAGGCGCGGGATGCGCGCGCCATGCCACTTTCATGTCGGTTCCTGCTATCCTTTCGCGCCCCGAATCCCCATCGATCTGACGCCATGAAATCGCATATCGCCGACCTGGTCACCCAGGCCCTGGAACGGCTCGTCGCCGACAATATCCTGAATGCGGCGGACATCCCCCCGCCGGTGATCGAGCGCGCGCGTGATGCCGGCAACGGCGATTTCGCCACCAACGCCGCCATGGTCAACAGCAAGGCGGCCCGGATGCGCCCACGCGATCTGGCGGAGAAACTGGTCGCCGCGCTGCCGGCCTCCGAGTTCGTGGACGCGGTCGAGATCGCCGGTCCGGGCTTCATCAACTTCCGTCTTGCCGAGAATGCCCTGCACGCCCTGATCCCGGAGATCCTGCGACAGGGGCATCGCTATGGCCGTAGCAGGATCGGTGCCGGCAGGCGCGTGCAGGTCGAATTCGTCTCGGCAAATCCGACCGGGCCGCTGCACGTCGGGCATGGCCGCGGTGCGGCCTATGGCGCCGTGGTGGCGGACCTGCTGGAAGCGGTCGGTTACGAGGTGCACCGCGAGTACTACGTCAACGACGCCGGCCGCCAGATGGATATCCTTGCGACCTCGGTGTGGCTGCGTTATCTCGAACTGTGCGGCGAGGCACTGGATTTTCCGAGCAACGGCTACAAGGGTGATTACGTCTGGGATATCGCGGCCAGCCTGCACCGCGATCATGGCGATGCCTACCGGCACCCGGCGGCAGAGGTGTTTGAGGGCGTCGCCCTGGACGAGCCGGTGGGTGGCGACAAGGAGGTGCATATCGACGATCTGATCGGGCGCGCCAAGGCCCTGTTGGGCGACAACCGTTACCGCTTCGTGTTCGAACTCGGGCTGAACGTCATACTGGACGATATCCGTGATGACCTGAGCCTGTTCGGGGTCGACTACCAGGAGTGGTACTCGGAGCGCTCGCTGAGTGAGTCGGGTGCGGTCAGCAAGGTGATCGACCGGTTGCGCGATGCCGGCTACCTTTACGAGAAATCCGGTGCCTGGTGGTTTCGTTCGACCGAATTCGGCGACGAAAAGGATCGCGTGGTGGTGCGCGAGAACGGCCAGATGACCTATTTCGCCTCCGATATCGCGTACCACATGGACAAGTTGGAGCGCGGCTTCGATCGCGTGATCGATGTCTGGGGCGCCGACCATCATGGCTACGTGCCGCGCGTAAAGGCCGCGATACAGGCGATGGGGGGTGACCCGTCCAGGCTGGATGTCCTGCTGGTGCAGTTCGCGATCCTGTACCGTGGCGGTGAGAAGGCGCAGATGTCGACCCGCTCCGGGGAGTTCATCACCCTGCGCGAATTGCGCAAGGAAGTTGGACGCGATGCAGCGCGCTTCTTCTACGTGATGCGCAAGTGTGAGCAGCACATGGACTTCGACCTGGATCTGGCAAAATCGCAATCCAGCGACAACCCCGTCTACTACGTCCAGTATGCCCATGCACGCATCCATGCGGTGCTGCGCCAGGCAGCACAGAAGCTGATCGAGGTCTCCCCGAGCGACGGCGTCACCCACCTGGACCTGCTGGTCGAGGGGCACGAGACGGGCTTGCTCAAGACCCTGTCGCGTTACCCCGAGGTGGTCGAGTCAGCGGCGTCCAACGAGGAGCCTCACCTGCTCACCCACTATCTGCGCGAACTGGCAAACGATTTCCACACCTATTACAACGCGCACCAGTTCCTGGTCGATGACGCGGCGCTGCGTGATGCACGCATCAAGCTGATTCTGGCGACCCGCGAGGTGCTTCGAAACGGTCTGAACCTGCTGGGTGTGTCGGCGCCCGAGCAGATGTAGCCCAGGGCCGCCGCGCTCGACCGGCATAACGGTCTTGGAAGCGGTCGCAACCGGACCGCCGATCGGGCTAGAATCGCCCACCACATCATTGTGTGCCGCAGTATCTTCGCCGTACCACAGGCAGTAGCAGTCGTGTCTCGAGATTACAAAAACCGCGCCCTTAAAAAACCGCCGAAGAAACCGATTCCCGGCTGGTTATGGCTGTTTACGGGGCTGTTGCTGGGCGGTTTCATCGTTGGCCTGATGTGGCTCAGGATACCGGCACCCGATGTCACCGGGGACTGGGTGGGCGCCAAACCGGACCGTCCGCCGCAGGGAAAGCAGGAGCCGGCTCGCAAGGTCGAGGTGCCTCCCGCCCCAAAACCACGCTTCGATTTCTATAACATGCTGCCGAAGATGGAAGTGGTGGTACCCGATGACGAGCTCGACCAGAAACCGGCCACTGCATCGAGCGGCGCTGCCGCAGTGCCCGCGACCTACCTGGTGCAGGTGGGCTCGTTTCAAAAGGCGGCGGATGCCGACCGTCTGAAGGCACAACTCGCCCTTCTGGGTTTCGAAGCCAGGGTGGTGAGTGCCCGGATCAGCGCACAGGATGTCCGATACCGCGTGCGCTCCGGCCCCTATCACGGCAAGCAGGCCCTCAACGAGGCGCGCAAACGCCTGGCCGACAACGGCATCAAGGGCATCGTGATCCGGGTGGACGCGAACTGACGCCGGTCGTCAGTTTCCGATGCCGGGCGGGCCTGCCGTGGCCGCCAACCAGGCACGGATCTCGGCCACGAGGGCCGCTTCCTGACGGTGGAAGCCGGCCGTCGATCCGGGCACCGTCCGCTGGCGGTAGCCTTCATTGCCGCCCTTTCCCGCCGCGGCCCTGCGCGTTGCCGCCGTTGCGACAACAGCGGTGCGATCGCGTTCGGCATGGATATCGAGGATCGGCAGTATCAGTTTTTCCAGGGCCGCCAGCGCCGCGGTGTCGCCGGGTTCGATCGCGGTGCTCACCAGGACCATGGCCTGCAGTTCGCCAGGGGGCACCGCGGACGCGATCTCCAGCGCGATGGAACCGGTGTCGCCCATGGCGATCACCACCCGGGTCGTTTGTCCGCGGCCTGTCAGCCAGTCCAACCCGGCCTGCAGGCGCGCCTGGATCACCGACTGCCTGGAGCGCCAGTCGCTTGCTTTCTCACTGCGATGCGCGGCCGGCAGCTCCAATGCCAGGGTGTCCCAGCCTGACCTGGCCAGGCCGAGACGCAACGGACGGATCACCTCGTAACTGTCGGCGCTGCTGCCCTGGTCGTGCAGCAGCACAATCCCGCCGCGGCCCTCGCCGCGCTGGTGGCGGAGGTGTATCGCCGTGAAGGGGCCATCCTCGAGCTCGAGCTGGATGACCTCACCCTGGATTTCTGTGGCCTGGTTCGCCCCCGCTTCCAGGGCCTGGCCCGCAGCGGGCTCGCCAAGGATGGACGCGGGCAGCGTGCAAAGGCTGAGAAATACAACGGTGAGGAGATGTCGGATCATGAGGCTGCCGCTGCAAAGGCGGACGCTTTCCGGTAAAATTGCCCGCTCGAATTTTTGGGCCCGGTTCACCGGGGCCCTCTGGGAATCTTAACGCCGGATCACCGGCCAGGGAGCCACAACATGGCAGATTACGCGATCGCACCATCCATTCTTTCAGCAGATTTTGCCAGGTTGGGCGAAGAATGCGACAAGGTGCTTGCCGCCGGCGCGGACTTCATCCATTTCGACGTCATGGACAACCACTATGTGCCCAATCTCACGATTGGACCTCTGGTCTGCGACGCCCTGCGTAAGCACGGCATCACCGCCCCGATAGACGTCCACCTCATGGTCAGCCCGGTCGACCGCATCGTTGGTGATTTTGCCGCAGCGGGTGCGACCTATATCACCTTCCACCCGGAGGCCTCGGACCATATCGACCGCACCCTGCAGCTGATCCAGGGCGAGGGCTGCAAGGCCGGGCTGGTGTTCAATCCCGCCACCCCGCTGTCACATCTCGATTACGTCATGGACAGGATCGACATGATCCTGCTGATGTCCGTGAACCCGGGCTTCGGTGGCCAGAGTTTCATCCCTTCGGCGCTCGACAAGCTCAAGCAGGCGAGAAAGATCATCGAAGCCTCGGGCCGTGACATCCGGCTCGAGATCGATGGCGGCGTCAAGGTCGACAACATCGCCGAGATCGCCGCAGCCGGTGCCGATACCTTCGTTTCCGGTTCGGGCATCTTCAGTGGGGCCAAGGATTCCGACCCCAACCGCTACGACAGCATCATCGCGAAGATGCGCGCGGAGCTTGCCAAGGCGGGTTGATAGAAACCCCTTGAGAGGTGGGGACGCAGAGTACACAGAGGGGCGCAGAGTCCACGGAGGATTCTCATGGAAGAGAATCAGATCACCCAAGAGATCATCGGAGCCGCCATCGAGGTTCACCGAATTCTCGGGCCAGGGCTGCTGGAAACGACATACCAGCATTGCCTGGCACACGAGCTTGGCTTGCGCTCGATACCGTTTCGACGCGAAATGCCTGTTGGTCTGAAGTACAAAGGCCTGAGTATCGGTGAGGCGTATCGCGTTGATTTGTTGGTAGCTGAGCGAATTGTCGTAGAGCTTAAAGCGGTCGAAAAGGTGATGCCTGTTCATCGCGCGCAACTGCTGACTTATTTGAAGTGGTCGGGCATACGGCTGGGACTGATGATCAACTTCAACGTTCCACTCTTGAAGGCAGGAATCCTTCGCATGATCAATGACCCTTAAGTCTCTGCGTTCTCCGTGCTCCTCTGTGAACTCTGCGTGCTTATGGAAACCGAGATAGTGTTGAAGATACCGAAAATGATCCTGATCGACGTCGACGGCACCCTTGTCGACAGTGTTCCGGACCTTGCCTACTGCGTGGACGAGATGATGCGCCGGCTCGGGCGTCCCGTGCATGGCGAGGACAAGGTGCGCAACTGGGTGGGCAATGGCGTGGAGCGCCTGGTGCGCCGTGCCCTGGTGGGTCAGCTGGAGGGGGAGCCCAGCGACGAGGATTTCGCCCGGGCCTATCCGATGTTCCTCGAACTGTACGCCGAAAACACCTCGCAGCGTTCCTGCCTGTACCCCGGTGTGCGTGAGGGTCTGGACTACATGAAGTCCCGCGGTTACCTGCTCGGCTGTGTCACCAACAAGGCCTCGCAGTTCACCATCCCGCTGCTGAAGGATCTGGGGATCCACGACGAGTTCGGTATCGTGGTCTCGGGTGACACCCTGACGGTGAAGAAGCCGGATCCGCAGCCTTTGCTGCATGCCGCGGCGCACTTCGGGGTGGAGCCGGCCGAATCCATGATGCTGGGTGACTCGAAAAGCGACGTGACCGCAGCGCGCGCGGCGGGCTTTCAGATCGTCTGCATGAGCTACGGATACAACCATGGCGAGGACATTCGCAACTATGCGCCCGATGCAGTCATCGACTCGATGGCCGAGTTGGCCGCGTTGATCTGAGTCGTGTTTCTGGCGTTTGGCCGGGGACGAAAAAACCCCGCACCGAGGTGCGGGGTTTTTAGTGACCGCGCTGGCGGTCGGTAACTACACCCGAAGGCGCAATTACTCGGCGGCTTCGGCCTGCGGTGCAACCGGAGCGACCGGTGCAACAGGAGCCGGCGGAGCGTAGCCATAAGGGGCGTAGCCGTAGCCAGGAGCCGAGTAGTTGTAGCCGTTGCCGCGACCGTCGCCGTAGCCATAGCCGTTTCCGTAGCCGCGCATGTTGGTGTTGCCGCGACCCGAGAAGCTCATGCTGAAGGTGCCTTCGCCGGAAGCGTCGCCGGTACCGTCCATGACGCCGTTGCTGTAGCCGTTGCCGTAACCGTAGCCATTGTTATAGTCGTTGTTGTAACCGTTACCCCACCATGCGGAAGCCTGGGCAGAAGCGATGACGGCAACGATAGCGATGATCTTTTTCATGAAAGTAATCTCCAAGTTTTTTGGTGAGCATGTGCTCGTTAACAAATTCTGTTGCCGCTCTGGTCTGCGGCCGGCGCTGGTTTCAGTGCGCCGATGAGGGACAAGTATATAAGCAAATACTAAAATGTCAATATTCTTTTTCCCTCTGCCGTCGGATCGCCGGGCCCAGGCCGGGTAAATCCTTGGGAAGGTCTTGGCGATAAAGGCATTTATGGTTATGGTTGACGCACTGAACAGTCCCTGCCCGATGTCCGGCCAATGAACGAGCTCACACACAACAAGATGGTTCTGCCCGATACGCGATGGCGCAGCTGAGCGTCCCGTTTGGTGTCGCAGCGTCTTTTTGTGTGGAGTGAAAAATGACCCCCGATGAATTCGATGCCCTGATTGCACAGGGCTACAACCACATACCCGTGGTTTGCGAGGTGCTTGCCGACCTCGATACGCCGCTCAGCGTCTACCTGAAACTGGTCGATGGCCCATTCGGATTTCTGTTCGAGTCCGTGCAGGGCGGCGAAAAATGGGGCCGATATTCGATCATCGGTCTGCCCTGCCGCACCCTGCTCAAGGTCAAGGGTTCGCAGGTCACGATAGAAACCAATCGGAAGCCGGTCGAGAGCGTGATGGTCGAGGACCCTCTTGCCTTCGTCGAGCAATTCAAGGCGCGTTACCGTGTGCCCGAACTCGAAGATCTGCCGCGTTTCTGTGGGGGTCTCGTCGGATACTTCGGCTACGACACAGTCGGCTATATCGAACCGCGTCTGCGCAACCCCGACAAGCCGGACCCACTGGGGTGTCCGGATATCCTCCTGATGGTCGCGGATGAGGTGGTGGTGTTCGACAACCTGAGCGGTCAGATGTATCTGATCGTGCATGCGGATGTCGAGCGCGGCGATACCCTGCAGGGCACCAACCAGCGTCTCACCGCCCTGATCGAGCGCATGCAGAAGGGTGCCCCGAGGCATCGTCCACAGGAGCGACGGGAGGTGAGCGAAGCGGATTTCGTTTCCGGCTTCACCGAGGCGGGGTTCAAGCGTGCGGTCGCGCGGATCAGGCAGTACATCCTGGACGGTGACTGCATGCAGGTGGTGATCTCGCAGCGCCTCTCGATACCCTTTGCGGCCAAACCGCTGGATCTTTACCGCGCACTGCGCGGACTCAATCCCTCACCCTATATGTACTTCCTCGACTTCGACGAGTTCCAGGTCGTGGGTTCCTCACCCGAGATCCTGGTCCGGCTCGAAGACAACGAGGTGACGGTGCGCCCGATCGCCGGTACGCGCCGGCGTGGTCGTACCGAGGAGGAGGATCGCGAACTCGAGGCCGAACTGCTTGCCGATCCCAAGGAACTGGCCGAGCACCTGATGCTGATCGACCTGGGTCGCAACGACGCGGGGCGGGTGGCGAAGGTCGGGACAGTCAGGCTGACCGACAAGATGGCGATCGAACGCTACTCGCACGTGATGCATATCGTCTCGAACGTGACCGGCCAGCTGAATGCCGGGATGAGTGCCATCGACGTGTTGCGCGCCACCTTCCCGGCCGGCACGGTATCCGGCGCGCCGAAGATCCGGGCGATGGAGATCATCGACGAACTCGAGCCGGTCAAGCGCGGCGTCTATTCCGGCGCGGTCGGGTATCTTTCGTGGAACGGGAATATGGATACCGCCATCGCCATCCGCACCGCGGTGATCAAGGATGGTCAGCTGCACATCCAGGCCGGGGCCGGGGTGGTGGCCGATTCGGTGCCGGATCTCGAGTGGAAAGAGACGATGGACAAGGGACGGGCGGTGTTTCGTGCCGTAGCCCTGGCCGAGGCAGGCCTCGGCAGCCACCCCTGCCAGCGGGAGGAGGACTGACCATGTTGCGTCAGGTTGTGTGGGAGAGCTAACGAGTGTGGGATGGCTCTTGCTGGGTGGGATGGAATATAGCCGGTTTGTTGGCTGAGGGCACGAGCTGTTGATGAGGAGTTATTAGCCAGGTGAATTACGACTGACAGCAGTGTTTCATGGTGCCTAACATCTGATTGTTGGCGGTACCCTAAGCTGAGTGAATCACGTTGAGAGCACTGGGGTGGAAACGGAAGTCTCAGGGCACGCCTTCTGGCTATGGTTATCGCCGTGGCCGGTGATCCCTTATACTGTTTTGCTCGATTTATCCTGGCGGTTATCGAGGGTCATACTCCCGATGAATGCGGGTAGATTTGCGGGTAGATCCGGCAATATTCACAGATTAATTTCAATGGATTCAAGAAAGTAGAAATCATGTTCTGATGATCGACAACTATGACTCCTTCACCTTCAACATCGTGCAGTATTTCGGTGAGCTGGGCGCTGAGGTCAGGGTCGTGCGCAACGACGAGATCGACGTCGCAGGGATTGCAGCGCTAAATCCGCGCCAACTCGTGATCTCGCCGGGGCCCTGCACGCCGAATGAGGCCGGGGTGTCTGTCGAGGCGATCAGGGCCTTTGCAGGCAGGATCCCGATCCTCGGGGTGTGCCTGGGGCACCAGTCGATCGGTCAGGCCTTCGGTGGCAGGGTCGTGCACGCGCGTGCTGTGATGCACGGCAAGACCTCGCCGATCCATCATGCCTCGGTCGGGGTGTTTTCCGATCTGCCCAATCCCTTCGAGGCCACCCGCTATCATTCGCTGGTGATCGAACGCGCGAGCCTGCCAGAGTGCCTGGAGGTGACCGCCTGGACCGAACGGGACGGTGTCGAAGACGAGATCATGGGGATCCGTCATCGCGAGCTGGATGTGCAGGGCGTGCAGTTCCACCCGGAATCGATCCTGACCGAGCATGGGCACCAGATGCTGAAGAACTTTCTCGACGGAAGAAAATGAGAGTTTTGAAGTTCGGGTTTGTGTCGTGGACATTTGGGTCAAGAGCACGCGCCTCAACTCACAACTCAACACTTAATACTGAGAGGATGCGTCGACCATGGATATAAAACAGGCCATCGCCCGAGTCATCGAGCGCCGAAACCTGGATGCCGATGAGATGACCTCGGTAATGCACACCATCATGACCGGTGGTGCCACGCCCGCCCAGATCGGGGGGTTCCTGGTCGGCCTGCGCATGAAAGGCGAGACGGTGAGCGAGATCGCCGCGGCCGCCGGCGTCATGCGCGAGCTTGCCTCCGGCGTCGATATCAGCGGTCTGGCGCACACGGTCGATATCGTCGGCACCGGCGGCGACGCCTCCGGGACATTCAACGTATCGACTGCCAGCATGTTCGTGGCCGCGGCCGCCGGCTGTCATGTCGCCAAGCACGGCAACCGCTCCGTATCGAGCAAGTCGGGCAGTGCGGATGCGCTGGAAACGGCCGGGCTGCGGCTCGACCTCTCCTCCGACCAGGTCGGGCAATGCGTGCGCGAGGTCGGAGTCGGGTTCATGTTCGCACCGGGCCATCACAGCGCGATGAAGCATGCGATCGGGCCCCGCCGCGAGATGGGCGTGCGCACCGTGTTCAACGTCCTGGGGCCGCTGACCAACCCGGCCGGTGTGCCCAACCAGTTGCTCGGGGTTTTCAGCGACGAGCTTCTGGAACCCCTGGCCGAGGTCCTGCGCAAGCTGGGCAGTCGGCATGTCATGGTGGTGCATTCCCACGACGGTTTGGATGAGATCAGTATCGGCGACAGGACCGAGGTGGCCGAGCTCAAGGACGGTTCGGTGCGGCGTTTCTCCATCCGGCCGGAGGATTTCGGCATCGCCCGCAGCGCGCTCGACAGCATCCGAGCAGACGGTCCCGAAGACAGCGTAAAGACCATCATCGCTGTGCTCGATGACACCCCGGGTCCGGCGCGCGACATCGTGATGCTGAACGCCGGTGCGGCGATCTACGTGGCAGGCCTGGCCGGATCCCTGAAGGAGGGTATCCGCATGGCCGACCGGGCCATCGCCAGCGGCGAGGCACGCAACCGGCTCGATCGCCTCGTGGTACTTACACAGAGTTTCGAATGATTGGGACGCAGAGGGCGCAGAGACCCACAGCGTGCGCAGAGTTTGCTCGAACTGTTGCGTAGAAGTGTGCGGATGGCCGCTGGCCAAGGCTCCACTTGAATTTTGCTGACTTGGTAGCCTCTGTGACCTCTGCGTCTTCTCTGTGCACCCTGTGTCCCATCAAGACAGACCGAAACTATGACTGACACGCCCGATATCCTGAAAAAAATCGTCGCGCGCAAGCACGAAGAGATCGCCGAGCGCAGCGCGCGCGTGACGCAGGCTGACCTGCTTGAGGGCCTGGCGGAGGTCGATGCACCGCGTGGTTTTGTCAGGGCACTGCAGGCCAGGGTCGATGGCGGTTTGCCGGCGGTGATCGCCGAGATCAAGAAGGCCTCCCCTTCGAAGGGGGTGCTGCGCGAGGATTTCCGACCGGCCGAGATCGCGCGGAGCTACGCGCGGGGAGGGGCGGCCTGCCTGTCGGTCCTGACCGATGTGGATTTCTTCCAGGGCGCTGACGTCTACCTGCAGGCCGCGCGCGCGGCCTGCGACCTGCCGGTAATCCGCAAGGATTTCATCGTAGATCCCTACCAGGTGGTGGAGGCGCGCTCGATCGGGGCCGATTGCATCCTGCTGATTGTCGCCTGCCTCGATGATGCGCAGCTGCATGCCTTGAACGATCTCGCTCACCAGCTCGGTATGGACGTGCTGATCGAGGTGCACGACGGAGAGGAGCTCGAGCGCGCGTTGCAGACGGACAATCGGCTGATCGGTATCAACAACCGCAACCTGCGGACCTTCGAGGTAAGCCTGCGGACCACGCTGGACCTGTTGGCGGGTATCCCTTCAGACCGCCTGGTGGTGACCGAGAGCGGTATCCTGGCCCCAGGTGACGTGCAACTGATGCGCGACCACCGGGTAAATGCCTTCCTGGTCGGTGAGGCCTTCATGCGGGCCAGGGATCCGGGTGCGCGCCTGGCCGAGCTGTTCGTATAGGCCCGTCAGCCCTGCAGACCCATCAGGATATTGCGGTTTGCCTTCGGGTGCGCATGCCGCACGACCTGCCCTTTCACCACTCTGATGTCGCAGGCCTCGGAGTTACACAGGTCCGCCGGTATATGCGAGCGCAGGATCTGCACCACCTTGTCGGTCTCGGGCCTGCCCGCGTAGCGTGAGGTGGTCTGTGAAAACCCGTATTCGTGATCGAAAAGATCGACCACGATGCGATCGACCGGCTCGACCTCACCCGCGTGTTCGAACACATTGGCGTTGCGTCCGTATTCGCTGTCGGCGACCCAAAGGCAAAGGCTCGGTTCGCCTACCTTGAGGCCGTGCTTCGTGGTCATCAGGTATTCCCACAGCTTGAATGCGTCGATCTCGATAAAGCGGATGCTGGCCTCCCGGTAGCGGTTGGCCACCTGGCAACGCACCAGCTTCTGACTTTCGTGGAAGGGGGAACTGTCTGGCATCGGGCTTTCCGGTGTCTGGCCGCCATCTGGATGTCAAAAAGATAGCGGCGGACAAACAGCGCCCTTGAACGCAGCCTCAGCGTGTGCCGAACACGACGATGGTCTTGCCCTTGACGTCAACGAGGCCGCGCTCTTCGAGATCCTTCAGCACCCGTCCGGCCATTTCTCTCGAGCAGCCGACGATGCGTCCGATCTCCTGCCGGGTTATGCGGATCTGCATGCCGTCCGGGTGGGTCATGGCGTCCGGTTGTTTACACAATTCCAGCAGGGTGCCGGCAATGCGGCCGGTGACATCGAGGAAGGCAAGATGGCTGACCTTCTGACTGGTGGCGGCGAGGCGGTCGGTGAGTTGACGGCCGAGCGCGTAAAGGATGTCCTTGATATAGGCGCGCAGGTCGCCCTCGAAAAGCTGTTCCAGCTTGTTGTAGGAGATCTCGGCCAGTTCGCAGGAACTGCGCGTGCGCACCATGACAGAACGTTTCGGCATCGGCATGAACAGGCCCATCTCACCGATAAAATCGCCCTTGTTCAGATACGTAAGGATGATCTCGCGCCCATCCTCGTCCTCGATGAAAATCGTGACTTGGCCGGAAACCAGGTAGAACAGACTGTCTGCCGGGTCGCCGGGGTGGATGAAATCGGTCTTTGCGGGGTAGCGTCGACGATGGCAGTGCGCCAGGAAGGGCTTGAGCCAGTCCGGATCCTGCGGCGGCGGTTTTGCAATGCTGTGGGAGGTAGTCTGCGGCATGGTCGTCAACTTGGATAACTCTCCGGATTCTAGGCAGGCTGATCGATATTGTCGAACTGTGCTAGCCTCATCACGTGGTTTTTGTGACGTGGCGCCAATGAAAGCAAGGATAAAATGGGTGGAGGGGGTAACGATGCTGGCCGAGTCGGGCAGCGGGCATGCCCTGGTGATGGACGGCCCCCCCGAGAGCGGCGGCCGCAATCTCGGTGTTCGCCCGATGGAGATGCTGCTGATGGGTATGGGCGGGTGCACCGAATTCGACGTGCTGCACATACTTCGCCGCGGCCGGCACCATGTCTCGTTCTGCGAGGTGGAACTGGAGGCGGAGCGCGCCGAGGTGGACCCCAAGGTCTTCACCCGCATCCATGCCCACTTTCGGATCGCCGGCAAGGGCCTGACCGAGAAGGCGGTGGCCCGTGCGGTGGAGATGAGCGCGGAGAAATACTGCTCGGCATCCATCATGCTCGGCGCAATGGCCGAGATCACCCATGATTTTGAGATAGTGGAGGTCGAGTGAGCCGTCCGGGACTGGGTTTCGGTATGCGCCATGTCGCCCTGTTCGTGCGCGACATGGCGGCCTGTGAGCGTTTCTACGTGGATCTGCTCGGCATGGAGGTCGAGTGGCGCCCGGATGAGCACAATGTGTACATGACTTCGGGCGGCGACAACCTGGCCCTGCACCAGGCCGAGCCGGAATCGAGGCGTGAAGAGGCGTCACAGCGGCTGGATCACATCGGGTTCTTCCTCGACAGTGCGGAATCGGTCGACCACTGGTTCGCCTGGCTGAAGGGGCATCAGGTGCGTATCCGCAGCGAGCCCCGGGACCACCGGGACGGTGCACGAAGCTTCTATTGCTACGACCCGGACGGCACCCTGGTGCAGATGATTCATCACCCCGAAGTCAGCCAGTGGGAACAGCTGAAGGGCCTCAACTAAGCACTTTTTCCCATAAGTGTATCAGCGTAATTTAACTGCCGTTGTTTCTCCGGGCCAGCGGCAATGCCGAAGTCGAAAAAGATCAAGCTGCACGGGTTCAACAATCTCACCAAGACCCTCAGCTTCAATATCGGCTCTTCCCCTGATCGAGTGGGTACTCTCACCTGCGTACTTGTTCCGGATAAAGATCCAGTCCACCAAGGTGGAAGTAGATCTGCATTGGCAAACCGCTGTTTGTTACGGAAACCTCTGCTGCGAACCTTGATCGTCTTGGCGACTTCCTTGATAGGGTCCAGACGACTGCGTACCGCCCAAGGAGCAGCGCACCATCACGGAAAAGATCCGGCGAGATGCTGGAGATCTTCTACGGCCGCAATGTCACGCGCGGCATGAAGTTGTCCTGATACATCGTGATCACTGCTGCAGCCGCTCGGGTGCCCACCGAAATGGCGATCGCTGCGCGCCTCAGGCGAAGGGCGCAGGATCCAGCCAGCCTCTGCACGGTGTGGAGCGCGCGGCGGGTGGGGACTGGTCGAGCCTGAGCATGGTCAGGGCGCCGCCCCAGAGGCAGCCGCTGTCCAGAGCCCAGACGTTGTACCCGGCAAGATAACCGAGGGTCGACCAGTGGCCGAAGACGATCCGCTGCTGGCTGCTCGCGCGCCGCGGATGCGCAAACCAGGGTAGACGTCCCTTGGACTGGCTGCCGGGTGGTCCCTTTTCCTTGAGTTTCAGGCGACCGTCTAAATCGCAGAAGCGCAGCCGGGTGAAGCAGTTGGTGATGAACCGCCAGCGGTCCATGCCGGAAAGCCCGGGGTCCCAGCGATTGGGCTTGTTGCCGTACATCTGCATCAGGTAGTCCCGATACCCACTGCCGCGCAGTACGGACTCCACCTCGCGGGCGCAGGCGCTGGCCGTCTCCAGGTCCCATTGCGGTGGCAGGCCCGCATGCACCATCAGGAAGTCCAGCCCGGGATCGTAGTGGAGCAATGGTCGCCAGCGCAGCCAGTCCAGCAGTTCCTCGCGATCGGGTGCCTCGAGAACCGCATTCAGGCTGCTGTCGCCCTTGTGCTTGTCTGGTTGCCGGCAGCCAGCGCCAGCAGGTGCAGATCGTGGTTGCCGAGCACGCATACCGCCGTCTCGCCGAGTTCGCGAACGAAGCGCAGGACCTCGAGTGACTTGGGGCCGCGATTGACCAGGTCACCCACGCACCAAAGTGTATCGCGTCCGGGTTCGAACCCGGCATCGTCCAGGGCATGCCTGAGTTCGTCATAGCATCCCTGGATGTCGCCGATGGCATACGTGGCCAAGTTCGGACCTGCCTTGTGTCTAAGATCAGTGAAGGACCCGCGGCACGGACAGCGGGAACCGGTCAATCGGTGCCAGGAATGACCGGCCGTCATCGCCGAGCATCTCGTATTCGCCTTCCATGGTGCCGACCGGCGTCTCGATCACGGTGCCGCTGGTATAGCGGAATACCTCCCCGGGCCGCAGGTAGGGTTGCTCTCCCACCACGCCGTCGCCGCGAACCTCCTGGATCTTGCCGTTCGAGTCCGTGATCAGCCAGTGCCGCTTGAGCAGTTTCGCCGGCGTTTTGCCGATGTTGCTGATCGTGATCGTGTAGGCAAAAACGTAGCGGTCCGCGTCCGGGTCGGATTGATCGTCGATGTAAGTGGTCTCCACCCCGACGTCGAGTTTGTGTGTGTCTTGTTCGGTCATGTGGCTGACTCTCTTCCAGATGATCCGGCAAGCTACTGTCCGCGGGAAGGAAAAGCAAGTGCGTTACAGCTCAGGCCCTTGCTGCCGACATCAATAACGATTGCCACGTTGGCTTCTCCGCTATTGGCGGGTTTCATGGTTGAGTTGAGGACAGAGCTCGTGTTCAGGTTGTTCTGGATAGCAGTCGGTTTCTGCCTTCTCGTGCCCGCGTTTGCATACGATGCGTCCGCCAGGCTGGTTGCCGCGGCGACTGCCGGCAAGGCGTCCGAGGTACGCGACCTGCTGGTGCAGGGGGTGGATGCCAACACCAAGAACGGTTCCGGGCGGCCGGTGCTGGTCATGGCCGGATTCAACGGCAACCGGCGGACGGCGCTGGTGCTGCTTGCTGCAGGGGCGGATGTGGATGCCGTGGACAATGCGGGGACCTCCGCCCTGATGGCGGCAAGTGCGTTCGGCCACAAACAGCTGGTGGAGGTGTTGCTGGCAGCTGGCGCCGACGTGAATCTCAAGGATGGGGCCGGCAGGTCGGCCCTGGCGCGCGCGACGCTCGCCGGCCACACCGAGGTGGCCGAGGCCCTCAAATCAGCCGGCGCCGTCGAGGACAAGGCCGGTTCCCCGGCAAAAAAATGAGTCCGGGGGCGCGTACCGGGGTTGCCGATGGCGGTCGGTCGATACGTGACCCGGCGCCCGTTTTACGTTTTGTGCAATGGGGCAGTATGCCCCCGAAGTTTGATTGGAGGACGATGTCATGAATGTTTCGATGCGTCTTTCCTCGGGAAAGGCCGATCCTTTTGGGGTACTGGTGCTGGCGGTCGTGCTCGCGCTGTGCGTGACCATCGGAATCCAGGCGCAGGCTTCGTCGGATGACGGTCAGCGTCTTGACAGGTCAGCGGAAGATTGCGCCTTTTCGTGTGGGACTTCCGCTGAACCGGGACACCGGTGGGCCCGCGGTTCAGTCCGGTCCGGGTGAAACCCGCTGACCCGCGGTCGCAGTCGCCATCCGGATAGCGGCCCGGATGGCCGCCTGCATGCTGCCTGGGTCGCATCGGCCGGTCCCGGCGAGATCCAGCGCGGTGCCGTGATCCACCGAGGTGCGAATGATCGGCAGCCCCAGGGTGATGTTCACCGCCTCGCCGAACCCCCTGTACTTGAGCACCGGCAAGCCCTGGTCGTGGTACATCGCCAGCACGGCATCGGTGTCCTTCAGCCTGGATTCGGTAAAAAGCGTGTCCGCGGGCAACGGCCCTTCCAGGCGCATTCCGGCCTCGCGGAGTCGCCGCACGACCGGTTCGATCACCTCGATCTCCTCTGTTCCCAGATGCCCGCCTTCGCCTGCATGCGGGTTCAGGCCGGACACCAGGATTCGCGGGTTGACGATCCCGAAACGCGTGCGCAGATCATGATCGAGAATCCGCAGCACGCGCTCGATCGTGTTGGCCGTGATGGCGTCCGCGACCTCGCGCAATGGAAGATGAGTGGTCGCAAGTGCAACCCTCAGTCCGGGGCAGCTCAGCATCATCACCGGGTGGCCGCCGGTGAGCCCCGCAAGGAACTCGGTATGCCCGGTAAATGCGATGCCGGCTTCGTTGATAATGCCCTTGTGCACGGGCGCCGTCACCATGGCGGCGTAGCGGCCGTCGAGACAGCCTTGAGCCGCATGCCTGAGGGTGTCCAGAACATACCCCGCGTTGCTGCTGTCCAGCGTGCCGCAGCGACTTGCGGTCGCCAATGCCACGGCCGCCACATACAGGCTGCCGGCCTCGGCAGGCTGCGTGGGGATACGGGTGTCGACCGCATGCAGTTGCAGTGGCAGGCCGAGCAGGGCCGCACGTTCGTGCAGCAGGGCAGGGTCGCCAATCACCACAAGGGGTACCGGCCACTTCTGCTGGGCGATCAGGACACACAGGTCGGGGCCTATGCCGGCGGGTTCTCCGGCGGTCAGGGCCAAGGCGTTGATTGGCGCCTTGCTTGACATCTCAGTTCGTCTCGTCGTCCAGACGCAGCTCGATGTAGGCCTCGTCGCGCAGTTTGCGCAGGTAGTTTTCCAAGGCCTCCGCGGACTTTTCGTCGCGAACCGCCTTGCGTGCCTGGTCACGACGGGTCTCGTCTGTCGCATCATAGTCTCGCCGCCCGAGGACCTGGACGATGTGCCAGCCGAACTGGGTCTCGAACGGCTGGCTGACGCCGTCTATGGGCAGCGCATCCATCTGTTCCTCGAATTCCGGCACCAGGTTGCCGGGGGTCGACCAGCCGAGGTCGCCGCCCTTGATCGCAGAGGCCTTGTCATCCGAATTGGCGCGCGCCAGGGCGTCGAAATCGTCGCCACCGATGATCCTCTCGCGCAACTGGGTCAGTCGCGCGCGGGCATGTTCGTCCGATGTGACCTCGTTGGTTCTGATCAGGATGTGGCGGGCGTGGGTCTGGCGCACGATGTTCGAGGCATCGCTGCGTACCTCTTCGAGCTGAATGATGTGAAAGCCCCTTCCGGCGGCGATCGGTCCCTCGGTGTCACCCGTGCTCATCTTTGCGACGTATGACTGAAGCAGCGGCGGAATGCTGTTGACGTCGAGCCAGCCGAGGTCCCCGCCCTGCAATGCGCTCTGGTCGTTCGAGAACTGCTGTGCGAGGGAGCGAAAGTTTTCGCCGGCACGCAGGCGGTCGACGAGCTGGGTCGCCAGAACGCGGGCCTCTTCCCGCTGTGCCGGGGATGCGCCATCGGGTGTCGCAATCATGATGTAAAGGAGGCGGACCGCGGTGCGGCCGTCTGCACCGCCGGCTCGCTCCAGATAGCTGTCCACCTCGGATTTGGTCACCTGGATGCGATTGGTTACCTCGCGGTTGCGTAGCTGACGGACGATGATCTCGTCCCGCATGGTGTCCCGAAACGTCTGGAAATCCATGCCCTCCGCCTCCAGCGCCTCGGACAGCTCCTGCAGGCTCATCTGGTTGTTGGCGGCGATCGCGTTCAGTGCCTGGTTGACCGTTTCCTCGTTGGCCTCGATGCCGAGTCGCGCGGCCTCGGCGAGCTGCAGCTTGATCAACACCAGGGACTCAAAGGCCTTTTGCTGGATGGCCGCAGTGCTGGGCATCGGAGATACCCCTTTCTGCTCGAGCTGTTGGTGAAGTTTGATGGACTCCATACGCAGTTCACTGAGCATCACCACGTCATCACCGACGACCGCGATGATGCGATCGATCAGGACGGGGGGTTCATTTTCGGCAACCGCAACGGTGGCCAGCGTGCAGGCGAGCAGCGCTGCCAGTATCAGTCCAGTGACCTTTGCTCTCTTCATAGCCGTACCTCGCGGTAACCGTAGATCCCGCGTTCAAGGATTTGATCGATGTCGTCACCGAAACGGCCGAGCCCGTTCAGTTCGAGTTGCAACAGGAAGGAGACGTTTTGGTCGTCTCCGGTGCCGTCAGCGTACTGGCGCACCAGCGCACGCACCTTCCAGCAACAGCGGCCGTACTCTACACCCGCGAGCGCCTCGATCACCCGGTTGTCTCTCAGCGAGTAGTTGTAGCGCCCGATCAGGGTGGCCTGGTCGCCGAGCGGCCAGAAAGCGGCGAAGTCGGTCTGCTCGGTGACGTCTTTGCGCATGCGGTAGGCGGCATTGAACAAATGACGCTCGCCGTCGCGGTAGCCGAACTCCACCAGCGATTGGTCGACGGTCCCGTTGCTGCCCTGGTGCGGGTTCCATGCAAGGCCGGCCCGCGTGTGCCAGCCTGCACCCAGCTGTGCGGACAGCTCCCCGAGCAATGGCGAAGTGCTGTCGGTTTCGGGTGGTGCCCCCGGGAGCAGGGTCACCCTGCGGTCTTCAAAGTAGATCGTCTGCGCGATGCTCGCGCGCAGCAGCTCCTCTCCGGTTTCACCCGAGATAGTGCGATTGGTCAACGCCAGGGTGACCTGGTTTGCATCACCGAAACGGTCGGGACCGTTGAAGCGGTTGTCTCTGAACAGATTGTCGTACCTGAAGTCGAATTTCGCGGTGTCGAACAGCGGCTGGTCATCCTGATCGCGGTAGGGCACGTACAGGTAGTACATGCGTGGCTCCAGGGTCTGGGTCGTGTCTGTACCGAAATAGTTGGCGCTGCGATCGAAATACATGCCGCTGTCGACGCTGAACATGCCCATGAAACGGGTGGGTGAGTCGCCTATCCCTGCCGGCGTATCCGCGAGTTGATAGGCGGTGTAGCGCGCCCCGACCTTGGGTTCGACGAAACTCCAGCTGTTGCGCAACGGCAGGCTGATCGCCGGGAAAAGGTCGACACGGGAGCCGTGCAGCGCATTCTTCCGGTCGAAGTTCACGTACTCGGCCCCGAGCAGATAGGTGGTGCCGGCTAAGCCATCCGGGTTCTCCAGTCCAAGCAGCAGTTGTGGCAGCCGGCTGTAGGGGCGGGCGACCGCCGGGATCGCCGGGTCGATCGTCTGGTAGTGCTGGATGCGCCCGAGGAAATCCCAGGTCTTGCCGAAGTAGCGCACCTCGCCGGCGCGCTCGAGGTGTGTCGCGCTGGTCGCCGCCAGGCTGGTGCCGAAGTCGTTGAGGTACTCATCGTCGGAGACGTAGTTGAGCCGCAGGTTGGCGCTGGACCGCGCATTCAGCTGCGCGTAGCTGTTCAGTGAGGCGCCGATGCGGGCCTCGTTGTTGAATTCGCGATCGTCGGGCAGGTATTCCGCCGCCAGGGTGCCGCCGGTTTTCTCGGTCAGGAAACGGAACTCGCCGCCGAGCATCACGCCACGTTTCGACATTATCCTGGGTGTCAGGGTTAGATCGTAGTTTTCCGCCAGGTTGAAGTAATAGGGAACCCTGACATCAATGCCGGTCTTGTCGCTCTGCCCGATCGAGGGGACCAGCAGGCCCGAGCGCCGCCGGTCGTCGATCGGGAAGGTGAAGATCGGCGCGTACAGGATCGGTACACCGAGGAACCGCATGCTGGCATTGCGCGCGGTACCCAGACCTTCCACCTGGTCCAGTTCCAGCGCTTCGGCGGTCAGCAACCAGTCCGAGTCCCCGGGCCGGCAGGTGGTGTAGGTGATCTCCTGGTACTTGCTGCGCCCCTCGCCGAGCAGCTCTGCGCGTCCGGCATCGCCGCGTGCCTGGGTCGAGGGAATCCGGTAGCTGGCCTGTTCGATCTGCCCATGTCCGTTCGCCAGCTGATAGCTTGCGGCCCCGCCGGCAACACGGATATCGGGGTGAAGCATCAGGACGTCGCCTTTCGCGTCGACGACCCCGCTGGCGCGATCCACCACCAGTTCATCGGCGTACATCTGCACATCACCCTGCACCAGCTCGACCGCGCCGCTGAACATGGTCTTCTCTTCATCCAGTTCGGCCACGGCGCCATCCGCGCTGATGTCGACCGGGGTGGAGGTCAGCGCGTCCTTCGAGAGCGGTACCCTGGGTCCGTCAACGCCGGTCGGCAGGTGTCCCAGTCGATCCCGTCGTCGATTCGTGCCGCGATCGGCCCCGGTTTCGCCGTGATATGGGTGGGATCGGGCGTCTGTACCACCGGCGTGGTGGACGTGTCCTGTTCCGCCGGGGTCCCGGAAGGGTCCGGCAGGTCGGGCGCGGGGCCGTCCTGAAGTGCCTGCATGGCGGCCCGGTCCGGCGTGCTCGTCTCGCTCACGGTGGTTTCGGTCACCGGGGGACTCGCGGCGGGGGCGGCCGGTTCGACCGGTTGTCGGGTTTCGGATGGCAGGGGCCGCGGCTGCAGATATCGCTGAGCCGGGTGCTGCAGCATCCGTTGTCGCCCGCGACAGGCCCTCGGTTTCGGTGCCGGACGGCGGGGCTGGCTTGCTCTCTGCCGGTTGCGGGGGCGGTTCGGATGGTGCCGCCGGTTGAGGCCGCGGCGCGGCCTGTTCGGGTACCTGCCGGGGCGGCGCCGCGGGTTGGGGGCTTTCCGGGTCGGCCAACACGGCGCTTTCAGCCTCGGGCGCGCCTGCTGCCGCTTTGGCGGGATCAGGTGCCAGCTGATCGCATTGCCAGCCGCTGCCACCGGGGCCGACGCGGCAGTCCCATATCGACTGCTCGGCGAAGGTGCTGCCGTGCCACAAAACGAGGCCGGCGAGACCCGCCGCCAGCGGCGAAGTCGCACCACGTATTGCCGCGCGCAGTGTTTTTGGGCGGATGGTCCGTTTGATCCCTGACACCTGGTTGTTCTTCGCGATTTCCAATGTGCGGCCCGTTAACCCTTTTTCTGCCCGCGCTGTGGGCGGGTCTCAGGTCGCCGGATGCCTGAATGACGGTGCGATAGCGGTCGCTAAAATCTCATAGAATAAGGTTTTCTTCAATTCTTCCCTGGTCGCCGCATCGGCGGCCCACGACCGTTTCGGGGACTCTTATGCCAGAACGTCAGCGACAGCTCGAGCGTTGGCTCGAGCTGTCATGCGGCTTGACGCAATACGATATCGAGCCGGCATCGGCCGATGCGAGCTTCCGCCGCTATTTCCGGGTTTCGCTCCCGGGTGGCGTCACCCGGATCGCGATGGACGCGCCGCCGGAAAAAGAGGACTGCCGTCCCTTCGTCGAGATCGCCGGGCGCATGGCGCAGGCCGGGCTGCATGTGCCGCAGATCTTCGAGCAGGACCTGGAGCAGGGTTTCCTGCTGCTGGAGGACCTGGGTACCCGCTCCTATCTCGACGCCCTGAACCAGGATTCGGTCGACTCCCTCTATGCCGATGCGACGAGCGCCCTGCTGAGGCTGCAGACGGCGGCCCCGGTCGAGGGCCTGCCGGCCTACGATCGCGCGATGCTGCAGCGCGAGATGCAGCTTTTCCCGGACTGGCTGCTGGGAAGGCATCTGGGCATGGAGCTCAATGAAGATGAGCGCGGCATGCTGCGGCAAACCTTCGAACACCTGATCCAGAATGCCCTGGCGCAGCCGGTTGTGTGTGTCCATCGGGACTTTCATTCCCGCAATCTCATGCAGCTGGATACCCGGAACCCCGGTGTCATCGACTTCCAGGATGCCGTCGCCGGCCCGGTCACCTACGACCTGGTGTCGCTGCTGCGTGACTGCTATGTCAGCTGGCCGCCAGAGCAGGTCGATGGCTGGGTCGGTGACTATTATCGCGAGGCGAGTTCGGCGGGGCTGCTGGGTGCAACGGACGAGGCCACATTCCGCGAATGGTTCGACCTGATGGGCGTGCAGCGCCACCTGAAGGCGGCCGGCATCTTCGCCCGGCTGAATCATCGCGACGGCAAACCGGGTTATCTGGCGGATATCCCGCGGACCCTGGGTTACATCGTCGAGGTCGGGCGCAGGCGGCCGGCGGTGTCGGCGCTCGGGGAGTTCGTGGCGGCGCGGGTGCTGCCGGCGCTGTAGCCAGGTCAGACCGGCGATCGCTTGCAGCGCCGTGTGACCCGTGTAGACTCTCGCGACGGTGCGATCGGTGCGCGCGCGGCATCGGCATTCCCAGGCGAGTGTCAGAAAAATTGACAGTTTGCCGGGCTGAATACCCGAGTCAGGGAACAGGTGCCTTGTTTAACAAGGACATAGCGCATGGCACTAAATGTGCATGTTTTTCCGCGCATCTAGGAGAGTAGTGGCGATGGCGGCTCACGACGACAAGATTTCAGACAACAGGCGCAGATTGTTCAAGGCGCTGTCGGCCGCGCCGGTGGTGGTGACGTTGCGGCCCGGGTGACGCCTTGGCCAGCAGCGCGTATCAGTGCGTGGAGAATGCGAGAGACCCGATGAAGCGCCCGTCAAATTTTGGGCCTTTTGAAACAGCTGATGCTGCGGTAGCGCCTCCGTTCGGCACCGGTGGGCTGGTAGTAGAAGATACAAAGCGGCGATCGTGGGACCTAGCGGACCCAACCAATTTTTACGCGGTTGATGGAGTAGCGTGTCCTCCAGACTTTCCGAAGATGGGATATATCGTGAAGTATCAGGATCGTTATTTCCACCAAGGCGCAGATTTGGAAGGCGGCGTCGAAATTTTTAATGTCAAGCAAAATAAAAATAAACTCGAAAGACTTAAGATCTATACGGATGCAGGCAAGAAAACGGATGCGCTACCCAACGCGGCGGAAAACGGCACTACTGGGCGAAGGTTGTGAAATCGACCGCTGATGATACGGGATCGATCGATATCGGAAGGATTCTTATCCGAAACATTATGTTTCTCTTGCTGATGGTGGGCCAGGCAGCAACCAGATTATCCTTGCATCCTGTCTTTGTTCGGCCGACCCTACAATGTGCCCATAATCCGCGAGCGTGGCGCGGTGTGGAATCGTCGTGGCCCGGAGTTGATATGGGGAGCAGACTTGAGCCCGTTCCAGTTTTCGATCCGGCCACTGGCGAGACCCACTTCCTGACTGAACTGCCTGCCTTGTTGCTCGAGGCAATCGGTCCATCTCCTGCCACGGCACTGGAGCTGGTAGAAAGACTGGCCGGGCCGGTGGATCTCGACGACGGAATACCGACCGTTTGACCGAAGCTTTGCGCAACCTCGAAGACGCCGATTTGATAGAGTCCGAGAATCATCCCTGCTGATTGGCGCGCCGCATCCAGGCCAGATCTGTTTTGAAAAATCAAAACTTGACCTTTGGTGTAGGCCCGTTCCTGGTTGGCGTTACTTCCTCCGATACTGCTTTTCTCGACACCCTGAGCTACTTTTATCGCGACAGTGTTGCGCGACGATGGCGCCGCAGCGTGCTCGATTACGACATTCGAGATCTCGCGTCCACGTAACCTGCGCCGGTGGTTCCGGCCGCAGATCCTGTTCGAGATCGATGGCATGCGGCCGTTCGAGCCGCAGCCGGCCGAAAACGCCTTCCCCTTGTACGAATGGGGCCTCAACTGGTGCATCGCCACCAGCGCACACCGCTACATGATGCTGCACGCGGGCACCGTCGCCTTCGGCGACCAGGCAATGATCATGCCGGGTACGCCGGGCTCGGGCAAGAGCACCCTGTCGGCCGCACTGCATCTGCGCGGTGCGCGCCTGTTGTCGGACGAGTTCGGGCTGGTTCGGCCGGAGAAGGGCGACCTGCTGCCGATGCCGCGCGGCATCCCGCTGAAGAACGCCTCGATCGAGGCGATCCTGGAGTTCGATCCGGCCGCACCACTGGGCCCGACCTACCCCAAGACCCGCAAAGGGCGGGTGCGCCACCTGCGGCCGGACCGTGAAAGCCAGATCCAGCAGCACGTGCCGGCGGTCCCGCGCTGGCTGGTGTTCCCCAAGTACCAGGCCGGTGCGGAGGAGGCCTTGCGTCCCGCTGGACAAGACCGAGGCCTTTCGCCAGCTGGCGTTCAACTGTTTCAACTACAGGCTGCTCGGTGAGACCTCGTTCCGGGCGGTGGCGCAGCTGATCCGCCAGGTCGACTGCTACACCTTCACCTTCAGCAATCTCGAGCGGGCCGTGGCGCAGCTGTCGGCGCTGGCTCAGGACTCGGGCGCCGAGGAGACAGGCCCGGCATGAACCTGCTCAACCAGTTGCTGCGGGATCCGCCGATCGCCCGCCAAGTGGGAGTGCCGGAGCACTGGAACCGTTTCCTGCCGCTGGCGCGCAATGCCCGCCTGCTGGGGCGCTGTCTCTATCTGTTCGAACAGACATGGGCTGCTGGACGTGGTCCCGCAGCGACTCGTCGACCAGTTTCGCGGCGCCCTGGCGCAGACCCGCTATGTGCAGGTGCAGGCAAAACGCGAGCTGCGCCAGGTGCAGCGTGTGCTGGACCGCGAGGGCATACCCCTGATGGCATTGAAGGGGGTGGCCTATCTGGCGGCCCGGTTGCCACCGAGCGGCTGGCGAAGCCTGTCCGATATCGACCTGCTGGTGCGCGAAGCAGGACATCGAGCGCGCGGAACAGGCACTGAAACAGGCCGGCTGGGTGCCCAGCGGCGAGTTCGACAGCTACGACCAGCACTACTACCGCGAGTGGATGCACGAGGTGCCGCCGCTTGCGCCATCACAACCGCGAGACCGAGGTCGATCTGCACCACAATCTCGCACCACCGGTCAGTCGCATCCGCATCGATGCCGCCAGGCTGTGGGAGGATGCGGTGATGGCGCCGGAGGAATACGGCCGGCAGGTGGCGGTTCTGGCCCCGGTCGATATGCTGCTGCACAACGCCATACATCTTTTCATGAACGACGAACTGCGCGGTGGCCTGCGTGACGTGGTCGATTTTCGCGATCTCTTCGAACACTTTCTGGGGCAGGATGCCGCGTTCGAGGAACATCTGCTGGCGCGAGCCCGAGGCACTCGGCTGCGGACGCCCGCTGTACTACGCGGTGACCACGGCACATCGCCTGGCCGGGCTGGAGCCGTCGGCCGGATTCCTGGCGCGCGTCGAACGATATGCCCCGGTTCGAGCCTGTCGCCTGGTTCATGGCGTGGCTGATCGAACAGGCGCTGGCGCCACAGCGGCTTGGGATGTGGCAGACGGCTGTTGCAAATCAGCTGCTGTTCATCCGCTCGCACTGGGTGCGGATGCCGCCGGGCATGCTGATCCGGCATCTTTGGCACAAGACCTTCAAATCCAAAGTGCCAGCCGACACACGATGCCGAGATGCCAGGCTGAGTGCCGATGTTCGATCGGGTCCGACTCATCTGTTTCGACCTGGACGACACGCTCTGGCCGTGCCACCCGGTGATCCACGCCGCCGAGGCCGAGTGTTACGCCTGGCTCGACCGCCAGGCACCGCGCCTGACCGCCCGCTACAGCCAGGATCAGCTGCGCGAACATCGTTTCGCGACCGGCAGGCATCACCCCGAGATTGCGCACGACCTGACCGAGGTGCGCCTGCGTTCGCTGATTTCCCTGCTCGAGGACCAGGGATACCCGGCCGAGCTGGCGCACCGGGCCAGCGACGTATTCCGCGAGGCGCGCAATCGCGTCACGCCTTACGATGAGGTCGTCGATGCACTGGCCAGCCTGCGTGAACGCTTTGTCCTGGTGTCCGTGACCAACGGCAATTCACAGGTCCGGCACACGCCCCTGCACGCCAGCTTCGATCTTTCGCTGACGGCGGCGGAGGTCGGCGCCGCCAAGCCGGACCCGGCGATCTTTCATGCCGTCAGCCGGCACAGCGGGATTCCGCTGGAGGGGTTCCTGCACGTCGGTGACGACCCGGTGCGCGATGTCCAGGCGGGACGCGATCTGGGTCTGCCGACGGTGTGGGTGAACAGGGGCCGGCAGGCCTGGCCACAGCCGCTCGAGCCGCCGGATCTGGAGGTGTCCGACCTCGCCGAGCTGGTCGGGATACTCGTCAGTTAACCTGCATGTTGCACCAGTCGATCTCGGGTCGGTACGCATTCGCCATCAATCACCGTGTCAGATCTGGCGCAACATCCAGGTTAAGATAATCTGCAATGGGGAAAGGAAATGAATCCATGCCGGCTGATCGCAGTCCGATCAAACACCAGATGAAGATCTACGGTCCGGCCGCGCTTTTGGTGATCGCGGCATTCGTGGTGGCGTTTCAGTTCATCAAGCCTGCGCCACCCGATCGCATCGTCATGGCGACCGGCGGGGTGGACGGTGCCTACCACCGTTTTGCAGCGCGCTACGCGGAGATCCTGGCGCGCGAGGGCATCACCCTGGAGTTGCGGCCGACCGCCGGGTCGGTGGAGAACATCGAGCTGTTGCGTTCGGGCGAGGTCTCTCTGGCGATGGTCCAGGGCGGTGTGGGTGATGTTGAATCCGCCCCCGGCCTGACGTCGCTCGGCAGCGTCTATTACGAGCCGCTGTGGCTTTTCCACCGCAAGGATCTCGAATTGAGGCGCCTTGGTGATCTGGCCGGGCGGTGGCTGGCGATCGGCCCCGAGGGGTCGGGTACGCGTGCGCTGGTCACCGGGCTGCTGAAAGACAACGGGCTCGAGAACGGCGGCGCCTGGCTGGGCCTGGGTGGGCAGGAGGCCCTGGAGGCCCTGCTGGGTGGCGGGGTCGACGCGGCATTCTTCGTGATCTCGGCCGAGAGCGAACTGGCCTCGCGGATGCTGCGTCATCCCGAGATCAGGGCGATGGATTTCGCCCGTGCGAACGCCTACACGCGCCGCTACCCGTTTCTGAACAGCGTCGAACTCCCCGAAGGTGTGGTCGACCTGGCCCTGAACATCCCGGACCGGAACGTGCGCCTGCTGGCACCCGCAGCCAACCTGGTGAGCGGACCCGATCTCCACCCGGCACTGATCGACCTGCTCCTGCAGGCCGCCAGCGAGGTGCATGGCACCGGGGGTTGGTTGGAGGGCCGCAACGAATTCCCTGTCCCCGAAATGCTGGCCTTCCCGCTGAACAAGGAGGCCGGGCGTTACTACAAGAGCGGGCCGCCATTCCTGCAGCGTTACCTGCCCTTCTGGGCCGCGTCACTGGCCGATCGCCTGAAGGTCCTGTTGCTGCCGCTGGTGGTGCTCCTGTTCCCCCTGTTCAAGATCATGCCCCCCATCTACAGCTGGCGGATGCATGCGCGTATCTACCGCTGGTACGGTGAACTGGAGCAGGCGGAGGAGAAGTTCGCGGCCGGTCGGGTCCCTTTGGCGGAGATCCACGAACAACTCGACCGGGTCGAGTTGGAGGTTCAGCACGTGAAGGTCCCGCTGTCGTTTACCAACCAGCTGTACCACCTGCGTCAGCATATCGACCTGGTAAGGAACCGCATCGCCGCGCGTGAATAGCACCGGCTGTCCGCGATGGTGCCGGGGCCGCCGTCTGGTGCCCGATTCAGATCTCGCGCAGTCCGTCCGAGGGTTCGATCCGTGCGGACCGCCAGCCGGCAAGCGCCGCTGCGAGCACGGCTGCAGTCACGGTGAGGCCCAGGGCCATCGCAAAATGCTGTGGCAGCAGCACGCATACCTGCTGCCCGGCGGCCATCTGGTCGGCCAGCATGCCGTTTATCGCGTATGCCGCGCCGAAATAGATCCCGATCGCGAGCACCCAGCCGAAAACGCCGGTGTAGAAGGCCTGCGTGACCGGAAACCAGACGATGTCGCCGGTACGAAAACCCACCAGCCGAAGCACCGAGAGCTCCTTGCGTTTGCGGTCGACATTGGCCCACAGGCTGGCACCCAGCGACAGCGAAAACCCGATCAGACCGATGACGGCGATTGCCCAGTAGATCGCTGAAAGATTGCGGTCCATGCGCATCACCAGGTCGATGTCCGCGGCCTTGGTGCGCACGTCGATCCCCAGCTCTCCGAGATGATCCTTCAGGCCCGACACCGCGTAGATCGAGCTGGCGTACAACCTGAATCCGGGGTAACTGCGGGCACCGTTGTCCTCGACGCCGGTCCACCCGAGTTCGGGTACCGCGCGGCCGTCGCGATAGTCTTCGAGCGCCTCCACCAGGCGCACATCGGCAAAGGCACCGTCGCGCGCGAACGCGGCCGTGGGTGCCACGCCGACCACGCGCAGGTCGATGTGCGCGCGTTCCTTGCGGCCGCCGTAGCGGCGGGTTGCGCTGCCGTCGATGGTGTCGCCTGCGCCGACCTGGAGCTTTTCGGCGGCCGACTGCGACAGCACGATGTGAGTGATACTGTCGGGCAGGGCGCCGTCGGCGGGCAGCAGCGGGTCACCGACCCCGGATGGGATCAGCTCGGTGGCGACGATGCGGCTGGAATTCTCGCTGTTGAGTTCGATCGTGGCCGCGATGCTGCGGGTCCTGGGAACCAGGAACGCAACCCCATCGTGCTGTCGCATCCTGTCGAACCATTCCTGATCGAAACGTCCGCTGCTGACCGGGCGGATCTCGCGATTCTCGGGGTTTTCTATCAACTGGTTCAGCATGCCGCCGACGACGCCGAACTTGAGCCCGAAAAGGACCAGCATGGGGCCGAGTACGGCGGCGAGCGCCAGCACGAAGCAGGCGGACATCTGCCACTCGTGGGTATAGTCGCGCGAAGCGAGGCGAAGGGTCTTTAACAGGCGCATGGAATATTTCAGCCGTTGACGACGGTCTCGGTCGTGCGACCGTCTTTTGAACGATGGGTGTGGTGGGCAAGCCGGCGCAGCCCGAGCCGCTTGATGTGCCGCCAGGCATGGCTGGCGACCACCACCGTGATGTTGCGTTCCTCGGCCAGACCGATGAACAGCGACATGATCTTTTCCGCCGCAAAGGGGTCGACCGAGGCGGTCGGTTCATCGGCGATCACGATCGAGGGCTGGTTCGACAGTGCGCGGCCGATGGCGACACGCTGGCGTTCGCCGACCGAGAGGGTCTCGGGCAGCTTTCCGAGATGGCGTGCGATGCCCAATTCCCGTGCCAGCAAATCGACCGTATCGTCGTCGCGCAGGCCCAGGACGGCGCGTGACAGCGACATGTTTTCGCGTACCGTGAGGTAGGGCAGGAGGCCGCCGGTCTGCATCACGTAGCCGATATGGCGCTTGCGCAGATCCCCCAGTTTGTTCATCTGCTTCTTCTTCCAAAGCTGGGCGACGTCTATCGCTTCCTCCTCCTGTTCCGGACGGAAGCGGAACGCGGCGATGCCCGTCGGCTGGGAGATGAACGCGAGCATGTCGAGCAGCGTGGACTTGCCGCACCCGGATTCGCCGATGAGTGCGATCTTCTCGCCCTGGGTGATCTGAAGGGATGGCACGCGCAGCCGAAAGGTGACCCCTTCCGAGGCGCGATCGCGGATCACGTCACGCAGGTGGTAGACCGTCGATTTGGCGCGACTGCGGGATTGAAATACGTTTTCCACGGTTTCCTTTGGTATTACTGGTTGCTTGGCAACAATCGCACTGCGCTGGTGCCGGATTATCTGCCGCTCAATGTAACAGCGTTTTTTTTGTTTTTTGATGTGCGCTGTCGCGCGGGTTTATTGATATGCGCTGTGCTCAGCGCGCCAGGCCTTCTTTCTTTTGCTTGTCCAAAAGAAAGAAGGCAAAGAAAAAGACCCCCGACGACTTGCCCCTTGCTGTCGCAAGGGGTTCCCTGCGCTTCTCGCCCTTTCCGGCGCGCGTGAACTGTCTCGGGCCATCCATGGTCCTCGCCCTGCGGGCGCCGCAAGCGGCGACAACCGGCCTCCTGGCCGCTTAATCCCTCCCTGCGGTCGCTCAGACATGCACGCGCTTCTCCCGGAAACGGCTGCGATGCTCGGCGGCGTCAACGGGATCGGGGGGCATCATCCACCCTCTGTAGGGCGGGCTGTGCCCGCCGCAAGATGTCGGGCACAGCCCGACCTACGAAATGCCCCGTCCCCCTTGGTGCAGCCGAGCACCGCAGGTAGAAAACGGACCAGCGCGAGGACTGTCTGACCGAGCGCAGCGAGGGAGTTCCGCAGCGCCCGTTTGCTACCGAGGAGCACAGGGGAGTCGGAGCGCAGCGGAGACCAAGCCGTGGGGTGCTTTTTCTTCTGGTTACTCTTCTTTGGGCAAGCAAAGAAGAGTAACGCGGGTGCGCTCCGCCGAGCGCTTCCAAAAATCATCCCCCGCGACAGCGCAACCAAACCCAGGTGCGCTCTCCCGAGCACGCGCCCCCTTTCAGGGCAGCATCTCCAACGCCACAGGGAACACCGAATCGCCATCGACCGGTCCGCCGCCCAGGCTCACCCAGAGATCGGTGTGGTCGTGCAGGGCCTGGTAATAGCTGATCTTGTCCTCCAGGCGGTGCAGAAACTCGATCTGGCGCCTTGCCGGCCAGGTTTCCCAGTCCTCGAGCGAGAGATCCATCACCTCGCCGGTGTAAGGCAGGTCCTCGATGTACTCGCGCATGAAGCCCAGATCGGCCAGGCTGTTGCCTTCGCCGGCGGTGGTCGCAGTCGTGCTGCCGAGCTGCTGCGGGTCACGGGCGGTGGTGGCGGCCAGGCTCTTGAGTTCGTTGAGGAAATTCTGCGGCGACAGCAGGCCCTCTTCGGCCGTCTCGAGCACGCCCCTGAGGATGTCATGCAGATCGGAGAGCTGGTCGCGGGTGAGCAGGACCTGCACATCCAGCGTGCTTTGCTCCGGGTCGCGGATGTCTCGATCGAGCAGCCAGGCATTGAACACGTTCGGGATCTTGCCGCCATCGGTGCGCTGCAGGTATTGCATCCGCAGGGCATAGCCGAGCTTGGCCACCTTGCTCTGCAGCTCGGCCAGGCGCGGATTCTCACTCGGCGCCGGTTCCTCCGGAGGCAGGGGCAGTGGTTGCGCTCCGGCAGCCATCTGTACCTGCATGGTGATCTGGCCGGCGAGCGTATCCAGGACCTGGCCGAATTCCCCGATGTCGCCGGTCGGGACCGCGTAATACAGGCTGCCGATCCCCGGGAACTTGGCCAGTTCGCGGTACTGTGCGGCGGCACTGGCGTGATCGGCGCTGTTCACCTTGGTCAGGAGATGCAGGACGAAGATCGCCACGCCCTTGTCGCGCGCGATCTGGCGCAAGGCCTCCGCATCCAGGCCGGTGCTCGACAGCGGGTCGCTGCCCGGTCGCGGTCCCGCATCCGTGATCAGGACCAGGTAACGCGCGGCATGCGAGGACCACTGCATGTCGTCCAGGGCCTTTTTAACACCGGCATAGGAGTCCTCGACGAAATCCTGGCTGGAAACGGTCGCGGCGGACAGGTCGTTGACCTGGCTGATGAAGGTGCCGGGGTTGCGGCCCTGGTCGAGATCGACATAGGTACGCGCGAGGTATTCCAGTTCGGGCACGGCGCCCGGGGAGTCGCGGAATGCCACCAGGCCGAAGTTGACGTTGCCGAGCAGGCCGGCGTCGCCAAGCGCGTCGTAGATCTTCATCACCGCCTCGCGGGTGCGATCGATATAGGGGTCCATCGACAGGGTGGAATCGATCGCGAACACCAGGCCGGCGCGATATCCGCTATCGGCGGCGACGGCCGGTTCGCCTTTGTCGGTCCTGGCGGCGGCCTTATTGGGCGTCTTTGCGGGCGGCCGCGATGCCTCGGCGGCGGACGGGGCCAGGGGCTTGTCGCTTTCCAGCGGGACGCTGGAAACCTGCAGCAGCCGGGCCTGCTCGCTGCCGAGGTACAGGTCTTCATGGCGCAGTATCGGCACCAGGTAAAAGTTTTCCTGTATGTCCAGTTTTCCCGGCGGCTGAATGGCCACCACCGGCGAATCGCTGCGTTTCTCGCCGGCCTCGGCGGAGCGGTAGAGTGCGCTCGTACTGGTCCAGATCGCGGGTCTTGGCGAGTTCCCGGACCGAATCCGCATCACGGAACAGCAGTGCCCGGTCGCGCCCGACCGCCTCGCGGAACGCGACCGTCAGGCCCTGGGCCCAGTCGATGGTATCGGGGCCCTTCAGCCAGCCGCGGACACCGCCGTGCCGGTCGGTGCCGACCTGCAGCCACTCGCTGCCGGCCGACGGTTCCCTGGCGTACACGTAGAAGGCGGTAAAGGGCGTGACCGCCTCGCCGGCCGCACCATCCGGTGTCGCGTGAAGTTGCGCCCCGGGTACCGAGAGCACGCGTTGATAGAGTGATTGCTTGCCCGGGATCAGCAGTGGCTGGTCGGCGGCAAAAACCTGAGCGAGTCCAAACGGGCCAAGCGACAGGGCCAGAATCAGCAGCGAAGAGAGGAATCTGTTCGTGTTCATTTTCATTGCCAGAGCAGCGAAATGCGTTGTGCCTGAGCATCGCCGTCAGCAGCGAGTTTTTCGACCCGGCTGCGAAGATCGGCGAGGCGCTCACGGGCCTCGTTGTCACCATTTTCGGCCGCCAACTGGTACCACTTGTGTGCCTGGCTCATGTCGGGGGCCTCGAAGACGCTGTTGAGCGGGTCCCGGCTGGCCGGGTCTGACTGGGTTCCCAGTGCCAGGGCCGCGGGGGCATAACCTTCACGCGCCGCGAAAAAGTACAGCAGGTAGGCGTCCGCGAGCTGACCGGCCGCCTGCGCCTGCGTACCGACGGCAAAAACCTGATCGAGCTGGGCATTGCCTTCCGCGCGCATCTTGGCGATCACGGCGCGTGCCATGGCGCCAGGCCGATCGTCCGCAACTTCCACCTCCAACTCGAGGGGCGTGGGCGTGAGGGACTGGTCCGCTGGCCCGTCAGCAAGCAGGCTGGGGGGCTGGGTCGCCTGTTGTTCGGTGCCTGCCGGATCGTCTTCCGGGCCATCGCCGGGCACCAGCCAGATGCCGATCAGCGTCAGCACCACCACGATGGCGATCAGCTTCCAGGGACCGGAGCGGCGCTGCGGTTCGCTGTCTGCGACTTCGGTTTCAACCAGGGGTTCATCCATTGGCCGGGCGCTCTCTTTCAATTTTGGCTTGCTGGGGGGATTATCCCGGACTCGGTGACGGCTGGGAAGGAAACGACGTGAAACGCATCATATTTATGCTCTTGCTGGTCCCGTCGGTGGTCCTTGGCGGTTCGGTCAACTACCTCGACACCATACCCGTGTTCTGGCGAACCCTGTACCCGGACGGCGGTGAGGGCCTTTATTGCGGGGTCGGGTTTGCCGCACACGACCGCAACTACAACATCGAGCACGTCTATCCCATGGCATGGGTGAGTCGGGCCCTGCGCTGCGGCGACCGCCAGGCGTGCAGGAGAAACAGCAGTCGTTTCAATGAGATCGAGTCGGATATGCACAATATGTACCCGGCCCGGAAGGACCTCAACAAGGCACGTGGCGCCTATCCATACCGCGAGATCGGCGGCGAAAAACGGGTCGAGCCCGACTGCGACCTGGAAATTGACAACCGGGCCCGGGTCGTGGAGCCGCGCCCGGCTTCGCGCGGCAATATCGCCCGGGCGATGCTGTACATGGAGGACCGTTATGGCCTGGAACTTTATGAACGCCAGCGTCGCCTGCTGCTCGAATGGCACCGCGACGACCCGGTGGACGAGCCGGAGCGCTGGCGCAATCGGCGGATCATCGAGGTGCAGGGCGAAGGGAATCCCTGGATCGAGTAGACCTTCGGGATACTGCGGGCTGACCGGGCCAGGGGCCCGGTCAGCCCGCGAGCGGATTACTGGGTGTCGAGTCTTGACATCAGGGCGAAGCTCTTGACGAATGGCCCGGCCATTCGCGGGTCCTTGATCATGCCTTTGAAATCGCCGGACAGGAATTTCAGCTTGCCCATGGCAAACGCGGTGCCGAGGCCGGCCATGCCGATGCCGTCGGATGCCCATTTCAGCCAGTTGTTGCGGTCGGCGCGCATGTCCCAATCGGGCTTGGTGCCGTCGTAGTCGCCTGCGCGCACGCATTCGCCGTTCTCCACGACGAACACACCGCGTGGCTGGTCTTCGTTCTTGAACCCGCAGGTGATGACTGAATTGAAGCCGATCTCGGCAAGGCGGTCCTTGACCTCCGGGTCGGCGTTCCATTCGTCCTTAAGGCCGTTCATCCAGTCTGCGGAAAAGAGTTCTGCCATTCGTTTGCCCTCCTGAGGCGTGGATTAGAAAGTGGTTCAGGGTCTTGCCGTCATAAGATCCGGGCGTTGGGGAGGAACCAGCCACGGCGATGCCAGAGAGGCAAGGTGCCTCGGCCGGAACCGCCGGGAGTGAGTCGGCCGGGGGGAGCCCCGTGACCCTGGTCTTCGGGTATCGGGACCGCGGCAATATAACCACAGTGGGTCCCCTGGGTATCTTCAAAGCTGTTTATGTATCGGCAGCAGGGATTTATTTGCTTTTTTGACTTTGGGCGCGGCAGCCGCGCGATCTGTATAATTCCCCGCCTTTGCAGCTTTGGCCGAATAGTTATGTCCCGCGATTGCACTGAGCGACTCAAGGCCCTGATGGCCCAACGTATCCTGGTGATGGATGGCGCCTACGGCACCATGATCCAGCGTTACAAGCTCGATGAAGCCGAGTATCGCGGGGAGCGGTTTGCCGACTGGCCGAGCGACCTCAAGGGCAACAACGACCTGCTGTCGCTGACCCGGCCCGAGGTGATCAGCGAGATCCACGAGGCATACCTGGCGGCCGGCGCGGACATCATCGAGACCAACACCTTCAGTTCGACCACCATTGCCATGGCCGACTATGGCATGGAGTCTCTGGCGCATGAGCTCAATGTCGAGTCGGCCAGGTTGGCACGGGAGATTGCGGATCGCTATTCGACGCCGGAAAGGCCGCGCTTCGTTGCCGGATCGGTGGGCCCAACCAACCGCACGGCCTCGATCTCGCCCGAGGTGAACGACCCGAGCGCGCGCAATGTCACTTACCAGCAACTGGTGGAGGCCTACGCCGAGGCGATGCATGGCCTGATCGAGGGCGGTGTCGACCTCCTGCTGATCGAGACCATCTTCGACACCCTCAATGCCAAGGCAGCGGTGTTCGCCGCCGAGCGGGTTTTCGAAGAACTGGGCTTCAAACTGCCGGTCATCCTTTCCGGCACCATCACCGACCAGTCCGGGCGTACGCTATCGGGCCAGACCACCGAGGCCTTCTACAACAGCCTGCGCCATGCACAGCCGCTGGCGATGAGCCTCAACTGCGCACTCGGCCCGGATCTGCTGCGCCAGTACGTCGAAGAGCTGGCGCGGGTCTGCGAGACCTACGTGGCCGTGTACCCGAATGCCGGTCTGCCCAACGAGTTCGGTGAGTACGACCTGAGTCCCGAGGACATGGGTAGGCATATCGGTGAGTGGGCCGACGCCGGTTTCGTGAATATGGTCGGTGGCTGCTGTGGCAATACACCGCCGCATATCGCCGCCATTGCCAAGGCGGTCGAGGGCAAGACACCGCGCGCCCTGCCCGAGATCCCGGTTGCCTGCCGCCTGTCCGGGCTCGAGCCGCTCAATATCGACCGGGATTCGCTGTTCGTGAACGTAGGTGAGCGCGCAAATATCACCGGCTCGGCGAAGTTCAAGCGCCTGATCCTCGAGGGCGAGTACGAGACTGCACTGGACGTCTGCCGCGAGCAGGTCGAGAACGGGGCCCAGATCGTAGACGTCAACATGGACGAGGGCATGCTCGACGGTGTCGTCGCCATGCGCCGGTTCCTCAACCTGTGCGCCTCCGAACCGGACATCTGCAAGGTGCCCGTGATGATCGACTCGTCGAAGTGGGAGATCATCGAGGCCGGCCTGCAGTGCGTGCAGGGCAAGTCGATCGTCAACTCGATCTCGATGAAAGAGGGCGAGGACAAGTTCCGCGAGCAGGCGCGCCTGTGCCGGCGCTATGGTGCCGCGGTGATCGTCATGGCCTTCGACGAGGTCGGCCAGGCGGACACCCGGGCGCGCAAGGTCGAGATCTGTACCCGCGCCTACCGCATCCTGGTCGACGAGATCGGCTTTCCGCCGGAAGACATCATCTTCGATCCGAACATCTTTGCGGTCGCTACCGGCATCGAGGAGCACAACAACTACGGGGTCGACTTCATAGAGGCGACCCGCGAGATCAAGCAGACCCTGCCGCATGCCCTGGTTTCCGGCGGCGTGTCGAACGTGTCGTTCTCGTTCCGCGGCAACAACCCGGTGCGAGAGGCGATCCACGCGGTGTTCCTGTATCACGCGATCAGGGCAGGGATGGACATGGGGATCGTCAATGCCGCCCAGCTGGCGGTCTACGATGATCTGCCGGGCGAACTGCGCGATGCGGTCGAGGACGTGGTGCTCAACCGTGACCCGGAGGCCGGCGAGCGCCTGGTCGAGATTGCGTCAAAGTTCGCGGGTACGGGTGCCGCCGAGAAGGTCGAGGACAAGGCCTGGCGTGAATGGCCAGTCAACAAGCGGCTTCAACACGCCCTGGTCAAGGGCATCACACAGTTTATTGAAGATGACACCGAGGAGGCACGTGCGCAGGCCGAGCGCCCGTTGCACGTCATCGAGGGTCCCCTGATGGACGGGATGAACGTGGTCGGCGACCTGTTCGGAGCCGGCAAGATGTTCCTGCCACAGGTGGTCAAGTCTGCACGCGTCATGAAGAAGGCGGTGGCCTATCTCGAGCCCTACCTGGAGGCCGAGAAGCAGGCCCTGGTCGCGGCCGGCGGCGAGCGCGCCACCAACGGCAAGATACTGATGGCGACCGTGAAAGGTGATGTTCACGACATCGGCAAGAACATCGTCGGCGTGGTCCTGCAGTGCAACAACTACGAGGTGTTCGACCTCGGCGTGATGGTCCCGGCCGAGACCATCCTGAACAAGGCGCGCGAATATGGAGTCGACATCATCGGCCTGTCCGGCCTGATCACGCCGTCACTGGACGAGATGGTGCACGTGGCCAAAGAGATGCAGCGCCAGGGCTTTACCATCCCGATGATGATCGGCGGTGCCACCACCTCGAAGGCACATACCGCGGTCAAGATCGAACCCAATTACCCGCACGGCGCGGTCTACGTCGCCGATGCCTCGCGTGCAGTCGGGGTGGCCAGCACCCTGCTGTCTGCGGAACACAAATCGAAATTTCTCGACGAGCTGCGCGCCGAGTATGCCGGGGTGCGCGAACGCCGTGCCGCCAAGAACGAGGCGGCCAGCCTGGTACCCATCGCGGAGGCGCGTGCCAACCCGGTGCCGATCGACTGGGCGGATTTCGTCCCGACCAGGCCGGCAAAAACGCTACACGTCTTCGACGACGTCCCGATCGAATCGCTGCGGCCCTATATCGACTGGACCTTCTTTTTCCACGCCTGGCAGCTGCGCGGGCGTTTCCCGAAGATACTCGACGATGCGGAGAAGGGTGAAGAGGCACGCAAGCTGTACGCCGACGCCACCGCCATGCTGGACAGGGTGGTTGCAGAGGGTTGGCTCAAGGCGAAGGCAGTGATTGGCATCTTTCCGGCGAACGCGGTCGGGGACGATGTCGAGCTTTACACCGACGAATCACGCAAGGATGTGCGCATGACGCTGCACTTCCTGCGCAAGCAGGGGAAACAGCCCAGCGGTCATTACAATGACTGCCTGGCCGACTTCGTGGCGCCCAAGGGCTCGGGCAAGGCCGACTACGTCGGTGGCTTCGCCTGCACCGCGGGCATCGGCATCGACGACAAGATTGCCGAGTTCGAGGCCGATCACGACGATTACAGTTCGCTGATGCTAAAGGCCCTGGCCGACCGTTTGGCCGAGGCCCTGGCGGAGTGGCTGCACCATGAGGTGCGTACCGGGATCTGGGGCTATGCGGCCGATGAAGAGCTGAGCAGCGAGGACCTGATCGCGGAGCGCTACCAGGGCATACGCCCGGCGATAGGTTATCCGGCCTCCCCCGATCACACCGAAAAAGACCTGCTATGGGAACTGCTGGATGCCGAGACGAACACCGGTATCTGGCTTACCGAGTCGAAGGCGATGGTGCCGACCGCGGCAGTCAGTGGCCTTTATTTCGCGCACCCCGAGTCCCGCTATTTTGCGGTAGGCAGACTGAATCGCGATCAGATCGAAGACTACGCCAGGCGCAAAGGAATGGAGCTGGCCGTGACCGAAAAATGGCTGGGGCCAAACCTGGCCTACGAACCCTGAGTTCCCTGCAGGGTATTTCAGTCGTGGTGTGCTGCCTCATCATCGGTGCCTGGTGGCAATCCACTGAGCCGGGTGTTGGCGATCACGTGCAACACGCCGCCGCAGCTTGCGAAGAACACAACGGACGCCATCAGAGAGGCATGTACCGCATCGTTCGGTACCTCGACCTCGTAGAGAATCGCGGCCACTGCACAGACGAACGCGGCCATGTAGCAAAGGAGCGCGATGATGAACGCGATTTTCTGGCCGGGGTTTCGCCGCATGTGCCTTGTTTCCTGAAGAGTGGGCGACGAGGATAACCTTTTCGGCCGGTGTTGGCCGCGCGAATAGCGAAGCCCGGCGATTCGGGTTGTCTCGACATGCCCCGGGACCTGTGGCTACCGCGCCAGTCGTCGACTCTACCCGGGCTAAACAAACCGCGGGAACGGGCGATACCTGCTCTATAGGAGAAATATTCCGGGCTTCCGTATGGTTGGTGAATGTCTTGACAGGGAAATCTGAATCGGGCCGCTGGCGTGTCCGTTCCGGCTGAACAGCGCCGCTACGAGCGCTATGCGATCGAGCTGCAGGGCCGGATCGGTCCTGTGGACGGGCGTCAATACGAATGCCTGGTGCGCGACTACTGCAGTGGTGGGATGCTGTTGCAGCAGTCGCGTATCGGTAGTGGCGAGGAGCCACCCACCTATCAGCCTGGCCAGGAGCTGCAGCTCAGAATAGAAATCCTGACCACGAACGGCTCGCGTGCGGTGCGCATCGGCGGCAGCGTGGCCTGGGCCAGGGATGACTATTTTGGCCTTTCTTTCGCAAAGACCTCGGATGCGGTCGTCGAGGCGCTGCGTCGACACGACCGTCTGACGCGCACGGGGTCGCTCGCTGAGCCGGACCGGGGATCCGGGGGCGAAACCCGTGGTCTGGCCAGGCTGCGCCACGCGGCACAGGCCGCGCTGCCACCGCTTCTGCGAGATCTTCTGGTGCTGGCCACGGAAGATCTGCTGGGGCGCGCGGAAAATGTTGCTTCGAATACCGAGCAGCAACAGATCTTTGGCGACGTCAACGCCATCGAGGGCCTGCGTCAGGGGGATTCACTGACCCGCGCGGTCCTGTCCGCAGCATTCGACACCGGCGCCGCCAAGAGGCTGGAAGCCGAGTACACCACCGGCGAACTGAGCCTGGTCGACCCTGATGATTTTGAGCGCTGGCTGGAGGCCTCACGGGTCGCCAGCATGCTCGATCGGAAATTCAGCCGTCAGTTGAACGCGATCGGTTCGCGCCTGGCGGCCCTGCGTGGCGCCACGCCCCGCACGACGCTGACCGTACCCTTCGAACCACAGCATTTTGCCGGTGCGCTCAAGGACTTTGCCAAACAGCTCGAACTCGGTCCGATCGCGCGCAGCGCGCTGTTCGACAGTGCGTCCGCGGTGCTCGGGGATAAACTGGGAAATCTTTACGCCGAGATCAACGCGGTGCTCGACAGTGTGGGCGCACCTGCCGCCAATACCGATCCCAAGGTCACGGTACTGCGGCCATCGCGGGCAAGGCACGAGTCGGCCGACGATGCGGCACCGGTGCAGCCGTCTGAATCCGCCAAACCCGACCACGTTACCGGCCCGGCCCGGGCACCTCTACCGGCACAGGGGTGCCGGGTCAAACCGCAGCGGTGGCGGTGGATCCCCAGCTGCTGAGTCAGCTTCTTGCCCGCGAGGAGAAACAGCGCCAGGAGCTTGCCCAGGAACTGGTGACCTTCGTCAGCGATGCACCGAACATGACCGACAGCCTGGCGGCATGGATGCAATTGCTCGGAGGGCCGCTGGCGCGCGAGGCGGCCTCGGACCAAACCTTTTTCCAGAACAAGCAGCATCCCTTGCGTGAGATCGTCGACGGCCTGGGGCATCTGCAGATGTTTCGCCCCAGCCCGGACCCAAATCCCGCCGACGACCCCTTGCGCCAGCGTGTTTCCGAGATTCTTCAGCCGATCAGCAGCGGTCAGGCCGATGAAAGCGAACTTCGCGTGGCTGCCGAGGCCATTGGTCGGCTGACCGGTCACCATAGTCGGCTGTATCAGAGAAATGTCGAACGCGTGGTCGAGGCGAGCGAGGGCAAGGACCGCGTGCGTCGCGCGCGCCGGACGGTGGCCTCTGAAATCAGGCGGCGATACGCGGGGCGCAAGGTGCCGGAAGTGGTTCCCGAGCTGCTGGATGCCGGGTGGCGTGCCGTCCTGGAACTGGCCGCGATCAATGCGGCCGACGGCGACGAAAATTTTAGCGGGCACCTCGGGCTGCTCGACAGCATCGTGTCCACGCTCGGTGGCGAGGCCTTCGAGCGTGAGCCTCGTGAGCCGGATGCGAGCCGCCTGTTTGAGCTTGTCGAAAAGGAGCTGATGACGGTCGTATTCGATCCGTTCCGCCGTAACGCCGTCGAGTCTCGCTTGCGCGCTGAATTGATCGGTCCTGCGCGCGCCTCGGTCAGCCTGGTGGCGATGCCCCTGCCGGACGAGCAACCCGCACAGAGTGCGTCCGCCACGCCGCCTGAGGGGGTCAGCACAAATGCCTGGAAACGATCACTCGAGCACTGTGCGGCAGTCAGTGTGGGAGACCGTATACGCCTGCTGGATTCCAAGGACGGGGATCAGGGGCTGCGCGTCGCATGGATACGCAGCGATCGCGAGATCTTTGTCCTGGTCGACTACCGGGGGCTTCGGGTGCGGGATATCCGCCTGGCGGAACTCGCGCTGGGCCTGCATCAACGCCGTATCGAGGTCGAACGGGCGGATGGTCAGCCGCTGAGCGACCGCGCGGTCGATTCGATACTGCTCCGCATGGAGGACCGTCTGGCGCATCAGACCGCACATGATTCGCTTACGGGGCTTATCAACAGACGCCAGTTTCATGCCGCCCTGGAGCAGGCGCTGGCCGTGCCCGGGCGTGGAGATGATATCGGCGTTCTGCTCTGGCTGGATATCGACCAGTTCCGCCTGGTGAACGATATTCATGGCTACGATACCGGCGACCGTCTTCTGGTGGCGGTCGCCCGTCTGCTGGAAGATCTGCCGGGTGCCAAGGTCCTCGGGCACCTTGGAGGGGACCGGTTTGCAATCATGCTGCCGGACATCGGCGTCGTCGATGGTGGACGGCGTGCGCAGGAGCTATGTGCGCAGGTGCGCACCATGCCGTTCGACTGGTCAGGTCAGCCGATTGCGCTCAGCGCGTCGGTCGGGGTCGTGGGCATGGAGACCGCAGCTGAAGGCTTCAGCAGTCTGCTTCAGGCCGCAGATGTTGCACTGGTCGCGGCCAAGGCCTCGGGCGGTGACACCGAATACATCTACCGTGAAGATGACCCCGATATTGCGCGTCGCAAGGAGTCGGTGCATTGGGTGGTACAGGTGGACGAGGCGCTCGAGCGCGGCCAATTGCGCCTGCGCTGTCAGCCGATCGTGCCGGTGAGGCCGAATTCAGGGCTTGCGCCGCATTACGAGGTGCTGCTCGGAGTGCAGAGCGGGGCCGCCGAGCCGTTACCGATCGCGGAGTTCATCGACGCGGCTGAACGATACAATCGCATGCGCGCCGTCGACCGCTGGGTGGCCCGAACCGCCATGGAGTGGATTGCGGCGCATCGGGACCACATGCCTACGCTGCATGGTTTTGCGGTCAATCTTTCCGGGCAGACCGCCAGTGATCCCAGCTTCGTGGACTTTGTTCGCCAGCAGTTTCAGCGCACCGGTATCGACCCATCCTGGCTGAGTTTCGAGGTCACCGAGACGGCTGCGGTGGCCGATCTGACGCGCAGCGCCGGAATCGTCCATGATCTAAAAGCCATGGGCTGCAAGGTCGCGCTGGACGACTTTGGCAGTGGTCTGGCCTCGTATTCCTACCTGAAAGAGCTGCCGGTCGACTGGCTCAAGATCGACGGAGTCTTTGTGCGCAAGATTGCGGCCAACCGCGAGGACCTTGCGGTGGTCAGGTCGATCAACGAAATAGGTCATTTCCTCGGCAAGAAGACCATCGCGGAATACGTGGCAGACGATGAGATTCTCCGCCTGGTCCGCGAAATCGGGGTGGACTATGCACAGGGCTTCGGTATCTCTCCCCCGATCCTGATGGATGATCTGCTACAGATCGCCCAGAGCGCCTGAGCTCCTCATTGAAGGCTGAGGCGTTGCCAGGTCCAGTAAAGGCCGACCAGGGTGATCATCAGCGAACCCGGGATCACGATCATATTTCGGTAATAGGGCTTGTTTCCGAACCAAAGGCCGACCGTCAGGAAGGCGATCGCGACCACCGTGAGCTGCCCGATCTCGACACCGACATTGAAACTGACCAGGGCGGTGAAGAAGGCATTGTCCGGCATGCCGAATTCGGCCAGCATGCTGGCAAACCCCAGGCCGTGCAGCAGGCCAAACACGAACACCAGCACCAGACGGCTCTTGTGCAGTCGCCGGTGCCAGATGTTTTCCACGCCCACGTAGGCAATCGATAACGCGATCAGTGGCTCGACAACGCGCGCGGGCAACTCGATCACGCCGGTCATCGCCAGCGCCAGGGTGATCGAGTGGGCGACGGTGAACATGGTGATTTGCCACAACAATGGGCGCATCCGCGTGCTGAACAGGAACAGCCCCAACACGAACAGGATGTGATCCGTCCCCAGCGGGATGATGTGGTCGAAGCCGGCAGCGGTGTATTCGGTGACCACGTCGAGGAACCCTGGTGTCCGGAACACCTCGGTGAGCGAAAAGGGATCACTGGTCCTGTCGTCACGGATCCATTGCCAGGCCGACCAATGCCACTGCTCGTTGTCTTCATCGACCTGGCGCACGCGCACCGCGTTGTCACCGAACGCGGTGGGGTAGTACCAGGTCAGGCTCCGGGTCGCGGTCGGTATATCCCCCTCGAGTGTGATCACGCTGATGCGTGGCACCTTGGTGTAGCCGGGCACCGGGATATCCACCTTGGCGATCCGGGGCCTGTTGATCTCGCCGTCGAGGCGCAGCTCGATGAGATCCAGCATCCGCTCCTGGAAGGGCTCGAAGGCCTCCGCCAGCATCGGCGCCTCGAGCTCGCGCAGGCGGTCGTACTCCTGTGCAGTGGGGGCCTGGCGGGTGTCCTGGTACTGGCCGTTGATGCCGGTCAACAGGGCCTCGACACTGGCCCGGATTTCTATCCGGTAGCGCCCCTCGGTGTATACGCTGATCTCCACCAGGGCCGGTTTGACGATATCGGCAAACGCGGTGGGGGCAATCCAGAGAAGGAACAGGAGTGGCAGGAGGCGCGCTGGAATAAACATGGGGCGTCAACGTCTCGAAAACTTTGGGAGGATACGGGCATAGCCTCGACGCCGCTACAGGGCAGGGCGTGGAATATTAGATTTTGCGAGTAGAGAGGGAAGGGTTGCGTTGCTACACTGCCGGTCCGTTTCGCTTCAGCCAGTGGTGAGACCAGGGCAGCAGCGGCCTGAAACAGGGCAATTCGAAAAACTGAAACAACACGTGCGAGAACAGCAAAATGGCAAAGATCGACCGTCGTGATTTTCTCAAGGTGATGGGTCTGGGAGCGGCTGCGACCGCAGTACCGATCCTGTCCGGTAAGGCCCTAAGCGGCACCAAGATGCCGGAAGGGTTTTACGACCTGCCAATGAAGGGCAATGTGCGCCTGCTGCATATCACCGACGTGCATGGACAACTGCAGCCCGTGTATTTCCGTGAGCCGAACGTCAACCTCGGGGTCGGCGAGGCCCTCGGGCGGCCTCCGCATATCGTCGGCGAGAGGTTCCTGAAAGACATGGATGTGAAGGCAGCCACCCCCGAGTCGTATGCCTACACCTATCTGGATTTCGACGCGGCGGCGCTGAAATACGGTCGCACCGGCGGCTTTGCACACGTAAAGACCCTGCTCGACAATCTGCGCGAACAGGCCGGCGGGCGCGAAAACACGCTGACCATCGACGGCGGCGACCTGTGGCAGGGCTCGGGCACGGCATTGTGGACCCGTGGGGTCGACATGGTCGAGGCGTCCAACATACTGGGCCTGGATGTCATGGTGGGCCACTGGGAATTCACCTACCGCGAGGCCGAAGTCCTCTCCAACGTGGCCCTGTTCAAGGGCGATTTCATCGGCCAGAACGTGCGCGTCAAGGAGTCCTCCCTGTTCGGCGATGAATACCTGGCGATGGTCGAGAAGTACGACGGCCGTGGCCTGTTCGACGAAGACTCGGGACATGCCTTCCAGCCCTATGTGATCAAGGAGATCAACGGCGCCCGTATCGCCATCGTCGGCCAGGCCTTCCCGCGCACGGCGAACGCAAACCCGCCGGAGTTCTTCCCCGACTGGTCGTTCGGCCTGCGCGAAGACGACATGATCGAACTGGTCAATATCATCCGCGAAACCGAGAAGCCGGATGCGGTGGTGTTGCTGTCGCACAACGGCATGGACGTGGATATCAAGATGGCCCAGCAGGTCCCCGGGCTGAACGCCGTATTCGGCGGTCATACCCACGACGGTGTCCCGAAGCCGGTCAAGGTCAAGAATGTCGAGGGACACGAGTGTTGGGTGACCAATGCCGGCTCGAACGGCAAGTATGTCGGCGTCATGGACTTCGACATCCAGGACGGTGAGCTGAAGGGAATGGATTACAGGCAGCTGCCGGTCATCACCGAGTGGCTGCCGGCCGACAAGGAGATGGCGGCCTACATCACCCAGATGCGCCAGACCAAGTACGACGAGAAGATCATCGAGTCGCGCGCCCCGGACCGCTTCTACAACAAGGCGCGAGTCGGCAAGACCTTCGATGAGATCCTGTCGGAGAAGCTCGCGATCGCTGATCGCCTGCTGTACCGGCGCGGCAACTTCATGGGCACCTGGGACCAGATCCTGTGCAACGCCCTGCGGCACCACTACGACGCCGATATCTCCCTGTCGGCCGGCGTGCGTTGGGGTACGACGACCCTGAAGGGTGACTGGATCACCATGGAAGACGTCATGACCCAGTGTGCCATGACCTATGGCGAGACCTATGTCTCCGAGATGACCGGCGCCGAGATCGTCAATATGCTCGAGGCCGTGGCCGACAACCTGTTCGATCCCGACCCCTACCTGCAGTCCGGTGGCGACATGGTGCGTGTCGGTGGGCTCGATTACACCATCGACCCATCGAAACTGCTGGGTCATCGCCTCACCAATATCCGTCTGGACAACGGCCACGTGATCGAGGCCGGTACCACGTACACGGTTGCCGGCTGGGCGACCGTAAACCGGATTCCGGACGGCCCCCTGATGTGGGACCTGGTGCGCGAGTACATCCTGGCGAAAAAGGGGCAGGACAACGTGCTGGTGCTGCCCAAGATCAATCACCCGGAACTGATCAACGTCAAATCCAACCCGGGTATTGCCGATTACGCGGGCAAGTGGACCTGACCCACCGGGTCCTCCGTCAGTACAGGAAAATCCCGCCCGAGTGGCGGGATTTTTTTGCCGGGTGACCGGCCGTCCGGGATCAGCTTGCCGGTGTCTTGGTCAGCAGCGGCGCCAGGCCCGACCACACATTATCGAGGATACGGGGTTGTGCCTGTGCGCCGGGGTGGATGCCGTCGGCCTGCATCTGCTCGCGCGTCTCCGCCACGCCCTCGAGAAAGAAGGGCACCAGCTCGATCTGCTCCTCCCGCGCCAAATCCAGGTAGATGCGGTGGAACTTCTCGCCGTAGGCCCTGCCATAATTCATCGGCAGCTTGATGCCCAGCAGCAGCACGGCGGCACCCGCACTGCGTCCCTGCCCGATCATCGTACGCAGGTTGGCGCGGGTCTGTGCCGGGTCGAAACCGCGCAGCCCGTCATTGGCCCCGAGTGCGATGACCAGCACCGCGGGCGATTCGCGCTCCAGCGCCGCTGGCAGGCGCGACAGCCCGCCGCGTGTCGTGTCTCCGCTGATGCTGGCATTCACCACCTGGTAGTCGAGCTGGCGCTGTTGCAGCCTTTGTTGCAGCAGGGCCACCCAGCCGCTCTGCTTGTCGATGCCATAAGCGGCGCTGAGACTGTCGCCAACGACCAGTATCTTCGCGGTGGCGGATGCAGGCTGCGACAGCACGGAAACAAGAAGCAAAAAGGCTATGGAAGAAACTACACGCATATCAGCCACACAGTTGGGAAAACGGGTGAAGATGCCCGACGGTCGGGTACTCGACATACTCTCGGCGATCGACATGCAGGTCAATGCCGGAGAGGCGGTGGCGATCCTCGGGCCTTCCGGCTCCGGGAAATCGACCCTGCTCGGTCTGCTGGCAGGATTGGACCAGCCGAGCGAGGGCAAAGTTTCGCTGCTCGGGCGCGACCTGGGGAGCCTGGACGAGGACGCGCGCGCGGCATTGCGCGCCGGACGTGTCGGTTTCGTATTCCAGTCTTTCCAGCTCCTGCCGGGCATGAACGCCCTGGAAAATGTCGCCCTGCCGTTGCAGATCGGTCGCAACACTGCCGCGCGCCAGCTGGCCGGGTCGCTGTTGCGCGAGGTCGGTCTGGGCGAACGCCTCACGCACCTGCCGCGCCAGTTGTCCGGCGGTGAGCAGCAGCGCGTCGCCCTGGCACGGGCCTTTGCCGGCGACCCACAGGTCCTGTTTGCCGATGAACCGACCGGAAACCTCGACGCGGAAAGCGGCCAGCGCATCATCGACCTGTTGTTCGACCTGCGTGACCGCGTGGGCAGCACCCTGTTGCTGGTCACCCATGACCAGCAACTGGCCAAACGCTGCGACCGGGTCCTGAACATCAGTGCCGGCCGGCTGCAGGCCGCGCCATGACCGACGGCTGGCTGTCCCTGGGGCATTGGCGCAGCGCGCTGCGCGACCCCGGCCTGCGTCTGTTGCTGGCCGCGGTGCTGGTCGCGGTCGCGGCCCTGACCTCGGTGGCCTTCTTCGCCGACCGGGTGGAGCGTGCCCTGGTTCTGCAGGGCGCGGCCCTGATGGCGGCGGACCTGGTGGTCGAACAGGGTGGCGAGATCCCGCAGGACTGGCTGGCGCAGGCAGAGCATCTGGGATTGCGCAGTGCCCGCAGCGTCACCTTTCCGAGCGTGGTCATCGCCGCCGGGCGGCCGCTGCTGGTGCAGGTCAAGGCGGTTGAATCCCCTTACCCCTTGCGCGGGCACCTGCGTGTCGAGACCCCGGCGGGTGAGGTGGGGCAGGTGCCGGCAGACGGCGAGGCCTGGCTGGAGGGTCGTCTGCGTGACCGATTGGGTGCGCAGATCGGAGAGACGGATATCCGCCTGGGCGAAGTCGGCCTGCGTGCCGCCGGCGTGCTGCTGGACGAGCCGGATCGTGGCGGCAACCTGTTCCAGCTTGCACCCCGATTGATGATCAGCTACCGGGATGCATCCCGCAGCGGGCTGCTGGGGCCGGCCAGCCGGGTCAAACATCGGCTGCTGATCGCGGGCGATGCCAGCCAGGTCAAAGCAATGCGATCCTGGCTCTCGGACCGGCTGGCGCCGGGCAGCGAGCTGGCCGACCTCGAAAATGCGCGGCCTGAACTGCGCACGGCGCTCGAGCGCGCGCGGCGCTTTCTCAGCCTGGCCGCGCTGTGTGCCAGCCTGCTCGCCGGTGTGGCAATCCTGCTGGCCACCCGGCGTTATGTCGACCGCGCCCTGGACAGCGCCGCCGTGCTGCGCACCCTGGGGATGAGCGGTGCCGCGGTATTGCGCTGGCACCTCGGCCAGTTGCTGGCGGTGGTGCTGGTCGCCAGCCTGTTCGGCAGCCTGATCGGCCTGCTCGGGCAGCAGGCCCTGGTCCTGGTGCTGGGCGACTGGTTCGGCGAGGCGCTGCCCGCGCCCGGCATGCGACCGGCACTGGTCGGGCTGCTGTTTGGCCTCAGCATGGCCGTCGGTTTCGCACTCCCCACCCTGGTCCGGGTCGGGCGTGTGCCGCCGCTGCGTGTATTGCGACGGGAGCTGGACGCACCGGGTCTGGCCGGCTGGCTGGTGTGGGTGCTGGCCGCGGCGGTGTTCGTCGGACTGATGTACTGGCAGGTGCAGGATCATCGGCTCGCCGGCGGCATGGCGCTTGCACTTATCGCCGCGGTTCTCCTGCTGATGCTGGCAGGGCGTGTGTTGCTGTTCTTCCTGACGCCGCTGCGCGGGGCCGGGGGCACGGCCGCCCTGGGCCTGGCCGCGCTGGCGCGCTATCCGCAGCTGACCCTGCTGCAACTGGCCGGGTTCGGACTGGGCATCACCCTGCTGCTGTTGCTGGCCGTGGTCCGCGTGGACATCGTGGAGACCTGGCAGGGCAACCTGCCGGACGATGCACCCAACCACTTCCTGATCAATGTGCAGGCAGATGAGCGTCAGGCCCTGATGGAACTGCTGGCCGCGCGGCAGGTGCCCAACTCCGGTTTGCACGCGACCGCGCGGGGGCGCCTGACCGCGATCGGTGATCGCGCGATCGAACCGGAGGCCTACACCGATATGCGTGCCAGGCGCCTGGCGGCACGTGAATACAGCCTCGGTTTCAGCGCCGATATGCAGGTCGACAACCGGATCAAGGCCGGGCACTGGTGGAACGCCGAAGAGGCGCAACGGCCGGCGTTCTCGGTCGAGGAGGGGGTGGCCAAAAGCCTCGGCATCCGGCTCGGCGATACACTGACCTTCGATGTCGCCGGGCAGGTCATTTCTGCGCCGGTGACCAGTCTGCGGTCGGTGTCCTGGGATTCGTTCAATGTGAATTTCTTCGTGGTCGGCACGCCGGCACTGGTGCGTGATCTGCCGGTCGCCTACCTGTCCAGCCTTTATCTCGATCGCGACAGCGAGGCGGTGACACTGGAACTGGCGGGTGCCTTCCCCGCAGTCTCGGTGCTGGACGTGCGCCCGATATTGTCGCAGGTGCGCGAGATCATGGAGCGCGGCGCCCTGGCGGTGGAGATGGTGTTCCTGTTCACCCTGGTCGCGGCCGCGCTGGTCACCTTTGCCGCGGCCCAGGTCAGTCGTGACGAGCGTGCCCGCGAGGTCGCCGTAATGCGCACCCTGGGGGCCTCGCGCCGACGCCTGCTGGCGGCGGTGTTGACCGAGTTTGGTCTGCTCGGCTTCATCGGCGGCCTGCTGGCCGCGCTGCTGGCCAGCATCAGCGGGTACCTGATCGCGGTGGAGCTGTTCGACCTGCCGGGGCGTTTCAGTGCCTCGATCTGGTGGCTGGGGATCGGCGCGGGCACCCTGGTGGTGGCCCTGGTCGGCTGGCTGGCGACCCGCCGGCTGCTTGCCGTACCGCCGATGCAGGTGCTTAACTCGGGTTAGGCAGGGGCAGTTCCGGGGGCATTCCGAGTCGTTCATGGCCGCAAATTCGGGTACCGGCAGTCTTGACATCCCCGTGGTCCTGCGAATCCGCGACTGGCTCCCGCCAGTGCCTGGATGGACGAAGCGGATGATGGTCGAGTGCTTTGCCCGCCGGATCATGGCGCCCTTCCAGGGCGTCCTCCAGGTGATCCGGGTCGGTGCCGGCGATGCCGAGAGCATCGATGGCTGGAACTGGGTCCTTTATGCGGCGCATCCCGAGATCCTCGCCCATTCCGGGCTCTCCGAGGTGCGTTTCGGGACCTGGTCGCCGGATATCGGCCTGCGCCGCGCCTTGGTGCGTGGCACCGCGGAAGGTTCTCTGATCGAGCGTATCGGCGAGCAGTTGCTGGGGGCGCTGCAGGCCTTTGCCGGGCAAACACCCTTTCCGCTGCAGGATCACCGCGAATGCTGGCTTCTGGATGCCGCGACGCGGGAACCCCTGGTCCTGATCGACAGCCGTCTTGTCGAGGAGGCGGTGCCGCTGGCGGATAACCCACGCTGGTTGCCGGGGCAGGCCGCACGCGAGGAATTCGCCGAACTGGCCGAACTCGAGGACATGATCATGCAGCGGGCGGGCAGGCGACCCCGGGCCGCCTGGTTCGACCGCAACCCGCAGGGCGAGAGGACCGGGCCACGTCAGTCCGGCTGCGCCGCGGGTTTTTTCCCGCCCTTCCTTTTGACCGTCGACTGGCCCGAGCCACGCCAGCGCCGGCTTGCCGAGTCGTTCATCGAGTGGTGGGCGCCGGCCCTGCTGCAACTGCATCACCTGCGCGATGCCGACCGCGCGCGCCTGGAAAAGGCGGCGGCACGGCGTGCCAGTGTGTTGGCAAGGCTGTACCGTCTGTATCCCAAGACACTGGACGAGCGCCTGATCCGGGTCGCCAGGGTGCAGGCCCGCATGCAGGCATCCAGGCAGACCGCCGCGCACTACGAGGAGCCGTTCTGTTGGACCGAGTAGCTGCGCGCTGATGGCCGGCACTGCCCACACGGACTATCCCGTATCCAGGGGCGATCCGCGCGCGCGTCGGCTGCTGTTGCTGGCCGGTGACCAACGCTGGGGCGAAGACTGGCTGATGGACCGGCTGGGGTCTGACGACCTCGCGGATACGCTTTGGGTGGCGAATACGGCCCCGCCCGCGGTGTCTGCAACACCTGCCGACAAGGTGACCGCAGTACTCGGCGGCGAGTGCCGGTGTCTGGTCTTCAACGCCCACCAGGGCTTGCATCCGGATGCCTTTGCCGCGGCGGTCGGGACCCTGCGCGGTGGTGGCGACTGCGTGGTCCTGGCGCCATCCCTGGGGGACTGGCCGGCCTTTGCGGATCCGGACAAGGCGCGCTTCGCCGCCTATCCGCACAGCCCGGGGGACATGCGCGGCCTGTTCGTCGAACGCCTGGTGCGTCTGTGGAACGGGCACCCTGCGAGCCATGTCGTTACTCCGGGTTCGCAACAGCAGCTGTGCATGGCCGCCCCCGCAGTCGGGGACTTTCGGCTGACCGAGGCGCAGGAAGAGGCGGTTGAAGCCGTACGGCGCGTGGCACATGGGCACGCGCGCCGGCCGCTGGTGATCAGCGCGGATCGCGGTCGCGGAAAATCCACCGTGCTGGGTGTTGCGGCCGCGCGCCTGCTGCTGGAAGGTAGTTCTCGGGTGACCGTGGTGGCGCCGCAGCGTACCGCGGTGTCCACGCTGTTCCGGCACGCCCTGGCAACTGCGGACCGGTCCGGGCACGAGGTCGCGGACACGCGGATCGGCGAGGGGAGTCTGTGTTTTCGGCTGCCGGCCGAATTCATGGCGTTGGCAGAGGAGGAACCCGGGCTGATCATGGTCGACGAGGCCGCTGCGATCCCGGTGGCGGTCCTGGGCAGCCTGCTGGAGCGGAGCAACCGCCTGGTGTTTGCCTCCACGGTGCATGGCTACGAGGGCAGCGGCCGCGGGTTCGACCTGCGCTTTCGGTCCCTGCTGCAACGGCATATGCCCCAATGGCGCGCGCTGCGCCTGTCGGAACCGGTCCGCTGGTCGATCGACGACCCGCTGGAAAGACTGGTCAATGATTGCTTCCTGCTGGATGCGGACCTCGCAGGCACAGAAGATCTCGATGCCTATTCGATCGAGCGGGTGGACCCCAGGCTGCTGGCGCACGACGAGGCCCTGCTGCGTTCGACCTTCGGTCTGCTTATCAATGCGCACTATCAGACCCGCCCATCCGACCTGCGCCAGCTGCTGGACAACCCTGATGTGCAGCTCTGGCTGGCGCGGGCCGGTGGCAGTGTGGCCGGTGTGCTGCTGACGACCGCCGAGGGCGGCTTCGACGAAGCGATGGCGGGGCTCGTTATGAGCGGTGCCCGGCGCCCACGTGGCCACCTCCTGCCGCAATCACTGGCCGTGCATGCGGGCCTCGATGAGGCCCTGAGGCTGCGGCTGTTACGGATCCAGCGTATCGCCGTCCACCCGGGGCTGCAGCGCGGCGGCCTTGGCCGCAGCCTGATCGAGACCGCGGCCGATTGGGCTTCCGGCCAGGGGTTCGATGCGCTGGGCTGTGCCTATGGCGTCGATCCGGCCCTGCTGGCGTTCTGGCAGGCGCTTGGCTTCCGGGTCGCGCGTGCCGGGGTGCGGGTGGACCCGGCGAGTGCGGCACACTCTTTGTTCATGCTGCGGGGCCTGGGTCCGGCCGGCAGTGCACTTGCGGCCGAGGCCTGCAGGCGCTTTCAGGCCCAGTTGCCCTGGGCGCTTGCTGGCAGCCTGCGCGATCTCGACAGCCAGATTGCGGTCCAACTCCTGCGCGATCGTGACTGCAGCGACCTGGTGCTGTCGGTGATCGACCGGCGCGATCTCAAACGTATCGCCACCGGCGCACGCCAGGCCGCCACCGCAGAGGCCCTGGTCTGGCGGGCGCTGGTGGTCATTGCATCCGGGGGTGGTTTCGCGGTCGATCAACTCGCCCCGCTGATCGCCTGGCGGCTTCAGTATCGCGCGGTCGACCTGCTGTGCCGGGCCTTTTCGATACCGGGCCGACGCGCCCTCGACGAACGCCTCCGGGCGCTGTTGGGTGATCAGGAAATGCCAGGGCCGTCGACCGGTTGACGGGACCCGGTGCGCCACCTACATTCCGCCAGGACCTCAAACAGATCCTGGAGATACTTATGTTGACCGTTGGAGACCCGGCGCCCGAGTTCATCCTGCCTGACGCGGATATGAGTATGACCGATTCCGCGAGTCTCTCCGGCAAACCGTACGTCATCTATTTCTACCCGAAGGACGATACCCCCGGCTGCACTATCGAGGGCATCGAATTCACTGATCTGATGAGCGAATTCGAGGAACTGGGCGTGGCCGTCATCGGTGTCAGCAAGGATACCTGTGTCAGCCACGCCGCCTTCCGCGACAAGCATGGTCTGAATGTCTGCCTGGTCGCGGACGTCGAGGGCCAGCTGTGCGATGCCTACGGCGTGTGGCAGGAAAAGGAGAAGAACGGCGAGAAGAGGATGGGGATCGTGCGTTCAACCTTCATCATCGACGGCGACGGGCGGGTCCGCCACGCCATCTACGATGTCAAACCCAAGGGGCACGCCGAGCAGATGCTGGAGCTGGTCCGAGCGCTCTGACCCGGGTGCACGATGCCGGCCTGAGTGATCCGGGAGGCCTCAAGACTCCGGCTCTTCGGTCGGTTCCAGCAGCTTTTTCATGCCCTTGATGACGATGTCGGTGTAACTGACGATCCCGATCACCTCGCGATGCTCCACGACGGCAGCTCGGTTCAAGCGGTGACGTTCGAACAACCTGGCGCAATAGCGGATGTCCATCTCCGGGTCTATTCCGATCAATGGCTTCTCCATGATCTCGTAGATGTTCACGCGTTCCGGCGCACGGTCCCTGGCCAGCACCAAGGTCGCAATGTCTTCCAGTTCGACGATGCCGTACTCGTCGTGGTCGTTGCGTTTGCGAACCACCAGCGCCTTGGTATCGATGTTTTTCATGTCGCGCAGTGCGTCGGCCACGGTCGCCAGTCCATCGACGACATCGAAATCGACCTTCATTACATCCCGCACGCGGACGAGTTCGTGCTCGCTCATATCTCTTCCTCTACGATTTCATGGAGTTTTGCCACCTGGGCGGTGACGCCGACGGCGTCTTCTACGTCTACCTGGATCGCAATGCCGGAGCCCGGTTTTGAGTCGAATTCCCCGGCACGCGCGACCTCTTCAAGTATGTGCCTTGCCATGTGCTCTTCGACCAGGAGCAGGATCATGTCTCTCTGGGTGTCGAGTGAGAGCCCAAAAAAGGTCTTGGATTCGATCAGCCCCTCACCGCGCGCATTGTTTATCACAGTGGCGCCGGTCGCGCCCGCCTGGCGCGCGGCCTTGAGCACCGCGTCGGTCTTGTCGTCATCGACGAAAGCCACCAAGAGTTTGAAGTGCATGGAAAAACTCCTCAGTTGGGTCCGGTCTTGCGTCTCGCGCGCCACTCGGAAAGCTGTGCATAGGCCATGACCGACATGATCGGGAACAGGCTAGCAAAGGCGATCAGTCCAAAGCCATCGAGCAGCGTGCTGCGCCCCGGAACGGTACTCGCCAGTCCGAGACCCAGGGCGGCGACCAGGGGCACGGTCACTGTCGAGGTGGTTACGCCCCCGGAGTCATAGGCCAGCGCGATGATGAGCTTGGGCGCAAAAAAGGTCTGGATGACAACCACCACATAGCCGGCGATGATGTACCAGTGCAACGGCGTGCCTGTCACGATCCGGTAGGTGCCCAGGGCGATTCCGATAGCGACACCCAGTGCCACCGCTACCCGCAGCCCCATCACCCCTATACCCCCGGCGGACACCTGGTTGGCCTTGATGGCCACCGCCAGCAGCGACGGCTCTGCGATCGTGGTCGAAAATCCGATCGCGAACGCGAACAGGTAGACCCAGTAGTAGTCCTGCCAGTTCAGTGCGGTTACCTGCCCGGCAGCGTGGGAGACACTGGCGATGAACGCGGGATCCGTCAGCTGTGTCGCCATCAGCTTGCCGAGCGGGAACAATGCCAGCTCGAGCCCCTCAAGAAAGAATGCCAACCCGATCAGGACGTACAGGAAGCCAGCGAGTACGCGACCGAAATGCGGTATCGGCTTGCGCAACACGAACAGCTGAAAACCGAAGATGATCACGGCGATCGGCAGCACATCGGTGATGGTGCCGACCAGCGTGTGCCAGAGTGCTGTCAGGGTATCAGCCGACATCAGATCAGCATCCCGTAACCCATGACGAAGATCATGGGTGTCAGCGAGGCAAAGGCGATCAGCCCGAAACCATCCACCATGGGATTGCGCCCCTTGATGGAGGATGCAAGACCGACGCCCAGGGCGGTCACCAGGGGTACCGTGATGGTCGAGGTGGTTACACCACCCGAATCGTACGCGATACCGATGATCTCGGGCGGCGCAAAGGCGGTCATGATGATGACGCCGATATAACCGGCGATGATCAGATAGTGGATCGGCCAGCCGCGGATGATACGCAGCACCCCGACCAGGATGGCAAAGCCGACCGATACCGCGACCGTGAGTCGCAGTCCGTCGGCGTAGCTCTCCATGGCCTCCGGCGTATTCTCGATGACATTGCCTGCGGCCGCGATCTCGGCGGCCTCGGCGGCGACCGCGATCAGTGCGGGTTCCGCCACCGTGGTGCCGAAACCGAGGGCGGCGGCGAACAGCAGCAACCATGTCACCGAGCCTTTGCGGGCAAAGGCGTGAGCCATGCTCTCGCCGATCGGGAAGAGCCCCATCTCCAGGCCGCGTACGAACAGTGCCAGGCCGATCACCACGAACAGGGTGCCCACCAGGAGTTCGCCCAGATTGGGGATCGGTTGCTGCAATACCACCAGCTGGAAGAAAGTGATGACGACGACGATTGGTAGCAGGTCACGCGCGCTGGACAGCAGGGGGCTGAAAAGACGTTTGAGTTTATCCACTCAGGCCACTGTGCCAAATCGCACGGTCGGCCACCAGTGTTGTTTGAGTTCGATCCTGCCTGGGTAAACCAAGCCTTCCCGGCCGTCGGGTGCCCGCGGGATGTCCACACTCACGGCAGATCGGTCCGCGCAAAGAGGTTCGCAATGGTTTGCCAACTGGCATCGGGCTGTGCGGTGATCATGACCCTGGCTTCTTCGTAGGGGTGGATGAATCCCAAGTGTCGTGACATTAGCAGAAGTCTGTGAATCCCGTAACGGCTGCGGAATAAATGGTTATGCTTGCCGTTTCCGTGAGTGGTGTCACCGATCAGGTGGTGCGAGATGTGTTTGAAATGCTTGCGGATCTGCTGCCGGCGACCGGTCTCGGGTGTCACGCTCACCAGCGAATAGCGCGCACTGGGATAACGGTCGACGGCGAATGGCAGCTCGATAGTCGCCACCCGTCGGTATTGCGTGCGTGCAGCTTGTGCAACGCCGTTGCCTTCGTCGTCCGCGACCGGGTGGTCGATCAGACCGGATTCATCGACCCAGCCACGCGCGACGGCCAGGTATACCTTGTCGACCAGGCGTGCCTCGAACTGTTCGGCCAGCCGCCGGGCAGACTCCGCGGACAGGCCGAAGATCAGCACACCCGAGGTCGCGCGGTCGAGCCTGTGCACTGGGTAGACACGCTGGCCCAGCTGGTCGCGCAGGGTCTGCAGCGCGAATATCCGGTCGCGCGATATCGGGCTGCGATGCACCAGCAGCCCGGGTGGCTTGTCGATTGCCACGTAGTGCCTGTCCCGGTAAAGAATCTCGAGTTGCATCGCCGTTGCCGGTCCATGCCGGAGTAGTAATCGATATATCGGTCTCGATGCACCAGCTTAACCGAAGGCTCGGGGTCTGCGGTTCATGCCGGTCCGGGGCATTTCGGGGGATTCTCTTCCGGGCCGTCTGGCGCTATGGTGCCGGGATGTCGCTACGCATGCGTATCCTGCTGTTTCTGTTTGTGTTTGGGCTGGTCCCGCTGGTGTTGGCCGTGGTGATCAACCTGCCGCTCGTGCTCGAGCGGGTCGATATGTTTTACCGCCACGCCTTCCTGCAGAACCTGCGTGCAGACTTCAGCGACCTGGACCAGCACCTGGCCAGCCGTGATGCCAGCGTCCGCCTGCTGGCGAAGCTGCCCGAGCCCGGGGCCCTGGTCTCCGGCGGCGGCAACGGGGACGATACCGAGATCGACCTGGCCCGGGCCCGTTACACGCAATGGATCGATCGTATCCTGGGCGACGAGCTGGACATCACCGAGATACTGTTTCTGGACGAGATCGGCGTCGAGCGTTTCTGGCTGGAGCGCGACGGCAGCGGCAAGTGGCAACCGACCACGCGGCGCTTGCGCGGTGTGGCGCCCGACCAGGTCGCACTGCTGTTGTCGGGTCGGCTGAACAACGTGGTCCTGAGCCCCCTGCGCATCGATCAGACCGCCGACGACCCTGCCAGGGTCTTTACACTGCAGTTGCTCAGCCCGATTGCGTCGGGGGTGCCGGGCGACCCGCCGGTCGGCCTGGTCGCCATCACCCTGGACATCGCGGGCCTGGTGCGGCGCGATTCAAAGACGCTTTGGGTATTCGACGACGGCAGTTACCTGGGCCTGCCCGACCTGCCGGCCCGCGAGGGCAACGCGTTCGACGACTATCCGGGACTCGCGGCCGATTTCCAGTCGAACCGCATCGTGCTCTGGGAGCAGGGTGACCAACGCGCGATCTGGGTGCCGATGTTCCGGACGGTCGACGGTCGGACCCTTTGGGTCGGGCGGCCGGTCGACGACCAGCCGCTGCAGGTGTTCCGTACCGAGATCGTCCTGCGTGTGCTGCTGATCGTGCTGGGCCTGGTGGTCTTTCAGTTCATCGTTGCGCGCTGGATCACGCGGCGCGCCGAACGCTTCGGCAGCGATCTGACCGAAGGCGTGCGCAAGACGCTGGAATCTGACAAGCCGGTGGTGTTCGACTGGTCGGGTTCGCCCGAGTTGCGACAGTTGGCCGGCGACCTGACTCAGCTGTCGCATACCCATGCCAGCCAGACCCGCAACCTGCGCGCACATACGCGCGAGCTGGAGGCCACCAACCGTTACAAATCGGAGTTTCTGGCCAATGTCAGCCACGAACTGCGTACCCCGCTGAATTCGATCCTGTTGCTGTCCAAGCTGCTGGCGTCGGATGCAAGCGGGTTGCCGGAAGAGCCGCGTCAGCAGGCGGATGTGATCCACAAGGCCGGTTGCGACCTGAAGGCGTTGATCGACAATATCCTGGATCTGTCCCGAATCGAGGCCGGCCGGCTCGATCTGCATGTCGAACCGGTGGCCCTGCGCGAGCTGCTGGAAGATCTGCGCCTGCTGCTGAATCCACAGTTCGACGCCAAAGGCCTGCGCCTGGCGTTGCGTATCGATCCGGGCGTTCCCGGGCAAATCGAGACCGATGCCGACAAGGTGCGCCAGGTGCTGAAGAATTTCCTCGCCAATGCGGTCAAGTTCACCGACCGTGGCGTGGTGACATTGTCGGCCTTCCCGGCATCGGCGCCCTATGCCGTGGCGTTGTCCGTGGACGATACCGGGATCGGGATACCGAAGGCGAAACAGGAGGCGATATTCGAGGCGTTCCAGCAGGCGGACGGTTCGACCAGCAGGCGCTACGGGGGAACGGGGCTTGGGCTTACCATCAGCCGCCAGCTGGCTGAACTGCTCGGCGGCGAGATACGGGTGGTGAGCGAACCGGGCAGGGGGGCAAAGTTTTCACTCATGCTGCCGGCTGTTTATGAGCAGGATGGGGCCCAGGCCGAGGCGGTTCGGGATGCGGTGCTGGCCGCGGTCGATGAAGAGTCAGAACCGGCACCCAATGACCTGCCTGGTCTGCACGTATTGCTGATGGAGCCCGATGTGCGCAGCCAGTTGCGCCTGAGCGGCATGTTGCGCAACTGGGGGATGTCACTGCACCTCGCCGATGACCTCGAGGAGGCGGTAGAGACACTGGACGAACTCGAACACGTCGATTTCCTGCTGATCGACGCCCTCATGCCCGACGATGGTGCCTGTGTTACGATCCAGAAGATTCGCAAGCGTCTTGGTGCCGCAACGGCCGTGATCGGGCTGATCCCTGCCGACCGGGAAGACGCCGGCAAGGTTTGCCTGGAGCAGGGGGCCGACGATTTCGTCACCCTGCCGACGGACGCGCGGCAGCTCTCGGAGGTGCTGATGCGGCATTTGCCCAGGAATGTCGAGTAGGGTGTCGATGAAGCGTTATTCCGGATTCAAGCTGCTTGCCGTAGACGACAACGAACACAACCTGTTCACGCTGCGCGCACTGGTTCAGCAGCACATGGACGTCCAGATCCTCGAGGCCCGCGGCGGTGCGGAGGCGTTGGAAATCGCGCAGGCCCAGCCGGACATCGACCTCATCATCCTCGATGTGCAGATGCCCGAGGTCGACGGTTTCGAGACGGCGCAGATGCTCAAGCTGCGCAAGAAGACCCGCGACATTCCGATCATTTTTCTCACCGCTGCCTTCAAGACCGAAGAGTTTCAGCGCAAGGGATACGATGTAGGCGCGGTCGACTACCTGCTCAAGCCGATCGACGACAACCAGTTCCTGAACAAGATCAGCACCTATTTCCGGCTGATCGAGAAAGAGCGTCAGCTCAATCAGATACTGGAAGAACAGGTCGCACAGCGGACCGCCGAGTTGAACCAGGCCAAGCAGTATCTCGAAAATATCCTTGCCTACATGGGCGAGGCGCTGCTGGTATTGTCGCCCCAGGGCGTGATCCGCGAGGTCAATCCGGCGGCCAGCGAGATGCTTGGCTATTCCCGCGATGAGCTGATCGGTATGCCGATCGGCGATGTGTTCGAAGAGGAAGGCGAGGAACAGGCCGGTGCCTTCATGGGGACCTGGCTGGAGGCCCTGATACGTACCGGGGCCTTGCGCGATATCGATGCCGCGTTCATTTCCAAGACCGGCGAGCGATTTCCGATCCTGTTTTCGCGCACTGCGGTCTTGAGCGCAGAGGGTAAGATCGACGACATCATCTGTATTGCCAAGAACATGCGTGGCTATCGCAAGGTCTCCGAGCAGTCGGACGAGTCGAATGCAGCTGGATGAATCCGTAGGAGTAAGCAATGACTGAGCCGCTGGAACCGCAACCACCTGCCGACGAAGATCCGACCATGACCGCCAACGCGCTGAAGGCGATGGCCCACCCGCTGCGCTGGAAGATCCTGTGCACGCTGGGCGACCGCGAACTGTCAGTCGGTGAGATCGTCGAACAGACCGGCACCTCGCAGAGCAACATCTCTCAGCATCTCGAACAATTGCGTAACAAGAACATCGTGACCTCGCGCAAGGAGGCCAACCGGATCTATTACAGGATCCGCAACGGCAAACTGCTCGAACTCGTGGGTACGATGCGCAGCGTGCTGTGCCCGGCGAACCTCGACGACCGTTACCCTGGCAGTTGATTCCGGCGGCGGCCCTGCGTTCATTGCGACCGGGTAAGAGATAAATCCAATGTTGCTGCGGCTTTGCTCAGCTTGCGGCCTGCCCGCAGGCTGACCCCATGTCACTCATTTCAGTGTATGAATCCCGTCTGGCCGCCGAGGGCCTGACCGCCGACCCGGAACAGCGTGTGGTGCTGGCGGCCTTGCAGCGGGTCACAGACGAGGTCAGCCAGCCGGATCCGCAGGGCTGGAGGCGCTGGTTTCAGCGACCCGCACCAGCCATCCGGGGCCTGTATCTCTGGGGCGGCGTGGGCCGTGGAAAGACCTGGTTGATGGACATGTTCCAGGAGCAACTGGCGGGGGTCCCGAATGCACGTTTCCATTTTCACCGGTTCATGCAGCTGGTCCACAGCGAACTGACGTCCATCAAGGGCAAGGCCAACCCGCTGCAGATCGTTGCCACGCGGATGGCGCATGACTGGCGGGTTTTGTGCCTGGACGAATTCCACGTGGTGGACATCGGTGACGCGATGATCCTCGCCGGCCTGCTGCGCAGCCTGTTCGAGCAGGGCATCGTGCTGGTGACCACCTCGAACGTCGAACCCGACAGGCTATACCGTGACGGTATCCAGCGCGCCAGTTTTCTGCCGGCGATCGATCTGCTCAATACCCGGACCCGGGTGCTGGAGCTTGGCGGAGACCGGGACTATCGCAAGATGGTCCTCGAGCAGGCGCGGGTCTACCACACGCCGCTTGGCACCGAGACCGATGCCTTCCTCCTGGCAGAGTTCCAGCGTCTCACCAAGACCAAGCTGGATGGCCCCGGGGACCTGATGGTCAACGGCAGGGCGATGCCCTACCGTTACCGCAGCGGGGACATGGTGTGGTTCGATTTCGAGGCGCTGTGCGGTCCACCGCGCAGCAAGAACGACTATATCGAGCTGGCGCGCTGTCATCAGACCGTGTTCATGTCGGACATACCGGTCATGGGGGGCTCGCGTGACGATCGCACCCGCAGGTTCATCTTCCTGGTCGACGAATTCTATGACCGGCGGGTCAAGCTGGTCCTGAGTGCCGAGGCCGCCGCGCCGCGTCTGTATATCGGTGAGCGCCTGGCATTTGAGTTCCAGCGCACCGTCAGTCGCCTGACCGAGATGCAGACACCGGCCTTTCTCGGCCGTCCGCACCTCGGTTGAGTCTCGCCCTCCGCCCGCTGCCGGGCCCGTGAGGGAGGCCGATTTCCGCACGTTAGGTCCGTCGCGACCACCACCGGGCCCATGGGGCGTGCCCTGCAAGCGTTCAATATCGCCGAAGCCCCTTGATATCTGGATAAGAATATTCTATATAAGAGTTTATTAATAAACCTGAGGGGGTTGAGATGGTTCCGATTAAACCCTGGTTGCTGCGCGGGCTGGTGCTGACCCTGGTTTCGGGCACCTCGCTGGCCGCGGCAACCGAGCTGGATACGGTGCCGGCCACGCGCGTGGACCTGCCGCGCGTCTTTCGTCTGGATGGTGTCGTCGAGGCGGTCAACCGCGGGACCTTGTCCGCACAGACATCCGGGCGTGTGGTCGCGGTGAACTTCGACGTCGATGACTTTGTCCGCCGGGGCGACGTGCTGGTGTCGATCGAGGACAGCGAACACCAGACCCAGGTCGACCAGGCGCAGGCCAACCTGCAGGCCGCGACCTCCAGGCGCGCGGACACCGAGAAAGAGTTCAGGCGCATAGAGGGCGTGTTCGCCAAGCAGGCGGTCTCCAAGGCCGATATGGACAAGGTCACCGCGGCGCTGGACCAGGCGCGGGCGGGTGAAATGGCTGCCAGGGCCGCGCTGGAGCAGGCGCTTCAGCAGGTCGAGTACACCCGGGTGAAGGCGCCTTACAACGGCATCGTGACCGAACGCCTGATCGAGGTCGGGGAAACGGCGCAGCCCGGGCGGCCGCTGATGTCCGGTCTGTCGCTCGACAGCATGCGGATCAGCGTCGATGTGCCGCAGAACCTTGTGGATTCGATCCGCAAGGAGCGCAAGGCAAAGGCCGAGATCGGGGGGCAATGGGTGGCCGCCGAAGAGGTCACTGTATTTCCGGTCGCCGATCCGCGTTCGGACACCTTCGAGGTGCGCCTGAGCCTGCCGGATGGGGTCGAGGGCGTGTTTCCGGGCATGTACGTGAAGGTCGGTTTCGTCGCCGGGGCCCAGCCCAGTCTGGTGGTTCCGCTGTCGGCGGTGGTGTTGCGGTCCGAGGTGGTCGCCGTATACGTGGTCGATGGCGAAGGCCGGGTGCATTTCCGCCATGTGCGTCTGGGTTCTCCTGCCGGGCCGGAGCACGTCAGCGTGCTTTCCGGGGTGGATGAGGGTGAGCTGCTCGCCACCGACCCGGTGGCGGCAGGGATAGCGTTGAAAGCACAGCGCCAGGGACGCATGGGCGATGAATAAGCTCGGATTCTCCGGATCGATAGCGCGGCGCTTCCAGTCCACCCAGATAACACCGCTGCTGGCGCTGGTCGGGCTGCTGCTGGGCGTGTTTGCGGTGCTGGTGACGCCGCGCGAGGAAGAGCCGCAGATCAATGTGACCTTCGCCAACGTCTTCATCCCTTTCCCGGGCGCATCGGCGCGCGAGGTGGAGAGTCTGGTCGCGTCTCCTGCCGAACAGGTGCTGGACGAGATCGACGGTATCGAACACGTGTACTCGACCTCGATGCCCGGCATGGCGGTATTGACCGTGCAGTATCTGGTCGGTGAAGACCGTACCGACGCGATAGTGCGCCTTTACAGCAAGATCATGTCGAACCAGGACTGGTTGCCGGCCGGTGTCGGTGTGGGTCAGCCGATCGTCAAGCCCAAGGGCATCGACGATGTTCCGATCGTGACCGTTACGCTCTGGTCGGATGACGGAAGCACGGGTGCATTCGAGCTCGGTCAGGTCGCGCACGCCATCGAGTCCGAACTCAAGCGCGTACCGGGGACGCGCGACATCTATACCATCGGGGCCACCGACCACGTGGTCAGGGTGGAACTCGATCCGCAGGCGCTGGCCTCGCACGGCCTGGATCCACGTGACCTGCGCGGTGCCCTGCAGTCCGCCAACGTGACACGTGACAACATTCGCGTCCAGGCCAACGACAGCGAGCTGCTGGTGCAGGCGGGTGTCTTCCTCAGCAATGCCGACGAGATCGAAGACCTCGTGGTCGGTGTGCATGAGGGCAAGCCGGTGTTCCTGCGAGATGTTGCGACCGTCCACCCTGGTCCGGGCGAGCCTTCGAACTATGTCTGGACTGGGGCAGGCCCCGCAAGCACGGACGCGCGGTTGCGCAATGCGGTCGAGGCGCCGGCGGTCACCCTCGCGATCGCCAAGAAACCGGGCACCAACGCGGTTGAGATCGCAAAGCGCGTGATCGACCGTTTCGAGCAGTTGCAGGGTATCTATATCCCGGATGGCATTGGGGTCCAGGTGACGCGAAACTATGGCGCCACAGCCGACACCAAGGCCAAGAAACTGATTACCAAGCTGGTATTCGCGACCGCTTCCGTGGTGCTCCTGGTGCTGTTTGCACTGGGCTGGCGCGAGGCGATCATTGTCGGCTCTGCGGTCGTGGTGACCCTTGCTGCCACCCTGTTCGCGTCCTGGGCCTGGGGCTTCACGCTCAACCGTGTTTCATTATTTGCCCTGATCTTCTCGATCGGCATCCTGGTAGATGACGCCATCGTCGTGGTCGAGAACATACACCGACACCTGGCGATGGGTGCGAAGCGACTGGTGGACGCCATACCGGCGGCGGTCGACGAGGTCGGCGGGCCGACCATTCTCGCCACCTTTACGGTGATCGCGGCGCTGCTGCCGATGGCCTTCGTCACCGGTCTGATGGGCCCCTATATGAGCCCAATCCCGATCAACGCCTCGCTCGGCATGCTGATCTCCCTGATGGTTGCCTTCGTGTTCACGCCCGTGGATGAGCAATCGCATGCTCGCCAGTGTGGCCAGGAAGTTCGAGGCACATACCCACGAGCACGAGGGCAGCCCGGCGCTGGAGCGGTTTTTCGACCGCCTGATGTCGCCCTTTCTGCTCGGCGTGAAGGGTTTCCGCAACCGCTGGAAGCTACTGATGGGTGTGCTGGCGCTGATCCTGCTTTCCATCATGCTGGTGTTTGGCAAGGCGGTGATCCTCAAGATGCTGCCGTTCGACAACAAGTCGGAACTTCAGATCGTCCTGGACATGCCCGAAGGCACCAGCCTGGAACGCACCACGCGGGTGTTGAACGAGATCACGCAATTCCTGGCGACGGTACCCGAGGTCGCCGACTATCAAGTTTATTCAGGGACCGCCGCGCCGATCAGTTTCAACGGCCTTGTGCGCCAGTACTACCTGCGCGAGGGTGCCCACCTCGGCGACATCCAGGTGAACCTGGTCGATGCCAAGCGGCGCGAACGCAAGAGTCACGAGGTGGCGCGGTCGCTGCGCGCGCCGGTGCAGGCGATCGCGAAGCGTTATGAGGGCAATGCCAAGATCGTCGAGGTCCCGCCCGGCCCGCCGGTGATGTCGCCCCTGGTGGCCGAGGTCTACGGCCTGGATTACGAGGGTCAGATCGCGGCGGCCAAGGCGGTACGGCGCACCTTCGAGGCGACTGCCGACATCGTCGACGTGGACGACTCCGTGGAATACCCGTCCGACAAGGGCGTGGTGATCGTCGATCGGGCCAAGGCATCGCGACTGGGGGTGCCGCAGAGCGCGGTCGTCGATGCACTGGGGATTGCCCTGGGTGGCGAGGACATGAGCTATCTGCACGCCAGCCACTACAAGTACGCGGTACCGGTAAGGGTGCGTTACAGTGAGCCCGACCGGGCCGACCTGTCGCAGGTGCTGGCGCTCAAGGTGCGCAGCGAGACCGGTGCCCTGGTGCCCCTGTCGGAGGTGGTGACGGTGGTGCCCACGGTGCGCGAGTTCAGTATCCAGCACAAGGACCTGTTGCCGGTGGTGTACGTGACCGGTGACATGGCCGGGGATACCGACAGCCCGCTGTACGGGTTGTTCGAGATCTCGGCGCAGCTGGAACAGCAGGGCGGGCCCGAGCAATGGATGCTTTCGCAACCGCTTAATCCCTACGACTACAGCGTCAAGTGGGACGGTGAGTGGCAAGTGACCTACGACACCTTCCGCGACATGGGGATCGCTTACTCGGTCGGCCTGCTGCTGATCTACCTGCTGGTGGTGGCGCAGTTCCGCTCCTACCTGGTGCCCCTGGTGATCATGGCGCCCATCCCGCTGACGGTGATCGGTATCCTCCCGGGACACGCCATCATGCAGTGGCTGACCGGATCCGGGCAGTTCACCGCCACCTCGATGATCGGCATGATCGCACTGGCGGGGATCATCGTGCGTAACTCGATCCTGCTGGTCGATTTCATCAACCAGGAGGTGCGTGCGGGCGTGGCTCTCGATCGAGCGGTGGTGCGCGCGGCGGCGGTGCGGGCCAAACCCATCGTGCTGACCGGGCTGGCAGCGATGGCGGGCGCCTTCTTCATTCTCGACGACCCGATCTTTTCCGGGCTCGCGGTATCACTGATTTCCGGCCTTCTGGTATCGACGATACTGACCCTGGTGATCATCCCCGTCGTCTATTTCGGAGTGATGTGCAAGCGCTTGGACAGCATCCGCAAAAGTGCTTAGCGACCACGCGGGATTTGAGACCGACACACAGAACAAACCCCGCAACCGCGGGGCTTGTTCTGCACAGCTTTTCGGAGTGGGTCAACCAACTCCACGGGAGTCCCGTCTTGCCGATCCCGGGGAGTCCACCCGTATGATTGCTCCGGTCGCCCCGGCAGACTGACCGCGACCTGCGGCCCAACCCCACCGGATTCTTCCAGGCTCACATGGGTGTTCCCCAGGTGAATCGACATCGCCGATCCATGTCGGCGGTATTGCTGGCCGAAGCCAGTACGGACAAGCGTAATGCCTGTGGCCAAGGTGTACAGGGTGGGCAAATACCTAAGGGAATACCCCTGGATGTTGTAAGTCTATGAGATGTAAGGATTCGTTGGCCACGCCCGGATCGGCGTTCTTGCTCAACCGTTAAGCCGGTCGTAAATAAGGAAACCCGCGATATAGGTTCCCGCCGCCGATCCCAGGGTGCTGAGCAGAAACACCAGCAGGGTGCGCGACACGCGGTTGCGCCACCATCCGCGCAATTCCGTGGTGTCGTGTCGCAGGCTGCTGAAATCGCCGACGCGCGGTTTGCGCAACCATAGCTCGGCGGCGGCGGTGACCATGCCGGCGCCGATGGTTGGATTGAGGGAGGTGATGGGGGCGGCGAGGAAGGCAGTCACGACGGTGAGCGGATGTGCCGTGGCCAACAGTGCGCCCAGCGCCGAGAGGCCGCCGTTGATCAGCACCCAGTCGCGGACCAGCTGCCAGCCGAGGTCCGGGTTGCGTGTGAAACCGAGGTAAAACCCCGTCATCACCAGGGCCACGATGACCCAGGGAATGAGCTTCGGCCAGCGTGACTTGGGTGGCACCGCATCGAGTTGCCGCAGGGTTTCGGCCGGGTCTTCGCGGTCCCCGAGGTGCTCGGCGATCCCCTTCAGGTGGCCGGCGCCGACCACTGCAAGGATGGGGCGCCCGGGGTGCTGCGCCGCGGCCTCGCGCAGCTTGGCCGCCATGTAGCGATCACGTTCGGCGATCAGTGGCTGGTAAAGGTCGTCACGGTCGTGCGCGAACTCCGCGAAGGTGGTCTCCAGGACATCCCCCTCCTTGAGGTGCTCGATATCCTCTTCGCTGACCTCCTCGCGGGACACCAGGCTGGTGACCAGGCCACTGAACAGAATGGCCCGACGCCACCAGCTCAGGTTGCGCGCGGTCCGTTTCAGGGTGGTGCCGATCTCGCGGTCGATCAGCACCACCGGCAGGCCGTGTACTTCGGCCTGGGTCACGGCCATGCGCATCTCGGCGCCCGGCTCGATCCCCAGCTGTTCGCCCAGGCGTTGCTGGTAGGCCGCCATCGCCAGGTTGGCCATGACCATCGACGCCTTGCCCTCTCGCAGGACCTGCATCAGGTCGAGCTGTGCCAGACGGTCCGGGTTGTTCAGGGCGTCGAAGCGGCTCGGGCAAAGCTCGATGGCTACCGCCTGGTAGGCCTTGCTGTCGAGCTCGGCCGCGACCTGTTCCGCGCTGCTGCGCGATACATGGGCCGTACCGAGCAGGGTGACCAGGGTTTCCCCGACCTTGACCTCTCGCAGCAGGGCCAACGTATCGTCCTTGACCTGGCCTGTGGCATCCTCGACTACCGACATTGGTGACTCCTCGCTTGGGGCCCGCCATCATAACAGTCCACGCCCGGTGACAGCCCGCCGCAGGGTGATTACCATGCACCGATGAGCAAAATGATGAAGTATCCCATCCGCACCCTTGGCATCGTCCTGACGCTGCTGCTTGGCGCCTGCAATACCAACCCGTTTTCGGAACAGCCTGACAAACTCACTACCACGGCGAAGACCTTCGAGGGTACGGTCCGCTGGGGCAACCTGCAGCAGATGTATGCCTTCCTGAAGAAGGACCCCTCGAAAACGGTCGAGATAGCCGAAGGCCTGGACAACGTACGCGTGACCTCATACGAACTGCTCTCCCCGCTGTCGAAAGAGAGTGATATGCGCTGGCGTCAGACGGTGCTGATCGACTATGTCCTGATCGACCGGCAGGTGGTGCGTCAGGTGGTCGACGAACAGGTCTGGTTCAGCGATGACGATGGCGTGAGCTGGTATCGGGAGCAGCCTTTGCCTGCGTTCAATTAGCCCTTGCGTTCGTTGCCGGCCTCCAGCGGCGGCGCAAGCGTGTCGACAGCGAATCCCGCGACCGCCGCGGGTTGATAGGCGGCCCCACTGCTCGCAGCATTCGCATGCATGAAGAGTCTCCGCGAACTGCGATTCGACAACACCTATGCACGCCTGCCGGCCGGCTTTCACTCGCGTGTGAACCCCGCGCCGCTCGCGGGGGCGCACATGGTCAGTGTGAGCCCGGCAGCGGCCGGTCTGCTGGATCTTGCCGTGGAAGGCCTGCATGGCCCTGAGGCACTGGCCTGGCTTGGCGGTGAACAGCCCCTGCCTGGCGGTGACCCGGTGGCGATGTGCTACGCCGGCCACCAGTTCGGGCATTTTGTCCCGCAACTCGGCGATGGCCGCGCCATGATCCTGGGCGAGGTCGTCACCGCGCCGGGTGCGCGCTGGGAGCTGCAGCTCAAGGGGTCCGGTCTGACCCCCTACTCGCGCGATGGCGACGGACGGGCGGTCCTGCGCTCGAGCATCCGCGAGTACCTGTGTTCGGAGGCGATGCACGCCCAGGGCATCCCGACCACGCGTGCGCTCTGCCTGCTCGGCAGCGACGAAGAGGTCTACCGCGAACGTATCGAGCGTGGTGCGCTGCTGGTGCGCATGGCGCCCAGCCACGTGCGCTTCGGTTCTTTCGAGGTGTTTTTCCACCGCGGGCAATACGACCAGTTGCGGCAGCTGGCCGACTACGTGATCGGCCATGATTATCCGCATCTGTCCGGACAGGCCCGACCCTATGCAGCGCTGCTGGGCGAGGTGGTGTCGCGCACCGCGCGACTCCTGGCGCAATGGCAGCTGGTCGGTTTTTCGCACGGGGTCATGAATACAGACAATATGTCGATCCTTGGCCTGACCCTGGACTACGGTCCGTTCGGTTTCCTGGATGCCTATGAGCCCGGGTTCATCTGCAATCACTCGGATCACCGCGGGCGCTATGCCTTCGATCAGCAGCCCTCGATCGGCCTGTGGAACCTGAGTTGCCTGGCCCAGGCGATGCTGCCACTGTTCGATGCCGACGACGGCGAGGCGGCCGCCGCAGAGGCCCGGGAGTTGCTGGCCGGATACGAGCCGGTGCTCGTACGGACCTATGCAGAGGGTATGCGCGCCAAGCTGGGCCTGCTCGATGAGCGTGATGAAGACGGGCATCTGGGCTCGCGGCTGCTCGACCTGATGCAGGCGGGCCGGGTCGACTACACCAATCTGTTTCGCGACATGGCCGACCTGAGACTGGACGATCCCGCCAGCCATGCCCCCTGCGTGACCGCTTCATCGACCGCGCAGGGTTCGATGCCTGGGTGTCGGACTACCGCACCCGCCTGCGCGCCGAGAACAGCGACGATGCACGGCGGCGTGCCGCCATGCAGGCGGTGAATCCACGCTACGTGTTGCGCAATTACCTGGTGCAACGGGCGATAGAGCAGGCCGAACAGGGTGACTACGCCGAGATCGACCGCCTGCTCGTCCTGCTGTCACGGCCTTTCGATGACCAGCCCGGGATGCAGGCATACGCCAGTGAGCCGCCGGACCGGGGGCGTCACCTGGAAGTCAGCTGCTCGTCTTGAGCCGTGTTCTAATCTGTCCGAGTATTCCTGACCTGCGGAACCCCATGGCGATACCTTTCAGTCAACTGCCCGGCCGGCACGAGCGTCATTATCGGCGCAGGTTGGACAATCCTCTTTTTCCCGGCGATCCGGCCAAGCTGGACGAAGCGTTGCTGTTGGAGATGCAGCGCCTCGATCACGAGGAGCTGCTGGCATTTCTCACCGAGCTGCGCCAGGCGGTGCAGCGTGCGGTGGACCTGAAGCCGAACGAGGGCAGCGAGGTGATCCTGGGCCTCAAGGAGCAGCTCGACCGCCTGTACGAGGTCTCGGCCGGGCTGGCGGATGACCAGGCCGCCAATCAGCGCGCGCTGGCACAGCTGATCGAGGTCATCATGCGCAACGTCGAACGCAGTGCGGCGGGGGACGCGCAGGCGCTGGATGAACTGGCGCAGGAACGGGTCGCGCGGGCGGCGCAGTTCGAGCTGCTTGCCTGGCCCCTGGTCGCCGACCTCTTGCATCCGCACAGCACCATCGGTGCCGACGAGCTTGCAGCCAGTCTGTTGTCAGAGAGCGGGGAGTCCCTGGCGGCGGGCTTGCAGCTGTTCGACCTCGAGCAGCTGAGCCAGCTGTTTGCCGATGCGCAGCAATACCTCCAGGCATGCGTCGAACCACCCCCCGATGCCGCTGCGCGCCTGGGACAGATCGGTGCCCGGCTGGCGCAGCTGCGCCAGCAGACGACCCTGAACTGAGAAGGCCTACTGCTCGCTGAGTTCGATCTCCCCATTGATCGACACGCTCATCTGCTGGGTCCCGGCTTCGAGCCTGGGGGGCGCCACGGCCACGTCGGCGCTGGCCTCCATCATCATCCCGCGTGCGATCGGCATGGGACTGTGGCGGCCGTCGTTGATATTGATGCGGACCACCCGGTAGCCGCTGCGGCCAAGTGTCTTGGCGATATGAGCGGCACGATCCTGGAAACGCGCAAGGGCCTGCGCGGTCAGCCCGTCGAGCTGCTCGCGGCGTTGCCCCTCGGATACCTGGTAAGCGATCGATTGCACCTGGAGCTGTTCCTGCAGTCTGCCGACCAAGTCGCCGAGCAGGCGGCCGTCGCGGCTCTCGAGCCGCAAGGACTGGTTTACCCGCCAGCCGCGGATGGTGCTCTTGTTGTAGAGGGGGCTGGTCTGGTATCCGAGCGTCTGCACCTTCACCTCGGGATGGCTCTTTGCCATATTGACCGCCCAGTCCATCCGCCGGTTGACCTCGTCTGCGGGCGCCGCCGCGTCACGACCCTCGGCCTGAGCAAACATGACCACCACCAGCAGGTCATTGTCCACCTCGATCTGGGCCGATTCGTTGAGGCTTACCCGGTTGTACTGCGCGTCGTCCGAACCCGCGAAGGCCTGGATGGAGAGAAGCGCGAGAAACAGGGCGATGATCAGGGAAGGGTGCATGGGTGACCTCCAACGGTGATTGCGTGCAAGAGCATAACCCAGCAAATGAAACCGCGTTTGGTGGGGGAGATTCCCCAAAAAAACCCCGCAGCAGGCTGCGGGGTTTTTGTGACCGCCAGGGCGGTCGGCAATCCGACAGTATGCCGGATTACTGGGCGGCGGCTTCTGCCTCCGGGGCTACCGGTGCAACCGGCGGTGCGCCGTACGGGGCGTAGCCGTAGGGAGGTGCATAGCCGTAGGGGCCATAGCCATAGCCGCCGTAGTAGGGCGCGGAGTAGTTGTAGCCGCGGCCATAACCGTCGCCGTAGCCGTAACCGCTGCCATAGCCGCGCATATTGGTGTTGCCGCGGCCGGAGAAGTTCATGCTGAAGTCGCCGCCGCCGGATGCGTCGCCGGCGCCGTCCATCACGCTGTTGCCGTAACCGTTGCCCCAGCCGTAGCCGTTGTTGTAGTTGTTGTTCCAGCCGCGGTTGCCCCAGCCGTCACCCCACCAGGCCGACGCCTGGGCGGAAGCGATGACAATAGCGATAGCGATGAGTTTTTTCATGGTCGGAACCTCCGATTCAGTGATTTGATGAGCGTCAGCTCAGGAGTCAATGGTCCGCCGCCTGCGGGGCGGCCGGCGATACAGCGTGCCGATGGCAAAATACTAAATAAGTAAATACTAACTTGTCAATATTATTTTTTTGCCTGTGAGTGCACGCGATGCCAGGCCATCGGCAAAGCACCGGCGGCTGGGCTTTTGGCCAACGCAACCCAATAATAGCCTCTCTCATCCAGCCCGAGGTCAGCCGATGCAGCTACGTCATTCCCATACATCGCCGTTCGTGCGCAAGGTTATGGTCCTGGTTCACGAGACCGGTCTCACCGATCGGGTGGCGACCGAGACGATCGACGGCTGGTCGGAGCCGGACCATCTGACCAAGGACAACCCGCTGTCGATGGTGCCCACCCTGGTGCTCGACGACGGCAGCAGCCTGTACGACAGCCCGGTGATCTGCGACTACCTCGACCAGCAGCACAAAGGGCCGAAGATGATCCCCGTCTCCGGCGAGGCGCGCTGGCAGGTGCTGCGCGAGCAGGCGCTGGCAGACGGTATCCTGGACAGCGCGGTGCTGATATTCGTCGAACTGGGCAAGCGCCCCGAGGAAAAGCGTTGGGACTGGTGGCTGGATGTGAAGCGGAGGGCGATCACCCGCTCGCTGGACCAGCTCGACAGCCGGGTCAGCGAACTCGACGGCCGTGTCGATCTCGGCACGATCGGAATCGCGGTTGCGCTGGGTTATCTCGACCTGCGAGGAGCGGTCGGTGAGTGGCGCGATGGCCGCCCTGCGCTGGACGCCTGGTACGAAGGGTTCCGCCGGCGGCCTTCCATGATCGCCACCGCGCCTCCGGCCTGAATCTACCATGTCACTGGCAATCGTCTGGTTTCGTCGCGACCTGCGGCTTTACGACAACCCGGCCCTGGCCGCCGCCCTGGCAAACCACAAGCGAATCCTGCCGCTGTACATCCATGCCCCGGACGAGGATGCCCCCTGGCAACCGGGTGCCGCAACGCATTGGTGGCTGCACCATGCGCTCGCCGATCTTGCGGAGCAGCTGAACGGCAGACTGCTGATCCGCCGTGGCGACAGTCTGGCGACCCTGCAGGACCTGGCCGGGCGAACCGGCGCCAGCGCGGTGTACTGGAACCGCTTGTACGAACCCGCGGCCGTGCGCCGCGACACCGGGATAAAGACGGCCCTGCATGCGGCCGGCATCGGTGCGGTCAGTGAAAACGCGGCCCTGCTGTTCGAGCCCTGGGAGGCGCAAAACAGGCAGGGTGGACCATACCGTGTGTTCACGCCCTTCTGGAAACGCCTGCTCGAATTCGGTCTGCCGCAGTCGCCGGTCGATGTGCCCGCTGTGGACGGGCGGGTGTGGAAGTCTGCTGCAGGGAAGGGTATCGATGGCTGCCGCCTCGATGATCTCGGCCTGCTGCCTGAGGTGCCCTGGGATCAGGGTATCGCAACGGCCTGGCATCCCAGCCGGGCGGGGGCGGAGGCCAGGCTGGAAGAGTTCATCGCCACCGAACTGCGGCACTACGCGCACGGTCGCGATATGCCGGGCAGGGAGCAGGTCTCACGCCTTTCGCCCTATCTGCACTTCGGCCAGCTCGGGCCACGCGAGATCGTCCACGCATGTCGGAACGTCCGGCACGCCGCGGCGGATTTCCTGCGGGAGATCGGCTGGCGCGAGTTTGCCCATCACCTGCTGTACCATTTTCCACACACCAGCGATGCGCCGATGGACGAACGATTCAGCGCGTTTCCCTGGCGCGAGGACGGCGCCGCCCTGCGCGCCTGGCAGCGAGGCGAAACGGGTATCCCCCTGGTCGATGCCGGCATGCGGCAGCTGTGGGCCACAGGCTGGATGCACAACCGCGTTCGCATGATCGTGGCGTCGTTCCTGACCAAGAACCTGCTGCTTTCCTGGCAGGCGGGTGCGCGCTGGTTCTGGGACACCCTGGTGGATGCCGATCTCGCCGGCAATAGCCTCGGCTGGCAATGGACCGCGGGTTGCGGGGCCGATGCGGCACCTTATTTCCGGGTGTTCAATCCGGTCCTGCAGGGTGAGAAGTTCGATCCCGCCGGCGACTATGTGGCCCGCTGGGTGCCCGAGTTGTCGAGGCTGCCGGCCAAGTGGATCCATCGGCCCTGGGAATCGCCCGAGTCGGTATTGCGCCAGGCCGGCATCGTCCAGGGGAGGGACTACCCACACCCGTTAGTCGATCTCAAGGCGAGCCGGCTACGTGCGCTGGAGGCCTGGGGTCGGGTGAAGTGAAGATGCGGCGCAATACCCACCGCACCTGACACCGGGGTTCAGCGCGCCTTGCGACCTGGGGGCCGGATATAGCCTGCCTGTGGCGCATTGGGGCTGCTGGCCTGCATCTGATAGTCGGCGCGCCGCTTCAGATAGGCGCCCTTGCGCAGATCGCCGTGGTGCTCATCGGGTGAATCGGTATCGGCGAGACTGCCGGTCGGCGTGGGTTCTTGTTTGGTATGAATCATCTTTGATGCCAGCGAGGGCGTTCCCTGTCAGTTTGTGTTTGCGCGAATCAAGTCAGCTGCCGTGGGTTGTCGGCAACCGTCAGCCAATCTATAGACCTTTGTCGTGACCCTGGCATGACAGCATCGCCAGTTTGTGTGGCGTGTCGCAGATCACTCCATCAGACCGGCGCGGCCTTCAGAGACCCCACCCGCGAGACGGCGTGACCGTTCTAGCGGCGGCCTCGACCGGTCACCCGGGCCCCACGATTTTCCGATCACGGAATATGAGGCGCACATGGACCGAGGCCAACCGACCGCCGGCGTTTGCCAGGGTCGCGAATGGTAAAGCCGGCCGCATGCAGCCGGGCAAACTCAAGCCTGTTGCCATTATCCCCGGACGCTCAATTCCACCGGTCTTTCCCAAGCATCAGCAAAAACATCTGCACGACTGCGCGATCCAATGAGCCACCTGCCTGGTCGGCCGGTGCGGTAACTGGCGGCTGCAGTTTGCCCTCATCGGCCGCGATAATCCGGGTACGATTCACGACATAGGCAACCGCCGCGGCCACGTCCTGATCAGTGATTTCTGTTTCGCCGCGTGCCGGCATACGGCCGTGGCCGTAGACCGCATGCTTGATAAGTGTATCCAGCGGTTGTTCGAGCCGCTCCTCCCAGTCACCGGTATCGCCAAAAACTGGCGCATCTTTGCGACCGCTCTCATGGCAACGCATGCATTTATCGGTGAACACCACCCGGCCGTGGGCCAGGTTGTAGGCGCGGATGTCGCTTTCGAAACCGGGCGGTTCTGCATGGCACGGCAGCGCGAAAGATTGCGCCACAAGGACCAGCACAGCGAATCCGAACGGTTGCAGTCTGCCTGACATGGATTCCCCCAATGGACGAGTGGCGACGAACCCGAACACGATACCCACCAAACGCCAGTTTGGGAAAGAAAATTGCCACCATTCAGACTTTGACACTGACATGTCGGCTGGCAGCCTGTCGGGTTTATTGATCCGGCAATGAAGCATGAACTTTTTCGTTGGGCGTATGCAGAAGGTGCATGGACAAGACAGATGCACGATACCTGCCTCTGGCGGTTCGCAATTAGTGCCGACGGCGGGCAGTCAAACTTCCGGAGCGCGGCATGACAATGCGCGAGGTGGCGGCCCAGGCAGCGCTGTCGGTGCCGACGGTGATGGTGGCGTAAAGGAGGGCCTGCCTGGCGTGCGCCGGCACGCAGCAAGGGGCAACTCAAGAAGGCGGTAATCAGCCACAATTGGTCGCTCGCTGCCGCATAGGTTACGGGTGAAACCAGCCAAATCCGGACCTTCAAAGGCGAGATCCGGGCGGCAGATAAATGTGCAAGGTGTGCCCAAACTGACCTACCCGGTGGCGCTGCAAGTTACAGCTTTGCGCTTTGACAAGGCTCGGCCGGGACCACTGGATCCATCTGATCGGCGCTGGGCGCCGTCCCGCTAATGAGTGCTCAGTCCCTGGTCACAAGGTCTAGAAACCCATCGGCTGCGAGGCGCGTTGCGAGCATGACCTCATTGATGTCGCGATGTTCCAGCCAGGTGTCGGTGCCCTGATGCCCAGGTTGGCGCCAGAAGGATTCGATCTCGTCGCCAATCGGCACATACTGCAGCAAAGCCTCTAACCGTACCCGCTCTTGAGGGCCCAGGGATGAACGCTTTTGCAAGACGTCTTCGTGCATGCGCTTTACGGCCTCCAATCCAATCGACAGACCGAGTTCGCGGAAGGCAAGCCTATAGTGGGCCGGGGCCTGCAATTCGCCGCTATTAGCGTAGGTCCTGATGCCCGAGAGCGCCGCATCCAGTAGCCGCTTTATGAGGGCATCGTCGGTGGTCGCGTCAAGTCTTATCAGTTGCTCCACCCGATATGCGTCGGCGAGCATACCGCCGATGCCGAGTGGGTCTGCGGTCGCAAGCTCCGAACTCTGCAACATGGTGGAAAATTGGGTCCTTGCGCGCGCCAGGCCCTTTTTGTCCAGAGATTCCACCTGCTCACTCAGCGTCGCGCTCAACTGCGTGACCGTGACATAACCGTCGAGTGGGTCGTGTTGTCCCATCGATGAAACGAGCGGGCGGGAGAGGTCGACGCTCATTTTCCAGTACATGCGCGGTCGATGGTGGGCAGGGGGCAGGTAGCTGAACGCATCATGTGCGGCCACAGCGAGCTCGCTCGCCCACCGCCTGTAGCGAGGCTCGCCGGTTGACCGGGTGACCTGATCCAAGGCATGCATCCACTTGGTCAGATAGTGAAAATATTGGCCGTCCCGCTCCCATTCGAGCTGCTGGTCGAAGGACTCGTCAGCGCGGCGTTCCGGCAGCGCCTTGCCAATGCGCAACCCGCCACGGGTCGGATGAGCTTCGCCCTCAGGCTCGCTCAGGCCACTGATCCAGCCACGGGCGGGACTGTCGGTGCGGTGTTTTCCGAGGCTGTGATGCACTTGGTCAACCAAGCGCAGAGCGAGTTCCGTGTAGCGCTGGTTGCCGGTGGTGCGCGCCAAACCAAGAAAATTGCATACCGCGAAGGCATCCGTCCACAGATACCGCCGTGGGTCTTGTTGGGAGGTCAGCCCGGTGCGTTGACCAAAACCTTTCATGAGCGCGACCGCCTGTTCGATCTTTGCGTTCGACATGGGTTTCGGGGACCTCTCGAGCTGCTGGTGATTGACTGCAGCATCCACCGTATGTGTCTCAGTAACGGCAGGATGCATCTTGCGTGGTTCACGCATGCTGCGCAAAGGATCATCTGTGCTGGTTCGCTGATCCGCGACGGCTAGCCCGAGCGACGACAGCGGGACGGCCAGAAGGAATGAAACCGAACTTCTGCGAAACCGGCCAGTACTGGACATCCCGCGGGTTCCTTTGATGGTCGGGAACTCAGCAACTGTTGCCGTTACTGCCCGCTAATCAGTACTCACACTTTGGGCCAACTACGGCCGCTCCCGCATGCCGCGCCGCAAAACCCAATTTCAGCCATCAGAATTGAACAAAACTTTGTAGCAGAGCCTTGCCGGTATGCGGAACTGATCGATATCTAATTCGGCCCCAAGCCCTCGGATGCGGGCTAGGAGCCTGCGCGGTAGAACTGGCGGTAGCCGAGGGTTTCCCGGTTCGAGTGCGGTTTGGTGGTCGTTTGAGGAGCATAGTGGGCGCTACGTGACGAAAATGAACGCCGGAGCGCGCCGGAGTGGGGAAGCCGCAGGGCCTCCATGTTCTGCCGCGCAGGCTCCTAGTCCTTCTCTTTCAGCGCGATCGCTGATAGGTCATCAGGTTGCCGGACTCGTCGACCAGCGTGAACTGGTTGCTCCCGCCACTCTGATACCAGTACTTGCGCACCACGTCGGTATCCGGGCTGTAGGCGATCAGGCGCTGGCCGACGAGGAAGAATATGCAGTCGCAGGGCTTGTCCGTCCCGCCCCAGATGCGAGCATAGTTGCGTTGTACCTCGACCGACTCGCCGCCACTGCCGCGCCAGAAGCCGGTCAGATCGGGTTGATGGTTGCCGTTGGTCGCTGTGCCGGAACAGGCCGGTGGGCTTCCGCCATGGGGCGTCTGCCAGGCGCCGTATTGCTGCGGGCTATACGGGCTATAAGGGTCGGAGAAGCCGGACAGCCCGGATGACTGGCTACCATATGAGTTGGGCTGCGACTGAAAGGTCGATGGGGGCATCGGCGAACCAAAGCTCGACCAAGGTGACAGAGTTGACGGGCTCATCGGCGAACCGAAGCTTGACCAGGGTGACGAGGTCGATTGGGTCATTGGGTTGGTAAAGGTCGACCACGGCGACACGCCGCTCATCCAGTCCTGCGCCTGCAGCGGGGCGCCCGTCATGCAGCACAACAACAGGAGCCAGACAGCACCGAACATCTGCTGGCGACGTCGCCGCCATCCACTTGAGGCGGTGTTCTTCAGCATGCCGATGTGTCTCCGTGCCGCCCGCTGAGTGCCCCGTGGCTCTGCGCCACGCTCGACATCTCCCTATCGTGGTTTGACGATACAGCGAATACGCGGCGGTGTCGCTGATGGTCATCAAGACCAATGCGACTATGCGCCGGGCCGGCGTACCGGTGACGGGGGCCATGGGCGGGGCTTCGGTTGACCGACACCCCCGCCTCTGGATGTGAATCGCCCCGGGTTCTCTGGACACCCCCGAGCCGTTTCGTAGTCTGCTGCTCGTGATGTACCGACGGTAGCCACAAGGTTTACTTTCGTGCAACTCCTGCGTTCAGCGGCCGCACTGATGCCATCACTCCTTACGCAAACGACGGAATAGGCCGAGCACGATCGAGTTGCCTTCCATCGACAAGTCGAAAGCTAAGCTGACAGCTAATGCGGCTGAGAGCCCGATTGCTGTGTTGTGTGCAAGACTACCCATCATGGCGCCAAAGACCAGTGGCACGACTCTGACGAGCCAACGCGACACGGCTTCAGTTTCTTCTTCAGAAAGTTGGTGGGTGTAATGTGCATGTCCATAGCGTCTTGCTGTTTTTCTGCGGCTTGGCGCCAACGCGTATGGATCCAACTTCTCTGCCACGCTGCGGGCAGGTTGATCATTTCTGTCTTCAGTTTCCATCTTCACACCGCCTCTAGATACAGCTTGAACGGTTACTCACAAAATAGTCTGGGGTAGACCCTAATTGTTCAGCACTTTAACGTATACTAATGTTGCATTGCAACAAGAATAGCATCCCGCATGTGACGCCTTTGTGTACACGCTCGATTTGTGAGGGCGTTCACATTTTGCTCAGCAGCACATATTCCCCCTTGGGCCTGTACGCCGTGCTATGGCAGATCGTTGCCGCGTCCTGCCAGCTGATGAGGCCGCTGCGAATTTTTTGTCTCAATCCAACACGCAGCGGACGTTGCCCCCGGATTCCCCGAATGATGGCATGGTGTTGTTTCCTACCGTGCGTGACGATGGGCGACTAGGAGCCTGCGCGGTAGAACTGGCGGTAGCCGAGGGTTTCCCAGTTCGAGTGCGGTTTGGTGGTCGTTTGAGGAGCATAGTGGGCGCTACGTGACGAAAATGAACGCCGGAGCGCGCCGGAGTGGGGAAGCCGCAGGGCCTCCATGTTCTGCCGCGCAGACTCCTAGGTCGGCTTGGGGTCGGTTGCGGTCTAGGCGCATCATTCTGCAACTGCGAAATCGCCACGATATCAGCGCCGTCGCGGCATCAACGTAACCAGTACGGCCAACACAACAATTACGGTGAATCCGTAAATAAGACCATCAATCGCGCTCATCTTGCGATATACCTCATAGTTCTTCGTGTACTGACTTCCAGCGCCCCTTCGACTTGGTCAATCAGAACACTGGCACCCCGATTCCCAATTGTCGTAATACAGCGGTCGGCAGTCAGCTTCGAAGTTCGAGACTAGCTTCGACTTCCAAAACGAAGTTCTCGTTGATGATGTCCACCAAGTTGTCGAAGAACTCTTCATCCAACCAAGATTCGACACGGCTTTCTGGATTCACTGTCCGTTCTTCCGCAGTCTCGACTACATACGGTATCAAAGCACTCATTTCTTTCTCCAAGACGGTATCAATTGCCCTGGAAGAGAACGATAGAACCACTAGGTTTGACGATGGTGTGATGTTGTTGCACTAATTGTGTGAAAAATTCACATCTTGTGCCGCCCATCGCCCGCAAGGTCAGGTCAACGAGGGCATAAACTGCTCCGCATTGAGGACGTTGTAGCTCAATAGGCCAGACTTCTCGGCAAAAACGTGCAACTGACTGGGCGACCGTTTGGGGTCGTCTCCAGTCATTCGCACCGACCAGGGGGAGGGTGATCTGGCGCCCAGACGATCCAATCAGCGAATGACCGCAGTGTGTCGTCTTCTGCCGGACCGACCTCGGTCAGCGTAATGCGATCTGACACCCCGGCCTCCGGGTGGTGTCAGATTTTTTGTGTGTGAGCCGTTTCAGTTAACCAATCATCCAGCCTGAATCGTTCGCCAAGCTGGAGGAGTTGGTGGATCGGCAGATACAGGAGCTAACCTGGAAATCTCACCGGCATCGCGGAGACTGGTGGAATTCGCAGCCGGTCTGGCGCCAGGCTGGAGCGACAAGATCGCCGGGAGCGATCTTGCGCGTAAGCCCCGTAGGGGTGAGGCGCAGGGATGCGCCGAACAGTGTCGTAGCCTTAGCTACCATTTGAGTGACCAATCTGCCGGGAGCGGATTGGAACAGCCGCAGGCTGGCCCATAGGGCGCAGCACAGGAATGTGCTGCGTAAGACCAAGCCAGGCCGAGCGAGAAACCGCCAGTACCGCGATAGGCCAGCGGCGAAAACAGAGTGTAATTACGCGGAGTGGGTTCATGTTGTCTAATACCCTTGCAAGTTCAAGCTCTTACCAAGCAGCCGTTGGCCGGCTGGTGAGATTTTCAGGCTAAAGGAGGGCCACATGTGCTGCGCAAAAAATTGACCTTCAAACAGCCGTTTCCTCAAAAACCGGGGCTGAGTAAGAGAAAAAGATAGGGTATTCCAAAGGAAGCTGCGATTGTTGCCAAGAACTGGGACCACGACCATCCAGCAAATAAAGAGACTCTCTCTGAGAACCGCGAGATTGAGAACAGGCCGGATAAAGCTGCCCAAATCATGAGGAAGTTGATCAAACCCGCGACCACAAAAACCCCCACGGTTCCGACTATCAAACCAACGGCTTTAAGAAGTTTCATGATGGCTCCGCACGTATCTCCTTGCCATCAGCTAGCGGCGTCGAGCTGCAATCGTTAAGCGACAGGCAAAAGCTTCAGGCCTGGGGCGTGTCGACTGCGCCACTTGTCCAACGCTTTGGCGTAAGGACAGCAATTACTCATAGCGGTCGTCCGGATTTTTTACATCGACGTCCACTCGATATTGAAAAGATTATCGCGCGCCCAATTGTCGCTTCATTTGGCGATTTCTTCCGGGGGGGAGCGCTATGATATGGCGCTATGCCGACCCCTCAACTCCTAGATCTGGATAGTCCTCGATGCTGGGCCTGAATCGATGTGCGGAAAACCTGCTCCGCCGTCCGGGGAGGTTCTTCTGGCGCGTAATCAAGGGCTTCAAGCACAACCAGGGTGTTCTACTGTCCGGAGCGGTCGCCTACTACATGCTGTTGTCCATCGTCCCACTGTTTGCGCTGCTGCTGGTAGGGCTATCCCAGATCTATCCGACCGACGCGCTGCTGGAAACGCTGAACCGGGAACTGCAGCTGGTGATACCGGCTGGCGGCGCGGTGCTGACCGACCATTTTGCGGGCTTTCTGCAGCACAAGCAGCTGGTCGGCTGGGTCGGCATCGGTACCCTGGTATTCTTCTCCACCATGGCATTCACTGTGCTGGAAAACGCCATGTCGGTGATCTTCCACCACCGGGTAGCTATTCATCGTCGGCATTTCCTGGTGTCGGCGGTGATCCCGTTTCTGTTCATCGTTCTCATTGGTGCCGGTCTGCTACTGATCACCTTCATCAGCGGTGCTCTCCAGTCGATCGACGCGACCAGCGTCGCCCTGTTCGGCTCTGAATGGAACTTGCAGGGGGTGGAAGGCAACATTCTGTACCTGCTTGGCGTAGGCGGACTGGTTCTGCTGTTGACCGCGCTGTACCTCGTCATGCCGGTGGGACGAATTGCCCTGCGGCATGCCTTGATCGGCGGTTTTGTCGCGGCCGTGCTTTGGGAGCTCACCCGGCACCTGCTGGTGTGGTATTTCAGTACGCTGTCATTGGTGAATGTTGTCTACGGCTCTTTGGCGACGGCGGTAATCGTGCTGCTGAGCTTCGAGGCTGCGGCACTTATTCTGCTGTTCGGCGCGCAGGTGATCGCCGAGTTCGAGCGCTGCAGCCTGGATGCCGACGATGGAGACGATGAATTTCACACCTGAGCCTGGCGGCCTTCGTCTTTCTGCCTGGCGGTGCTCCCAGCCAACAAAAGCGGGCGGTACAGGGATGCGCCCGATGAACATGCCCGGCCAGCGGTGGCGCAGCACGGATCATGCATCGAGGATCTCGAAGTGATAGAGAAGATCCTCTCCCGCCAAGAGGCGAACGCTGTCGAGCTGGAAGCGTCGAGCCGGGCCACTTCTCAGGTCAGATCGACGACCCACCGGAGGGGCCGACGGACGCGAGGAGGGACTGCTGCTGGAAAAAATGCGGTCTATCCTTCGTCATACTAGACGTACGCGAAGGTTCTAGACGTACGCGAAGGTTCGACCTGGGAGCTAATCTTTGACACGGCCAAAGAAGAGAATGCCGATATCATTGTCATGGCAAGTCAGGGAAGAACCGGGCTGTATCATGCTCTGATCGGAAGCGTTGCCGAAAAAATTGCTGCGTTCATTTAAGCTTCTCGGATTTCGCACACGGTAACTGCAGCAGAAGATCAGCGTGTTCCTCCTTTTTCAATGCAGAAACATGAACAGCATCATCAGGCTGCGCATGTACCATCATCAAAATTTTTGCCTCCGGATTCGACAAGTGTCGGTTGCTGAATACCATCACAGACACGTCATATCCCGATGCGTCGTATTCCTTACGCTTTTCCTCAGTTATCTTCTGGTCGTACGCCCCGTGAAAGCTAATGCGTTTTCCAGCAGGGTTTTCCACTGTCAGTGACGCGGACTTCGTTCCACCGGTCACGTCTATAGTCAGCAATCCGCCCTTGTAACCTTCTGCCGTGGTGGTTTCAAATTCGGTTATTACCGAGACCTCTTTAGGCTCACAAAAGAAACGCAATTGCTCATTTGCCGGCGTCTGTTTTTGCTGCTGACGATATCCAACGATTTTCCCGTAATCACAGACAACTCCTCTCCGATCCAACTCAGCCCGGATCAAAGATGGCTCTTCTTTTGAACTTGGGCGCCCTGGACCCAGCATCTCGCAAATGGACTCATCCGACATCAATGCCATTGTTTCTGGCGTTACGGTCACACCAACGCAACCCCATAGCGATAAAGCAGGGAGGATAAAAATCAGCTTAATCAGCGGGCGAATAGGAGTATGCATGGTGTTCCTCGTTGTTATTGGTCGCGTGAGCCATACGCTTTTTGCCCAACAACTTTTCAGCCAAATATCCTGGATCTGCCAGCATTGCCTTGGGATCTGTGCATCTCTTTGAGATCCATGCCTAAGAGGCGCCGGCGCGTTTAAAACGGGCGATATACACGTTATCGCTGACAAATTATCTGTTAGCTGTAGTGTGTCTTCAATGGGTTTTACCTCGTTCCCGCGCACGGAATGCGGAATGACCGGCGACCTACCGCCTCGCTGCCAAACTGCCATCAGTGCCGCCTGCAGGGATTTGGCCAAAAACCGAAGTAGCCGGAGAATTCCAGCACCTTTTAATCCTTTTGCTCTGGTTTAGGTCCGGCTTGGGCAGCCGCCAATCGCAGCAGATCAGATCGGGCAGCCGACGACAGGCATTGCACGCCAGAACCGACCATTCCCAGCCATGTGACACCAATGTGAGTATGGAGCGATCTGACGCCCCGGCGACTCTGCTGAGGAATGTCTCTTCAGTGTCGATAACGGACCAAGCGCGCTCCGAATTGTCGCGATCACCCAGCGACCCCCACTTTCGACCTAACGAACTGGCGCTTTCGACCAAAGGCCATTCAAGAGTTGGCGGCGACGGCAGGTTCATGTTGCGGCCATAAGAAACCCCGCCGGAGCGGGGTCATTGCATTCAATCTACATCCGGCTTTCATCGCATAGAAACCAATGAGATAGCCCACTGTGGCCCTGGACGATAGACCTCATCCTTGAGCACTAACCCGTCATTCTTCAGCTGGTACGCCAGCCACTTACTCCAGTAAGTTTCATCCCGACGCGTAATCCTGTAAAAGTGCGATTCAGTCAGCTGGCGCTTATTCAAAGCCTCAAGCACGATGCCGCCGATAATCTTGCGGAGCCGCTGTTGTGCTGCTTGCGCTTCTTTTGTGTCTTGCGCGGGATCGAGCTTGGTACGAGCAATCGCACGGTCGCAGGTGATGTTCTTCCAACCTTCGGTGCACTTGGCATGGCCTGAATCAACCAACCCCTGTCGATATGCCGGAGGGTTACCGCTGACTGCTCTTTGCATCTCTTCGTTGGTGATGACTTCACCAGCTTCAAGCCGTTGTTCGATACTCATGGGATTAACCTCGATCATTTCCTGTGCCCGTGCTCGTATCTTCCCCGTCGCAAGCGCCCATAGGTTTCGGCATTCAGCGCGATGTATCTGACAACCTTTATCCCCATGTCGGCCTTTATCGCATTAAATCCACCATCCAGGGAATTAAACGCCTTGGCCTCGTTCACAGTTGCCGATTATGTGACGAACACCTCACATATGGCCTTATTTATCCGGATCGGACTTGGGAACATTCCGAGAGGACTGAGCTCTGAGTTGCCTTCTTGACAGGCAATACCCGAGTGGTTCGCGTAGAGTTGCCCGGCACGGCATCGCGCGGTCACGCCTCACGCCAGAGAGGTACGGCGAATAGAAGGCTAGCCCGCAAAACTCACCGGTCGGCAAACGACGGTTAGGTAACTTATTGACCCGCGGAGATTAAAGCAGCAAATGAGCTTGTCTTGGAGAATGACGCACTGTTTTCGCCGTTTGCCTATCGCGGTGCTGGCGGTTTCTCGCTCGCTCCGGCTTGAGCTTCACTCAAGTGGTAGCTACGGCTACCACTTTCGCTCCAGCCCGGCGCCCGAGCGGCTGCAAATTCCGCCAGCCCTCGCGATACCGGTGAGCTTTGCGGGCTAGCGGATGCTCAGTCTCAATTCGTAGAGACCGTCGGCTACTGTTGTGCGCCTCAGGTCGAATACGTACCCCTCACTTGTCCAGCTGCCATTGATTGCCGATAAAATGGCATCGTTGACGTCTTTGGGAAGGGGTATTTGAAGCATGCCTTTTGTCAACTCGGCGGCGTATTCGGCCAGTTTGCGATGGGCCCGCTGAAAGTCTCCGCGTGAGCGCACGTTCAGCACGAGCAAAAACTCTTGCACAGTCTGCTTGTTGCCAAATGCCGAGAACCTGATCTCGTCTTGCGCCGTGTCGCCCGCCAGAATTTTCTTGCGCTGGCTGTCGCACTGAAAAGTCTCACCGCCCTCGTCGTTGTAGCCTCCGCGGGTCCGCAAGCCGGAATCGGCAAGGGCCATACATGCCTTTGCCGGGTCGAGGGCCAAGGACGCCGATTGCACGGAAGAAGATACGACGGCAAACAGCCCTGCAAGAAAAAGCAGGGATCCGATGCGTCGGTTCATGCACCTATGCTTCTTGATCAAACCAGGGGTCCTTAGCCGCTGATATACAGCTCCAGCTGTTTGATGATGAACTGCTGCTCGGAGATGGTGGCCTTGACCACGTCCCCAATGGAGATCAGGCCCACCACGCGGTCGTTCTCGACCACAGGCAGATGCCGCACCCGCTTGTCGGTCATCAGGGCCATGCACTCATCGACCGTCTGCTCCGGTCTCACGCATACCGGCCGGCTGGTCATGATGTCACTCACCAGGGTGTCTTTTGCCGTGCGTCCCTTAAGGACCCCGCAGCGCGTATAGTCCCGTTCCGAGATGATGCCAAGCAGGCGGTCCTGGTCCATGACGGGGACGGCGCCGATGTTCTTTTCGGCCATGAGGGCAAGGGCGTCGTAGACACTTTTCGTGGGTGCGATGGACCAGACCTCGGTCCCCTTGTCGTTCAGCAGTTCTCGAATCTTTTTCACGTATCCTCCTGGCGGTCGATTGTCCTGTCCCCGGGCGGCTGTCTTGCGCGGCCGGCGGGTGGGGGCAGTGCTGTTATTTCGCACAGCTCCTGGTGAGGTTAGCAAATCAGGCGGAACAGAGGCGGGTGTTTCTGAGTCACCGGGTACAAATAGACATCGATGTGCCTCAAGGCCGCCAGTTGGATATGCTTGAAGAACACCCAGGCAACTGCGGAAACGATCCGACATCCATGAACCCTCCCATGAGCCCTCCCGGGCGCAAGTCCCTGTTCCTGATACTGCTCCTGTGTGCCGCGGGCATCCTGCTGGCATGGGGCATTCATCAAAGGCTGGAGGCCACGAAACAGGGCCCGGGGGCCAAGGCCGGCAAACAGCCGGTCCCGGTGCAGGTCGCCGCCGTCGAACAGGAGGCCATCGAACTGCTGCGAACATTCACCGGGACGCTCGAGGCGCGCGCCGAGTTCCTGGTGGCGCCCAAGGTCGGCGGTCGTGTGGAGCAATTGAACCTCGAACTGGCGGATGCCGTGACACGTGGCCAGGTGGTCGCGGTCCTGGACGATGCCGAGTACGTGCAGGAAGTGGCCCGCGCCCAGGCGGACCTCGAGGTTGCCCTTGCGAGCAACGCCGAGGCCGGCAGTCTGCTGACTATCGCCGAGCGCGAACTCAAGCGTAACGACGAGTTGCGCGGCCGTGGGGTCAGTTCGGAATCCCAGCGTGATGTTGCCAAGGCCGAACAGCTGGCGAAAGAGGCCCAGGTGAACGTCACCAGGGCACGTATCGCCAGTGCCGAGGCGGACCTGGGGGCGGCCCGCATACGGCTCAGTTACACCCAGGTCACGGCCGACTGGCGAGGCGGCCGGGAACGGCGCGTGGTGGCGGAGCGTTACGTGGACGAGGGAGAGACCGTCGCGGCGAATGCGCCGCTGCTGCGAATCGTCGAGCTGGACCCGCTGACCGCGGTCTTCTACGTTACCGAGCGGGATTATGCGCACCTTCGGCCCGGGCTGGTGGGCACCTTGTCCACGGATGCCTTCACCGGTGAAGTGTTCTCCGGCGAAATCGAACGCGTTGCCCCGGTGTTTCGCGAATCCACCCGCCAGGCCAGGGTGGAGATGCGGGTCGCCAATCCCGAGCTGCGCCTGAAACCGGGCATGTTTGCCCGTGCCACCGTGATGCTGGAGCGGGTGGATCAGGCGGTCATCGTGCCGGAGCAGGCATTGACCACGCGTGACGGCCGCGACGGGGTCTTTCTGGTCGGCGCGGACCGCAGTTCCGCGATCTGGCGGGAGGTGAAACCCGGTATCCGGCAGGGCGGCAGGGTCCAGCTGAGCGGGATTGAACCCGGCGGCCAGGTTGTGACCCTCGGGCAGCAGCAGCTGAACGACGGCTCGCCGATCCGGGTCGTCGATGACAAGGCGGCCTCCCTTCCATGAACCTGGCCCGCGCAAGCGTCCGTCGCCCGGTATTCACGACCATGATGACGCTGATCGTCGTGGTGCTGGGGCTGGTAGCATTCAGTCGCCTGCAGATCGACCTGCTGCCAAGCATCGAGCTGCCGACGCTGACGGTGCGCACCCAGTACGAAGGGGCGGACCCGATCGTCATGGAACGCCTGGTCACGCAGATCGTGGAGGAGATCGTCGCCACGGTCCCGGGCGTGGTGGAGATGTCTTCGCAGTCGTATGACGGCAACAGCAGCGTGCGGGTGAGTTTCGAATGGGGCTCGGACATCGATGCGGTGGCGGTCGATGTCCAGGCGACGCTGCAGGACGAACTCAGCGAGCTCCCGGACGACATCGTCGGGCCGCGCGTCACCAAGTTCGATGTCGACAGTTTCCCGGTGGTTTTGCTCGGCATCTCCAGCCGGCTGGACCCGGTGGAACTCACCCGGATCCTCGAGAACCAGATCCGTTACCGCTTCGCGCGCATCCCGGGAGTGGCGCAGGTCGACCCCTGGGGCGGCTTCACCCGCGAGGTGCGCGTCGAGCTGGACCCGGCCAAGATCAACGCCCTGGGGCTGCCGCTGAACGATGTGCTCGACGCGATCCGGGATGCGAACCTGGACCTGCCGGCCGGCAAGATCGAAAGCGGTGCGTACGAGGTGACCCTGCGCGCACCCGCAGAGTTCACGGACCTCGACGAGATCCGCAATACCGTCATCAGCAAGCGCGATGGCGCCCAGATAACCCTGGGACAGGTTGCGAAGGTCCGGGACACCTACGAAAAGCTGAGTCGGGTGATCCGGGTAAACGGCGAGCGCGGCATTCGTGTCGCAATCCGCAAGCAGGCCGAGGCCAATACCGTGGAGGTGGCGCACCGGGTGCTGGCGGAGGTCGAGGAGCTCAACCGGCTCTTCCCCCAGATCCACATCGTGCCGGTCATCAACCAGGGCAACTTCATCGAGCGTTCGATCCAAAACGTGGCGCAGTCGGTGCTATACGGCGGCTCACTGGCGGTGCTCATCCTGTTGTTTTTCCTGCGCAATATACGCAGCACGGTGGTGATTGCACTGGCCATCCCGATATCCGTGGTTGCCACGTTCGCGCTGCTTTATTTCGGCGGATTCACCCTCAATCTCATGACCCTGGGCGGTCTCGCGCTCGGCGTGGGGATGATGGTGGACAGTTCGGTGGTGGTGCTCGAGAACATCTACCGGCGGCACCAGGAAAACGGCGAGGCACCCCGTGTTGCGGCCGTTGCAGGCACCCGCGAGGTCGCAGCCGCGGTGACCGCAGGCACCGTGACCACCCTGACCATATTTCTGCCGCTGGTGTTCGTGCGTGGCGTGCCGGGTCTGCTGTTCAGGGAACTGGCCTACGTGATCATGTTCTCTTTGTTCTGTTCCCTGCTGGTCTCGCTCAGCCTGGTGCCGATGCTGGCCTCCAGGCTCCTGACGGCAGGTGTCCTGGAGGGCGGTGGTGGCAGGCTGGCGCGCCTGGGGGAGCGCGCCGGGGCCGCACTGACCGCGATGGAGAACGGCTATCGGGACCTGCTGCTCGGCACACTGCGGCATCGCCTGGTGACCGTGCTGTTGTCGGCACTGATCCTCGGTGCGAGCCTGTTGCTTCTGCCCTACATCGGGACCGAGTTCCTGCCGCCGAGCGACGAGGGCGAGGTGCGGGTGAGTGGCGAGATGGACGTGGGCACGCGCCTGGACATCATCGACGGCCAGACCCGGTTGATGGAGGGCATCGTCTATGCGCAGGTGCCCGAGGCCATTTCCTCGGTCGCCACGGTGGTCACCTCGGGCACGCGCGGCAGCTCGAAGGCCAGCGGCGGGATCCAGCTTTCGCTGACACCGGCCGCGACGCGGCAACGCTCCAACGAAGACATCGCCCGCGACCTGCGCAAGCACCTGGACGGCCAGATCCCGGGTATGACCATCCGTACCCGCGCGCCCCAGGGCCAGTTCCTGCTGGAACGTCTCCTGGCGAGCGGGGAAGGTGTCACCGTCGAGGTTCGCGGCTTCGAGCTGGAAACCCTGGCGGTCCTGGCCAGGCAGGTTGCGGATGCGATTGCCGACGTCCCGGGTGTCACAGATGTCGATGTCAGTCGCGAGACGGGGATCCCGCAGGAGCAGATCCACATGCTGCGCGACAAGATCGCCGACCTGGGGTTCAGCGTGCGTGACGTGACCGAGGTGATCGAGACCGCCGTGGCCGGTTCCAAGGCCGGCGAGTTTCGGTCCGAGGGCGACTCATACCGGATCCTGGTGCAGCTGGAAGACGCCGAGCGGCGTTCGATCGACGAGATCCTGGACCTCACGCTGCGCACCCCGGCAGGTGAGCAGGTGGCTCTTCGCAACCTGGTCACCAGCGCGAGCGGGCGCGGCCCGGTCATCGTGGAACGCAAGGACCAGCAACGCCTGGTGACGGTGACCGCCAATCTTTCGGGTCGCGACCTCGGCTCGGTGGTCGCCGATGTGCGCGCCCGCCTGCAGGATATCCCCCGGCCCACTGGTTACGAGTTGAACATCGCCGGCAACTACGAGGAGCAGGAAAAGGCATTCGATGAACTGGCCGTGTCACTGGTCCTGGCGCTGGCCCTGGTGTACATGGTTCTGGCATCGCAGTACGAGTCGCTGCGCGACCCCCTGGTGGTCATGCTGTCGGTGCCGGTGGCGACGGTCGGTGTGGTGTTGACGCTGTTTCTCACCGGGACGACCCTCAATCTGCAGTCGGCCATCGGCTGCATCATGCTGGCCGGCATCGCGGTCAACAACGCCATCCTGCTGGTCGACCAGGCCCGGCGCCTGCGCCAGGAAGGCATGCCCATCAGCGAGGCCCTCGGTGAGGCCGGGAGGCGGCGCCTGCGGCCGATCCTCATGACCACCCTGACCACCATCCTGGCGCTGTTTCCACTCGCGCTCGGCATTGGCGAAGGTGCCGATGCCCAGGCACCATTGGCGCGTGCGGTTCTGGGTGGCCTCTCGGCCTCGACGGTGATCACTCTCCTGTTGATCCCGGCCGTCTATTCACTGTTTCATCGGGATCGGCCGGCATGATCCCGATCGCGCACCCTGATCGATTCGAGATCAGCCGGTGCATCGACTGTCGGGTCACCCGGGTTCGCTGTTTTTCAGCGCGTTCGCGGCTACCGGGATGCCCTCCACCTCTGCCAGCTTTTCCAGGGCGACCTCCATGATCCAGCGCGCGCGCGCAGTCATCTGGTGCAGGTAGCCGTGCAGTGCGGCGTCCTTCTTGGTGCTGACTTCGCAGCGAGCAGAGTATTCTTCGAATGCCGACAGCTGTTCGATCACGCTGGCCATGTGGTGGGGACATTCGCAGGCGATGCTGGTGGTGACCTCCGAAAGATACACCAGCTGGTCGGCGTCAAATCGCCTCGGTGGTACGGGTTCATTGCTGGCCACACGCGGGTCCCACGCCGGTGGCTTCCAGTCGGGCTGACTCGTCTGGCTGAGCTGGCACTGCTGCCATATGTGCTCCAGCGCGACCGGTGCACGCAAGGTCAGCAGGCCGAATCTCTGCAGTTGGCTGACGATATTGGAAGGGCTGAAGGCATAGATGACGACGATCCGCTTCGCGCGTTTGCGTAACTCCGGCGCATTGAGTTCGCGTGCGATGCCACGGTCGAGGAACGGCAATTCGATCACCAGGGTGTCGCACTGCGTCTCGTCCTCCAGGAAGGACTCGACATCGGTATAGGCGCCTGCGAGCTCGAGCCCCTCCGGTATGTTGTCGGTGTTGCATGCGCGCACCGATATCGCCTGGCCAATCACGCACACCTCGTGCGTGCCGCTGCCCGGCAGCGGCAGGTTGGCCGGCTGTGCCGAGTTGAGGCGACGGTTGAGCTCGGCGATCGGCAGGTTTGCGACCGTGCTGATGGCGTAGCCCTGGTCCACCAGGGTCTTGATCATGGTCAGACGGGTCACGTCCTGCTGGCTGTAGAGGCGGCCGCCCTTGGGGGTGCGCTGCGGGTCCACGATTTCGTAGCGCCGCTCCCAGATTCGCAAGGTATCGGGTGATATGCCTGTAAGCCGGGCAACCGCCCCGATGCGGTAAGCGCCTTCCGCGCTGTTGATTTCCGTTGTCATGACATTCACCTCTGTGTGGCGGGCGGCACCCCGTTGGGTGTGCCGGTGGTCGTTTGTTTTGTTTGAGGGGCACTCAGGCGCCTGCGCAAGGCACGCAACAGCCCTCCGAGGATTGGGATCTTTTCATACAGCTGGCTGGCCGGGTCCCAGTAGTCCGTGTGTTCCAGCACAAGACCATCAGGCCCGAACTGCACCCGACTTACCCCGTGCAACGTGCGCCGCGATCCTTCCCTGCCGAAGCTGAACCGCCACCGCAGGTAGTAGGCCGCATCTTCTCCCACGCACTCGTCCACCTCGAAACGCGGCCCGTCGCAGGTGGCGAACATATGCTCGAAAACTTGCCGGATGGCCTCTGTTCCGCGTACATCGTTGAACGGGTCGACGAAGCGCGCGGCGTCGCTGAAACAGGCGACAAGCGACCCCAGGGAATCGGGCCCGAGTTCCTCGAAGCGATCGATGTAGCGCTGTACGTGTCCCGGTCTCATGCGCCCAGCACCCTGCGGTCGACCAGCCAGAAAAAAATCCGGTAGGGCAGGCAGCGCAGCAGTTTCAGCGGCCAGACCAGGCGGCGCGGGAAGCTGATCTCGAAGCCGGACCGGTCGAGGGCCGCGAGGATGCGTCGTGCGGCATCCTCCGGCTGCATCAGCCCGGGCATGTGGAATGAGTTCTTGGCCGTCAATCGGCTGTCGACAAAGCCCGGGTTGATGACCCGCAGCCGGATTCCCCAGCGGGCCGCCTCCGGGTGCAGCGATTCTGCCAGATGGATGGTTGCCGCCTTGGGTGCCGAGTAGGGTGCACCCTGTGGGAGGCCCCGAAAGCCTGCAGCGCTCGCGTTCAGCAGGACCTGTCCACCCCCGCCGTCGCGCATCAGCGGCAGGACCGCGCCCAGCACATAGACCGCGCCCAGGTAGTTGACCCGGTTGAGGCGCTCGAACAACTCGATGTCGAATGCCTGCAGCGGCATGGGTTCGTAGTCGCCCGCGTTCACCAGTACCAGGGTCGGCGCTGACCCTTGAAAAAGCTGTTCGGCGCAGGCCGCCACCGCGCCCTTGTCGGTGATATCCAGTGGCACCGTTAGTGCGCCGAAGCTGGCGGCGGCCTGGGCCAGGCGCTCGTGGTTGCGTGCCGAAAGGGTCACCTTCCAGCCCGCCTTTGAGAGCAGGCGGCCCAGTTCCAGACCCATTCCGGAACTCGCGCCGATCAGCCAGGCATGCGGGGCCGCGGGGCTCGCCGGAGCGCCCTTCTTATAACCAATCGAGCCAGCGGCGGAGGTGCTCACAGCAGCTTCTCTATGGCCCCGGTCACGGCCCCGCCCTGCGGCGATGTCCAGCTCAGGTAGTTGTCCACCAGCCGGCCCTCGCGATCGAGCAGGTATTTGTGGAAGTTCCACTTGGGATAACGTCCGGCCGCCTCTCCAAGCGCCTGGAAAAGTGGACCGGCCTTGCCTTTCTTCACCTCGGTCTTCGCGAACATCGGGAACTTCACGCTGTAGGTGAGGCGGCAGAAGTCCTTTATCTGTTCCTCGGTGCCCGGCTCCTGGCCGCCGAAGTCATTGGACGGGAAGCCCAGCACCACGAAGCCGCGGTCGCGGTACTTGGCGTACAGCGCCTCCAGGCCTTCGTACTGCCCGGTGAAGGCGCACTCACTGGCGGTGTTCACGATCAGGACGACCTTTCCGCCGTACGCCTCCTTCAGATTCACTACCTCGTCGCTGCCCAGGAGGCGGGCGTCGAAGTCCAGGAGGTCTTTCTGCGAGTCCGCCTGTGCAGGTCCAACCCCCAAAATAGTCAATAAAGTCAGCATCTTGATCTGAAAGTGTACAGGTTTCATGTCAATTCTCTTGCATTTTTGTCCAGAGCGTATAAGTTATGTATAGCTTTTTAACGAACCACTGTCAAAAACTATTAGACGTTAAGGGAAGATCTTGTGGACAAAAACAGACGAGTAGCCGTTATCGGCAGCGGAATCGGCGGCGCTTCGGCCGCCTGGTTGCTGCGCGAGCATGCCGACGTGACCCTGCTCGAGGCGGGGTCACGCTTCGGTGGGCACACCCACACCTTTCATGTCGGTCAGGAACAGCGCGTGGCGGTGGATACCGGTTTCATGGTGTTCAATCGGGAGAATTACCCTCTGTTGTGCGCGCTCTTCGATCACCTTGGGATCGTCAGCTACCCGACCGATATGTCTTTTTCCGCCTCGTTCAACCAGGGCCGCCTCGAATACGCCGGTACGGATCTGAACACCCTGTTCGGGCAACGCCGAAACCTGGTCAGTAAGCGCTTTTGGGGGATGTTGTTCAGCATCGTGCGCTTCAATCGCCTGGCCCGGCAGGCCTTGGCGCAGCCACCGTCGCCGCAACTGGGTATGGGGGACTTCCTGGACCAACACGGGTTCGGCGAAAACTTCCGCTCGCGCTACCTTTATCCGATGGCCGCCGCCATATGGTCCTGTCCGCGCGATCAGATCGCGCACTTCCCGGCGATCGGCTTCCTGCGTTTCTTCGCCAACCATGGACTGATAAGAGTTGCCGACCGGCCGCAATGGATGACCGTCGAGGGCGGTTCCAGCTCTTACATGGATCGTCTCATGGCCGATCTGGGCCCCCGGGCGCGACTCAATACACCAGTGGCCCGGGTGGAGCGCAACGGCGGGAAAGTCAACCTGGTCCACGCTGACGGCGCGCGCGAAGCCTTCGACGAAGTCGTGATCGCCTGCCACAGCGATCAGGCGCTGCGGCTTCTGGCAGATCCATCCCCGAGCGAGCGTTGCCTGCTGGGCGCAATCCCTTACCAGGCCAACCGGGTACTGCTGCATCGCGACCCGGCCCTGATGCCCCGGGCGCGAAGGGTCTGGTCATCCTGGAATTATCTCAGCGGCCCGGCCGATGACGGGGCCCAGTCGGTCAGCGTCACCTATTGGATGAACAGCCTGCAGCGCCTGGAGACGTCGGACGACTACTTCGTCAGTCTGAACCCGCTGAACGAGCCGCACGAGGAGAGTATCGCCGCCGAGTTCGAGTACGAGCACCCGGTTTTTACGACAGCGGCGCTCCAGGCCCAGAAACAGTTGCACCAGATACAGGGGCGCGACCGGACCTGGTTTGCCGGCGCCTGGACCGGATACGGTTTCCACGAGGATGGCATGCGCTCGGGAGTGGAGGTGGCGCAGGCCCTTGGTGCGACCCTGCCCTGGGACACCGAAAAGGTCCGGGCCTCGAGAGGGCTCAGCATGGTACCGGAACTCGTTCGGCGGGCAGCATGAGGTCTTCATACGACATGGCCTGCGTCTACAGCGCCCAGGTGATGCACCAGCGATTCTTCGAGGCGAAGTATCGCTTTCGTTACCGGATCTTCAGCGTGCTGCTCGACATCGACGCGCTGGAACAGGCGAGCGCGGCGACCCGGCTGTTTTCGCGCAATCGTTTCAATCTGTTGAGTTTCCACGATTCAGACCACCTGCCGGCAGGACAGACCGATCTGCGCGCCTGGGCGGAAAAGGTGCTGGCCGGGGGCGGCATCGACGGCAGCCGGCTGAGGATTCACCTGCTGTGCTTCCCGCGTCTGCTCGGCTGGGTCTTCAACCCCCTCAGCCTCTGGTATTGCGAGACACCGGAGGGCCTCCCCGCGGCAGTGATCGCGGAGGTGCGCAACACCTTCGGGGAGCGCCACTGCTATCTGCTCGAGCCGCAGGAGAAGGGGGGCGGTTGGCCGTTGCGTCAGCGGCACAGCAAGGATTTCCATGTGTCGCCCTTTATCGGTATGCAGGCCGAATACGTCTTCCGGCTATCACGGCCCGGCCGGCGACTCGGGGTGTCCATCCGCGAATACGAGGGTGACCAGCTGATGCTGATCGCCAGTCAGACCGGCGCACGCCGCCCGTTCACCGACCGTGAACTGCTGTATCAGGTACTGCGCGTCCCTTTGCAGACGTTCAAGGTCCTGGCGGCTATCCATTGGCAGGCATTGAAGATCTGGGCGAAGGGCGCCCGGTTCCACAGCAAGCCTGCGCCACCGATTGAAGAGGTAACTTGAAATGACTTCTGAAACAGGTTCACTGGCGGTCGATCTGCCGGTCTTCGGACGCCTGCCCTGGTACCAGCGCCGTCTCGTCGAAAAGCTCATGAAGCTGCAGTTGGGCTTCCTGCAGATCAGCCTGCCGGGCCAACCACCCTTTCGTATTCAGGGCGCGGCCCCGGGGCCCAGCGCCGATATCAGGTTCCGGCGCCCGGGCGCCGTGCTGCGGCGCCTGTTCTGGCGCGGCGACCTGGGTTTTGCCGAGGGCTACATGGCGGGAGAGTGGGATTCGGACGATCCGACGAAACTGCTGGAGCTGTTCTCCCTGAACCTCGACGCTTATGCGGAGACCGAGGCACGCCACAGCCTGGCGCGGGCCCTGGCGCGCTTGCGTCACCGCCTGAACCGCAATTCGCCCCGCGGCAGTCGGCGCAACATTGCCGCGCACTACGACCTCGGTAACGACTTTTACGCACAGTGGCTGGATTCGACCATGACCTACTCGGCAGCCCTGTTCGACCGCGGCGGCTCCCTCGACGAGGCCCAGCAGCGCAAGTACCAGCGGATGCTCGACTTGATCGACGCGAAGCCGGGTGAGCACATCCTCGAGATCGGCTGTGGCTGGGGTGGCTTCGCCGAGTACGCGGCCAGTCGCGGGATGCGTGTCACCGGGATCACCCTGTCACAGGAGCAGCTCTATTTCGCCCGGCGTCGCCTGGCCTCCGAGGGCCTGAGTGATCTGGCCGAGATCAAGCTTTGCGACTACCGCGATTTCGACCAGTGCGTGGACCATATCGTTTCGATCGAGATGTTCGAGGCGGTCGGCCAGGAGTACTGGCAGGGCTATTTTGCGACGCTCATGCGCTGTGTGCGCCCGGGTGGCCGCGTCGCGCTCCAGGTGATCACCATAGACGAGGCGCAATTCGACCAGTATGCGGAAAACCCGGGCGGGTTCATTCAAAGCTACATCTTTCCCGGCGGCATGCTGCCGACCAAGTCGCACCTCCAGCGACTCGCCGCTGACGCGGGGCTGAAATGGCGTGTTATGGACGGCTTCGGGACCGATTACGCGGATACTCTGGCGGTCTGGCACCAACGCTTCAAGCGCTGTACCGGATGGCTGGAGGCCCATGGTTACGATCGGCGGTTTCGACGCATGTGGCGTTACTACCTCGCGTTCTGCGAGGCCGGGTTTCGCGCCCGCCGTATCGACGTGGTGCACTGCTTGATGGCCAGGGACTGACACGCCGATGGCTGCCCCGATGCCTTCGTTGATGGTCTATGCGATGCCAGCCTTGCCGCTGGCGTTCCTCGGCCTGCCCTTGTACGTGTACCTGCCGGCGCACTATGCGGGGCTGCCAGGGCTGGGACTGGCAGCCGTGGGAGTAGTCTTGCTGGTAGCGCGGCTGCTCGATCTGGTCACGGACCCCTTGGTCGGTCTGCTCACCGACCGCAGCCGGTCGCTCCTGCGTCCGCAATGGCTGATGACGCTCGGCGGACTGCTGATGCTCGCCGGGGCATGGTGGCTGTTTCGACCCGCGCCGGATGCCGGGCCCCTGTTTCTGCTGACCACGCTTAGCGTCACCTACCTCGGCTGGACCCTTCTGGCGATCCCCTACTACGCCCTGGGTGCCGACCTGGGCGAGCGGGGCAACGGGCAGACCGCGGTGGCGGCCTGGCGCGAGGCGGGCATGATCGTCGGCACACTCGCGGCGCTCATCCTGCCGGCGGTGATGACTGGTTACGGTTCCCTGGAACTCAGCGCGCTGGCCCTGCTCTGGCTGGTGCCGCCGGCGTTGCTTGCAGGCTGGTTCGTGCAGGCCGGCGGTGCTGTGCCGGGCGCCGGAACGTCCGGCGGAATTGCCCGGATGTGGCGCGAGACCAGCAAGGCCTCGCGCCAGGTCCTCGGTATCCATTTGCTCAACACCATGGCGGGCGGGACCGCGGCGACCCTTTTCGTGCTCTACGCGCGCGACGTCATTGGCCTCGACGAGGGCACCAGCGGGGTCCTTCTGCTGGTCTATTTCGTCGCGGGTCTGCTGGCGCTGCCGCTTTGGGTCGCCTACGCACGGCGAGCCGGTCGCGCGCGTACCTGGCGCCTGGCGATGCTGGTCGCGGCCCTGGGTTTTCTGCCGGCGGCCTTTCTCGGGTCTGGCGATCTGGTCGGTTTCGTGGCGGTCTGCGTATTGACGGGGGCCACCCTGGGGGCAGACATCGCGATGCCAGCTTCCCTCCAGGCGCAGCTGGTGGTATCCGAATCCAAGGCCATGTCAAAACCTCGCGGCGGCGCCCTGTTCGGTCTTTGGGGTATGGCGGGCAAGCTGGCACTGGCGCTGGCCGCCGGGGTCGCACTACCCCTGCTGGCCTTGTTGACGCACCCATCCGGGGGGCTGCAGCAGGCCGAGGTTATCCCCTGGCTGTATGCCGGCTTGCCGGTGCTCATCAAACTGCTGGCCGTCCTGGCCCTGCAGCGTTCCCAACTCATTCGGTCTGCGGCACCGGCTGCCACTGCAATCGTGGAGAAATTCGATGACTTTGAAGACCTGGCTCCTGCTGATCCTGTTTCTAGTGCCTCTCGGAGGCTGTAGCGTGATGCAGCCGAAAGACTTTGACGGTACCCTGCCACACTTCGATCTGTTCGCCTATTTCGAAGGTGAGACACGCGCCTGGGGCATCTTTCAGGACCGCTCCGGCAATCTGAAGCGTCAGTTCACCGTGGACATCCGGGGCGAGGTCGAGGGCGAGGAACTGACCCTTACCGAGGACTTCGCATATGCGGATGGCGAGGTCCAGCAGCGTATCTGGCGCATAAGGCGTCTCGATGCGCATCGGTACGAGGGCCGCGCGGACGACGTGGTTGGCACCGCGACCGGACTGGCCTACGGGAATGCGCTGAACTGGCGCTATACCCTGCGACTGCCTTTCCGGGGAAGCGAACTCGAAGTGAAGTTCGATGACTGGATGTTCTTGCAAGGCGACGACGTGCTGGTCAACCGCGCCACGGTCAGCAAGTTTGGGTTCACGGTGGGCGAGGTGACCCTGTTCTTCACCAGGGGGGGGCACTCATCATGAGGGGGTTGCTTTTCAGTCTGCTGTTCGCGTTGCTTTTGCCGGCGTCGGTCCGCCGATAAACTGTCGATCGAAGGGCGGGAGCTCGAGCTCAAAGCCCAGGCACGCGCCTGTTATCTCGGTTTCGTCAAACTGTACGACGCAGACTATTTCCGTGGGCCGGCCGAAGGCGGGTCGGCGACACGTTGCGTACGGGTCTCTTACCTGCGCGATTTTTCGGCAAGCGAGCTGGACGAGGCGACACGCAAAGTCTATAGCGATCTCCATGGTGACGCGGTCGCGGACCGTCACCGGGCCTGGCTGGAACGGATAGGCCTGGCCTACCGTGCCGTGCGACCCGGCGACCGCTACCTGTATTGTGTGGATGCCGCCGGGGCAGGGGCGCTGATCCGCGACGGCGCCCCCGTTCTGTCGATCTCCTCGGATGACTTCGCGCAGCGGTTTCTGCAGATCTGGGTGCGATCCGAGGATGCGGACCAGGCACCTGAATGGAGCTTCGGCCGCTGTTGACAGGGCCTTCCAGATATGCCTGGCTCAGGGCGGTCGCTACCCCGCCTGCATCGGGAAGCCGGCCCTCGGGCCTATGTCATCCTGGTCCCTCTGGAACAGCGGTCTCGATTGCATGTAGACGGTGACCAGCCGGGCCAGCGACTCGAGTGCGTGCCAGTGGATGCGCTCCCAGCCATGCGAGGCATCGATTCCGAAGGTCGCCAGGGCGGTACGCAGGTCGGCACCGGCCTCGACCGCCGCGGCGCTGTCGGACCGGTAATAGCGGAATATGTCCCGCTGATACGGGATCTGGAATTCCTGGCACAGCTGGATCATGTGATGCGTCAGGTGATAGTCGAAAGGCCCGCTCATGTCGGCCATGCACAGGGTCACCCCGAACTCGCTGGAGTTCTGGCCGGGCGCGGTGGTGCCGTTGTCCAGCGTAAGCATCTCCGAGACATCTCCGTGCAAAACAGCAGAGGCGCCCGAGCCCACCTCCTCCGAGATGGTGAACAGCGGGTGGCAGTCGATGGGTAGCTCCACCTTATTGTCGACGATCGCCTTGATTGCGCCCATCAGTACCGCGGCACCAGCCTTGTCATCCAGGTGACGCGAGACGATATAGCCGTTTTCCATCACCTCGGGCTGGGGGTCCACGGAGATGAAGTCCCCCACGTGCACACCCAGGCGCATCAGGTCCTGTTGCGAATAGCATTCTTCGTCGATGCGCAGTTCGAGGTTCTGCCAGTTAGAGGGTTGCTTGTCGATCTCATCGGCAAAGGTATGCCCGGAGGCCTTGAGCGGAAGGATGGTGCCGCGATGGGAGCTCAGGTCGGTAAACAGGGTGACCCTGGCACCTTCGGCAAAGCGCGCATTCCAGTGCCCGATCGCCACCAGTTCGGTACGGCCGTTGGGCTTGAGCCCCTTGACCATGGCGCCCAGTGTATCGATATGGGCCACCACGGCCCGGTCGGGGCTGCTGCGCTCGCCCTTGAGGGTGGCGCGGATCGCGCCGCGCCGGGTCAGCTCGACGGGTACCCCGAGCTTGTCCAGCTCGTCCGCGATCAGGTGCACGGCGCGATCCGTGTAGCCGCTGGGGCTGGGGGTGTTCAGGAGCCGGAAGAGTATGTCCTGGGTATAGGTCTGGTCGATGGGTAGTCGCTTCATAGTGGGGGTCGGGTCAGCCAGGTTTAGAGGGTGGCGGTACTTGGGAATAGCAGGTCGATGAACCGTTCGGCGGTCGGCTGGGGTTCGTGGTTGGCCAGGCCCGGCCGCTCGTTGGCCTCGATGATGACATAGTCCTCGGCCTTGGGGTCCGGCACGATCAAGTCCAGTCCGGTTACCGGAATGTCGATGGCCGCCGCGGCCTCGACCGCGGCCTGGCGCAGTGTTGGATGCAGCTTCTCGGTTACGTCGTGCAGGGTGCCGCCGGTATGCAGATTTGCAGTCTTGCGCACGGTAAGGTCCTGCGCATAAGGGAGGATCTCGTCCATGTCATAGCCGGCGTCTTTGACGCAGCGCAGAGTCTCTCTGTCGAGAGGGATCCGACTCTCACCATCCGTCGCGGCCTCGCGCCGGCGGCTTTGTTTCTCGATCAATTCGCGCACCGTGTTCCTGCCGGTGCCCTTGATATACGGTGGTTTACGCACGGCCGCGGCCACCACATCGCTGCCGATGACGACGATCCGCAGATCGAAACCGCTTGCATATTCCTCGAGCAGAATCGTCTCGCTGTGCTGTCGGGCTTCTTCGATCGCCTGCGCGAGGTCCTCCGGGGTGCGGACATCGACGCTGATGCCCGCGCCCTGCTCACCACGGGCCGGCTTGACCACGACAGCACCGTGCCGGCTCAGAAACTCCACCGCCTGTGCGAGGTCCCGGACCTCGATCTGGTCCGGGACCCGCAGGCCCGCCTTGCGCAGTATGCGGTGTGTCACCGCCTTGTCGTCGCAGCGGCTCATGGCGATCGAGGTCGTCAGCTCGCTGAGCGACTCGCGGCAGGTGACGGTCCGGCCACCCAGGGAGAGTTCGAAGAACCCGGCATCGGCATCCAGTACATTGACGCCGATGCCGCGTCTTTGTGCCTCACGTGTGATGATCTTCGCATAGGGGTTCAGGGCCTCTTCGGGCTGGCTGCCGATAAACAGGGGCTCATTGAACGGGTTCTTGTTCTTTACCGAAAATGTGTGGATACGCTCAAACTTCAGGTGTTCGTAAAGCCGGATGGCCTCGCGATTGTCGTGCATCACCGAAAGGTCGAGATAGCTGCGTCCACGCGCGATGAAGTATTCGGCCATATGCCGGACCAGTGCCTGGCCGATACCGGGCAGCCTGGCCTGCGGGTCCACCGCCAGGGCCCAGAGACTGGCACCCTGCTCGGGATCACCGAAGGCCTCGACATGGTCGACCCCGGTGGCCGCGCCTAGGATCTCGCCGCTGTGGGTGTCGGCCGCCACGAAGATCTGTATGGCACGCGAGGCCCGTTCGTCCCACATGAACTCGATCGGCGGCGGTATCATGTTGCGCGACAGGTAAACGCGGTGCACCGCCTCGGCGTCCCCGCGTCGGTTCAGCAGCCTAACCGTGTAGCCACGCGGCCTGAGCGGCGAGACCTTGTAGCGGTCGAGCCAGAGTCGAAAGGTATGCGAGGGGTCGAGAAATAGCTGCTGCGGTTCCAGCGCCAGCAGCACATGCGGGTCTTTGACGTAAAAGGCGATGTCGCGTCTGCCGGCCGATTCGGCCAGCAGGGCGTCGGCCAATTCACGATTGTCCTGAAAGGTATGGGCAAAGATCAGGCGTCCCCAACCACAATCGACAACTGAGTTCTCCGCGGCGGTTTCATCAGTGCCGGCCCCGGTCGATTCGGCGCCCGCAACGCTCGGCGCGCGGTGGCGTGCAAGTCGCGTGCGGTAGCTTTCTTCTTTGCTCATGGCGGTGTTCAGATTCCGTGCTGCTGGAACCACAACTCGAGCAGGGCGATCTGCCATACCTTGGAGCCGCGCAATGGAGTGATGTGTTTCTTCGGGTCTTTCATCAGCATCGCCAGGTAATCATCGCGGAACAGCCCGCGTTGGCGGGCGGCGGGCTGCGCCAGGGCCGCCTCGACGTAACCCAGGTATTCTCCCTCGAGGTACTTGAGCGCGGGGACCGGGAAGTAGCCCTTGGGCCGGTCGATGACCTCGCTCGGGATCACCGAACGCGCTGCCTCCTTGACAACCCCCTTACCGCCTCCAGCGATCTTGAATTCGGCCGGAATCCGTGCCGCCAGCTCGACCAGTTCGTGATCCAGGAAGGGCACGCGGGCCTCGAGCCCCCACGCCATGGTCATGTTGTCGACCCGCTTGACCGGGTCGTCGACCAGCATGATCTGGGTGTCCACGCGCAGCGCCTTGTCGATCGCGCGCTGCGCCCCCGGTTGGCCGAAATGGTGAGAGATGAACGCAAGGCTGCAGTCCTCGCCGGCAAAACGTGGATGCACCGCCTGGGTGAACTCGGCATGGTCGCGGTCGAAAAAGACGCGGGCATAATCGTTGACCGGATCATCACTTTCGGCCAGCGGCGGATACCAGTGGTACCCGGCGAAGACCTCGTCCGCCCCTTGGCCACTCTGTACCACCTTCACATGCTTTGAGACGCGCTCGGACAGCAGGTAGAAACCGATCACATCATGGCTGACCATGGGCTCACTCATCGCCCGGATACAGTCGTTCAGCGCAGGCAGCAGACGGCTCGAGTCGACCCGGATCTGATGATGCTCGGTCGCGAAGTGCCGCGCGATGATGTCGGAATACTGGAATTCGTCGCCGGCCTCGTCGTCGACGGATTCGAAACCGACCGAAAATGTGTTGAGGCCGCGCTGCCCCTGCTCCGCCAACAGACCCACGATCAGGCTCGAATCCAGCCCGCCTGAGAGCAGTACCCCGACTGGAACGTCGGACACGAGACGACGTTCGACCGCCTTGCGCAACGCATTCAGCGTGACCTCCTGCCAGTCCTCGTAATTCATCTCGCGCTCGTCCGCTCGCGCTCCGTAGTGCAATCGCCAGTAACAGTGGTCACGGCTACGCCCGTCGGCATCGATTACCCGGACCGTCGCCGGTGGCAACTTGCGGACCCCTTTGAGAATCGTATGCGGTGCCGGAACCACCGCGTGGAAGCTCATGTAATGGTGCAGCGCGACCGGGTCGATATCGGTGTCGATCGAGCCTGACTTAAGCAACGCGGGCAAGGTCGAGGCGAATCGCAGGCCATTGGGAAGTTCGCTGTAATACAGCGGCTTGATGCCCAGTCGGTCCCTGGCCAGTACCAGACGGCCGGAGTCGCGCTCCCAGATGGCAAACGCAAACATGCCGTGGAATCGGTCCACGCATTCGATGCCCCAGGCCGCATAGGCTTTTAGGATGACCTCTGTATCGCCCTCGGAAAAGAACCGGTAACCCAGCCCCTGAAGCTGCACCCGCAGATCGCGAAAATTGTAGATGCAGCCGTTGAATACGATGCCCAGTCCCAGTTCGCTGTCGATCATGGGCTGTTGCGCATGCTCGGTCAGGTCGAGGATTTTCAGGCGCTGGTGGCCGACGGCCAGAGGGCCCGACTGAAAGACGCCGCTGCCGTCGGGTCCGCGCGGGAACATGATGCGGTTCATTCGCGTCACAGACTCCATCGAGGGCTGGCTGCCATCGAAGCGAATTTCACCGCAGATACCGCACATAAGAAGATTCTGTGTCGCTGCTATCAGCCTTCAGCCTAAACAATCGAGCCTGCACGTTCAAACCGGTTTTCGCACTAAAACAGGGCATGAGCGCTGAGGTAGAGCTTGGACAAGCGTTGCGCTTTCTTGCGCTGGGCAGGGTCCGCCTGCCCTCGTGCCGACTTCCTATACGCTTGATCGCCAGCGGCATTTGGGACAACTTGAAAAAAGGAATTGCGGCTTTTCGGCAGGTGCTGACGGAACGGTATGGATTCATTTAGACAGGCGCCAAATGGCTTTGGTCTGCCGCAGGCCGGCATGCACGGCCTCTCTGCGGGGCAGGTCTCTGCGCCGGGGGCGGATTCATCTGCCCCTCTCCTTAGATGATTCAGCCGTCCAACAACGGATCGGTATGCACAGACCAGAGACGACAAGAAATCCATGAATATCGGCCCAGCGTTCCTCGCTTTATTACTCTGCTCGCTTTCGCTGCTCAGAGGCTGTGCCTCCATAGAAAATATTCCTGCGGCAGAACACATGAGGGGGCAGGAACCCGGTGCCGCGGCGGCGTCGGGGCGGTCACCATCTTGAGGGAATTCGCGGGTCAGACCGGCGACCGGCAGCCGCTACAAACGGATGTTGTGGAACGAAGCGTCTGTCTATACTGCCTATCCGCAAACACAGGGGACAAGGAGTCTCGTGGAACTCGACCAAAGAGACCTTATGGAGGCGGTCGATCGTGGCATCCTCCAACAAGATCAGGCCGATGGCCTTTGGGCCTTTCTGACCCAACATCATCGCGATACACCGCGCTTCAGTTTTACCCATATCCTGTATTACTTCGGCGGCTTGACCGCCATCGGCGCCATGTCGCTTTTCATGACCCTGGGTTGGGAGCGTTTCGGTGGTCTGGGGCTGTTCGCCACCGCGCTGGCCTATGCGGGGGCTGGCATTGCCCTACTGCACTATTTCCTCTATCGCAAACAGCTGCGAATCCCGGCCGGGATCATGGCGACCTTCGTGGTGGTGCTCGCGCCGCTGGCCATCTATGGCGCGCAGGTAGAGCTGGGTTACTGGGCCGGCGAGCACGTGTTCCGCGAGTTCCACACCCGCATCGACTGGGCCTGGCTGTTCATGGAACTGGGTACCCTGGCCGCTGCTGCGATTATTCTGTGGCGCTATCGCATGCCGTTCTCGGTGATGCCGCTGGCGGTGGTGCTCTGGTACCTGAGCATGGACCTGGTGCCCATGTTGTTTGGTCCGTGGGGTGGCATGAGTGGCCACCAGGAATGGCAGACCTACTGGGATTTCCGCAAGTGGGTTTCCCTGTGGTTCGGTCTGGCGATGGTGCTGTTCGCCCTGTTCGTCGACCTGCGCGCCCGGCATGGCCGCCAGGATTTTGCCTTCTGGCTGTACCTTTTCGGCGTGCTGGCCTTTTGGGGTGGCTTGTCGCTGATGGACTCGGACAGCGAGCTTGGCAAGTTTCTCTACTGCTGCATCAACCTGTTGCTGATCGGCGTGGGTGCCACGCTGGCCCGGCGGGTGTTCGTGGTATTCGGTGGGCTGGGCGTAGCCGGCTACCTGGGACACTTGGCCTACGACGTGTTCGAGGACAGCCTGCTGTTTCCTTTCGTGCTGACCCTGATCGGGCTGGCCGTGATCTGGCTGGGTGTGATGTGGCAGCGTCACGAGACGGATATCACCCGGCGCCTGCGGACCCTGCTGCCCGCAGAATTGAGGGAGCTGCTGGAAAGCCGTGGTTGACGTCCCCCAGAGCGTTGTCACAAGAGCCGCCACGGCTTTTTTGCCGAAGACGACAGACACCTTGAACAAATGGCGGCGGATGTTCAACGCGACCCCCGCCCTATCGCGGTGCGGCCGGCTTGCCTTCACCCGGCCGCCCGGGTTTGGTAACCGAGCGAGCTGGCGAGGCGATGCGCGAGTTCATCGGCAAGGACCGCCTGTTCGTCGGTGATGCCAAGTCGTGTCGTGCTGGTCACCTCGAGGCCTGCGTAGCCGCAGGGGTTGATGCGCAGAAAGGGTTCGAGGTCGTTGCTCACGTTGAGCGCAAGGCCGTGATAGGTGCAGCCACGGCGCACCCGCAGCCCCAGCGAGGCGATCTTGCAGCCGTCCACGTAGACCCCCGGTGCGTCTTTGCGCGCCTGTGCATGGACGCCGTGCTCACCCAGCAGCCCGATGATCGATTGCTCCATCGCGGTCACCAGGCGGCGTATCCCTATCCCGGCCTCGCGCAGCGAGATCAGTACGTAGATCACCAGCTGACCGGGACCGTGGTAGGTGACCTGGCCGCCGCGATCCGTCTGCACCACGGGGATGTCGCCCGGGCCGAGCAGGTGCTCGGCCTTACCGGCCTGGCCCTGGGTGAACACCGGCGGGTGTTCGACGATCCACAGTTCGGATGACGTCTGGTCGGTTCGGCTGTCGGTGAACTCGCGCATCGCCTGCCAGGTCGGCAGGTAGTCGCGCCGACCGAGCTGGCGGATGATCAGCGGTTTGGGCGACATGGTGATCTCCGCTGCCAAGCCCTACAGGCGCATCAGGACTTTTTCATCGGCGGTCAGGTCGTCATAGATCGCGTCGAGTTGTTCACGGCTGCTTGCCTCGATCATTATGCTGACCGAGACGTACTTTCCGGCGCTGCTTGGGCGCATACGCAGGCTGTCCTCGCGCACGCTGTCGCAATGGCGGCGAATGATCTCGATCACCAGTTCGTGAAAACTGCCGTCGTCGATGCCCATCGCCTTGATCTGGTATTCGCAGGGGAACTCGAAGCCCCGTCCCTCTTCAGTCGTCATGGCATTCGCTGCCCTGTCTCAGGCGTTCCTTGCAGGCCTGGAACAGCGCGTCCAGACGCCGCCACAGTTCACCCGGCACCCCCTGGCCGACCGCGCGTCCATTGAGCTTCACGACCGCCGCGATCTCGCGGGTTGAGCTGGTCAGCCAGATCTCTTCCGCGGTCTCCAGGTCCGCCGCACCGATCGCGGCCTGTGCGTAGGGCACCCCGGCATCCTGCGCCAGCTCGAGCACCAGGTCACGGGTGATCCCCGGCAGCAGCTCGTCGCTGTCGGGCGGTGTGATCAACAGGCCGTTACTGACCACAAACAGGTTGCTCGCGGTACCCTCCATGGCCGCGCCGTCACGGATCAGGATGGCCTCGTCGGCGCCCTCCTCGGTGGCCTGGGCACGCGCGAGGACGTTGGCCAGCAGGGTGGTGGCCTTGATGTCGCAGCGGTGCCAGCGAATATCCTCGAGCGTTATAACGCTGATGCCGCGCTGCGCCTTTTCCTGGTCGCGCGGCGGATTCTCGCTGGTAAACGCGAGCACGTTTGGCGTGATCTCGGCCGGGATCACGTGGGTGCGGACCGGGTGGGCACCGCGCGTCACCTGCAGGTAAATCGATTGGTCGCGCCCAGGCAACTGTTGCGCGAGGCGCTCCAAGACGGTGCGCCACTCTGCGTGACCGAGTGGATTGCGCATGCGGATGGCCGCAAGGCTGCGGTCGAGGCGCTGCAGGTGATGCGAGACCCGAAACGGCAGGCCGCCATACGCAGGGACCACTTCGTAGACACTGTCGCCGAATAGCAGCCCGCGATCGGTGATCGGCAGGCAGGCCTGCCCGCGCGGCAGGTATTGGCCGTTCAGGTACGCGAGCAGTGAATCGTCGTCGCTCATGCCGTTCACTCCAGCATCATCAGGACGCTGTCGACCACGGTACGCCAGATTCCACCTTCCGGCACGTCCTCGAAGGCGACCAGCGGCTGGCGGGTGATGACCTCGCCATCCAGTTCGACCACCACTTCCCCGACCTTCTGCCCCTTGCTGATCGGCGCCTGCAGGTTGGGCTGGACCTCGGTGCGGGCATTCAGCTTGTCATACTGGCGGCGCGGGATGGTGACATAGAGGTCTTTCGCGAGCGTAAGCGTGAGTTCCTCCTGCTCGCCCATCCACACGCGGGTGCGCGTAAGGCGGTCGCCTGCGCCATACAGCCGGTGCGTCTCGAAGAAGCGGAACCCGTAGTTGAGCAGTGACTGACTCTCGCTGAGGCGGGCCTTCTCGCTTTCGGTCCCCATGACCACCGAGATCAGGCGCATGCCGTCGCGTTTTGCGGAAGCCACCAGACAGAATCCTGCTCCTTCCGTATGGCCGGTCTTGACCCCATCGACGGTATCATCGCGCCACAGCAGGTTATTGCGATTGTGCTGGCGGATGTCGTTGTAGGTGAACTCTTTCACCGCGTACAACTTGTACAGTTCCGGGAACTCGCGAATCGTCGCCTCGGTGACCTTGGCGATGTCGCGCGGCGTTGTGTAGTGCTCCGGGTCCGGCAGGCCGGTGGCGTTCACGAAGTGAGTGTCGAGCATGCCGAGGCGACGCGCATGGTCGTTCATCAGGTTGGCGAACGCCTCCTCACTGCCGGCGACGTGCTCGGCGAGGGCCACGCTGGCATCGTTCCCGGACTGGATGATCATGCCCTTTAGCAGGTCGTCCACGGTCACCCGCTTGTTGACCTCGATGAACATCCGCGAGCCCGGTGTCTTCCAGGCCTTTTCGCTGATCAGGACCTCGTCGCCCGCCTTGACCGAGCCGTCGCGCAGCTCACGGAACAGCACATAGGCGGTCATGATCTTGGTCAGGCTGGCGGGTTCGAGGCGCTGCCCTTCATCCTTTGCAGCCAGAATGTTGTCGCTGTCGATGTCGATAAGCAGGTAACCGGTGGCGGCCAGTGACGGGGGTGCCGGCGCGGGCGCCTCGGCGAGCGCCGCCAGGGGGATGAGCAACAGGGTAAAAACGACGGCGAAGACTTTGTTTTCCACGATACTTCTTTCCTCTCGGCGACCTGCCGGATCCGTTGGTCAAGGATACGAGGTGCCGCTTGGCTTTGTTGGATCAGGGATGTCGAACGGTTCACGCTTCAGGCGCGTGAAAGGACCGCACATGTGCCATTCTAACGCTTGTGTCGAGGCTTGGTCAGGGTGGTGTTGGACTGCCCCGCCTGCCGGTGGCTATTCGATGACCACCAGCGGTTCACGAACGCCGAACTCATGCATCTGCGTGCTGACGTTGTCGGCAGCCGACACCGAGGCGAGCGGTCCTACCTGGACCCGATGCACCGGGCCGCCGGTGGTCGCTGCCGGGATCACCCGGACATTGCGCGCCAGGCCCTGTTCGAGCCGCTTTCGCAGACGCTCGGCATTGGCGCTGTTGCTGAAAGAGCCAGCCTGCAGAAAGATCCTCGGTTCCTCCTGCCGTGTCTCATTGTCCGGCATGGCGGGCTGCCTGGTCGGCGGGGGGCGGTAGGCGACGCGGGTCGGCGACGCCTTCTTGGGGGCCCTCGGGTCGATCGCGCGGATCTCCACGAGGGCGGTCCCCTTGCCCAGCATGCCGATCCGCGAGGCGGCGGCGTATGACAGGTCGATTACGCGGTTGTCGTGAAAGGGGCCGCGGTCGTTGACCCGCACGATCACGCTGCGGCCATTTTCGAGGTTGGTTACCTGGAGATAGGTCGGAATAGGCAGCTTTTTGTGAGCCGCCGACATGGAGTACATGTCATAGGTCTCACCATTCGACGTCTTGCGGCCATGGAACTTGCGTCCGTACCAGGAGGCGATCCCGCGCTCGACGAAGCCCTTGCTGTCGTTGACGGTGTGGTAGCGTTTGCCCAGCACCACATAGGTGCCGGGGTTGCCGCCACGGCTGCGGGGCTCGACCTTGGGCACCGCATCCGGCACATGGCTCACATCGCGGTGCTGGCCTGGGCCATCCTCCGGATAGGGGTAGCTGCGGCCGTCGCCACCGCAGCCACCGAGGGTCACCGCGATCAGTGCGATCAGGGACAGCGCCAGGGCGGGCCTTGGAAGCTTATGAAAACCCATGGGTAAGAACTCAGCCTGCACCCGGCGCCGGCACCAACTGCCCGTGGCGTTCGCGGATCGCCTCGCTCAGCTGGTAGACCGCCATGGCATATTTGGTGCGGGGGTTGTAGCGCATGATGGCATAGAAGTTGTCCAGGCCGATCCAGTATTCGGTGCCGTCGTTGGTTTCGAAATCCATCAGGCTGAGCTCGCCGCCGGGTGGCGCGGGGCCGATGTCGATCCCGGCCGACGTCAGCTGCTCGGGTTTCAGGCTGGGTTTTGCACCCGCGTCCACCAGCGACTTGTGCGCCGGGGTGACGCCGTCGGCCGGCCAGGTCACGGGCTCTCCGGCCTTCCAGCGGCCCTTGCGGGAGAAATAGTTGGCGACACTGCCGATGACGTCGTCGGGATTGTTCCAGATATCGCGCTTGCCGTCACCGTCGAAGTCGACCGCATAGGTGCGGAAGCTGTCGGGCATGAACTGAGGGACCCCCATCGCGCCGGCGTAGGACCCTGTGGGCATGGTCGGCTGGATCTTTTCCTCCCGCGCAAACAGCAGGAACTCCTTGAGTTGTTCGCGAAAGAACTCCCCGCGGCGCGGGTAGTGGAACCCCAGCGTATGCAGCGCATCCAGTACGCGGTAACCGCCCGTGTGTGCCCCATAGCGGGTCTCCACGCCCAGTATGGCGACGATGATCTGTGGCGGCACTCCATACTGCTCCTCTGCGCGTGCCAGGGTGTCCGCGTGATCCTGCCAGAAAGCCACGCCGCCCTCGATGCGCGAGGGGGTGAGGAAGATGGCGCGGTACTCGCTCCAGTTGAGACGCCGCTCGGCCGGACGTGATATCGCGTCGAGAATCGCCTGGCGCTTCTCGGCCTGGTACAGCCAGCGGGTGACCTGGGTCTTGGAGAAGCCGTACCTCTCGACCATCTCGTTGATCAGGTCCGCACGCAGCTGGTCCGGTGTCTTGGCATGGGCGACCGTGGCGGGGATAAGCAGGACAAGCAGCAGGGCGATGATGCGCATTTTCAGGTCGTGAGCAGCCTTCGATGGGTATGAATGGACATGAGCATACCGAAGCCGGCCATCAGGGTCACCAGCGAGGTGCCGCCGTAGCTGACCAGTGGCAGGGGTACGCCAACGACCGGCAGCAGGCCGGTCACCATCCCCGTGTTGACGAACAGGTAGACGAAGAACACCAGGGTCAGCGAGCCTGCCAGCAGTCGCGCGAAGGTATCCTGCGCGCGGGTGGCGATATAAAGGCCACGCGCGATGACGAACAGGTACAGGGAGAGCAGGGCCAGGACGCCGATCAGTCCGAATTCCTCCGACAGAACGGCGAATATGAAATCGGTATGGCGCTCGGGCAGAAAGTCGAGCTGCGACTGGGTGCCGTTCAGCCAACCCTTGCCGTAGACACCCCCCGAACCGATGGCGATCTTGGATTGAATGATGTGGTAGCCGGCACCGAGCGGGTCTTTCTCGGGGTCGAGGAAGGTCAGCACGCGCTGGCGCTGGTAGTCGCGCATCAGGTACCAGGCGACCGGGGCGGCCGCGGCTCCGGCGACCACCAGGCCAGCTATCAGGCGCCAGCTGATCCCGGCCAGGAACAGCACGAAGATACCTGCGCTGGCGACGAGCAGAGAGGTCCCCAGGTCCGGCTGCTTGGCGATCAGCAACACCGGGACGGTGATCATCACGGCCGCCGCGGTCAGGCGCTGCCAGCTCGGCGGCAGGCGTTTCTCCGCCAGGTACCAGGCGACCATCAGCGGCACCGCCAGTTTGACCATCTCCGAGGGTTGGAAGCGCACGATCCCGAGATCGAGCCAGCGTTGCGCACCCTTGCCGACCTCGCCGAACACCAGCACCGCGATCAGCATCAGTAGCCCGACACCATAGAGCCAGGGACTCCAGCGCCTGAGCGTGGCGGGATTGACCTGGGCGATGGCCAGCATGATCGCCAGCGCAAGCACGATCCTGACGGCCTGGCGCTCCACCTGGTCGATATTTTCGCCTGACGCGGAGTACAGGACGATGAGACCGAAACCGGACAGCAGCAGCAGGCCGACCAGCAGCGGCAGGTCGATATGGAAAACCGCCAGCAGGCCCTGGCGCCGGTTGGGGTTGGTCGGTGTCAGGTCGCCGAGCTGGCGCGGCGAATAGTTCACGAGCCCTCCTCCGGCGGCCCTTCGTCCGGCAGCAGATACGCATCCATGATGGCGCGCGCGATCGGTGCCGCGACCGAGCCCCCATGGCCCCCGTTCTCGACCACCACGGCGACTGCGATCCGGGGATCGTCGGCCGGCGCATAGGCGATGAACAAGGCATGGTCACGCAGCTTCTTCTCCAGCGTCTCCTCGTCGTACTCGGCGTCCTGGGCGACGGTGAAGACCTGCGCCGTGCCCGTCTTACCCGCAATTTTGTAGCGGTCGCTGCGGATGCGCTTGGCGGTCCCGCGATTGCTTTCGACCACGTGCAGCATGCCGTCGCGCACATCCGTCCAGTTCTGCCGCATTCCCACCGGGATGGTATGCGCGCTGGGCGGGATCGGGTTGATCTCGCCGGTGTCGCGCGAGCGCAGGTAGTCGACCACGTGCGGGATGTAGTAGGTGCCGCCGTTGGCGATCGCCGCAGTCGCGGCAGCGAGTTGCAGCGGGGTCGTCAGGAAATAGCCCTGGCCGATACCGATGATCAGGGTCTCGCCGGGATACCAGGGCTGGCGGCGCGCCCTACGTTTCCATTCGCGCGAGGGCAGCAGGCCGCCTGATTCCCCGGTCAGATCGATACCGGTGCGTTCGCCGAAGCCGAACTGACCGAGAAAATCGTGTATCCGGTCCACCCCGAGTTCGTAGGCGAGTTTGTAGAAGTAAACGTCGCACGACTGCACGATGGCCGAATCCAGGTCCATCGAGCCGTGCCCGCCCTTTTTCCAGTCGCGGTAGCGATGGGTGTTGCCGGGCAACTGGAAATGGCCCGGGCAATAGACGCTGGTGTCGTACTCGATGGCGCGGTTCTCGAGGCCGGCCAGCCCCATGAAGGGCTTGATTGTGGAGCCCGGCGGATACTGGCCGCGCAATGCACGGTTGGTTAGCGGTCGGTTTTCGTCCTGCTGCAGGGCCTTGTAATCCTTGCTACTGATGCCCTCGACAAACAGATTGGGGTCGTAGCCGGGCTGGCTGACGAAGGCAAGAACGGCGCCGTTCTTGGGATCGATCGCCACCGCCGCGCCGTTGTTGTCGCCGAGGGCCTTCATGGCGACTTCCTGCAGGCCGATATCGATGTGCAGATGGACATCGACCCCCGGTTCGGGCGCCGTCTGTTCGAGGGTGCGAACCTTGCGACCGGCCGCATTGACCTCCACCTGCTCCAGCCCCACCCCGCCGTGGAGCGCGGATTCATAGGTCTTTTCCACCCCGTTCTTGCCGATATGACTGGTACCGGAGTAATTGGAGACGTCGATCTGTTCGAGATCCTTCTGACTCACGCGGCCGACGTAGCCCAGCACATGGGTCGTCTTCACGTCGTGCGGGTAGTGGCGCAACAGCTGTGCCTTGATGTCCACGCCGGGGAAGCGGTGGCGGTGGACGGCGAACTGGGCGGTCTCGTCCTGGCTCAGATTGACCCTGATCGGGACGCTGTCGAAGCGCCGCTTGCGCCTTTTCAGCTGCCAGAATCGTTCCAGGTCCTCTTCGCCGATCTCGATCACCTCGGCCAGTTCGGCCAGGGTCTGGTCGAGGTCCGCGACCTGCTCGGGGGTGATTTCGAGGCTGTAGGCGGGGCGGTTCTGGGCCAGCAGGACGCCCTTGCGGTCATAGATCAGGCCGCGCGTCGGCGGCAGCGGCAACACCTTGACGCGGTTTTCGCGCGAAAGGGTGGTGAAATGCTGGTGATCGACAACCTGCAACTGCACCATGCGCCAGCTGATCACCAGCATGGCGGCGAGCACCAGCATTCCGGCGACGATCGCACGATTCAGAAACGCCTGGTTCTCGCGAATGGTGTCCTTGAGCTGCATGGGTTAGCTCACCTTGAAATGCCGGCGTATCTTGCGCAGGGTCACGAAGACCCAGGGCCATAGCAGGGCGCCGATCGGAGGCACCGCCCAATAGGCCATCCCCGGGGTGATGCCGCGGGTCACGCCGGTCAGCCAGAATGCCAGTATGTGCTCGATCAGCAGCAGCACCAGTATCCCGAGTGACTGCTGCCAAAAAGGAAATACCCGGATGCGCTGGTGCAGCTGGATCGCGATGAAGGCCACGATGGAAAGGCCCAGGGCATGCTGTCCGAGCAGGGTGCCGGTCAATACGTCGAGGATGATGCCGGCGACGAAGCCGCTACCGACACCGACCCGGTGAGGCAGGGCGATCGTCCAGTAGATCAGCACCAGCGTCACCCACTGCGGTCGAAACGGCCGCGCCCATTCCGGCATCGGCAGTATCATCAGCAGCATGGCAACGCAGAAGGTGGCCAGAATCACCAGTCGCCCCTGTCCCGAGCCGCTCATGTGCCGGGCTCCGGGGGTGCTTCGGTCATCGGGTCAGGAGTCATATCGGTATCTTTGTCCCCCGTTTCCTCCTCCGGCACCGTTCCGCCGGTCTCGAGTGGATCGGGTTCGTCGACGGCTGCTGCTGGCAGCTGGTTGGGTACCGTCCACACCAGCAAGACCTCACGGCTGCGGTCGAGGTGGGCGCGTGGCTGCGCGAGGACACTCGAAAAAGGGGCGTCGGGAGAGCGGTCAATGCGCGTCACGGTCGCGACCGGATAGCCCGGCGGGAATTTGCCACCCAGGCCGGAGGTGACCAGCAGGTCGCCCTCGACGATGTCGGAGTTTGTTGGAAGATACGGCAGCTTGAGCTCGTCGATACGCCCGGTCCCCACCGCGATGGTGCGCAGGCCGTTGCGTAGCACCTGTACAGGCAGTGCGTGGCTGGTATCGGTGATCAAAAGAACGGTCGAGGAAAACGGGGTGACGCTGATGACCTGCCCCATGACGGCATGCGCATCCAGCACTGGCTGGCCCTCGAAGGCGCCCGAGGCCGCGCCTTTCTTGATGATGACCTGCTGCTTGTAGGGATCGAGATCGACCGAGGACAATTCGGCGACCAGTACGCGGTCGCCGACCTTGAACGACGAGTCCACCAGGTCGCGCAGGCGCATGTTTTCCGCCTGCAGGGCCTCGTACTTCTGCAGTTCAGCAAGCAGGTGCAGGTTGCGGTTCCTGAGTTCCCGGTTCTGCGCGGTCAGCGAATCCCGGCTCCTGGTGGTCTCGTCCAGCCAGGTGGTGGCCGTAAAAGGCAGGTCAGCGAGGTAATGAAGGGGGTAGGTCAGAAATGCCAGGGTGCTGCGCAGATGTTGCAGGTGGTGAAACCTGTGGTCCAGCACCAGCAGAATCAGTGACAGCATGATGGCGGCCGCCACCCGGGTGGATTGCTGGGGGCCCTGTGCAAAGATCGGCTTGATGGTAACGCTCTCCCTTCGTGCGGTGTGCCGCGCACGATGGCGCGGCGTGGCGTCGCGAAAGAGTCCTCAGGATGCTCTAAACACGTCTGACCGGGGTTTGGCTGGTCTGGTTCGTCACAATCTTTATTGCCAGGGCGCCAGGCCCGGAACAGGCCGCCATTGCCGGGTTAGGCACTTGGCCTCCGGGGCGGCGACCGCTCAGGGGCAAGGGGCTACTCGACCGTGAAGATCTCGCCTCCGCGCTCGTCCATGAGTTCGAGCGCGCGGCCACCGCCGCGTGCGACGCAGGTCAGGGGATCCTCGGCGATGATCACCGGCAGACCTGTCTCCTCCTCGATCAGACGGTCGATGTCCTTCAGCAGGGCACCACCGCCGGTCAGCACGATGCCGCGCTCTGCGACGTCGGCACCCAGTTCGGGCGGCGTCTGTTCCAGCGCCTTCTTGACCGCATCCACGATCCCGGACAGCGGCTCCTGAAGGGCCTCGAGGATTTCGTTCGAACTCAGGGTGAAACCGCGTGGCACGCCTTCCGCCAGGTTGCGGCCTTTGACCTCCAGTTCGCGCACCTCGTTCCCCGGATAGGCCGATCCGATCTCTTTTTTCACCCGCTCGGCGGTCGCCTCACCGATCAGGGTGCCGTAGTTGCGGCGCACGTAGTTGATGATCGCCTCGTCGAACTTGTCACCGCCGATGCGCACCGAATTGGAGTACACGATGCCGTTGAGCGAGATGATGGCGACCTCCGATGTGCCGCCCCCGATATCCAGCACCATGGAGCCGCGCGCCTCGTCCACCGGCAGGCCGGCACCGATCGCCGCGGACATGGGCTCCTCGATCAGGTAGACCTCGCGCGCGCCGGCACCGGCCGCGGATTCCTTGATCGCGCGGCGTTCGACCTGGGTCGAACCGCAGGGCACACACACCAGCACGCGCGGGCTGGGCCGGATCAGGCGCGATTCGTGGACCTTGTGGATGAAGTACTGCAGCATCTTTTCAGTCACGGTGAAGTCGGCGATCACGCCTTCCTTCATCGGGCGGATGGCGGTGATGTTGGCCGGGGTTCGGCCAAGCATCTTCTTGGCCTCCTCACCGACCGCGGACACGGATTTGGGGCCGCCCGGGCCGCGATCCTGTCGAATGGCGACCACCGAGGGTTCGTTCAGCACGATTCCCTGGTCGCGCGCATAGATCAGGGTGTTGGCGGTGCCAAGGTCGATCGAGAGATCGTTGGAAAAGAGTCCACGAATACGGCGAAGGAACATGCTGTGACTTCCGGTGGCCGGCCGGGCAACCTGTCTTGACAGGGCCGCGACCTTGACAATTAAAGCGGTTTGCCGGGCGTCCATGGCCCGGAGAGACGCGTAATCTAGCAACGGCCCCGGGGTTCGGCAAGCGTACTGGTTCGGAGTTGGTTTCGGGGCGGTGCCGTATTGTGTTAATTTCGCGGCCTTATCCGAGCCAAACCCACAATATTGCAAGCCTATGTCACTGTCCGCTGATGACGTCGCAAAAATCGCCCATCTTGCCCGACTGGCGATGGAGCCGGGCGAATCCGAGGCCCTGGGCCGGGAACTCTCCACCATCCTGGACCTGGTCGCACAGATGGATGCGGTCGAAACCGGGGGTGTGCTGCCGATGGCGCACCCGCTCGAAATGGCCCAGCGCCTGCGCGAGGACCTGGTGACGGAGGAGAACCGGCGCGACAGCTACCAGGCAAATGCACCTGCGGTCGAGAACGGGCTTTTCCTGGTGCCCAAGGTTATCGAATGAGGGCCGTTGCCGGCCGCTGCCGTGCCTGGTGAGGGCAGCGGCCGGCGGCAAAGGGACCGCGCAACCCGGGCCACGGGTGTTTCAACAAGATTTTGATCATGGATCCCCAGCAATCCCATGCATAACAAGACCATAGCGGAACTGTCGACCGCGCTGCGTGACGGTGATTTGTCCAGCGTCGAACTTACCGGGCATATGCTGCAGCGCATCAAGACGTGCGGCGAGCCGCTGAACAGTTTTATCAGTGTCACCGCGGAGCAGGCGCTCGAAGAGGCGGCTGCAGCCGACCGGCGGATTGCCGCGGGACAGGCCGGCGCCCTGACCGGTATACCGATTGCCCATAAGGACATTTTCTGCACCCTCGATGTCCGTACCAGTTGCGGTTCGCGCATGCTGGAGAACTTCATCTCGCCCTACGACGCGACTGTCGTCACCCGCCTGAAGGAGGCCGGCGTGGTGATGCTGGGCAAGACCAACATGGACGAGTTCGCCATGGGCTCGTCGAACGAAACCAGCCATTTCGGCCCGGTGCGCAACCCCTGGGATACCGAGACGGTACCCGGTGGCTCTTCCGGTGGCTCCGCAGCGGCCGTGGCGGCCCGCCTGTGCGCGGCGGCGACCGGAACCGATACCGGCGGCTCGATACGCCAGCCGGCCGCACTGACCGGGATCACCGGCCTGAAGCCGACCTACGGGCGCTGTTCGCGCTGGGGCATGATCGCGTTCGCCTCCTCGCTCGATCAGGCCGGCCCCATGACTCGTAGCGCCGAGGATGCCGCGCTCATGCTGGCCGCCATGGCGGGCTTCGACGAGCGTGATTCGACCAGCGCCCAGCGCCCGGTCGACGACTACGTCGGTGCGCTCGGCAATGACATCCGGGGCCTGCGTATCGGTGTCGTCAGGGAGTTCATGGGCGAGGGGCTTGATGCAGGGGTGGGTGCCTCGGTCGAGGCCGCGTTGGATGAATTGAAGCGGCTCGGGGCGCAGATCGTCGAGATAAGCCTGCCGAATGCCGGGCTCTCGGTGCCGGCCTACTACGTCGTGGCCCCGGCGGAGTGCTCCTCGAACCTGGCGCGTTTCGACGGCGTGCGTTACGGGCATCGCTGCGCCGACCCGCAGGGTCTCGAAGACCTGTACAAGCGTTCGCGCTCCGAGGGATTCGGGGCCGAGGTCAAGCGTCGCATCATGATCGGCACCTACGCGCTGTCCGCAGGCTACTACGACGCCTATTACCTGAAGGCCCAAAAGGTGCGACAGCTGATCGCAGACGACTTCCGCAACGCCTTCGGGCAGTGCGACGTGATCGTCGGTCCAACCGCGCCGGGTACCGCGTTCCGGCTCGGAGAGAAGGCCGATGACCCCGTGTCCATGTACCTGCAGGATATCTACACCATCGCGGTCAACCTCGCTGGTCTGCCCGGGATGTCGATCCCCGCACCGGCCAGTGACGGCATGCCGGTCGGCCTGCAGCTGATCGGCAACTATTTCGACGAGGCACGATTGCTGAACGTCGCACACCAGCTGCAGCTGGTGACCGACTGGCACAAACAAGCTCCGGCCGGGTTTGAATGAAGTTATTCTCGGGGACACAGAGGGCGCAGAGAGGCGCAGAGCACACAGAGAATATTGACACCGGTTGCACAGGGATTCTCTGCGATCTCTGCGCTTCTCCGTGTACTCTGCGTCCGGTCAGGTCCGCACAAATAAACGGTTGACAGACATGCAATGGGAAACAGTCATCGGGTTGGAGGTACATACCCAGCTCGCCACTCAGTCGAAGATCTTTTCCGGGTCCTCGACCGCCTTTGGTGCAGAGCCGAACACCCAGGCGGCACTGATCGACCTGGGCATGCCGGGTGTGCTGCCGGTGCTGAACAAGGAGGCCGTGCGCATGGCCGTTCGGTTTGGCAAGGCAATCGGGGCGCACATCGCCGGGCGTTCGGTGTTCGCGCGCAAGAACTATTTCTACCCGGATCTGCCCAAGGGCTACCAGATCAGCCAGTTCGAGCTGCCCGTGGTCGGTAAGGGTGAGGTGGAGATCGTGCTCGAGGACGGCTCGACCAAACGTGTCGGTGTGACCCGTGCGCATCTCGAAGAGGATGCAGGCAAGTCGCTGCACGAGGATTTCCACGGCATGACCGGGATCGACCTGAACCGCGCCGGCACGCCGCTGCTCGAGATCGTGTCCGAACCGGACATGCGTTCCGCCAGGGAGGCGGTGGCCTATGCAAGGAAGATGCACCAGATCGTGACCTACATCGGGATCTGCGACGGCAATATGCAGGAAGGCTCGTTCCGCGTGGATGCCAATGTCTCGGTGCGTCCCAAGGGCCAGGCCGAGTTCGGTACCCGCGCCGAGCTCAAGAACATCAACTCGTTCCGCTTCCTGGAAAAGGCGATCAATTTTGAGGTCGAGCGCCAGATCGAGCTGATCGAAGACGGCGGTAGGGTGGTCCAGGAAACCCGCCTCTATGATGCCGACAAGGACGAGACGCGCTCCATGCGTTCCAAGGAAGAGGCCAACGACTACCGTTATTTCCCCGATCCGGACCTGCTGCCGCTGGAGATCGACCAGGCCTTCATCGACGAGGTGGTGGCGGAGATGCCCGAGCTGCCGGATGCGCGTCGTGCGCGCTTCGAATCGGAATACGGCCTGTCGGCCTACGATGCCGACGTGCTGACCGGCAGTCGCGCCCAGGCGGACTACTACGAGGTCGTAGCCAGCGCCAGTGGCGACGCCAAGCTGGCCGCCAACTGGGTGATGGGCGAGCTGGCGGCGGCCCTGAACAGGGAGGGGATGGAGATCACGCGTTCTCCCGTCAGCGCGCAGGCGCTGGGTGAGCTGGTCGCGCGGATCAGGGACAACACCATCTCCGGCAAGATCGCCAAGGACGTCTTTGCCGCGATCTGGGCCGGTGAGGGCGGTGCCGACCAGGTGATCGAGGCTAAAGGTCTCAGGCAGATCACCGATAGCGGGGCTATCGAGGCCCTGGTCGACGAAGTGATCGCCGCCAATGCGGCGCAGGTCGAGAATTATCGAGCGGCCGATCCGGATAAGCAGCCGAAGATGCTGGGTTTCTTTGTCGGCCAGATCATGAAGAAATCACAGGGCAAGGCGAATCCGCAGCAGGTGAACGAGCTGCTGCGCAAGAAGCTCGGTTAATCGATTTTCACCACGAAGGGCACGAAGTACCAAAGGCTTGGTGCGCGTCTTTGTCCACACAGGGCCGTGTCGGCATTTTTGACTGAACAAGTGTTTTCCACTTCATGAACTATGTGCCCTTATGTGGTTAAACAGTATTCACAGCCGAGGTAGGCGAAGTGGCTGACGATATCCGGATACGCGCGGCTTCCGAGCCCGATTCAGGGGCCTGGGACGACTATGTGCTCGCCCATCCGCGCGGCACCTTTTTTCACCGCTACGGTTGGAAACGCCTGATCGAGTCCACCTACCGTTATCCCGGGCACTACCTGCTCGCGGAGCGCGGCGGCAGTCTTTGTGGCGTGTTCCCCTTGGGGGAGGTCAAGCATCTGCTGTTCGGGCATTCGCTTATCTCGGTGCCGTTTTGCGTCTATGGCGGCGTTCTGGCCGACGATGATGTGGTGCGGGGGGCGCTCGAACTGCACGCGATGCGCCTGGCCACGGAGCTCGACGTAGGCCATCTCGAGGTGCGCAACGAGCAGCCGGTACGCGACGACTGGCCGCGCAAGGAGGGACTGTACGTCACCTTCAAGCGCCAACTCAGCGAAGACCATGATGCAAATCTGAGTGCCATCCCACGCAAGCAGCGGGCCATGGTGCGCAAGGGCATCAAGGCGGGGCTGGTCGGCGAGCTGGATGACGGCATCGAGAATCTTTACCGGGCCTATTCCGAAAGCGTGCGAAACCTGGGTACCCCGGTGTTCCCCAAGGCCCATTTCCGGGCGATCCGTGCCGAGTTCGGGGAAGACGTCGACGTCGTGACGGTGCGTCACGAAGGCGAGGTGGTCGCCTCGGTCATGAACTACTATTTCCGCGACCATGTCCTGCCTTTTTATGGCGGCGGTATCTCTGCCGCCCGCAACCTGGCCGCGAACGACTTCATGTACTGGGAGGTCATGCGGCGCGCGGTCGAGCGCGGGTGTGGGGTGTTCGATTTTGGCCGCAGCAAGGTGGACACGGGCTCATACCGGTTCAAGAAGCACTGGGGATTCGAACCCGAGCCGCTGAGCTATGAATACTTCCTGGTGCGCTCGCGCGAGATGCCCGACCTCAACCCCAACAACCCCAAGTACCGGCTATTCATCAATGCGTGGAAGCGCCTGCCGGTCGGGGTCAGCCGCGCAATCGGGCCCTGGTTGGCGCGCGGTCTGGCCTGACGGTGCGTGGCCCGCGGGGCTGCTTCAATCCACGGTGACGCGGTTGCGCCCACCGTTCTTGGAACGATACAGCGCCTGGTCGGCCCGATTGACGAACTCCATGACGTCCTCGCCCTGACGGTAGCAGGCCACGCCTGCGGAGATGGTGATCTTTCCGAGTGGCTTCTTGTTGTCGGCGCGCACCAATTGCGCATTGGCGATCGCAATGCGGATGCTTTCGGCCACTGATTTCGCCCCCGTGGAGGGCGTCTCCGGCAGCAGCACGGTGAATTCCTCGCCACCGTAGCGCGCCGCGGTGTCCTTGCCCTTGATATTCTTTTGCAGTACCTGGGCGACAAAGCGTATGACGCGATCGCCGACCAGGTGGCCATGCGTATCATTGATCGCCTTGAAGTGGTCGATGTCGAGCATGACCACCGAGGGCGGAGACCCGGGGGGCATCTCGCCGATTGCTGCATTCAGCTGGTCGATCAGGGCCAAACGGTTGTACAAGCCGGTCAGAGGGTCGGTGATCGCACGTTTGCGCTCGCGCTGCAGTTGCTCGTGCAGTTCCGCAATCTCCGCAGACTTGGATTCGAACTGCGTCTGCATGCCGCTCGTCACCTTTTGCATGCCGCGGGTTTCTTCGATCAGGGTGGTCAGCAGTCCGCGTATCTCATCCAGATCGTCTTTGTCCGCGACGTCTTGTACGAAGCCGCCCAGTGCGCCCTCGAATGCCTGTGCATCGTTGCCGGCTTCACTCAGTGATGCGGCGACCTCGCTGAGGATCTTGTTCAGGCCGGTGCGCACCTGGTCGATGTTGTCGGTGTCCTTCTCGGCGATATATCGGCGGTGCAGTTGCGCGTTGATCTCGGCCGTGAACTCGGTCTTGGCCTCTATCAGGCGCTTTATCTCTGCATTGAGTTCGGGGTTTTCGCCACTGACGTAGGTGAACCAGGTCGCATAGTTGTTCGGGGTGGACGGCACCTTGTTCTGCGACATCAGCGGGATGATCAGGCGCAGGTATTCTGTCGCTGCCTCGATGCTCAGCTCATCTTCGTCGACGCTCATTGGCCGGGTTCCTCGCGGTACACATGCGGTCCTGTTTGGTTTGTTGTTTTCTTTGGTCTTTCGGATATCGGTCGAGAGCGCTCAGAACTTTAACTCTTGGACTCATCCTGATCCGGATTGGCTGCCAGGCAGTGATGAGTCCGACAGGCCGCTAGCGCCGTTCGGCCATGGCAACCGTGTACTGTCTGCCCTGTTTGATCTTCGTGTGATTGCCGAACACCTCTTGGAATGCGCGCGCGATGAACAGGCGCAGGCCGCTGATTACCACCACGTAAAACCGCCCGCCCGGTTCGAGGCGTTCGCGGATGTCATGGAAGAACAGGTAATAGTGCTCCTTACTGGTCTTGGCCGGCAGGTTGGACAGCGCCAGGGTGAAGCTCTGCGGGGGCACGTGACGCAGCCCGTCGCTGAGAATCGCGTGGGCGTTGCCTATATGGTTCCGCTGCGCGTTGGCGTTGGCGTATTCGACCGCGACGAAGTCCTTGTCGACCATCAGGCAGCTGCCCTGGGGGGCGGATCTGGCCACCGCGAGGCCGAGCGGGCCATAGCCGCAGCCGAGATCGATGGCGCGGTCGTCGGGTCTCACCTCGAGGTGTTCGAGCAGCAGGCGCGACCCCTCGTCGACGGCCTTGGGCGAGAACAGGCCCCAGGTCGTGTGAAATGTCAGCGGATGACCGAGCAGGGTCTCGCTGAACACGATGTCCTGGCGCAGTCGGTCGAGGTCAAGCGGTGGTCTTGGTTGCTTGGGCATGGTCTTCGCTATGTTGGTCGAGCCAGTCGCTTATGCGTGGCAGCTGCTGCTCGATGTGGTCGAAACGGTGACTGCCGCCAGGCAACTCCACGACCTCCTTGTCTCGGTAGTAGGCAGCGGCCTGCCGGTAGTCGAGGGTCTCATCCCCCTGCTGCAGCAGCACCAGGTAGCTTTCGTCTGAGGCGAGGTTGTCGCGTTGCAGCGGGACCAATGCCTCGAGGTAATCGGTGCCAACGTGGAACTCGGCGCCGTCGCACCAGCGCTGCTGCGCGCCGAGGTACCCGGCGAGCAGTTCGTGTGGTCTGATCACCGGGTTGATCAGGACCGTCGGCAATGGCCTGGCCGCATTCAGCCAGGTGGCATAAAAACCACCCAGTGACGAGCCAAACAGGACGGACACCGGGTAGCGGTCGAGCAGGTCCTGCAGGTGTGCAATGGCGGACATGGGATGGAACGGCAGGTCTGGCGCGAGCACCTGTCCGAGTCCGAAATGACGCCTCAGGCAGAGGGATTTTTCTCCCCAGCCGCAGCTTCCGAACCCGTGGATGAACAGGATCAAGACCGGCCACACACCGGGCAGGCGGGGTCGGGCCGCAGGCGCAGTTCACGCCACTGCATGCGCAGGCCGTCGAGTATCAGCAGGCGGCCTGCCAGCCCTTTGCCGACACCGCACAGCAGCTTGATTGCCTCCAGGGCCTGCATGGCGCCGATGATCCCGACCAAGGGGGCTACCACGCCGTTTTCGCTGCAGCGAAGATCTTGCTCACCGTCCTCGGAATAAAGGCAACGGTAGCAGGGGCCGCCGGGCTCGCCATCGAACACCGTGATCTGGCCGTCCCAGCGGATAGCGGCACCGGACACCAGCGGGGTCCGGGCGGTCTGGCAGGCCTGATTGAGCGCGAATCGGGTGGCGAAGTTGTCGCTGCAGTCGAGCACCACGTCTGCGGCCGCGGCGGCCGCGTGCAGTTGCTCGCCCTCAAGGCGCGTCTTGTGCAGATTCAGCCTGGTGAGCGGATTCAGCGCCTGCAGACCAGCCTGGGCGGAGGCAGTTTTTTCGTGACCGATGGTCGCGGTAGTATGAAGAATTTGGCGCTGCAGATTGCTCAGGTCGACCCGATCGTCATCGGCCAGGTCCAGTGTCCCGACGCCGGCTGCGGCCAGGTACATGGCCGCCGGCGAACCCAGTCCGCCGAGACCGATGATCAGTGCGCGTGCGCCCTGCAGGCGCTCCTGGCCTTCGATCCCCAGCTCGGGGAGCATGATCTGGCGGCTGTAACGCAGCAGTGCATCGTCGTCCATCTGCAGGGGGCTGGCGGGGTCGGGCATGCGGTGGTGCGGTCGCTCGTTTGTGTCCTGACGGGGATCGGCAGGCGCGGATCCCCGGGCGCGGAAGGCCCTTTACGGTCCTGGGCCTGATCTTAGCGGATTCGGGCTGCGACCAGTAAACGGCTGGCCGGGGAAGGCGGCCGGACGGTCATAGGTAGCGCCGCCAGTGTTCGGGGCGGTCGTCCTGACATCCGTGTTCGCGTTGACGGTAGCGGTTTACGAAAACCTTCTGGGTACAGTTGGCCTCACCCCTGGCGCACCCCAGGTTGGCGCGCTGCGTTTCCTCGGTGTAGTGGTAAAGGGCGCGCCTGATCTTGTACTTCAGGCGGCTGTCCAGATGGAAGCCGTTGCGCTCCAGCACCAGCTCTATGTCGGCGAGACAGATCGCGAGCAGGTGGTATCCAACGTGCAGGGTTTCGGGGTCGAAGGCCTCGGCCCGTTGAACGCCCTCGATCTCGACCAGCATGGCGGCCGCCGACCCCGCCTGGTCCGGATCCGGGTGCAGGGTGCAGAAAGTGATCTCGCGTTCCTTGAAGAGGCTGGTACCTTCCGTATCCATGGCGCCAATGCTGTGCCGAAAAGGCCACAGGGGTCAAGGGGGATTACCCTGACCCCCGTGGCCTGGTGCTGCCGGTGCCAGGCAACCCCCGGAGTGACGTTCGTGCCCTGCCAGGTCATGGCGCAGGGACAAGCGGCGGAAACCTGCCTTTCGCATCGATTCGATGACTTTTTTGCCCTGGTCGCTGCCGTGCTCCAGCCACAGCCAGCCGCCGGGCCCGAGGTGGGCGCGTGCGGCGTCGACGATCAGGCGGATATCGTCCAGGCCGTCGATCCCGGATACGAGCGCCTGTGGTGGCTCGAAGCGCAGGTCTCCGCGGTGCAGGTGGGGGTCGTCCTGTGCCACGTAGGGTGGATTGCCCACGATCAGGTCGAAACGTGCATCCTCGGGCAGGGCCTCAAACCAGTCGCTATGCACCAGATCCACGTTGTCCAGTCCCAGTCCGGCGGCATTGGATCGGGCGATGTCGAGGGCGGCGCGCGACCGGTCGACGGCCGTGATGCGCCAGTCGGGCCTTTCGCTGGCCAGGGCAAGTGCTATGGCGCCGCTGCCGGTGCCCAGGTCCAGCACGCGGGCCTTGTCGGGCAGTTCGAGTTCCAGTGCGATCTCGACCAGGTGTTCCGTCTCGGGCCGTGGGATCAGGGTGTCTGCGCTGATCTTCAGGTGCAGTGACCAGAACTCGCGTTCGCCGGTGATGTGCCCGACCGGGTGCCCCAGCAGACGCCGCGACAGCATCTGCTCGAAAGCCTCTACCTGATCGGTATCGGGGGTGTGTTCGGGCCAGGCATACAGCCAGCTGCGGTCACGGCCGAGTGCGTGGGCGAGCAGGACCTGACCCTCGAGTGCGGGCTCGTCAGAGCGTGCGGAAAGCGTGCTGCGGGCATGTTCGAGCAGCGCCCGCACCGTACTCATTCGTCGCCCAGGGCCGCCAGCAACTCGGCCTGGTGCTCCTGCCGCAGGGGATCTATGACCTGGTCGAGTGCGCCCTCGGTGATCTCGTCGAGCTTGTAGAGGGTCAGGTTGATGCGGTGGTCGGTCAGGCGGTTCTGCGGGTAATTGTAGGTGCGGATCCGCTCGGAACGGTCGCCACTGCCGACCTGAAGGCGCCGGTCCTCGGCCTCGCTGGCGGCGGCATCGGCCTGTGCGGCGGCGAGCAGGCGGGACTGCAGCAGCGACATGGCGCGTGCCTTGTTCTTGTGTTGCGAACGTTCGTCCTGGCACTCGACCACCACGCCGGTGGGCAGGTGGGTGATACGCACGGCCGAGTCGGTGGTGTTCACGTGCTGGCCGCCGGCGCCCGAGGAACGGTAGGTGTCGATGCGCAGATCACCGGGATTGATGTCGAATTCGTCTACCGACTCGACCTCGGGCAGGATCGCGACCGTACACGCCGAGGTATGGATCCGGCCCTGTGACTCGGTGTCCGGGACCCGTTGCACGCGGTGAGCGCCGGACTCGAATTTCAGCCGCGAGTAAACACCCCTGCCGATGATGCGTACGATCACCTCCTTGTAGCCGCCGTGCTCGCCGAGGCTCTCGCTGATCGTCTCGGTCTGCCAGCCCCTGCGCTCGGCATAGCGAAGGTACATGCGCAGCAGATCCCCCGCGAACAGCGCCGCCTCGGCCCCTCCGGTACCGGCGCGCACCTCGAGGAAGACATTGCTTTCATCGTTCGGATCGCGCGGCAGCAGCAGGCGCTCGAGTTCCGGCTGAAGTTCGCCCATGGTGCGCCGCGCCTCGGAGCAGGCATCCTCTGCGAGTTCGGCCATCTCGGGATCGGCCAGCATCTCCTCGGCGCTTTGCAGCTCCGCCTCCGCCTCGACGAAGCGCCGGTAGCATTCGCCCACCGGCTCGACCTGGGCATACTCGCGGCCAAGATCGCGGAACTGGTTGCCGTCCGCCTGTATGTCGGGGTCCGCCATCAGGGCGGTGATCTCCTGGGCGCGTTCGCTGATCTGTTCGAGCTTGCTGCGGATACTGGCTTTCATGTTGAGCGGTGATCGCCTGGGCAGATAAAGGGGACGGGAAGACTGACCGGCTCGGCCGGCTGCGGGCAGGATTCGACGTAGCTAATCCTGGCCGGATTTGCCGTGGCCCAGCTGGAACAGCGCATTTGCCGCCTCCAGCAATTCGTGCTGGCCGTTGCTGCCGGCCTCGCGCAGCTGGGTGCTGGGCGTATGCAGCAGTTTGTTGGTGAGGGTCTGGGCGAGGAAGGCCAGGGCCTCCTCGGCAGGCTTGCCGCTTTCGACCATGCGCAGCGCCTTGCCCAGCACTTCGTCACGGATATCGCACGCCTGGCGGCGGTAGTCCTGGATCAGGCCCACGGCATCCAGTGATCTCATCCACGCCAGGAACTCGTCGACCTGGAACTGGATGATCTCCTGCGCCTGGCCAGCCGCCTCCTCACGTGAGCGCAGGTTCCCCTGGATCACCTCGTCGAGGTCGTCGACCGTATAGTGATACACGTCCTCCAGGTCGGCCACCTCGGCCTCGATGTCGCGCGGCACCGCGATGTCGACCATGAACATGGGCCGGTGGCGGCGGCGCTTCAAGGCGCTCTCGACCGTGCCCTTGCCCAATATCGGGACCGGGCTGGCAGTGGATGAAATCACGATGTCGGCGTCGGCCAGGTGCGAGGGGATCTCGGTGAGCCCGATGGCATAGGCGTCGAATTGTTCGGCCAGCTCCTGGGCACGCGCGATGGTGCGGTTGGCGACGATGATGCGCCCGATGCCGTTCTGGATCAGGTGGCGCGCGGCCAGTTCAATGGTCTCGCCGGCGCCGATCAGCATGGCGGTCTGTTGCGACAGGTCGGCAAAGATCTGGCGCGCCAGACTGACGGCCGCGAACGCCACCGAAACCGGGCTGTCGCCGATGGCGGTATCGGTGCGGACCTGCTTGGCGGTGGAGAAGGCGTGCTGGAACAGCCGCGTCAGCAACTTGCCGGTGCGGCCGGCATCGCTGGCGGTCTGGAATGCGTTTTTCACCTGGCCCAGGATCTGCGGCTCGCCGAGTACCAGCGAATCGAGGCCGCTGGCGACGGACAGCAGGTGGCCGATTGCCCGCCGCTCCTCGTGCATGTACAGGTAGGGCGAGATGTCTTCGACCGACAGGCCGTGGAACCCTGCCAGCCAGTCGCGGGTCAATTCATCTGCGTCACCCGGGTCCGTATGGCAGTAAACTTCGGTGCGGTTGCAGGTGGACAGGATGACGGCCTCGTGGATACCCGCGAGCTCTGTCAGACTGCGCAGTGCGGCGACGATGATATCCGGGCCGAATGTCAGGCGTTCGCGGATACTTACCGGGGCTGTCGTGTGGTTGAGTCCGATGACAAGCAGGGGCATGCTGGTCTAGTCTGCACTGAATTGGGGCAGAAATTTTGAGATATCAAGAGGTTGAATGCAAGTGGCAGTTTATGTCGGCGATTGGCTGGAACATCGTCCCGAGCGTTTTTGCGTGGCCTGCCATCCGTTGATCCTGGGGGCCGTGAAAAGACTCATTTTCGGTCTGGGTGTGTTGTGTCTGCTTGGTGCCCAGGGCTGTCAGACCCTTGGTGGCCGGTCGGCAGGGCATGGCACCGATGAGCCGGCGGCCGTGGTCCTGCCGTTCCCTGAGCCCGCACCGGTCGACCGCGAGCTGGATGAGGATCTGGTCTACAGTTACCTGGTGGGTGAGATCGCCGCCCACCGCGGCGAACTTAGCCTGTCACAGACCCATTACCAGCATGCTGCGATCCTGGCCCGCGATCCGTATGCGGCGGAACGCGCGACCCGGATTGCCCTGCACCTGAAAGACTACCCGTCGGGCCTGGCTTCCGCGCGCCGCTGGGTGGAGCTGGCCCCGAACGACATCGCCGCGCGCCAGATCGCAGCAGTGCTGTTCCTGCGCGACGGACAACTTGAGCCGGCGGGTGAGCAACTGGATGCCCTGGTCAAGATCGCCGATGCACGCGGCAGTGACGGTTTCCTGCAGGCCGCCAGTGCCCTCAGTGTTGAACCGAACCGAGCCGGTGCGGGGCAGGTGATGCAGGGACTGCAGGAACGGCACCCGGATGACGTGCGGGCGCTTTACGCGGCAGCTGTGCTCCTGACGGCACACCAGCAATTCTCCGAGGCCGAGGGGAGCCTGCGCGAGGTGATCGAGCGCAAACCGGACTGGGATCAGCCACGTGTGCTGTTGTCGCGAGTTCTGGTTGCACAGGACCGGAAGGATCAGGCCTTGGACCTCCTCGAACAGAGTGTCCGGCACAACCCCGACAGCGTCTTGTTGCATACCAGTTATGCGCGGCTGCTGGTGGATTCCGGCGACTATGCGAGTGCGCTGGAACAGTTTGAATCCCTTTACAGGCTGACACCGGAAGACGAAGAGATCGCCTTCGGCTACGCCATGCTCGCGACCCAGCAGGAGCATTGGGACGAGGCCCGGCCCCTGTGGCAGAAGCTTCGCGCCAGCCCGGGCCGGCGTGACGAGGCAAGCTACTATCTCGCCCAGATCGAGGAACAGGAAGGAAACGACGATCTGGCGATAGGCCTGTTTCGTTCGGTCGATGGCGGCGAACTCAAGGTGGACGCGATCATGCGCTCTGCCCAGATCCTTGCCAGGACCGGCCGTATGGAAGGGGCGCGCGATGCCCTGCAGAACGCACGGATCGCCAATCCCGGCCGCGCTGCCGATCTGTACATCGCCGAGACCCAGATCGTGCAGAAGTACGGCAAGCCACAGGACGCATTGGCCCTGTACCAGACCGCACTGTCGGCGTTCCCGGAAAATCAGGACCTGCTCTACAATCGAGCGCTGTACGTGGTCGAACTCGGGGACTTCGAATCCATGGAGCGCGACCTGATGCGCCTGCTGGAGGAAGATCCCGATCATGTCGATGCCCTGAATGCCCTGGGGTATACCCTGGCGGATCGCAACGAGCGTCTGGACGAGGCCTATGCCCATGTGGCGCGTGCCCTCAAGCTGCGACCGGACAGCCCAGCGATCCTCGACAGCATGGGTTGGGTGTTGTATCGCCAAGGCGATCTCGAGCTGGCCGCCCAGTACCTGCGACGGGCGTTGGCCTTGGCCCAGGATGATGAGATCGCTGCCCACCTCGGTGAGGTTCTGTGGGTGAGCGGCAATCGCGCCGATGCAAAAGCGGTGTGGCGCGAAGGGCTTTCGCACGCCCCTGACAGTGACAAGATCCGCGCGGTCGTCGAGAGGCTCCAGGCCAACTCCAAATGAACCGGGCGGATGCCTGGCCGGCCCCGGCCAAGCTCAATCTGATGCTGCGGGTGGTCGGCCGACGGCCTGACGGATATCACCTTTTGCAGACGGTGTTTCAGTTCATCGATCTGTGCGATGAGCTGTATCTCGACGTGCGTGCAGACGGAAAGGTGCGCCGTGACAACGAGCTGCGGGGCCTCGCATCGGACGATGACCTTGTGGTGAAGGCGGCCCGCTTGTTGCAGCAGACGACCGCGTGCCGGCTCGGTGTCGACATCCATCTGGAAAAACGCATACCCATGGGTGGGGGGCTTGGCGGGGGCAGCTCGGATGCCGCCACCACCCTGTTGGCGCTGAACCAATTGTGGGGTTGTGGGCTTGGCCTCGACAGCCTGATGCAGCTGGGGCTGCAAGTCGGTGCCGATGTGCCGATCTTCATCCACGGTCATGCTGCGTGGGCCGAGGGGGTGGGGGAGAAGCTGAGTGACATCGACCCGCCAGAGCCGATTTATCTGCTGCTCGTACCGGCTATTCACGTCGATACGGGCAAAGTGTTCCAAGACCCGGAATTGACAAGGAATTCGAGCAGAATCACAATACGCGACTTTCTTGCAGGCGAGCATGCCAACGATTGCCTTGCGGTTGTCAGGAAGCGCCATCCCATTGTTGGCCAAGTCTTTGATTGGCTTGATGAAAGGGCCGGGGCCAGGATGACCGGAACCGGGGCTTGCCTGTTTGCCGCCTTTGCCAGTCGTGACGAGGCCGAGGCCCTGTATCGCCAGCGGCCCGCGGGTGTCGTCGGATTCGTGGTGCAGGGAACGAATCGCTCGCCGCTGCTGGATGTGGTATCGCAAGCGCGAAATTGAAGAGTTTTTGGGGCGTGGCCAAGCGGTTAAGGCACCGGACTTTGACTCCGGCATCGTAGGTTCGATTCCTACCGCCCCAGCCATATAGACGACGACCGGAGGGTGCATTGGCGGTAGGAAGCGAACCGAGAAGTTCGACGCGGACATTGTAGGGCAGGCTGTGCCTGCCGCCATCGTCGGGCGCAGCCCGACCTACGAACATTAACAGCAGTCGCGCACCGGAGGGTGCATTGGCGGTAGGAAGCGAACCGAGAAGTTCGACGCGGATATTGTAGGGCAGGCTGTGCCTGCTGCAATCGTCGGGCGCCGCCCGACCTACAAAAGGCAATTGTCGGGCGCAGCCCGACCTGCGAACATTAATGGCAGCCATCCACTGAAAGCTGCGAGCCGGGGCGGTGACAATCTCCTGGAGCAGGGCGTCGAGCCTGCACCGGGAAGGCCCACAGGGCGGTTTTCATCGCCGACGCATATGGGAGTCCACAATGTCCGCCAGTGGGATGATGGTTTTTTCCGGGAACGCCAACCCCCAGTTGACCGCGGATATCGCGGGCTATCTCGATATCCCGCTGGGCAAGGCGGTGGTAGGACAGTTCAGCGACGGCGAGTCGATGGTCGAGATCCAGGAGAACGTCCGCGGTCGCGACGTGTTCGTGGTGCAGCCGACCTGCGAGCCGACCAACGACAACCTCATGGAGTTGTTGGTCATGATCGACGCGCTGCGCTGGTCGTCTGTGCGCCGTGTCACGGCGGTGATCCCGTACTTCGGTTACGCGCGCCAGGACCGGCGTCCGCGCTCTGCACGTGTGCCGATCACGGCGCGCCTGGCCGCCAAGATGATCGGAACCGCCGGTGCGAACAGGGTACTGACCATGGATCTGCACGCGGACCAGATCCAGGGTTTTTTCGACATACCGGTCGACAACGTGTATGCCTCACCGATCCTGCTGGGTGACGTTTGGCGCCAGAAGTACCCGAAACTGATGGTCGTGTCACCCGATGTCGGCGGTGTGGTGCGTGCGAGGGCATTGGCCAAAAGACTCGATGATGCGGATCTCGCGATCATCGACAAGCGTCGGCCGAAGACGAATGTCGCGCAGATCATGAACATCATAGGTGACGTCCGCGGCCGCACCTGTGTGCTGGTCGATGACCTTGTGGACACCGCGGGCACGCTGTGCAAGGCGGCCGGGGCGCTGAAGGACGCTGGGGCGGAAAAGGTGGTTGCCTACTGTACCCATGCGGTGCTGTCGGGACCGGCGGTGGCCAACATCGAAGCATCGCGGATGGATGAACTGGTGGTGACGTCGACCATTCCGCTGCGCGAGGACGCTGTTGCCTGCAGCAAGATCCGACTGCTGTCGATCGCCGGGCTGCTCGCGGAGTCGATCCGCAGAATCAACAACGAGGAATCGGTCAGTTCGCTGTTTGTGGACTGACGGTAAACGGGGAGGTTTTCCCCATTTTGATATGCGCTCGGTTGCTGCCTGGTCGCGGGCCCCGTGCGCTGTATTTTTTTAGAGAGAGAATCGAGACATGCAGGATAATTTTGAAATTGTTGCAGTGTCCCGTGGCGATCAGGGCAAGGGTGCGAGCCGCCGCCTGCGTCGCGAGGGACTGGTACCGGGAATCATCTATGGCGGTGGCAAGGATCCGCAGATGTTTTCCACCAGGCATAACGAGTTGCTCCATCACCTCGAACAAGAGGCGTTCTTCTCGCACATACTGACGGTCACGCTGGACGGGACTGTGCAGACGGTCGTGGTGCGTGATCTTCAGCGTCATCCGGCAAAGCCTTTTGTGCAGCACATCGACCTGATGCGCGTGCGCATGGACGAGGCGATAACCATGACCATCCCGCTGCATTTCGAGGGCGAGGAAGTCTGTCCGGGCGTCAAGGCGGGCGGCACGCTGCTGCGCGGTATGAGCGATATCGAGATCGAATGTCTGCCCAACGACCTCCCGGAATACGTCGCTGTCGATGTGTCGAAGATGGAGATCGATGACGTCATTCACCTCTCGGAGGTTGTCATACCCGCGGGGGTCACCCTGCTCGGTGCCGAGAATCTCGACGAGGACAACGACCCCATGGTCGTTACGATCGAGGTCATGCGCGGTACGGAAGAAGAGCCGGAAGAGACCGAAGAGATGGAACCGACCGAGGTCCCGAGTGAACATGGTGGCGAGGAGCCGGCCTCTGGAGAAGACTGAAGCGCCAGACTGGATCTGGTGATTCATGGTGTACGGAACGGCGGCCTTGTGCCGCCGTTTCTGATTCTGGAGACGGCTGATGTCTGCCATTCAATGCGTTGTCGGGCTGGGTAACCCCGGGCCAAAGTATGAGGGGACGCGTCACAACGCGGGCTTCTGGTTTGTCGACGAACTGGCGCGGACCAATGGCGCCGTCATGCGTGCGGAGAACAAGTTCTCGGGAGAACTCGCACGGATAGCAACCGGGGTTGGGGAGTGCTGGTTGCTCAAGCCTATGACCTACATGAATCACAGTGGCCGTGCCGTCGCGGCCCTGTGCAATTTCTACCGGATACAGCCCTCGCAGGTCCTGGTGGCATACGATGAACTCGATCTGACACCCGGCACGATGCGACTCAAGAGCGGCGGCGGTCATGGTGGACACAATGGGATGCGGGATATCTGTTCGGCCCTGGGCACCAGGGATTTTCAGCGTTTGCGCATAGGTATCGGGCATCCTGGACACAAGGAAGCGGTGGTCGGATATGTCCTATCGCGCCCAGGGAAGGATGAGCACCAGGCGATAGGAAAAGGCATCGACGAGGCCATGCGGCAATGGGGGCTGATTCAGTCCGGTGAACTGCAGAAGGCGATGAACGCCCTGCATGCTGCGACGTGAGTTCAGCGGCGAGTAGCGAGGAACGAACGGGATGTAGGGCAGGCTAAGCCTGCCGATGTCGGGCACAGCCCGACCTACAATCCCGGTGATCCGCGCTACTCGCCCACGCTGTCAGTTGTTACCGAAGACGTACTTCGGCTTGAACCAATACACCATCAATGGCAACAGCATCAACGCCGTGAACACGTCGATGATCAACGCCCAGCCTATGTAGACGGCCAGTCCCCAGGTGTTGGCCAGCGTGGTGCCGACCAGCGGGATGAAGCTGCCCAGCAGCACGATGATGGAGACGATGACTGCCGAGCCGGTGGTGTTCTGGGTATTGCGCAGTGAGGTCGCCCAGTCGCCAGCCGTGGCCTGCATCTCCTCGCGCAGCCGCGAGACCATGTAAATCCCGTAGTCCACCCCGAGGCCCATCGAGATGGACAGGGTCACCAGCAGGTGGAAGGCGAGGTTGCCGGACCAGTTTTCGACCGAGGTGAAATATCCACCCAGTCCGTACTGCGCGAACACGGTGATCAACAGGGTCAAGGTGAGCAGTGCCGATACCAGCGCCGAGCGGAACATCAGTGCGGCAATCAGGAAGATCGCAAGTGCAGTCTGCAGCGGGCTGATCAGCCAGTTGGCCATCGCCACCTCGCGGGTCGCCTCGGTCGCACCCAGAAAACCGCCGATGCCCGGCCTGACGTAACCCGGGCCATCCACGGAAAGCTCGTTGCTGTCGCCCGAGGTGTCTGCATTGCGCAGACCGAAGTTGACCAGGGAGAAGCCCGGGTCATTCTTGTGCTCCTCGATGTACTGCTGGATGTCCATGGTCACCCGGTGGGTCTCGACCGGGTCCATGGTGTTGATGAACCCGAGGATCACGCCCTCGTTCCAGGTTTCCGTATTGACAAAGGAGTCCATGTCGCCGGTAGAGGTCATGGACTCCAGCAGACCGTTGTACATCCGCACGATGTCGGTCGGGCTGCGGTCGTCATCGGGGTTGATCGCCAGCAGATAGTCCTTGTTGGGCACACGCAGGTCGCTGAGCTTGGTCGGCTCGCCCGGTTCGGCGGTCAGCAGCATGTTAACCAGGCGGACGTACTGGGTGTACGAACCCGTATAGCCGATGAACTCGTGCGAGCGCATCCAGTTTTCCATCTTCTCGAGATCGGTGTGCAATTCCACCGTATTGAACACGCCCTGCGCGCCACACGCGTCGGCATCCCAGCATCCCATCTCGACCTTGTACTTTTCGCACATCTGGGCCTTCTCGACCCTGTCCTCTATGTCGTAGATCGAGTCCGGATAGTAGTCATCTATACAGCCTTTGACATTCTCCTCCTTGCCACGGATCGGGATGGATACCGAGATGACGCCCGGCATGATCTCGTTGAGCTGTACCAGATCCTTCCACGTCGGCGAGCTCCCTTTGAATGCAGCTCGGGCGTAGTTGATGCCCTTCTCCACGCCCGGCATGTAGTCGTTCTCTTCGGCCAACTTGATCGCATCTGCCGGGTCACCCTTCCAGTTCATCAGGTTGGTGTAATAAACGGACCCGGCCATCACCAACAGCACGACGCCGATTGGTATCCATTTGCCAGGGCCGCTGATCAGGCGCGTGATGAAACCGCCTACCCCCACTTCCCAGCCGTGGCCTTCCATCGACTTGCAGGATTCCTGCGACGGCGGCATCAGCGTCAGCAGCAGGGGAATCAGGGTGGTCGTGGTCATCAGCAGGGTCAGCATGCCGAACACGCCGAAATAGGCGTAATCCTTATAGAAGGAGATTTCCACCGTTGCCAGTGTTGCGAAGCCGACCATGTCGGTCACGATCGACAAGGTGGCCGGTACGATGGTATGCCTTATGGCCTCGCGGCCGGCCAGCATGCAATCACCGCTCTGCCCGTGTTCCAGCAGGAAGCGCCGGGTGACCTGAACCGAGTGCCCGATACCGATGGCCAGCAACAGCATCGGGGTCAGCACCATCATGGTGGTCAGCTTGAACGCGGTGAAACCCATGAGGCCAAGGGTCATGGCGATGGTCATGCCCACCCCGACCAGCGGGAAAACTGCGCCGCGCCAGTTGCGGAACTCCAACCAAAGGACCGCGATGACGATTGCAATCGAGATGGCGAACAGCCACCAGTGGTCGACCAGGTCGGCCAGCATCCAGGCGAGGAAGTAGGGCTCGCCCGCGACCAGCAGCTCGATCCGGTCATCCTGTCCGTATTCGTCCATCATGGCGCGCACCTCGCGCACCCAGGGCAGGTAGATCGCCTTGACCTCGTCGGTGTAGTCGGCGATCACGTAGGCCGCCTTGGCGGTACAGAAATCCTTGTCATAGTCCTCGTAGGCACAGCGGTTGCCGTCGGCATCCCACATCGATACCAGCATGGGGGCCATGACCGGGTTGGTCTTCACGCCCTCGCGCAGAAACGCGAGCTGCTCGGCCGCCTTCTCCGGATCATCGCTGATGCCCTCGGTCGGGATCAGGCGCTTGAATACCAGGCCGTTTTCATCCGTGCCCATGTACTTGATCTTCTGGGCGGCGATGTCGATGAAGTTCGTCGGACGCGAGTGCGGCAGGGCCTCGAGTTTGTTGTGGATCTCCTGGACCTTGTTGATGAACCAGGGTTGCCAGATGTCGCCTTCCTTGACCTTGAGAGCGAACACCATCAGGTTGCCCATGCCGAAACCGTGTTCGGCATAAAGGTTGGTGGCGACGTAGCGGTTGCTTGGCGGCAGCAGGGTGTCCGGATCGTTGCGGATATCCAGATTCTTGATCTGCAGCGCGGCGGCGACCGTGGCGATCACCAGCAGGATGATAATGGGCCAGCGGTTACGCAGTACGAAGTCTGCGTAGGCGTTTGGCCATCCGTTGTCTTTGTTGCTCATGATGTCTTCACTCTGGGTCCAGTGGGACCGGTGCAAAAAAAGCGGCGCCGAACCAGCCGAGCGCCGCTTTGGGTTCTCCCGTCAGGCGGCGATCACTCGATGATGTACTTCACGCCCAGCTGCACGTTGGACGAATTCTTGAACTGGCCAAACATCGTGTACTCGTCACCCCAGTAGTAATTGAGTTCGCCGGTCAGGATCACCTGGTCCGACAATGAGTACTCGGCGTCCAGGCGGTTCCAGTAGCCGCCACCCTCTTCGTAGATGATGATGTTGTTCACGCGGCCCAGCTGGTTGGCGCCGAACGGCTTGGACAGGAACAGGGAGTAGAACTCTTTGTTCTTGTAGCCTTTCTTGAGGCCGTTGGTGACGTTCATGGTGGTCGGGTCGCCAGTGTAGGTTGCGCAGCTGGCCGTAGCCATGCCCTGGGTGATGAAGCTGCACTTGTCGTCGACGAAATCCAGGTTGCGGAACTGGATGAACTGACCACTGATCAGCAGGTTGGTCATGACTGTTGCGTCGACCCCGATCACGTATTTGAAGAAGTCGGCCTTTTCAGTCCTGAGTGCCCCGACCAGGTCACCGTTGGCCAGTGCGCCGCGGTCGACGATCGGCTGCATCACGTCTTTTTGATACAGGAGCTCGCCGCGCAGTACCAGTGGGACGTCACCTGCGTTGGTCGCATAGTCTAAGGAACCGCCCAGGTTGTGGATGCGGTTGCGTTCCTCGACGAAGACCAGCTGTGCCGGCCCACCGTTGTTTGCGTTTGTCACGTTGGTTGGCGCGACGCCGCCCGGGTAGGTCATGGGGCTAGCGGCGCTAAAGGTTGCATTCGCCCCGTAGAGTTGGCCGGTTACCGGGTTGCGGATCTGGATCACCTGGGTGTTCGCAGCCGTATCGTATTTGTCGACTACCAGCTCCTGCCCGGTGGCCGGATCTTCCCAGTGCATGTTCACCGAGGGGTTGGGGTCATAGCCATAGAAGTAATTGATGCTGTAGTTCAGACCGTTGTCCAGGTAGCTGCGGAAGCGGCCGCCAGCGTTCGCCGCCGACGGCACCAGCCCGTCGTCGTAGTCGCGCTCGTACTTGGTCGTCATGCCGAGCATGGAGTTGAAGGTCGCGAAGGTCGCGTTCGGGAAGTGTTCCCAGGCCGAGTTCGGGTTGGTCACGTCCCAGCCCGAACCGGCAACCGTGGTCGCGGTCGGATCGATGACGATAAGGTTGGTTACGTTCTGGTTGGTTGCCTGGGTGAATGCATTGAGGCAGACCGCGCCGTTGGCGCCGCCACAGGCTGCAGGTAGCATGCTCGACGGCGTATTGACGAAGCCGTCCACCGTCGCAAACTCGGGCTGGCCCGGGTTCATGCCACCGAACGGGTCGATGAAGTTCAGGCCGCCGGGGTTTGCGCCACCAAAGGTGTTGATGACACCGCCGAACGCCGCACCCAGATTGAAGAAGCCGTTCACGCCACCCGTTATGACGTCTGCTCCGTTCATGATGAATGGCTGGCCGCTGTCCTGGCCCTTGATCTGGCCGTTTCCGGCGAATGTGAGGCCGGTAGGGGAGGTATTCGAACCGGTTACGACGCTGCGGTAAGAATTGTCTTTCTCGGTCCAGATGCCGGGGATCTTGTTGGTCTCGGCCTGGGAAACGATCAGCTGGATGTTGCCGCGCTCACCGATATTGCGCTCGGCGTTGATCATCCATACCGGGATGCGCGCATCCTCCACGCCGTTCTGATTCAATTCGCGGTAGTCGGTGGGGTTGATGATGTCGAGCAGTTTGATACCGTCTGCGGTACCCCATACCACCTGCTGTTTACCAAGTCGGAAATCCCAGTCGCCAGCGCTGGTGTCGACGTAGAGTTCGCGCAAGAGGTCGTACTGGGTGTAGCTGCGGTTGTACTTGTAGTTGGCCGTCACACCCTCGGTGTCGACCACGGGTTGCACTTCGGCATGCCAGCTGCTCGATTCGCCGAGGTCGCCATTGACGAAGATCCTCGCCGAGTTTTCGAACTTCATCAGGTTGCCGCCGCTGTGGCCTTTTTTGTCCAGCGTCGTCTTGGCCTCGCCGATGGTCTGGCCGGATTTCGCGTAGACCGCGGTTTCGTTCTTGAGTACGGCAGATACCTCTACCTCGGCGTGTGCGCACAATGGCGCGCTGATCAAGGCGGCAATGGCCATCCTCAACGGTGTCTTGGTGAACATATTTTTAAACTCCCTCCGCGCTCCGCGCGAGCTTTGGTGTGCCGGGGCTGGACCCCGGCTACAGATCGTTATATTCGGCCTTCAATCAACGCTTGATCTTGCGCAGGGTCTTTTCAGACCACCAGTCGTCGTCGTACGTGGCATCGACCTGGTTGACGTTGGCCGGGATCACCGCCCAGGTCTGGTTGCCGGTGGCCAGCGTCTTGCCATACCAGTAGCCCCAGCCCACCGCGCGCGGGTCGTCGCTCTTGCCAAGCGGTACCCAGTCACGGTCTATCACCTTGACCAGTTCACCGTTCTTGAAATACTCGGAGCGGTAGTCGGCGAATGTCTTTGCGTCGACGTAGGTCACGCGGTCGTCGTACCACCAGTTCTCGAACTTGGTCGTGCTCTTGACCTTGTAGACCTCTTTGCCCTTGTGGCTGCAGGAACCCTCCTTGGGCAGGTCCTTGGTGTACCGGGTCTGCTCATCATCGGTCATCTCAATGAAACCCAGGCATTCGTTGAAGGTCTCTTTGCCGAGCAGTTCGTGGGTTTCGTTGAACGGCTTGCGCAGCGCAACATCGCCGAAAGTGAAATCGGAGCCACCCCAGGCGTCGTCGTGAGCGGGTTCGGCGAAACGGCGGATCTTGCGCAGAGCGGGCAGCCAGATCATGTAAGACTGGCTCTTGCCGTCGTCGACGTAGTCGGTGATCAGCATGCCGGTGCCTCTGAGCTTGCCGGAACGGAAGATCGCGAGGTCCTGCGACTTGGTGTTGCCGTCGGAGTAGGCGTTATTCAGGTAGCGCTCGAGGGTGTTGGTGGTCGGCTTCCTGCCTTCCCCCTTGATCACCAGGACGGTGATGTTGTCGTCCTTGTCTGTGATGGCGTAGTTGTTGAATGCATAGAAATGGTTGACGAAATAGACCTGGTCCATGATCTGGTCGGCGGTCAGATCGCCGCTTGGATACGGCAGATCCTTGGGTACGCCGGCGGTTGCGGCGAAGGAGATCGTGGTCGCTAGTGCGAAGGCGGCGACGCTGGTCCGAACGGGGTGATGCATAGTAGTTCCTCTCTACAGATGTTGGGTGCTGACGTCCATCAGCCCGCTCCGGCAAGGCGACTTGTGCGGGCTTCCGATGCTCGAAAGTGGTAATTCTGCTAACTCCGAACTCCGGTCAGGGTGAGGGATCCGATCGAATACGCGATCTCTTCATCCATTTCAGTTACTTGAGCGCAGCATGTCACATGCGAACAACATGTTACATAGATGCAACATGCTACATTGACACTCGTCAATTAGACAAACTTTTTATGCTCACTATGCGCTCTGGAGGGGGGTGTATCGCGGGGCGGGGGATGGGCCACCCGCGTGACGGGCGGCCCTGGTGCTCGTCAGTCTGGCCCGATTGGGCGCCGGCCGACACTGAAATGGGTCAAGCCGGCGGCCGAGACTGCCCTCGGGTCGTAGATGTTGCGGCCGTCGAATATTGCCGGGTATTTCAGTTTCTCGCGGATTTCGGTGAAATCCGGGCTGCGGAACTCGATCCATTCGGTGACGACGGCCAGTACGTCGGCTCCCTCCAGGGTCTCGTCGGTGTTCGCGCAGATTTGAAGGTCATCGCGTTCGCCATATATGCGTGCCGCCTCTTCACGTGCAACCGGGTCAAAGGCGCGTACCTTGGCGCCCGCTTCCCATAGCGCCTCCATCAGTGTCCGGCTGGAGGCGGCGCGCATGTCGTCGGTGTTGGGTTTGAAGGCGAGCCCCCAGATGGCGACCGTCCTGTCCTTCAGCTGACCGTCGAAATAGGTATTTATCTTGTTGAAAATCAGCTCTTTCTGGCGGTAGTTGACCGCCTCGACTGCGTGCAGCAGCTGGGGTTCGTAGCCAACCTCAAGGGCGGTCTTTTCCAGGGCCTGTACATCCTTGGGGAAGCAGGAGCCGCCATAGCCGCAGCCCGGGTAGATGAACTGAAAGCCGATGCGCGAATCGGTGCCTATCCCGATGCGGACCTTTTCGATGTCCGCGCCGAGGATCTCGGCGATATTGGATAGTTCGTTCATGAAGCTGATCTTGGTGGCCAGCATCGAATTGGCCGCATACTTTGGTCAGTTCCGCAGAGCGGATATCCATGAACAGCAGGCGCTCATGGTTGCGATTGAAGGGACCGTAGAGTTCGCGCATCAGCTGGATGGAGCGGGGATTTTCGGTGCCCACCACGATGCGGTCCGGTTTCATGAAATCGCCGATCGCGGCGCCTTCCTTGAGGAATTCCGGATTGGACACGACGTCGAAATCGATATCGACGCCCCGTTTCTGCAAAATTTCGCGGATGCGGGCGGCCACCTTGTCGCCCGTGCCGACCGGGACGGTGGACTTGTCCACCACGACCTTGAAGTCGGTCATGTGTTCGGCGATCGATTCGGCGACCGCCAGAACGTACTGCAGGTCGGCAGAACCGTCTTCATCCGGCGGTGTGCCCACGGCGATGAACTGGATCTGGCCGAAACCGACCCCGGTCTTGGCGTCGGTGGTGAACAGGAGTCGGCCTGCCTCGCGGTTGCGCTTCACCATATCGCCGAGCCCGGGTTCGTAGATGGGCACGCCGCCATTGTTCAGGATGTCGATTTTTGCGGGATCCACATCTACGCACATCACCTTGTTGCCGACCTCTGCGAGGCAGGCGCCGGTGACGAGTCCCACGTAACCGCTGCCGAAAATCGTGACTTTCATAATCTTATGGTGGTCCTGGCTGTTTGGGTCGTTGATAAGATATGGGCTTTAGCAGGCGGTTTGGGCCGAAAATCCACTGTCTGTCCGGAGAGCGGGCGATGCTATCACAACTCCCGTGGCCTTCCAGCGGCGCCCGGGCTTGAAATCTTCCAACCTTATAGTTGACACCAATCGCCCGTTACCAGAGAATACGGCCTCTTTTTTGGAGGGGTTCCCGAGCGGTCAAAGGGATCAGACTGTAAATCTGACGGCTCAGCCTTCGGAGGTTCGAATCCTCCCCCCTCCACCAAAACGATATCGATATCCTCCGCGGCCTGGGTCGGGGGAGGATGAGAACCGGAAAGAGGTTCGACGGAGGCGCGAAAGCGCCGGAGAACGTCGCGCAGGGCGCGGCGGCCCGGAGGGCGGAATGCCGGAGGCATGGAGTAATCCTCCCCCCTCCACCAAAACGATATCGATATCCTCCGCGGCCTGGGTCGGGGGGATAGAACCGAAGCGGATCGACGGTCGGGTGAGCGGCCTGTGCATCATTTTTGAACGATGCGGGTGTAGTTCAATGGTAGAACCTCAGCCTTCCAAGCTGATTGTGTGGGTTCGATTCCCATCACCCGCTCCAGTTTGGCGGATCTGGGCTGCTGAAGGCGCCCGCCGCCGTTGACGAAAGAGTTTGCCCAGGTAGCTCAGTTGGTAGAGCACACCCTTGGTAAGGGTGAGGTCGGCAGTTCGAATCTGCTCCTGGGCTCCAGTGTTGCCGACGTCGCGAGGCGGCGGTGTTGTTTACAAGATTGATTCATGTTCTTCTGAGAGATTGAGCAATGTCCAAGGGAAAATTTGAACGTAAGAAACCGCACGTAAACGTGGGCACGATTGGTCACGTAGACCATGGCAAGACCACGCTGACGGCGGCGATCACGACTCACCAGGCCTCGAAGTTTGGTGGTGAGACGAAGGCCTACGACCAGATTGACAATGCCCCGGAAGAGCGTGAGCGCGGTATTACGATCGCGACGGCGCACGTGGAGTACGAGTCAGCGGCGCGCCACTATGCGCACGTGGACTGTCCGGGACACGCGGATTATGTGAAGAACATGATCACGGGTGCGGCGCAGATGGACGGAGCGATTCTGGTGGTTTCGGCGGCGGACGGCCCGATGCCGCAGACCCGCGAGCACATTCTGCTGTCCCGTCAGGTTGGTGTTCCTTACATCATTGTGTACATGAACAAGGCCGACATGGTGGACGACGCCGAGCTGCTCGAGCTGGTCGAGATGGAGATCCGCGAGCTGCTGGATTCGTACGAGTTCCCGGGCGACGACACCCCGATCATCGTGGGTTCTGCGCTGAAGGCGCTGGAAGGCGACACCTCTGAGATTGGCACGCAGTCGATCGACAAGCTGATGGATGCGCTGGACAACTACATCCCGACGCCTGAGCGTGCGGTGGACGGCACCTTCCTGATGCCGATCGAGGACGTGTTCTCGATCTCTGGTCGTGGCACCGTGGTGACCGGTCGTATTGAGCGCGGCATCGTGAACGTGGGCGACGAGCTGGCGATCGTGGGTATTCGTGACACCCAGAAGACGACCTGCACGGGTGTGGAGATGTTCCGCAAGCTGCTGGATCGTGGCGAGGCGGGCGACAACGTGGGTGTGCTGCTGCGCGGCACCAAGCGTGACGACGTCGAGCGTGGTCAGGTGCTGGCGAAGCCGGGCACGATCAATCCGCACACGCACTTTGAGGCGGAGGTTTACGTGCTGGGCAAGGACGAGGGTGGACGTCATACCCCGTTCTTCAATGGTTATCGCCCGCAGTTTTACTTCCGTACCACGGATGTGACGGGGGCGTGCGAGCTGCCGGAAGGCATCGAGATGGTGATGCCGGGTGACAACGTGAAGATGACCGTCAAGCTGATTGCGCCGATCGCGATGGAAGATGGCCTGCGATTTGCAATCCGCGAAGGTGGTCGTACCGTCGGCGCCGGTGTCGTCGCCAAGATTATCGAGTAATTGCGGTAATCGATTCAGGGTTGACGGGCTGCCCCTATGGGGTGGCTCGTTTGTATTTCTAGGCCAATAGCTCAATTGGTAGAGCAGCGGTCTCCAAAACCGCAGGTTGGGGGTTCGAGTCCCTCTTGGCCTGCCATTTTCGGCTGGTGATGAACGCGAAAACGGAAGAAGCTGGATCAGGGTTGGACACCGTCAAATTGTTGGTGGTGGTCGCCCTTCTTGTCGCCGGGGTCTACGGTTTCTACAGTTTTGCCGAGCAGCCCCTGTGGGTGCGCCTGGCGGGGCTGTTGATCGTGGTCGGTGCTGCCGTGTTTGTCGTGCTGCAGACGGCAGTGGGGCGAACGGTCTGGCAGTTCGCGGTGGATGCCCGCACCGAGGTTCGCAAGGTGGTCTGGCCCTCGCGCCAGGAAACGCTGCAGACGCTGCTGATCATCGTCATCGCGGTGTTGCTGACCGCTTTGTTCATGTGGGCGGTGGATTCGCTGTTGTTCAGCATCGTGCGTCTGTTGACCGGTCAAGGGGACTGATATGGCGAAGCGCTGGTACGTGGTGCATGCCTACTCCGGCTTCGAAGGACATGTAAAGCGTTCGCTGCAGGAGCGTGTCGAGCGTGCCGGAATGCAGGACCTTTTCGGCGAGATACTGGTCCCGACCGAGGAAGTCGTCGAAATGCGCGCAGGCGCTCAGCGCCGCAGCGAACGCAAGTTCTTTCCGGGTTACGTGTTGGTGCACATGGACATGACCGACGAGACCTGGCACCTGGTAAAGGATGTGCCCAAGGTCATGGGGTTCATCGGTGGTACCGGAGATCGCCCCGCGCCGATCAGCGACAAGGAGGCTGATGCCATTCTGCAGCGCATGCAGGAGGGTGTCGACAAACCGAAGCCTAAGGTGCTGTTCGAGCCGGGCGAGGTGGTGCGGGTTACGGACGGCCCGTTCAACGACTTCAATGGCGTGGTCGAGGAAGTGGACTACGAGAAGAGCCGCCTGAAGGTGTCGGTGCTCATCTTCGGCCGTTCCACGCCCGTCGATCTCGAGTTTGGCCAGGTCGAAAAGGCCTGATTGGATCTGGTGGCGATGCCTTCGGGGATCGTCGGTTTTCGATCGGACCGCCGGCGAGCGGTTCCGTTCTTCTGGGGAGCGACGGTGAGAATCCGTTGCGCTTGAACCCGTTAAGAGGTGTTTGATGGCTAAGAAAATCCAGGCTTATATTAAGCTGCAGGTAAAGGCCCAGGAGGCCAATCCGAGTCCGCCCGTGGGTCCGGCGCTGGGTCAGCACGGCGTGAACATCATGGAGTTCTGCAAGGCGTTTAACGCGCAGACCCAGGGAGTCGAGAAGGGTATGCCCACCCCTGTGGTCATCACTGTGTACAGCGACCGCTCGTTCACCTTCGTGATGAAGACGCCGCCCGCGGCCATCCTTCTGAAGAAGGCGGCTGGCATCAAGAGCGGCAGCGGCCGCCCAAATACCGAAAAGGTCGGTACCGTGACCCGCGCTCAGCTCGAGGAGATTGCAAAGTCGAAGGAGCCTGACCTTTCAGCCGCCAGTCTGGATGCGGCAGTGCGCACCATTGCCGGCTCCGCCCGGAGCATGGGCCTGAATGTTGAGGGGGTCGAGTAATGGCCAAGCTGTCAAAACGCCAAAAGGCGATTCGCGAAAAAGTCGACGCGACCAAGCTGTACCCCGCCGAAGAGGCCTTCGCGCTGTTGAAGGAATTGTCCTCGTCGGTCAAGTTCTCAGAGTCGATCGATGTGGCTGTCAATCTCGGTGTGGATGCGCGCAAATCGGACCAGGTAGTGCGCGGCTCATCTCTGTTGCCGAACGGCACGGGCAAGACCGTCCGCGTCGCTGTATTCGCACAGGGGCCGGCTGCCGAGGCCGCGGCCGCGGCCGGTGCCGACAAGGTCGGCATGGAGGACCTGGCGGAAGAGGTGAAGGCTGGCAATCTGGACTTCGATGTCGTCATTGCCGCGCCGGACGCCATGCGCGTGGTAGGCCAGCTCGGCCAGATCCTTGGTCCGCGCGGGTTGATGCCGAACCCCAAGGTGGGCACCGTCACGCCGGATGTCGGGCAGGCTGTCACGAACGCCAAGTCCGGACAGGCCCGTTTCCGCACCGACAAGGGTGGTATTGTGCATGCCTCGATCGGTAACGCCAGCTTTGAGCCGGCTGCGCTGCAGCAGAACCTTGAAGCGCTGCTGAACGACCTGAAGAAACTGAAGCCGAGTTCGGCAAAGGGCATCTATCTGAAGCGCATCACCGTGTCCACGACCATGGGTCCGGGTCTGGCGCTGGATCAGAGTAGTCTGACGGTCCTGTAAAGAAATACCGTGGGTCGGGTGGCTTGGCCGCCGGCTCATGAAAATTGGGGGCACCGGCATGGCGCAAGTCATGACGGCTGCCGTCAAAGACCGCAGGTGTCGGCCAGGGGCCGGCTTAATGACCGCCTGCGCAGATGGCGCTCCGGAATCAGGAACCTCCTGGTGATGGCGCACCGATCGGGTGGGGTCTTCGGGCCCTGGGTGTAAACCGGGACAAACGTCCCACGTTGTCGGGAGGTGACGACTTTGGCACTCAATTTTGAGCAAAAACAGGCCATCGTCGCCGAGGTTGCTGAAGTAGCACGTACGGCACATTCAGTCGTGGCGGCCGAGTATCGTGGTATCACCGTGGAGCAGATGACCAGTCTGCGCGTTCAGGCGCGCAACAACGGCGTCTATCTGCGGGTGGTGAAAAACACGCTTGCTCGTCGCGCGGTGAAGGATACCGAGTTCGAATGCATGACAGATGGTCTGACCGGTCCCCTGGTCCTGGCCTTCTCGCAGGAGGACCCGGGTTCGGCTGCTCGAGTTATCAAGGATTTTGCCAAGGCAAATGACAAGCTTAAGGTCACTCTGGTGTCCGTTGGCGGTCAGATGCTGGCGGCGTCCGAACTCGAAACGCTGGCCAAGATGCCAACCTACGATCAGGCGATCAGCATGCTGATGTCGGTGATGAAAGCACCGATCCAGAAGCTGGCTGCCACCATGAACGAGGTGCCGGGCAAACTTGTGCGTACTGTTGCAGCAATTCGCGACGCTAAAGAGGCTGCCTGAAGGCGGCTTCGCTAACCTTTTCGTGCTAAAGCATTTTTTGGAGTTTTACGATGTCTAAAGAAGATATCCTTGAAGCCATTGCCAATATGTCGGTAATGGAAGTTGTCGAGCTGATCTCCGCGATGGAAGAGAAGTTCGGTGTGACCGCGGCGGCTGCAGTTGCAGTTGCTGCACCGGCAGGCGGCGGCGAAGCCGCTGCCGAGGCTGAAGAGCAGACTGAGTTCGATGTCGTGCTGACCAGCTTCGGTGAAAACAAGGTTGCCGTCATCAAGGCGGTCCGTGCCCTTACCGGCCTGGGTCTAAAGGAAGCAAAGGACGCCGTCGAAGGCGCCCCGAACACCCTGAAGGAAGCCGTGTCGAAGGCCGATGCCGAAGCGGCCAAGAAGCAGCTGGAAGAAGCTGGCGCTACCGTCGAGCTCAAGTAATCGGGCTTGGTAGCGTTGAGCGCCAACCGGGGTTGGGCTGGCGGCCTTTGAGCCGCCGGCCCTTTCCCGTTTGTGCGTTCCAAGGAATTCAAAGGTCCGTGGAGAGAATCCGCGGGCTTTTTACCTGACCACCTGATACGGGTGGTCGGCCACAAGGAATCCATTGTGGCACGCCGGTCGGCGTGCCTGTCACTGGCCATTCCACAAAGATCTTAGTCGAGGGAAGGCACGCATGGCCTATTCGTTTACCGAGAAAAAACGCATCCGCAAAGACTTTGGCAGACGCTCCAGCATCCTGGAGGTGCCCTTTCTGCTGGCGACGCAGATAGAGTCTTACCGAGGATTTCTGCAGGCTGACACACAGCCTGGCGAGCGTGAAAGCCTCGGTTTGCATGCCGCCTTCAAATCGGTGTTCCCGATCGTCAGCTATTCGGGCAGCGCCGAACTTCAGTATGTGCATTACCGTCTCGGTGAGCCCGTGTTCGACGAGCGAGAGTGCCAGCTGCGCGGCGCGACCTTTGCCGCACCTTTGCGGGTGCTGGTCCGGCTGGTCATTTATGACAAGGATGCGCCGGCGGGTTCGAAGCAGGTAAAGGATATAAAGGAGCAGGAAATCTACATGGGCGAATTGCCGCTCATGACCAATAACGGCACCTTTATCATCAACGGTACCGAGCGCGTGATCGTTTCGCAGCTGCACCGTTCGCCGGGCGTGTTCTTCGATCACGACAAGGGCAAGACACATTCATCGGGCAAGCTGCTGTTCTCGGCGCGCGTGATTCCCTACCGCGGCTCCTGGCTGGACTTCGAGTTCGACCCCAAGGATGCCGTATTCGTCCGTATCGACCGCCGTCGCAAGCTGCCGGCCACGATCCTGCTGCGCGCGCTAGGTTACGAAACCAGCGAGATCCTGGACCTGTTCTTCGACAAGGACAGCTTCCAGATCGGCAAGAAGAAGATCGAGCTGGCACTGGTGCCGTCGCGCCTGCGAGGAGACACCGCGGGTTTCGACATCAAGGCGGGCAAAGAGGTCATCGTCGAGGCCGGCAAGCGGATTACCGCACGCCATATCAAGCTGCTGGAGGAGGCCGGGGTCGACAAACTCGAGGTCCCGACCGAGTTCCTCGTGGGGCGCACCCTCGCACACGATGTAATCGACACCGAGACCGGTGAACTGCTGGCCAAGGCGAACGACGAGATTACCGAAGAGCTCAGTGGGCAGCTGGTCGAAAAGGGTGTGAAAAAGATTCAGACCCTGTTCACCAATGACCTCGACCACGGCCCATTCATCTCCGATACTCTGCGTATCGACCCGACCACCAACGCCCTCGAGGCGATGGTCGAGATCTACCGGATGATGCGCCCGGGCGAGCCGCCGACCAAGGACGCGGCACAGAACCTTTTCCACAACCTGTTCTTCACCGACGACCGCTATGATCTTTCCGCGGTCGGGCGCATGAAATTCAACCGGCGCCTCGGTCGTGACGAGGCCGAGGGTGCCGGCATCCTTTACGATCAGAAATATTTCGGTGCGCGTGACGACGAAACCTCGAAGACCCTGGTCGCGCAGTTCGGCGAGACCTCGGACATCGTCGACGCGCTCAGGACCCTGGTGGAGATCCGCAATGGCAATGGCGTGGTCGACGATATCGATCACCTCGGCAACCGCCGCGTGCGTTGCGTCGGCGAGATGGCCGAGAACCAGTTCCGGGTTGGACTGGTGCGCGTCGAGCGTGCGGTCAAGGAGCGTCTGACCCTGGCCGAGTCCGAGGGCCTGATGCCGCAGGAGATGATCAACGCCAAGCCGGTATCCGCCGCCATCAAGGAGTTCTTCGGTTCCTCGCAGCTGTCGCAGTTCATGGACCAGAACAACCCGCTGTCGGAGGTCACCCACAAGCGCCGCGTGTCCGCACTCGGTCCGGGCGGCCTGGCGCGCGAACGTGCCGGATTCGAGGTCCGCGACGTACACCCGACCCACTATGGTCGTGTATGTCCCATCGAGACCCCGGAAGGCCCGAACATCGGTCTTATCAACTCGCTGGCCGTGTATGCCCGCACCAACAAGTACGGCTTCCTCGAGACCCCTTACCGCAAGGTGGAGAACGGTCACGTGATCGATCAGATCGACTACCTTTCGGCAATCGAGGAAGGGCGCTTCGTGATCGCCCAGGCCAACGCCTCGCTGGACGAGAAGGGCCAGTTGACCGACGACCTGATCTCCTGTCGTCACCAGAACGAATTCACTCTGTCGACACCGGACAAGATCGAATACATGGACGTGTCGCCGAAGCAGATCGTGTCTGTCGCGGCATCCCTGATCCCGTTCCTCGAGCACGACGACGCCAACCGTGCGCTGATGGGCTCGAACATGCAGCGCCAGGCGGTCCCGACCCTGCGTGCCGAGAAGCCACTGGTGGGCACAGGCATGGAACGCACCGTGGCCGTCGACTCCGGCGTGACCGTGGTCGCCAAGCGCGGTGGCGTGATCGAGTCGGTCGATGCGGCGCGGCTGGTGGTCCGGGTCAACGACGACGAGACCGTCGCGGGCGAGCCGGGCGTCGACATCTACAACCTGACCAAGTACACGCGTTCCAATCAGAACACCTGTATCAATCAGCGCCCGCTGGTGCTGGTCGGTGACGAGATCGCACGCGGTGACGTGCTGGCCGACGGCCCTTCGACGGATATGGGCGAGCTGGCCCTGGGGCAGAACCTGCGTGTCGCGTTCATGCCGTGGAACGGTTACAACTTCGAGGATTCCATCCTCATCTCTGAGCAGGTCGTCAAAGAGGATCGCTTCACCACGATCCACATCGAGGAAATGACCTGCATGGCCCGCGATACCAAGCTGGGCTCGGAAGAGATCACCGGGGATATACCGAACGTGGGCGAGGGCGCGCTGGCCAAGCTGGACGAGTCCGGTATCGTGTATGTCGGTGCCGAGGTGCGCGAAGGCGACATCCTGGTCGGCAAGGTCACCCCCAAGGGCGAGACCCAGCTGACCCCCGAGGAGAAGCTGCTGCGTGCGATCTTCGGCGAGAAGGCCTCGGACGTGAAAGACACCTCGCTGCGCATGTCCTCGGGCATGGCCGGTACCGTCATCGACGTCCAGGTGTTCACCCGCGATGGTGTCGAGAAGGACGCCCGCGCGCTGCAGATCGAAGAGGCCGAGCTGGCGATGGTCCGCAAGGACATGAACGATCAGCTGCGCATCATGGAGGAAGACACCTTCGATCGTGTCGAAAAGATGATGACCGGCAAGGTCGCCGACGGTGGTCCGAACAAGCTCAAGGCAGGTTCAAAGATTACCAAGGCCTATCTGCAGGATCTGGAGCGTGACCAGTGGCTGGAGATCCGCCTGAAGAACGAGGAATCGGCTGCGCAGCTCGAGGCTATTGCTGCCCAGATCAAGCAGTTGCGTGAAGACTTCCGCGAGCGTTACGAGGAGAAGAAGCGCAAGCTGACCTCGGGTGACGATCTCGCCCCGGGCGTGCTGAAGATGGTCAAGGTCTACGTGGCCGTGAAGCGTCGTATCCAGCCTGGTGACAAGATGGCCGGCCGGCACGGGAACAAGGGTGTCATCTCGATGATCGTCCCGGTCGAGGACATGCCGTTTGACGAGAAGGGCCGCCCGGTGGACATCGTGCTGAACCCCCTCGGCGTGCCGTCGCGTATGAACATCGGACAGATTCTGGAGACCCATCTTGGCTTTGCCGCCAAGGGCATGGGTGAGCGTATCGGGCGGATGCTCGATGCCCAGGTCAAGGCCAGAGAGCTGCGCGACTTCCTCGACAAGGTATACAACACCAGCGGCAAGAAGGAAGACCTCGCCAGCCTGAGCGACGACGAGGTGTTCGCCATGGCGAACAATCTGCGTGGCGGGGTGCCGACGGCGACACCGGTGTTCGACGGTGCGCATGAAGACGAGATCCGGTACATGCTGGAGCTGGCCGAGGAGGCGACCGATGGTCAGACGCAGTTGTACGATGGTCGCAGCGGCGAGGCATTCGAACGCCGCGTAACGGTCGGCTATATGTACATGATCAAGCTCAACCACCTGGTGGATGACAAGATGCATGCGCGTTCCACCGGTCCGTACAGCCTGGTCACTCAGCAGCCGCTGGGCGGTAAGGCACAGTTCGGCGGTCAGCGCTTCGGTGAGATGGAGGTGTGGGCCCTGGAGGCCTACGGTGCCGCGTACACCTTGCAGGAAATGCTGACGGTCAAGTCGGACGACGTGAACGGTCGTACCCGCATGTACAAGAACATCGTCGACGGCGACCACCGCATGGAGCCCGGCATGCCGGAGTCTTTCAACGTGCTGGTGAAAGAGATTCGCTCGCTCGGCATCAACATTGAACTGGAGCAGGATTAATGAAAGATCTTCTGAAGATTCTGAAGCAGCAGGGTCAGAACGAGGAGTTCGATGCCATCCGCATTGGCTTGGCGTCGCCCCAAATGATTCGCTCCTGGTCGTACGGCGAAGTGAAAAAGCCGGAGACGATCAACTACCGTACCTTCAAGCCCGAGCGCGAGGGGCTGTTCTGCGCCAAGATCTTTGGCCCGATCAGCGACTACGAGTGCCTGTGCGGCAAGTACAAGCGCCTCAAGCATCGCGGTGTGGTGTGCGAGAAGTGCGGCGTCGAGGTCACCCTGGCCAAGGTGCGTCGAGAGCGTATGGGCCATATCGAGCTCGCCAGTCCGGTTGCCCACATCTGGTATCTGAAATCGCTGCCGTCGCGTATCGGCCTGCTGCTCGACATCACGCTGCGTGATATCGAGCGGGTGCTGTATTTCGAGTCGTACGTGGTCATAGACCCGGGTATGACCCCGCTCGAGCGCTTCCAGCTGCTGACCGACGAGCAATACCTCGAGGCGATCGAAGAAAACGGCGACGAATTCGATGCACGCATGGGTGCGGAGGCCGTCTACGAGCTGCTGCGCACCTTGGACATACCGAAAGAGATCGCGCGCATGCGCGAAGACGTCGAGAACACCAACTCCGAGACCAAGATCAAGAAGATCGCCAAGCGCTTGAAACTGCTGGAGTCCCTGCAGGTTTCCGGCAACCGTCCGGAGTGGATGATCCTGACCGTGCTGCCGGTGCTGCCGCCGGAACTGCGCCCGCTGGTGCCGCTCGACGGCGGTCGTTTTGCGACCTCGGACCTGAACGACCTGTACCGCCGCGTCATCAACCGTAACAACCGCCTGAAGCGCCTGCTTGATCTGAACGCGCCGGACATCATCGTGCGCAACGAGAAGCGCATGCTGCAGGAATCGGTCGATGCCCTGCTGGACAACGGCCGCCGCGGCCGTGCCATCACCGGCACCAACAAGCGCCCGCTGAAATCACTGGCCGACATGATCAAGGGCAAGCAGGGTCGCTTCCGCCAGAACCTGCTCGGCAAGCGTGTCGACTACTCCGGCCGTTCCGTCATCGTGGTCGGCCCGACCCTGAAGCTGCATCAGTGCGGCATCCCCAAGAAGATGGCGCTCGAACTGTTCAAGCCGTTCATCTTCTCCAAGCTGCAGTTCCGCGGCCTGGCGACCACCATCAAGGCCGCCAAGAAACTGGTCGAGCGTGGCGCAGCTGAGGTGTGGGATATCCTCGAAGAGGTCATTCGCGAACACCCGATCATGCTCAACCGGGCGCCGACCCTGCACCGCCTGGGTATCCAGGCCTTCGAGCCTGTCCTGATCGAAGGCAAGGCCATCCAGCTTCATCCGCTGGTCTGCACGGCGTTCAACGCCGACTTCGACGGTGACCAGATGGCCGTGCACGTGCCGCTGTCCATCGAGGCGCAGATCGAGGCGCGCACCCTGATGATGGCTACCAACAACGTGCTTTCCCCGGCCAACGGCGAGCCCGTGATCGTGCCGACACAGGACGTGGTCCTGGGGCTCTATTACATGACCCGCGAGCGCGTAAACGCCAAGGGCGAGGGCATGGCGTTCAGCAGCATCGACGAGGCGCGGCGCGCCTATGAGACAGGGAACGCCGATCTGCATGCACGCGTGAAGGTGCGCATCAAGGAAACCCTGTCCGACCAGGACGACGAGACGCACGTGGTCACCGCGATCAAGGACACCACCGTGGGGCGCGCCCTGCTGTGGGATATCGTGCCGCCCGGTCTCCCCTATGATCTGGTCAACCGGCCGATGAAGAAGAAAGCGATATCGAGCATGGTCAACGCCTGCTACCGCAGGCTCGGCCTCAAGGATACCGTCGTGTTCGCCGACCAGTTGATGTACCTGGGCTTCCGTCAGGCCGCCCGCGCCGGTGTGTCGATCGGTGTCAATGACATGGTCATACCGCCGGAGAAGGCGGGAATCCTGGCGGCCGCGGAAACCGAGGTGAAGGAGATCGAGAATCAATATTCTTCGGGCCTGGTGACCAACGGCGAACGTTACAACAAGGTCGTCGATATCTGGTCACACACCAACGATCAGGTGGCGCGCGCCATGATGGGCCAGCTCGGCAAGGAGCGGGTCACCGGCAAGGACGGTGTGGAGGTCGAGCAGGACTCGTTCAACTCCATTTATATGATGGCCGATTCCGGGGCGCGTGGTTCTGCAGCGCAGATCCGTCAGCTCGCCGGTATGCGCGGCCTCATGGCCAAGCCGGACGGTTCGATCATCGAGACGCCGATCACCGCCAACTTCCGTGAAGGCCTGGATGTTCTGCAGTACTTCATCTCGACCCACGGCGCCCGCAAGGGCCTTGCCGATACCGCGCTGAAGACGGCCAACTCCGGTTATCTGACCCGCCGCCTGGTCGACGTGGCGCAGGACATGGTCATCACGACCGTGGATTGCGGCACCACCAGGGGCCTGGTGATGCAGCCAATCATCGAAGGCGGCGACGTCGTCGAGCCATTGCGCGAGCGTATCCTCGGCCGTGTGCTGGCCGCGGATGTCATTCGCCCGGGCGGTGACGACGTGGTCTGCGAGGCCGATACCCTGCTCGACGAAAAGTGGGTGGATATCCTCGAGGAGGCCGGTGTGGACCAGGTTGTGGTTCGGTCACCGATCACCTGCGAAACGCGTCACGGGATCTGTGCCAAGTGTTACGGCCGCGATCTGGCGCGTGGGCACCAGGTGAACATCGGCGAGGCGGCAGGTGTTATCGCCGCCCAGTCGATCGGTGAGCCGGGTACCCAGCTGACCATGCGTACCTTCCATATCGGCGGTGCCGCATCGCGTTCAGCCGCGGTCAACAGCATCGAGGTCAAGAGCTCGGGCACGATCAGGCTGCACAACATCAAGACGGTCGAGCATGCCAACGGCAACCTGGTCGCGGTATCGCGCTCGGGTGAGGTCGTGGTGGCAGATGACGTCGGGCGCGAGCGCGAGCGTTACAAGCTGCCTTACGGCGCAGTCCTGCTGGCACACGATGGCGATACCATAGCCGGCGGCCAGATGGTCGCCAACTGGGACCCGCACACCCACCCGGTGATCACCGAGGTGACGGGTACCCTGCGTTTTGTCGATTTCGCCGAAGGCGTGACGGTGCAGAAACAGACGGACGACGTCACCGGCCTGTCTTCGGTCGTGGTGCTCGATCCCAAGCAGCGCCCGGCCGGCGGCAAAGACCTGCGTCCGATGGTCAAGCTGATCGATGACAAGGGAAATGATGTGAACATCGCGGGAACGACCCTCCCTGCGCACTATTTCCTGCCGGGCGGCGCCATCGTTGGCGTGAACGACGGGGCGAAAGTGGGCGTCGGTGACGTCCTGGCGCGCATTCCGCAAGCTTCTTCGAAGACCCGCGACATTACCGGTGGTCTGCCGCGTGTGGCGGACCTGTTCGAGGCGCGCAAGCCGAAAGAACCGGCGATCCTGGCCGAGGCCAGCGGCACGGTCAGCTTCGGCAAGGACACCAAGGGCAAGCAGCGCCTGATCATTACCATGGCGGATGGCGAGCAGATCGAATCGCTGATACCGAAGTGGCGTCATGTGAACGTGTTCGAGGGCGAGCACGTGGAGCGTGGCGAGGTCATCGCCGACGGTGAACTCAATTTGCACGATATCCTCCGTCTGCTCGGTGTCACCGAGTTGGCCGAATATCTGGTCAAGGAGATCCAGGACGTCTACCGGCTGCAGGGTGTGGGCATCAACGACAAGCACATCGAGGTCATCATTCGCCAGATGCTGCGCAAGGTCGAGATCACCGATGCCGGTGAGACCAAGCTGTTGCGGGGTGAACAGGTCGAGCGCGCGCGTCTTCTCGAGGCCAACGAGCAGGCTGAAGCTGAAGACAAGCTGACGGCCAAGTTCGAGCCTCTGTTGCTGGGCATCACCAAGGCCTCGCTGGCGACCGAGTCGTTCATCTCGGCGGCCTCGTTCCAGGAGACCACGCGGGTCCTCACAGAGGCGTCCGTGCGCGGTATGCGTGACACCCTCAACGGGCTCAAGGAGAATGTCATCGTCGGGCGCCTGATCCCCGCCGGTACCGGATTGGCCCATCACAACGAGCGTCGCCGTCAGCGCCAGGAAGCGCTGAGCGCGGGCGCGCCGGTAGAGATGGCGACCGAGGAAGTCGAAGAGGCCATCAAGCAGGCCCTCAATACCACTGACAGCGAATAATGCGGTGAAAAGCCATCCGGCCGCTGTTGACAGAGGCCGGATGGGCGCATAGAATTCGCGGTCTTCGCTGAAGGCACTCCTGCGTGTTTGCCTAAAAAACCCGCGGCAAATCAGTCGCTTCGCGAAAAGTTTTGAGATTCGAGTAATCGCTACCCACGCCCGGCGCTTTTCTGAGCATGTCGGACGGGGCCGGCTACGCGAATTTTTGACGTCGACGCTGGTGTCGGCGCGTCCCGGAGACGGAAGTTAGATGGCTACTATTAATCAGTTGGTTCGCAAGCCGCGCAAGCGCAAGATCGAAAAGAGCAATGTCCCGGCACTCGAGGCATGCCCGCAGAAACGTGGTGTCTGTACCCGCGTTTACACCACCACCCCGAAGAAGCCGAACTCGGCTTTGCGGAAGGTGGCGCGTGTGCGCCTGACCAACGGTTTCGAGGTTTCCAGCTATATCGGCGGCGAAGGCCACAATCTGCAGGAGCACAGCGTGGTCCTGATTCGTGGCGGCCGTGTAAAAGACCTGCCGGGTGTGCGTTACCACGTGGTCCGCGGCAGCCTGGACACCTCGGGTGTCGACAAGCGTCGCCAGGCCCGTTCCAAGTACGGCGCCAAGCGTCCGAAGAGTTGATCCGGACATAGCGTTTATTGGGGTCGGCACGCGCCGGCCGCAAGTGAATCGAGAGTGAATCGAAATGCCTAGAAGAAGAGTTGCAGCCAAGCGTGAAATCCTTCCTGACCCGAAGTTCGGAAGTCAGACGCTGGCCAAGTTCGTCAACATGGTGATGGAAGACGGCAAGAAGGCCGTCGCCGAGCGTATTCTTTACGGTGCGCTGGATGCCGTCACCAAAAAGCGTGGCGGCGACCCGATGGAGACCCTCGATCAGGCGCTGGAAAACGTGCGCCCGGCCGTTGAGGTGAAGTCGCGTCGTGTTGGTGGTGCAACCTACCAGGTTCCGGTCGAGGTTCGTCCTGTCCGTCGTAATGCCCTGGCAATGCGTTGGCTGATAGATGCCTCGCGCAAGCGCAGCGAAAAGTCCATGGCGGCCCGCCTTGCCGGCGAGCTGATGGATGCCGCGGACCAGAGGGGTACCGCGGTCAAGAAGAAGGAAGAGACCCATCGCATGGCTGAGGCGAACAAGGCTTTCTCTCACTACCGCTGGTAACAACCGGCTTCATCGTTCTTTTACATCACGGGGCGGGATAAGACAGTGGCACGTACCACACCCATTGAGCGTTATCGCAATATCGGCATCATGGCCCACATCGATGCGGGTAAGACGACCACGACTGAGCGTGTGCTCTATTACACCGGTGTCTCGCACAAGATTGGTGAGGTGCACGACGGCGCTGCCACCATGGACTGGATGGAGCAGGAGCAGGAGCGTGGCATCACCATCACCTCTGCTGCAACCACCTGTTTCTGGAGCGGCATGGGCAAGCAATACCCCCAGCACCGCATCAATATCATCGATACCCCGGGACACGTGGATTTCACCATCGAGGTGGAGCGTTCCTTGCGCGTGCTCGATGGCGCCGTCTTCGTCCTGTGTGCGGTCGGCGGTGTTCAGCCGCAGTCCGAGACCGTCTGGCGCCAGGCCAACCGCTACAAGGTCCCGCGCATGGCGTTCGTCAACAAGATGGACCGCATGGGCGCCAACTTCTTCCGTGTCGTTGAGCAACTCGAAACCCGTCTGGGCGCAGTCGCCGTGCCGATCCAGGTGCCGATCGGCGCCGAAGAGGGCTTCTCCGGCGTGGTCGACCTTCTGAAAATGAAGGCGATCCAGTGGAGCGAGGAGAACATGGGTGTGGAATTCGATTACGTCGATATTCCTGAAGAGCTCGTCGACACCTGCAATAAATGGCGCGAAAAAATGGTCGAGGCTGCTGCCGAGGCCAACGAAGAGTACATGGAGAAGTACCTCGAGGGTAATGAGCTGACCGAGGCGGAGATTCTTGAAGGTCTGCGTCTGCGTACCCTGAGCCTCGAAATCGTGCCGATGACCTGCGGTACCGCGTTCAAGAACAAGGGTGTTCAGGCCATGCTCGACAAGGTGATCGAGTTGATGCCCGCCCCGACGGACGTGCCCGCCATTCGCGGAATTCTGGATGATGACGAGACAGAAGCATCGCGCCCGTCTTCTGATGACGCACCGTTTTCTGCGCTGGCATTCAAGATTGCAACCGACCCATTCGTCGGCTCGCTGACCTTTTTCCGCTGCTATTCCGGTGTCCTCAACTCGGGTGACTCGGTCTACAACCCGGTCAAGCGCAAGAAGGAACGCGTCGGTCGAATCCTGCAGATGCACGCCAACTCCCGCGAGGAGATCAAGGAAGTGCGCGCGGGTGATATCGCGGCGGCGGTCGGTCTGAAGGATGTGACCACCGGTGACACCCTGTGTGATCTGAACCATATCATCACGCTCGAGCGCATGGAGTTCCCGGAGCCGGTCATCTCAGTCGCCGTGGAGCCCAAGACCAAGAGCGACCAGGAAAAGATGGGTATCGCGCTCGGTCGTCTGGCGCAGGAAGATCCGTCTTTCCGTGTCCACACCGACGAAGAGTCCGGTCAGACCATCATCTCCGGTATGGGCGAGCTGCACCTGGATATCCTCGTTGACCGCATGCGACGCGAGTTCAATGTCGAGGCCAATGTGGGTGCGCCGCAGGTTGCCTACCGGGAGACGATTCGTGCCAGCACCGAGGCCGAGGGCAAGTTTGTCCGCCAGTCGGGTGGTCGCGGGCAGTTCGGTCATGTCTGGCTGCGCATTGAGCCGCAGGAAGCCGGCAAGGGCTACGAGTTCGTCAACGAGATCGTGGGTGGCGTGGTTCCGAAGGAATACATCCCGGCGGTCGACAAGGGTATCCAGGAAGCCATGCAGGGCGGTGTCATCGCCGGCTACCCGGTGGTCGACGTCAAGGTGAGCTTGTACGACGGTTCGTATCACGAGGTCGACTCGAACGAGAACGCCTTCAAGATCGCGGGCTCGATGGGTTTCAAGGCAGGCGTGCAGAAGGCAAGGCCGGTCATCCTGGAGCCCATGATGAAGGTCGAGGTCGAGACGCCTGAAGAATACATGGGCGACGTGATCGGTGATCTCAACTCCCGACGTGGCATCGTGCTGGGCATGGAAGACGGCCCGACCGGCAAGATGGTCAGGGCAGATGTGCCACTGTCGGAGATGTTCGGTTATGCGACCGCGCTGCGCAGTTCGAGCCAGGGTCGCGCCTCCTACAGCATGGAATTTGCGAAATACAGTGAAGTGCCCAGCAGTGTTGCTGAGGCCATCATCAAGAAACAGTAACGGTTAGCGGTCGCAAGACCTGACAGGTATAAGGGGTACAACAGTGTCCAAGGGAAAATTTGAACGTAAGAAACCGCACGTAAACGTGGGCACGATTGGTCACGTAGACCATGGCAAGACCACGCTGACGGCGGCGATCACGACTCACCAGGCCTCGAAGTTTGGTGGTGAGACGAAGGCCTACGACCAGATTGACAATGCCCCGGAAGAGCGTGAGCGCGGTATTACGATCGCGACGGCGCACGTGGAGTACGAGTCAGCGGCGCGCCACTATGCGCACGTGGACTGTCCGGGACACGCGGATTATGTGAAGAACATGATCACGGGTGCGGCGCAGATGGACGGAGCGATTCTGGTGGTTTCGGCGGCGGACGGCCCGATGCCGCAGACCCGCGAGCACATTCTGCTGTCCCGTCAGGTTGGTGTTCCGTACATCATTGTGTACATGAACAAGGCCGACATGGTGGACGACGCCGAGCTGCTCGAGCTGGTCGAGATGGAGATCCGCGAGCTGCTGGATTCGTACGAGTTCCCGGGCGACGACACCCCGATCATCGTGGGTTCTGCGCTGAAGGCGCTGGAAGGCGACACCTCTGAGATTGGCACGCAGTCGATCGACAAGCTGATGGATGCGCTGGACAACTACATCCCGACGCCTGAGCGTGCGGTGGACGGCACCTTCCTGATGCCGATCGAGGACGTGTTCTCGATCTCTGGTCGTGGCACCGTGGTGACCGGTCGTATTGAGCGCGGCATCGTGAACGTGGGCGACGAGCTGGCGATCGTGGGTATTCGTGACACCCAGAAGACGACCTGCACGGGTGTGGAGATGTTCCGCAAGCTGCTGGATCGTGGCGAGGCGGGCGACAACGTGGGCGTGCTGCTGCGCGGCACCAAGCGTGACGACGTCGAGCGTGGTCAGGTGCTGGCGAAGCCGGGCACGATCAATCCGCACACGCACTTTGAGGCAGAGGTTTACGTGCTGGGCAAGGACGAGGGTGGACGTCATACCCCGTTCTTCAATGGCTACCGTCCGCAGTTTTACTTCCGTACCACGGATGTGACGGGGGCGTGCGAGCTGCCGGAAGGCATCGAGATGGTGATGCCGGGTGACAACGTGAAGATGACCGTCAAGCTGATTGCGCCGATCGCGATGGAAGATGGCCTGCGATTTGCAATCCGCGAAGGTGGTCGTACCGTCGGCGCCGGCGTCGTCGCCAAGATTATCGAGTGATATCAATGAGCAGCCAGCGTATCCGTATTCGTTTGAAGTCCTTCGATCACCGCTTGATCGACCAGTCCGCGCGCGAGATCGTAGATACCGCCAAGCGTACCGGCGCCCAGGTGCTGGGCCCGATCCCGCTGCCGACAAAGAAGGAGCGATTCACTGTATTGATCTCGCCGCACGTCAACAAGGACGCGAGGGATCAGTATGAGATTCGTACCCACAAGCGCCTGATGGACATCGTGGATCCAACCGACAAGACGGTGGATGCGTTGATGAAACTCGATCTGGCTGCGGGTGTTGATGTTCAGATCAAACTGAACTGAGGTTAGAGAAATGGCGATTGGAATCGTAGGCCGCAAAGCAGGTATGACGCGCGTCTTCACAGATGATGGTGTATCCGTGCCGGTGACCGTCATCGAGGTCGAGCCGAACCGCGTCACCCAGGTGTGCTCGCCGGAAAGCGATGGCTACAGCGCCATCCAGGTGACCGTTGGTCAAAAGAAGGCGTCGCGCCTTACCAAGCCAATGGCCGGACACTATGCAAAAGCGGGTGTCGAGGCGGGGCGTGGCTTGTGGGAATTTCGCCTGGACGATCACAAGGGCGATACGCCCGAAGTCGGTGCAGAGATCAATGCAAGCCTCTTCGAGGTCGGTCAGAAGGTCGATGTGCGCGGTACCAGCAAGGGCAAGGGTTTCCAGGGCGGTGTGAAGCGTCACAACTTCCACATGCAGGATGCGACGCACGGCAACTCGCTGTCGCACCGTGCGCTGGGTTCGATCGGACAGTGCCAGACCCCCGGCCGGGTGTTCAAGGGCAAGAAGATGGCCGGTCACATGGGCTCGGAGAAAGTCGTTACGCAGAACATCGAGGTTGTTCGCGTCGACGCCGATCGCAACATTCTGCTGGTCAAGGGCGCCGTACCCGGCTCGCGCGGCGGCGACGTGATCGTCACGCCAGCGATCAAACTGAAGAACAAGGGTTGAGAACATGGACCTGAACGTACAAGGCGGTTCCAGCATCCAGGTCTCTGACGTGGTGTTTGGCGCTGATTTCAAAGAGTCTCTGGTGCACCAGGTGGTTGTCGCCTACATGGCCGCGGCACGCTCCGGAACCAAGGCGCAGAAGAACCGTTCAGCAGTGAGCGGCGGCGGCGCCAAGCCGTTTCGCCAGAAGGGCACTGGTCGTGCGCGCCAGGGCACCATTCGCAGTCCGATCATGCGGACGGGCGGCGTGACCTTCGCTGCCCAGCCGCGTAGTTACGGGCAGAAGGTGAACCGCAAGATGTACCAGGGCGCGCTGCGCTCCATCCTGTCGGAACTGGTTCGACAGGACCGCCTGATCGTGGTCGATGACTTCAAGATGGCTTCACCGAAGACCAAAGACCTGGTCGCGAAACTGGCGGAACTCGATGCGGGTGACGCGCTTATCATCACCGAAGCGTTTGACGAAAACCTGTTGCTGGCATGCCGCAACCTGTATCGCACCGATGCGCGTTCCATCAACGAGGTGGACCCGGTCAGCCTCGTCGGATTCGACAAGGTGATCATTACGGCGGCCGCACTCAAGGCGATCGAGGAGAAGCTGGCATGAGCAAAGAACGTTTGATGAAGGTCTTGCTGAGCCCGGTCGTATCCGAAAAGAGCGCAATGGCGGCAGACAAGGCGAACCAGTTTGCGTTCAAGGTGGCGTGCGATGCTACCAAGCCGGAGATCGCGCAGGCAGTGGAACTGCTTTTCGAGGTCAAGGTGCGGGACGTGCGCACTGTCAACGTGAAGGGCAAGCAAAAGCGTTTCGGCAAGATGCTCGGCAGACGCAACAACTGGAAGAAGGCATACGTCCGGCTGCAGGACGGTCACGATATCGATTTTGCTGGTGGCGCCTGAGCGCAATCACCGCATAGGTAACGGATAGAACAATGGCAATCGTCAAAACAAAACCGACATCACCGGGACGCCGTCATGTGGTCCAGGTCAAGAGCGAAGGCTTGCACAAGGGCGAGCCTCACTCACCCCTGGTCGCGCACAAGGGTAAATCGGGCGGGCGCAACAACGGCGGCCGTATCACTACGCGTCACCGGGGCGGTGGCCACAAACAGCGTTACCGGATCATCGACTTCAAGCGCGACAAAGACGGCGTGCCGGGTATCATCGAGCGTCTGGAGTACGATCCAAACCGCTCGGCCCACATCGCGCTGATCAAGTATGCCGATGGCGAGCGTCGTTACATCATTGCACCCGCCGGCATGAAATCCGGCGATCCGGTACGTTCGGGTGTCGAAGCGCCGATTGCGCCGGGCAACTGCATGGTCCTGCGCAGCATTCCGGTCGGTAGCACGGTTCACTGTATCGAGATGAAGGTCGGCAAAGGCGCGCAGATCGCACGCAGCGCCGGCGCCTCCGCGCAGCTGATCGCCCGTGATGGCGACTATGCCACCCTGCGTCTGCGCTCCGGCGAGATGCGCAAGGTGCATGCGGATTGCCGCGCCACCATCGGCGCCGCAGGTAACTCAGAGCACAATCTGCGCAAGCTGGGCAAGGCGGGCGCTACCCGCTGGCGCGGTGTCCGCCCGACCGTTCGTGGCGTTGTCATGAACCCGGTGGATCACCCGCATGGCGGTGGCGAGGGGCGTACCTCCGGCGGCCGTCACCCGGTCAGCCCATGGGGTACCCCGACCAAGGGTTTCAAGACGCGCTCGAACAAGCGTACCGACAAGTTCATCGTGCGCGACCGTCGTCGTAAGTAATTAGGTGAGAGGCTAGAAGGCAATGCCACGTTCAATTCGTAAGGGTCCTTTTATCGATCTCCACCTGCAGAAGAAGGTGGAGACCGTTCGTGAGAGCAATGACCGTCGCCCGATCAAGACCTGGTCGCGTCGCTCGATGGTCAGCCCCGACATGGTCGGGCTCACGATCGCTGTACACAATGGCAAGCAGCATGTCCCGGTTCTGGTTTCCGAGAACATGGTTGGCCACAAGCTCGGTGAGTTCGCACTGACCCGCACCTATCGCGGTCACGTTGCGGACAGAAAGTCCAGGTAGGAGGTAGCCATGCAAGCTCTAGCAAAACTGCGCTTTGCGCATATCTCGGCCCAGAAAGGCCGTTTGGTGGCTGACCAGATCCGCGGGCTTCCTGTCGAGCAGGCACTGAGCGTCCTGGCGTTCAGCAAGAAGAAGGGCGCCGCGATGATGAAGAAGGTGTTGGATTCCGCGGTGGCAAACGCGGAGAACAACGAAGGCGCGGATGTTGATGAATTGAAAGTAAAGGCCGTATGTGTCGACGAAGGTCCGACCATGAAGCGCATCCGTGCGCGGGCAAAGGGTCGTGCGGCTCGTATTCTCAAGCGCACCAGTCATATCACCGTCACGGTAGCGGACGAGTAAGCGGACAAGAACTATGGGTCAGAAAATACATCCTATCGGTATTCGCCTCGGCATCGTTTCGGACTGGACGTCGAAATGGTATGCGGACAGCAAGAATTATGCGGATCTTCTGATTACGGACCTCGAGGTGCGTGATTTCCTGAAGAACAAGCTGCGCCAGGCCTCGGTCAGTCGCATTCAGATCGACCGGCCGGCCAAGAACGCGCATATCACCATTCATACCGCGCGTCCCGGTCTGGTCATCGGCAAGAAGGGCGAGGATATCGACGCGCTTCGCAAGGAAATTTCGGCGCGCATGGGCATCCCGGTGCACATCAGCGTGGAAGAAATCCGCAAGCCGGAGCTCGATGCGCAGCTGGTTGCCGAAAGTATCGCCCAGCAGCTCGAGCGTCGGATCATGTTCCGACGCGCCATGAAGCGGGCGGTCCAAAACACCATGCGTATCGGTGCCCAGGGCATCAAGGTGAATATTGCCGGACGCCTGAATGGTGCGGAGATCGCACGCAGTGAATGGTATCGCGAAGGCCGGGTGCCGCTGCACACGCTGCGCGCAGACATCGATTACGGCTTCGCAGAAGCGCTGACTACTTACGGGATCATCGGGGTAAAGACCTGGATCTTTAAGGGTGAGGTGTTTGGCGATCGCCAGGAAGAGAAGGAGGCGTCGGCTCCGGCCAAGGGCGCTCCACGGGGGTAACGTAAGAGATGTTGCAGCCAAAACGTACCAAATTCCGGAAGCAGATGAAGGGCCGCAACCGCGGTCTGGCTCAGTCCGGTAACAAAGTGAGCTTCGGCGAGTTCGGCCTCAAGGCCATTGGCCGCGGCCGGATCACTGCCCGCCAGATCGAGTCGGCGCGTCGTACCATCACGCGTACCGTAAAGCGTGGCGGGAAATTGTGGATCCGCGTGTTCCCGGACAAGCCGGTAACCAAGAAGCCTCTCGAGGTTCGGCAGGGCAAAGGCAAGGGCAATGTCGAATACTGGGTCGCCCAGATTCAACCTGGCCTGATGTTGTATGAGATTGAGGGCGTGGACGAAGTGCTTGCGCGCGAGGCTTTCGCGCTTGCTGCGGCAAAGCTGCCTCTTCAGACCGCGTTTGTAAAACGAGTGATCCTGTGATGAAAGCGTCAGAACTTCGTGGAAAAACTCAGGCGCAATTGCGTGAATCCTTGCATGAATTGCTGAAAGAGCAGTTCAACCTGCGCATGCAGCGCGGCACGGGGCAATTCTCCCGGCCTCATCTGATGAAGGATGTGCGTCGCAATATTGCGCGCGTGAAAACGGTAATTACTCAGAAGCGCCAGGCAGGTGAAGCATGAGCGAGCAGGCAGTCGACAACCGCACCCTGCAGGGGCGTGTGGTCAGTGACAAGATGGACAAGAGCATCACGGTCGTGATCGAGCGGCGCGTCAAGCACCCGCTTTACGGCAAGTTCGTGCGCAAATCCAGCAAGATACATGCGCACGACGAAAACAACGAGTGCCAGATCGGCGACGTGGTTGTCGTGGAGCAGTGCCGGCCGATGTCCAAGACCAAGGCTTGGCGGTTCGTCAAGCTGGTCGAGCGCGCCAGCTGAATACAAGAACTCTTCGAATTTGATTTTGGTGGAGTAGTGTCATGATCCAGATGCAGTCTTTGCTGAACGTCGCCGACAATAGTGGGGCGCGTCGCGTTCAGTGCATCAAAGTGCTGGGTGGTTCTCATCGGCGCTACGCCGGAATTGGGGACGTCATCAAGGTGTCCATAAAGGACGCCAACCCGCGCGGTAAGGTGAAAAAGGGTGACGTGTTCAACGCGGTGGTCGTTCGTACGCGAAAGGGTGTGCGCCGTGCTGACGGTTCCCTGATCCGTTTCGATGGCAACGCGGCGGTGTTGCTGAACACCAAGCTCGAGCCCATCGGTACCCGCATCTTTGGGCCGGTGACCCGTGAACTGCGGAGTGAGCGATTCATGAAGATCATCTCACTTGCGCCTGAAGTGCTCTGAGGTAGATAAAGATGGCAAGCAAGATTCGCAAAGGCGACGACGTCATCGTCCTGGCCGGTAAGGACAAAGGTAAGCGTGGCACCGTGCTGCGAGTGCTGGACGACCGGGTCGTCGTTGAAAATATCAATCTCGCCAAGAAGCACGTGAAGCCCAACCCGAACAAGGGTGAGCAGGGCGGCATCGTCGACAAGGAGATGCCGTTGCACGTGTCGAATCTGGCTGTGTACAACCCCGCCGCCGACAAAGGGGACCGTGTGGGCTTCAAAGTCCTCGATGACGGTCGCAAGGTGCGCGTATTTAAGTCAAACGGCGAAGTCGTTGACGTCTGAGGCGATAGCGATGGCAAGGCTCCAGGATCATTACAAAGAATCAGTCGTTCCCCAGTTGATGGAGAAATTCGGCTACCGTACCGTCATGCAGGTCCCGCGCATCGAGAAGATCACCCTCAATATGGGTGTCGGTGAAGCGATCGGTGACAAGAAGGTGATGGATTTCGCCGTGGGTGACATGGAAAAGATCGCCGGTCAGAAGGCGATCGTCATCAAGGCGAAGAAGTCGGTCGCGGGCTTCAAGGTCCGTGAGGGCTGGCCGGTCGGCTGCAAGGTCACGCTGCGCCGCGACCGCATGTACGAGTTTCTCGATCGCCTGATCAGCATCGCGATACCCCGTATCCGCGATTTCCGCGGTGTGAGCGCGAAGTCGTTCGACGGCCGTGGCAACTACAGCATGGGTGTCAAGGAACAGATCATTTTCCCGGAAGTGGAATACGACAAGATCGACGCACTGCGCGGCATGGATATCACCATAACCACGTCGGCTGCGAATGACGAAGAATGTCGGGCGCTGCTCGACGGCTTCAATTTTCCGTTCAAGTAAATTGGCGATTTAACATGGCAAAGAAAAGCATGTGGGCCCGCGAGGTCAAACGCGCAAAGATTGTGGCTCAGTACATGAACAAGCGTGCTGAACTCAAGGCAGTCATCAACGACCGCAGCAAGTCTCCGGAAGAGGTGGATGCCGCCGTCATGGCGTTGCAGAAGCTGCCGCGCGACGCCAGCCCCGCGCGCCAGCGGCGGCGCTGCCGGATCACCGGCCGTCCGCATGGCGTTTACCGGAAGTTCGGTCTTTGCCGCAACAAATTGCGTGAAGCCGCAATGCGCGGTGATGTGCCCGGACTGAAGAAAGCCAGCTGGTAAAACCAGCTAGCGCTTTTCCAGAAATTCGGCTATATTGCGCGGCTCCCTCAAGCAGGGGGCCTTTTTCGTGAACCGGGTATCGCGCCCCTAATGGGTGGTTTGACCCAAAGGAGTATCAAATGAGCATGTCAGATCCGATTGCGGATATGCTGACCCGCGTCCGCAACGGCCAGACTGCCGGCAAAGCAGCTGTGCTGATGCCCGCCTCGAAGCAGAAAACTGCTGTCGCCCAGGTCCTCAAGGACGAAGGGTACATCAAGGATTTCGGTGCAGCCGAGCTGGATGGCAAGCCTGCCCTCGAGATCAGCCTGAAGTACTTCCAAGGCGCCCCTGTCATCGAGTACATCAAGCGTGTGAGCCGCCCCGGCCTGCGTATTTACAAGAATCGCGAAGAGCTGCCGAAGGTCCGTGGCGGCCTCGGTATCGTGATCGTTTCCACCTCGAAAGGCGTGATGACCGACCGCGAGGCCCGTAAACTGGGTCACGGCGGCGAAGTCATCGCCTACGTAGCCTGACGGGGGAATGTCATGTCTCGTATAGCAAAATCACCCATCACCGTCGCCAAGGGTGTGGATGTCAAGATCGACGGCCGGAATATCACCGTCAAGGGCAGCAAGGGTTCCATGGAACTCAAGCTGCACAGGACCGTCTCGGTAACTCTCGATGACGGCGTGCTGACCGTCACGCCGGCAAATGATTCGGCCTGGGCGATGGCCGGCACCATGCGGGCGTTGCTGGGCAACATGGTCCATGGCGTGAGCGAGGGGTTCGAGAAGAAGCTGCAGTTGGTCGGCGTCGGCTACCGCGCCCAGGGCAAGGGGAAGGTTTTGAGCCTCAGCCTTGGATATTCGCATCCCATCGACTACCCGGTCCCGGACGGTGTCACCATCGACACGCCGACACAGACCGAGGTCGTCATCTCTGGCAGCGACAAGCAGCGCGTCGGCCAGGTTGCCGCTGAAATACGCGCATTTCGTCCGCCAGAGCCTTACAAGGGCAAGGGTGTTCGCTACGTGGATGAGCGCATCATCCGCAAAGAAGCGAAGAAGAAATAAGGGGTTAGGACGATGGATAAAAAAGCATCTCGTATTCGCCGTGCCCGCCGCGCACGCGCAAAAATCAGCGAGTTGGGTGTGCATCGCCTGACCATTCACCGTACGCCGCGTCATATCTACGCGCAGGTAATCGCACCGAACGGGGCCGAGGTCGTGGCTTCGGCGTCGACCCTGGAAAAGGCTGTCGCCGCTGAGCTGCAGGGCCCGGCCGGCAACTCGGCTGCTGCTGCGCTGATCGGTCGCTTCGTTGCCGAGCGCGCCAAGGCGAAAGGTATCGATCGGGTCGCATTTGACCGGTCCGGTTTCCGTTATCACGGTCGGGTGAAGGCCCTGGCCGACGCTGCCCGCGAAGTCGGGCTTGAGTTTTAAGGGGTCTTTGAATGGCTAATTTTGAATCCAAACAGTCCGCCGACGATCTGTTTGAAAAGCTGATCGGCGTCAATCGCGTAGCCAAGGTCGTCAAGGGCGGCCGGGTGTTCGGTTTTGCTGCCCTGGTCGTCGTCGGCGACGGCGACGGCAAGGTCGGGTTCGGTACCGGCAAGGCCAAAGAAGTCCCGATCGCCATCCAGAAGGCAATGGATATGGCGCGCCGCAACATGAAGACCATCAAGCTGAAGAACGGCACGCTGCAGTACCCGCTGGTGGGCCGTCACGGCGCCGCCAAGGTCCACATGCAGCCCGCCTCCGAGGGTACCGGCATCATCGCCGGTGGCGCGATGCGAGCCATCTTCGAAGTGGTTGGCGTACATAACGTCCTGGCCAAGTGCATCGGCAGCAACAACGCGATCAACGTCGTGCGTGCAACCATGAACGGTCTCGCGAGTATGGACGACCCGGAATACGTGGCGGCCAAGCGCGGCAAGACGGTCGAAGAGATCCTGGGGTAAGCAGACATGACCGATAAAAAGATGATGAAGGTCAAGCTGGTGCGCAGCATCTACGGGCGCCTCAAGAACCACCGCGACTGCGTGCGCGGACTGGGTCTGCGTCGCATGCACCAGGTTGTGGAAGTCGAGGACACCGCTGCCACGCGCGGCATGCTCAACAAGGTGTCTTACATGGTCCAGGTTGTGGAGGAAGCGTGACATGCGCCTGAATACACTCAAGCCTGCCGCTGGCAGCAATCCCACGCGCAAGCGTGTCGGTCGGGGTATCGGCAGTGGGTTCGGAAAGACTGCCGGTCGTGGCCACAAGGGCCAGAAGTCGCGAACGGGCGGCTACCACAAGGTCGGATTCGAAGGTGGTCAGATGCCTTTGCAGCGTCGGCTGCCCAAGGTCGGCTTCCGCTCGATCATGGCCCGCTCCACCGGTGAGGTGCGCCTGAACGAGCTCTCCAAGGTCGAGGGTGACGTGGTGGACATGGACGCGCTTTATCGCGCAGACGTGCTGCCGATGGGCATCACCCGCGCCAAGGTCATCCTTTCGGGCAGCATCGATCGGGCAGTCACCGTTCGCGGCCTGGGAGTTACCAAGGGCGCGCGTGCCGCGATCGAGGCCGCAGGCGGCAAGGTCGAGGATTAAGAGTTCGTTATGGCAGTGAATCCCGCGAATGCTGGTGGTATGCAGTTGGGCCGATTGACGGAGTTGCGTCAGCGCCTGCTGTTTCTGCTGGGCGCGCTGATCGTCTATCGCATCGGTACCTTCATACCCGTACCGGGTGTGAACCCGGCGGCCCTGGCAGCGCTGTTCGATCAGCAGCAGGGCACCATCCTCGACATGTTCAACATGTTCTCGGGCGGTGCGCTCAGCCGTGCCAGCCTTTTTGCGCTGGGAATCATGCCCTACATCTCGGCCTCCATCATTATCCAGCTGATGACTGCGGTGATCCCGAAGCTCGAACAGCTGAAGAAAGAGGGTGAGTCGGGTCGACGCAAGATCACTCAGTACACCCGCTACGGCACCCTGGTGCTGGCGACCTTCCAGGCCATCGGTATATCGGTGGCCCTGCAGGGGCAGTTCGGCGAGGGATTGGTGGTAAACACCGGCCCCGGTTTCGTATTTACCTCCGCGGTGTCGCTGGTCACGGGGACCATGTTCCTGATGTGGCTGGGCGAGCAGATAACCGAGCGTGGACTGGGCAACGGTATCTCGATGATCATCTTCGCGGGTATCGTCGCCGGCCTTCCGGCTGCGTTCGGCTCCGTCGTGGAACTGGTCAGCAATGGCGAGATGAATGCCATCTTTGCCTTGTTCCTGTTCCTGCTGGCGATCGCCGTCACCGGCTTTGTCGTTTTCGTCGAGCGCGGTCAGCGCCGGATCACGGTCAACTATGCCAAGCGGCAGCAGGGCCGCAAGATGTATGCGGCGCAAAGCAGTCACCTGCCGCTGAAACTGAACATGGCCGGCGTCATTCCGCCGATCTTTGCCTCGAGCATCATCCTGTTCCCGACCACGCTGGCACAGTGGGCCGGTAACAACGAAGGTATGCGCTGGCTGCAGGACATCGTCGCCAAGCTGTCGCCGGGTGAGCCGATCTACGTGGCGATGTACGCGGGTGCGATCATATTCTTCTGCTTTTTCTACACCGCGCTGGTGTTCAACTCGAAAGACACGGCCGACAATCTCAAGCGCTCCGGTGCCTTTATCCCGGGTATTCGCCCCGGTGAGCAGACCGCGCGTTACATCGATCAGGTCATGTCGCGGCTGACGCTGGCGGGTGCGATTTACATCACCCTCGTGTGTCTGATGCCCGAATTTCTGATCGTGGGTTGGAACGTACCTTTCTACTTCGGCGGCACATCGTTGCTGATTGTGGTCGTCGTTGTGATGGATTTCATGGCCCAGGTGCAGGCGCATGTGATGTCGCACCAGTACGAGGGCCTGATGAAGAAAGCAAATCTGAAGGGTATCGGCGGCACGGGCATGCCTCGCTGACCGGTTGTTGAGATTAGGAGATAACGCATGAAAGTCCGTGCCTCTGTAAAAAAGATGTGCCGCAACTGCAAGATCGTGAAGCGCAAAGGCGTCGTTCGCGTGATCTGCACCGACCCGCGTCACAAGCAGCGCCAGGGCTGAAGGAGGCTTCCCGCAATCCGTGAATGAACATTTTGAGGCCGGAATTCGCCACCTCTGCGTTGCAAAGCTTCGCAATGGCTGGCCATTACGGGCGCTTTGCGCCCTGATCTGAAGAATTCTGATCCGCAATCTGTCTCACTCAGGATCACCGGAAGCCCCCTGAAAGCGGCATTGATAAAACGTTGAAATGTAGGTAGAATTTCGCGCCTTCGCGCGCCGCTCTGCCGCCGTACCAGGAGATATTTGACAATGGCCCGTATTGCTGGAGTCAACATTCCAGATCGCAAACACACGGTGATCGCCCTGACGTCCATCTATGGCGTCGGCCGCACACGTGCGGAGCAGATCTGCAAGACAACCGGTATTGCACCGGGACGCAAGATCATGGAATTGACGGAAGAAGAGGTCGAAAAGCTTCGTACCGAAGTGGCCGCGTTCACTGTCGAGGGTGATCTGCGCCGCGAGGTGTCGATGAATATCAAGCGTCTGATGGATCTCGGTTGCAACCGTGGTATCCGTCATCGCCGTGGTTTGCCGCTGCGTGGACAGCGCACCCGCACCAACGCGCGTACCCGCAAGGGCCCGCGTAAACCGATCAGAAAATAAGCGTCAGCTGGAATTTTTAGGAACAGGCATATGGCCAAGACCCCGACACGCGTCCGTAAAAAGGTAAGAAAGGTTGTTACCGATGGGATCGCGCACGTACATGCGTCGTTCAACAACACCATCATCACCATCACCGATCGCCAGGGCAATGCCCTGTGCTGGGCCACGTCCGGCGGTTCCGGGTTTCGCGGTTCGCGCAAGAGCACGCCGTTTGCCGCCCAGGTGGCAGCCGACCGCGCAGGCCAGGTCGCCAAGGAATATGGGGTGAAGAACCTCGACGTGAATGTAAAGGGTCCGGGTCCGGGTCGTGAGTCGGCGGTGCGCGCGCTGAACAACGCCGGCTTCAAGATCACCAGTATTTCCGACGTGACGCCGATACCTCACAACGGCTGCCGTCCACCGAAAAAGCGCCGCGTCTGATTTGGAGTTTGAGTAAATGGCACGTTATATAGGCCCAAAATGTAAGCTGATGCGCCGCGAAGGTACGGATCTGTATCTGAAAAGCCGCGTTCGCTCGGTAGATTCCAAGTGCAACATGGAAAAGGTGCCCGGTCAGCAGAGCGACCGTCGTCGCCGCCTTTCCGACTACGGCGTGCAGTTGCGCGAAAAGCAGAAAGTCCGCCGTCTGTACGGTGTGCTCGAGCGCCAGTTCCGCAATTACTACAAGGAAGCGGACCGTACCAAGGGGCCTACGGGAGAAATCCTGCTGAAGTTGCTCGAAAGCCGGCTGGACAACGTGGTCTACCGCATGGGCTATGGTTCTACCCGCTCCGAGGCGCGCCAGCTGGTCAGCCACAAGTCGATCACGGTCAACGGCAAGGTGGTGAAGGTCGCATCCTACAGGGTGAGCCCGGAAGACGTGGTCGCCGTGAACGAGAAGGCGCAGAAGCAGGAACGCATCAAGAACTCGCTTGGCCTTGCGGAGCAATACGGGCTTCCCGAGTGGGTCGAGGTGGATTCCAAAGGTATGAGTGGCACCTTCAAGCGGGTTCCAGACCGCGTTGAACTGCCGGCCGAGATCAACGAACAGCTGATCGTCGAACTGTATTCCAAGTAAAGGAACTGAGAGGGTCACCCATGACGGAGTCCGTCACCGAATTCCTCAAGCCGCGTATTGTCAACGTGCAGACCATCAGCGAGCGCCATGCCAAGGTGTCGCTGGAGCCGCTAGAGAGAGGTTTTGGCCATACGCTCGGCAATGCCCTGCGTCGTATTCTCCTGTCGTCGATGCCGGGATGTGCCGTCGTCGAGGCCGAGATCGAGGGCGTGTTGCACGAGTACAGCGCGATAGCGGGTGTGCAGGAGGACGTGCTTGAAATCCTGCTCAACCTGAAAGAGCTGGCGATCACCATGGAAGATCGCGACGAGGCGGTTGTTACCCTGAATGCGAAGGGCCCTGGCACTATCACTGCCGGCGACATTCAGTTGTCGCACGGTATGGATGTCGCAAACCCCGACCTGATCATCGCGCGGCTCACCGACAAGGGTGAGCTGAACATGACCATGAAAGTGCGTCGCGGCCGTGGATACGAACCGGCTTCGAACCGCGAGAGTGCGGCGGGCGACGATCGTCCGATCGGGCACCTGCAGCTGGATGCGCCGTTCAGCCCGGTTCGTCGCGTGGCCTATTCGGTCGAGGCTGCCCGCGTGGAGCAGCGCACCAACCTCGATCGCCTGGTTATCGAGATCGAGACTGACGGCACGATCGATCCCGAGGATTCGATCCGTCGAGCGGCGACCATCCTCCAGGATCAGCTGTTCGCATTCGTCAAACTGGACGAAACGACCAGTGCGGTGGCCGAGCAGGAACGTGCGGAGCCAAGTGTCGATCCGATACTGCTGCGTCCCGTGGACGATCTCGAACTGACTGTGCGGTCTGCGAACTGCCTCAAGGCGGAGAACATCTTCCTGATCGGTGATCTGATCCAGCGCACCGAGGTGGAGCTGCTGAAGACCCCGAACCTGGGTAAGAAGTCGCTGACCGAGATCAAGGACGTGCTGGCTACCCGCGGCCTGTCGCTGGGTATGCGCCTCGAAAACTGGCCGCCCGAGAATCTTGAAGAATTGATGGCACGCTGAGAAGCGTTTAGTTAAACCGAATTAATTAGGAAGTCGACCCATGCGTCACCGCAAAGCCGGACGGCAGCTCAACCGTAACAGCTCGCACCGTAAAGCCATGTTCCGCAACATGGCCACGTCGCTGATCGAGCACGAGCTGATCAAGACCACCCTGCCGAAGGCGAAGGAACTGCGTCGGGTGGCAGAACCTCTGATCACCATGGCCAAGGAAGACAGTGTCGCCAAGCGCCGCGTCGCCTTCGCCCGCCTGCGCAGTGATGCCGCTGTCGGCAAGCTGTTCGCCGAGCTGGGTCCGCGTTACAAGGAGCGTCCCGGTGGCTACCTTCGCATTCTCAAGTGCGGCTTCCGACCCGGCGACAAGGCCCCGATGGCGTTCGTCGAACTGGTCGACCGTCCGTTGGAAGCGGCGGTGGAAGAGACCGAATAGGCGAATGATGCGAACCTGAAAAAACCGGGCTCTGCCCGGTTTTTTTGTGCGCGCCTTCCCCGCACGTGTTCCAGGCTAGAATTCCCGCATGACACACCCTGGGCCTGTCTTCCTGTTTACCGATTTTGGTCTGGCCGGCCCCTACGTCGGACAGATGACCGGCGCCATTCTCGGGCAGGATCCCCGCCTTGCCGTCATCAATCTGATGCACGACGCACCTGCCATGCGGCCCGACCTGTCGGCCTATCTGTTGGCGGCCTGTTGCAGCGCACTGCCGTCCGGTTCGGTCGTGGCGGCGGTCGTCGACCCCGGTGTGGGCGGTGAGCGCGCCGCGCTTGTCGTGGAGACCCCCTCGCTGACCGCGGTCGGTCCGGATAACGGCCTGCTTTCGCGTCTGCCGGGCATCACGCGTGTGCAGGTCATAGACTGGCGGCCAGCCGCGATGTCCAGCAGTTTCCACGGACGGGACCTTTTCGCCCCGGTGGCGGCGATGCTGGCTGCCGGAGATTTTCCGGCGGCCACGGCGATCGTGCCGGGGGCCATGGTCGGAGCCGACTGGCCGGGCGAGGTCCGGCAGGTGGTCTATATTGATGCCTTCGGCAACCTGATGATCGGTATCGACGCAGGAAATCTGAGCAAGAACAGGCATATCCGCGTGCCTGGTCACTTGATCGGGCATGCCGAGACGTTCTGCCGCGCACCGCCGGGCGGGTTGTTCTGGTACCGGAATTCGCAGGGTCTGGTCGAAATCGCTGCAAATCGCGGTTCGGCGGCAGACGCACTGGGTCTGGCGTTGGGGGATAAGATCCTGTTAGATTAGTCCCCCCGCCAAGGATCGGCGGTGATTCTGCAACAAGGAGGTTGCCATGATTTGTCTGAAAAGTGCGCCGCTGGCGCTGTTGATGTTTGTCCTGGTGGTACCCGCCAGGGCGTCCTGGGTTTCGCCTTTCATCAGCGAAATCCATTATGACAATGCCAGTATCGATGTTGGCGAGTTTGTCGCGGTGACCGCTCCGGTCGGACTGGATCTCTCGGATTGGCAGATCATTCTGTACAACGGCGTCAATGGTCAGCCATACGGGTTCGTCTCGCTGTCAGGGCAGGTCCGCGGCGCCGACGGTGATTGGGCCGAGGCATACTGGCAGATCGCGGGTATCCAGAACGGGCACGATGCCGTGGCGTTGCTGTCGGCGGCCGATGAACTGGTTGATTTCGTCGCCTATGAGGCCGGGGTGATCGCTGCCGGGGGTCCCGTTGCCGGGTCGGCGGCGAGGTTGCTGCCAGTGGCGGAGTCTGCAAATACGGCCGCCGGCCAGTCTTTGCAGCGCGTTGCCGGCAGCGCAGACTGGGATTGGGTTCTGGCCGGCGCGACGCCGGGCAGGCTCAATCCGGGTCTGTCGGGTTTTGCTTCAGCCGGGGTGCCTGCAATGGGCGCAGGCGCATTGTGGTTGTCAGGTATCGCGGCCTGGCTGTTGTCTTCGGTCCGGGGCAGACCCGGTTCGATTGTGGCGAGGTCCGGCATGCGGCGTGCGGTTTGCCGCTTGTGGCAACGGAACCGATACACCAGATCCGTCCCCCACTGGGGAGGGTCTTGCAGCGATTCGGCCTTCATGGCCGGGCCGCGTGCGTGGCAAATGGGGAGGAACGGGCATGACAGAAGATCGCCGGTTTTCTTTGATCAAACGGTTTGTGGCGGGGAAATCCCGAAGCTTCGGTCGCGAGCCTGAAGAGACGCGTGCTCCGGTCGCCGGGAAAGCCGTGGCGGCGACCGGGAGCGGCTTGACAGGCTCGGCGCTGGAGGACGCCTACCGCGAACTGATGCTCGAAAATCATGTCCTGGCCGAAAGCAACGAGCGGCTGCACGAGCGGCTTGCGCGCCAGGAAAGCGGGCTTGAAGAATCCCCGGCGGCGAGGCAGTTGATCCGGGCGCAGCGCAATGCATTGGCGGAGCGCAGCCACAAGCTGCGCGAGTTGGAGTACGAAAACCAAAAGCTCAAACGGGATCAGAAGAAGCTGATCGAGGAGAACCGCAAGCTGGCTGCCAGTCTTGCGAGCCATATGCAGGAAATTCAGCCCTTGCTGCACCAGGAGGAGGTCAGTCGGCGGGAACTGGCCGAGGCAAAAATGGCCCTGCGCGCCAAAACCAACGAGTTGCTGAAGCTGACCGACAAATACTACCAGCTGAAGGCCAAGACGACGTCCGTACCGCCACCCAGCTCCGCCGCGAACGGCCGGTTTTAGTCCCCGACAGGCGATCTGCAAATCCCTCGCCTTTAGGCGACGGATAGTTCCGGTGAGATAGGCTCGGTGAATGGAATCGTAAAAGCGGGGAAGTCATGCGGTCTGGGACTGCAGGTGTCGTAGGGCCGGCTGTGCCGGCCGATCATCCGTCAGGCGCAGCCTGACCTACGACTGAAGGCCAAGACGACGTCCGTACCGCCACCCAGCTCCGCCGCGAACGGCCGGTTTTAGCCGGTTTCCGGCCGGCCTTTCGGGCACTCAAGAAACACCCGTGCCGTGCATTGGGAGCAGACGGCCTGATCCAGTCGTCGATAGATGGTGCGAATAGCCTCGGTCTTCGAGTCGAAGAAGTGAGCGGCGCCAATCTTGCGAATGAAGCAAGCGCGCGCAGCGAACTCATACACCTTGTCGGCCAGACCGACGAAATAGATTCCACCGCCAATGGACTGCAGACGCTTCGCCTCGGTGACCAGGGCCTCTGCGGCGCTCAGATCCATGTAATTGATCCCGTCACCGACGATCAAAATATGCCGGATATCCTCGTTTTCCACCACGCGACTGATCCGCCGCTGCACATGGTTGATCGAGCCAAAGTACAGCGCAAGGTTCATGCGCAGGATCTTCAGCTGGGGGCATGCGCGCAACGGCTTGTTCTGGATGTTGACGAATACCCGTTTGCCGTTTACCGGATCTGGGTCTACCGCGAGTGCCGGGATGGCCGGTATCGAACTGCGTGCGAGGAATATCAGCAGCGACAGCAGTACGCCGAGATAGATGGCGAATTCCAGTTCGAGGAAGAGTGTCGCGAAGAAGGTGGTCAGCAGGATGCTGGTCTCCGAACGGCTGTATCTCAGTATGTTGGCGATGTGGTGAAAGTCGATCAGCTTGTAGGCCACGATCAGGATCACCCCGCCCATCGCGGCGATCGGCAGGTAGGCGGTCAAGGGTGCGATCAGCAACACGATGACCATCAGCATCAGCGCGGCGAAGATTGCTGACATCGGGGTCTTCGCGCCGGCGGAATAGTTGATCCCTGACCGGGTAAACGACCCTGAGCCGGCATAACTGGAAAAGAAACTTCCGACCAGATTGGACATGCCCTGACCGACAAACTCCTGGTTGGCGTCAATATTCTGATTCGACTTGGTCGCTACCGAGCGGCTTATCGACACTGCCTCGATAAGTCCCAGCAGCGCCACCGCGAAGGCCTCGGGCGCGAGCATGCGGATGGACGCAAGAGAGAAGTCCGGCATCGACAAGGGCGGCAGGTGGGCGGGGATTTCGCCGACCAGGCTGATACCGGCCCCCGCGCCGCCCAGGGCAATCGCGACCAGGCTGCCGACGACCATGCCGACCAGCAGATTGGGTGCATGGGGTATCACCTTCGTCACCAGCAGCGCGCTGCCCAAGGTACTCAGGGCGATGACCGTCGTTGTCGTGCTGATGTCGCCGGCCTGGTTGAACACATCGACCCAGGTGTGAAGGAACGACTCGCCTTTGGGAATCATGATCCCCAGCACGTGTTTCATCTGGCTGGTTGCGATCAGCAAGGCAGCACCCGCGGTGAACCCGATTACGACGGTGTGCGAGACAAAGTTCACCAGGGTGCCCAGGCGCGCAAGACCGAAGGCCAACTGGTAGACCCCGGCCAGAAAGGTAAGGGTGAGCGCCATCGAAATAAACTCGGGAGAGCCTGGCGATGCGTGATGGCTGACGGCCGAGAAGACCACGATGGAGATCGCGGTGGTCGGGCCCGAGACCAGATGCAGGGAGGAACCGAACAGCGCTGCGACTATAGGCGTGACCATTGCGGTGTACAGGCCATACTCCGGTGGCAGGCCCGCGATGGTGGCAAAGGCCACGCCCTGAGGCAACACGATGACCGCACCGGTGAAGCCGGCGATCAGGTCGGCGCGCAGGGTCCGCCGGTCGACCAGTTGGAGCCATTGCAGAAAGGGCAGGAGGCGACGAAAAATCATGTTCGTTCCCTGGCAACGGTGTTGCAGAAAGACATCGGGGTCGAAAATCGAGCCGCAAAGGATGCCCGACCCGGACTCCCGGGGCAATGACAAGGCGCAACCCGGGCCGCGATAGCGCCGTCTGTGCCCGTCAGCGTCCGGCGAGAATCGGCGCCAGGTACCGTCCGGTGTGGGAGTGTGCCATCTTTGCAACCTGCTCCGGCGTGCCGGTACCTACGATCTCACCGCCGCCGTCGCCACCCTCGGGGCCCAGGTCGACGATCCAGTCGGCGGTCTTGACCACGTCGAGATTGTGTTCGATCACCACCACCGTGTTGCCATGGTCGCGCAAACGGTGCAATACGCCAAGCAGCTGTTTGACGTCGTGAAAATGCAACCCGGTGGTGGGTTCATCGAGGATGTAGAGGGTCCGTCCGGTATCACGCTTGGACAGTTCCCGTGACAGCTTGACGCGCTGGGCCTCGCCACCGGACAGCGTGGTCGCATTCTGGCCCAGGGTGATGTAGCTGAGGCCGACATCCATCAGGGTCTGCAGTTTGCGCTTGAGCACCGGCACCGCCTCGAAGAAGGCCAGGGCATCCTCGACCGTCATGTTGAGGACCTCGTTGATGCGCTTGCCCTTGTACTGGATCTCCAGCGTTTCACGGTTGTAGCGCTTGCTCTTGCAGACATCGCACTGCACATAGATGTCGGGCAGAAAATGCATCTCCACCTTGATCACGCCATCGCCCTTGCAGGCCTCGCAGCGGCCGCCCTTGACGTTGAAGCTGAAGCGGCCGGGTGAATAGCCGCGAGAGCGTGCCTCCGGCACGCCCGCGAACAGTTCGCGGATCGGTGTGAACAGCCCGGTGTAGGTGGCCGGGTTGGAGCGCGGGGTGCGGCCGATGGGCGACTGGTCGATGTCGACCACCTTGTCGAAGTGCTTCATCCCGCTGGATTTCCGGTGCGGGGCAACGGCGTGACTGGCGCCGTTGAGTTCGTTCGCGGCCAGGGGGTACAGGGTGTCGTTGATCAGGGTCGATTTGCCGGACCCGGACACCCCGGTCACGCAGGTGAACAGGCCGCCCGGGATCTCCAGTTTCACCTGTTTCAGGTTGTTGCCGCGCGCGCCCTCGATCTTCAGCAGGTGCTTGCGGTCGACCGGGCGGCGCCCGGCAGGGATCGCGATGCTTTCGCGGCCTGCCAGGTAGTCACCCGTGATCGACTCGGCCACCGCACAGATATCCTCGACGCGGCCCTGCCCGATCACCCGGCCGCCGTGCACGCCGGCACCCGGGCCGATATCGACCACGTGATCGGCGTTGCGGATTGCCTCTTCATCATGCTCGACCACGATCACCGTGTTGCCGAGGTCGCGCAGGTAGGTGAGGGTCTTGAGCAGGCGCTCGTTGTCGCGCTGGTGCAGGCCGATCGAGGGCTCGTCGAGCACGTACATCACGCCGACCAGTCCGGCGCCGATCTGGCTGGCCAGGCGGATACGCTGGGCCTCGCCACCCGACAGGGTCTCGGCGCTGCGGTCCAGGGTCAGGTAGTTGAGACCGACGTTGACCAGGAAACGCAGTCGGTCGTTGATCTCCTTGACGATCTTGTCCGCGATCTTGCCCTGTTTGCCTGGCAGGTCCAGTTGTTCGAAGAAGGCCAGGCTGCGCTCCACCGCCATCGCGGTGATAGTCGGCAGGTTGAGGTTGGCGATGAACACATTGCGCGCGCCCTCGTTGAGTCGGGTGCCCTGGCAGTCCGGACAGGGCTGCGAGGAGATGTAGCGTGCCAGTTCCTCGCGCACCGCGTTCGACTCGGTCTCGCGGTAACGGCGCTGCATATTGTTGATGACGCCCTCGAACGGGTGGGTCTTCTTGACCGCCCGGCCGCGGTCGTTGAAATAGCTGAACTCGATATGGTCGAAGCCACTGCCCTTGAGGATGATCCGGCGGGTCTCGGCGGGCAGGTCCTTCCACGGTGTTTCCGGGTCGAAGCCGTAGTGTTTCGCCAGCGAGCGGATCATCTGGAAGTAATAGGCATTGCGCCGGTCCCAGCCGCGCACCGCGCCGCCCGCCAGCGACAGGTCGGCATTGCCCACCACCTTGTCCGGGTCGAAGAACTGCTCCACGCCCAGCCCGTCGCAGGTGCCGCAGGCGCCCACCGGGTTGTTGAACGAGAACAGGCGGGGTTCGAGTTCCTCGATGCTGTAGCCGCACACCGGGCAGGCAAAATTTGCCGAAAAGACCAGGTCCGGTTGCGGGTGGTCGGTATCTGTGTCCATCCAGGCCACGCGTGCCACACCCTCGGCCAGGTGCAGCGCGGTCTCGAATGATTCGGCCAGGCGCAGCGCGATGTCCTCGCGCACCTTGAAGCGGTCCACCACCACCTCGATGCTGTGCTTCTTGTGCAGTTCCAGGTCTGGCGGATCGTCGAGTTCGAAGATCTCGCCGTCGATACGTGCACGGATGAAGCCCTGCGCATGCAGTTCTGCGAGCAGCTTGTGATACTCGCCCTTGCGCTCCGAGATCACGGGTGCGAGCAGCATCAGTTTGCTGCCCTCGGGCAGGGCCAGGACCTGGTCGACCATCTGGCTGACCGTCTGTGCCTCGAGGCGCTCGCCATGGGTGGGGCAGCGCGGCGTACCTGCGCGCGCGAACAGCAGGCGCAGGTAGTCGTAGATCTCGGTGATGGTGCCGACCGTGGAGCGCGGGTTGTGACTGGTGGTCTTTTGCTCGATCGAGATGGCGGGCGACAGACCCTCGATGTGGTCGACGTCCGGTTTTTCCATCATCGACAGGAACTGGCGGGCATAGGCCGACAGCGACTCGACGTAACGGCGCTGGCCCTCGGCATAGATGGTGTCGAACGCCAGCGAGGACTTGCCCGAGCCGGACAGGCCGGTGATCACGATCAGCTTATCGCGCGGCAGGTCCAGATCGATGTTCTTGAGATTGTGGGTGCGTGCGCCCCGGATGTGAATCGTGTCCATGATTGCAACTGCAAAGGATCAAACCCAACAAGTGTACGGCAGCGCCGGGGTTCGGGAAACGTCAATCACGCCGGGGAAATGGCGGGTCTGGGGGTGTGCCGGAAAATGTCGGGGACGCAGAGGGCGCAGAGACCCACTGAGAACACTGAGTTTTTTGGAGAAACCTCCGAGGTGGGTGTATTGCCACCAGGCTCGTCAACATCGGGCGTTTTTGTGGGCGAATCGCTGCGAACTCGGCGCTTCTTCGAGCCCTCAGCGTTCAACCTTCGGCGTTCCCTGACAGGGTCTGCTTCCCCCGACCGAATCCGGGTTAGAATCGCCGGCTGGATTCTTCGGGATGCCTCTGTGCGAGACAAGACGACAAACAGAATGACCACGGGCGAAAAGCGCGCCGTGCTCGGTCTTGCCGGTGTCTATGGCTTTCGCATGCTCGGGCTCTTCCTGATCCTGCCCGTGTTTGCCCTGTTTGCCGAAAAGCTGCCGGGGGCGACCCCGTTTCTGACCGGTCTGGCCGTCGGTATCTATGGCCTGACCCAGGCGGTCCTGCAGATCCCCTTCGGCCTGCTGTCCGACCGCATCGGGCGCAAGCCGGTGATCTTCGGCGGCCTTCTCCTGTTTGCCCTTGGCAGTGTCATCGCCGCATCGGCGCAGGATGTGTGGCTGGTGATCTTGGGACGCGCAGTGCAGGGCAGCGGCGCCATCGCGGCCGTGGTAATGGCGTTGGCCGCGGACCTGACGCGCGAGGAAAATCGCACCAAGGCGATGGCCTCCATCGGCATAACCATCGGTGCCTCGTTCATGATCGCGATGATGGCCGGGCCGGTGCTCGGGCGCCTGATCGGCGTCAGCGGCATCTTCTGGCTGACCGCGGTGCTGGCCCTGCTGGGCATCGCCATGGTCGCCCTGGTCGTGCCTACGCCCACCCGTAGCAGCGTGCATCGCGATGCCGAGACGGTGCCGGCCATGTTCGGACGGGTCTTGCATAACCCCGAACTGTTGCGCCTGGATTTCGGCATCTTTTGCCTGCACCTGATCCTGACCGCATTGTTTCTGGCGGTGCCGGTGATGCTGCGCGATCTCGGCCTCGAACCCCTGCAGCACGCCTCGCTTTACCTCCCGGTGATGCTGGGCTCGATCGCGGCGATGGTGCCTTTCATCATCCTGGCGGAGCGCCGCGGCCTGATGAAGCAGGTGTTCCTCGGTGCCGTGACCAGCCTGGCCTTGGCGCAGTTTGCGCTGGGCGCGCTTTCCCAGCAGTTCTGGGGCTTCGTGGCCGCGTTGGCTTTGTTTTTCACCGCCTTCAACCTGCTCGAGGCGACCCTGCCTTCGCTGGTGTCCAAGGTTGCCCCGGTGGATGCCAAGGGCACCGCCATGGGGGTGTATTCGACCTCGCAGTTCAGCGGTGCCTTCGTCGGCGGCGTCTTCGGGGGCTGGATCCACCAGCATTTCGGCCTGCCGGCGGTGTTCCAGGCCGGTGCCGTGGTCGGCGTGATCTGGCTGCTGGTGGCCAGCGGTATGCGCAAGCCCGGGCGCTACACCAGCCGCCTGGTCAATCTCGGTTCCATGGGGCGTGAGGTTGCCACCGATCTGGTGGAGCGGCTGCGTGCCGTGCCGGGCGTGATCGAGGCGGTGGTGGTCGCCGATGAAGGGGTCGCCTATCTCAAGGTCGATCGCGACCGGCTCGATGATCTGGCGCTGGATGAAATCGTGGCCCGGCCGGCGTAGACTGCCGGGCAGTCAAAATACCCGGTGCAGCACGGAGGCTGACACCGAACAGAGGAGGAAAAATGGCAAGCAGAGGCATAAATAAAGTCATCCTGATCGGCAACCTGGGGCAGGATCCCGAGGTGCGTTACATGCCCAACGGCGGTGCCGTGTGCAATATCACAGTGGCAACGTCGGAGACCTGGAAAGACAAGAATACCGGCGAGAGCCAGGAAAAGACCGAATGGCATCGGGTGGTGATGTTCAAGCGCCTGGCCGAGATCGCCGGCGAGTACCTGAAGAAGGGCTCCAAGGTTTATCTCGAGGGCCGGCTGCAGACCCGCAAGTGGCAGGATCAGCAGGGCCAGGATCGGTACACGACCGAGATCATCGCCAACGAGATGCAGATGCTCGACAGTCGTGGCGGCAGCGCCGAATTCACGCCATCGCAGCCGCGCACCTCCGCACCGCAGTCACAGCAGAAGCCGCAGGCCGCGCCACCGGCGGACAACGGGTTTGAGGACGACATCCCGTTCTGAGCATGGATCAAGGCGAATTTGCGTACGAAGCGGGGCCGCGGCCCCGTTTTTTCGTGATGATTCGTGCGACCTCGTGAAGTGAGGACGGCGCACCCGCCGGGTCTCCCGCCACTTCCTTCTGTTCTCCGTCTCGGCACAGGCGTCGGCTTGATCAACGGAGACCCGACAGGTGCGCCTTGCACCATGAATCGCGCACGATTGATGCCAATTGTTGTTTTATGCGGAAAAACAGAAACATACGTTGTCATGGCCAGGAACCTGATTCCCTGCTGTAAAAGCTGCTGACGCCGCACGCCTTTTGGTTCTCAAAGCCCGGATTGTTTGCCCGATCTGATCTGTCACCCTATGCAGGCATGATACCGAAGCCGCATTTCGTGTCGGCCCGGGTGTGTATACTTCACGACTGATTCCGGGTTTTGGCGAGCCACCGGCCCTTGCGGCATCCATCCCCTGGCCGGCGGTTCAGACGGGCGCGGACAAACGAAGGCACACCGACGGCGGTACCGGTTGGTATGCAATCAACATCATCGGAGAACACAATGAACAAGGCATCACTCGTCCGTGGACAGGCAAAATCCGTTGCGCCGGTATTCAGGAAAACCGCCCTGGCCGCGATCGTGGGCTTCAGCGTCGTGATCAGCGGCTGCGAGACCAACCCGTTTATGGCGGAGAATCCCTATACCGGAGAACAGCAGGTCAACAAGACCACCAAGGGTGCAGGGATCGGCGCGGTCGCAGGCCTGGTCGCAGGCGCGATTGCCGGGGGGGGTCGCAGGAACCTGCTGATCGGCGCGGGTGTCGGAGCGCTCGCCGGCGGGGCCGTCGGCAACTACATGGACAGACAGGACGCCAAGCTGCGTGCCCAACTGCGCGGAACCGGCGTCAGCGTTACCCGGATCGGCGACCAGATCGTGCTGAACATGCCTGGCAACGTGACCTTTGCCACCAACTCCAGTGACATCTCGGCGAATTTTTACGGGGTCCTGAATTCCGTGGCCCTGGTACTCAACGAGTTCGACAAGACATACGTGGATGTCGTCGGCCACACTGACAGCACCGGCCCGCTGGAACTCAACCAACGGCTCTCACAGCAACGTGCCTCCAGCGTGGCGACTTACCTCGAGAGCCAGGGGGTCCTGTCGCAACGTGTCCAGACGCGCGGCATGGGGCCGAATTCACCCATTGCACCGAACGATACAGCGGAAGGCCGTGCACAGAATCGGCGCGTGGAGATCTTCCTGACCCCGATCACCTGATAGCGCTTCCTCTTGTCCCGCCGCACAGGGATGTTTTCGGCGGACCTCATGAAATCCTGCCCGCCGGGTACCGGGCAACCGGGCGGGGCAGGTCGCCTGGTCAGCCAATATCCTGATCGACTGCCTCGTGCAGGCGTATCAGATCGGCAATCGACAACATCTCCGTTCGCACACCGGGGTCTATCCCCAGCGCAGCGATCTGCTCATTGTCGAGCAGGCCCTTGAGGTTGTTGCGCAATGTCTTGCGGCGTTGCGCGAATGCGGCACTGACCAGTCCGGCAAAGGACTGCATCTGCCCGGCAGCGACCATCGGCTCGGGCCGTGGCCTCAGGCGCACCACACTCGAATCCACCTTGGGCGGCGGCGTGAAAGATTCCGGCGGGATATCGAACAGCGGCGTGACCTCGCAGCTGACCTGCAGCATCACCGACAGGCGCCCGTAGGTCTTTGAGCCGGGGCCGGCGGCCATGCGGTCGACCACCTCTTTCTGCAACATGAAATGCATGTCTTCGATGACATCCGACTGTTCGATAAGGTGGAACAGCAGCGGGGTCGAGATGTTGTAGGGCAGGTTGCCGATCAGGCGCAGTCGCCTTTCGTCGATACGCAGGCTGCGGAAATCGAACTTGAGCGCATCCGCATTGTGCAGGTGCAGGGTGCCGAACGGCGCGCAGGTTCGCCGCAGCGGCTCCAGCAGGTCGCGGTCGAGTTCGACCGCATCCAGCTCGCCGGCTCGCTGCAACAGTCCGCCAGTCAGTGCGCCCTGGCCGGGGCCGATCTCCACCAGTTTTTGTCCGGGCTGCGGATCGATGCAGGCCAGGATGTGCTCGATCACGCCCTGATCGTGCAGAAAGTTCTGGCCGAACCTTTTCCTGGGACGGTGGCTCAAGGGGTTGTCCTGGTGATTGCGAAGGAATTCAGCGGATTATGAAGTAGTGGGTTGGGAATGCCCACGGGGATCAGGGTGTTAGGTGCTCGTGGGAGAAGAGAGTGGGTCGCTTCGATTTTCGCGGCGGTTGAGAGTGAGCGCAAGGGCGACTGGATGTCTCGGCTGACACGCTACGCGTATTATACGATTCGAAAACTGATCGCTCCTGCGGGGAAGTGTAATGCGGACGCTGGTATGTCTACTGAAACAGAAGGGATCCCATGCATCGTCCATATGAGCGTCAGTATGAAATTTCGAAGGTCATCGGAAAGCTTGTTTAGCTCAACATCTGACTGCGTCACCGCTCTGTGCGCTATATCGTTGCGTGTGGCCACGCATTGAGAAAAGAACTCCTTGACCGGAAGCCCTCCAATCTCGGCCGGTCGATGCACGCGTTCCGCGAACTGCATCAACGCGCTCTTGAACGATTGCAGGCGAAGATTCGCAAGCGAACTGGACAGTGACTCGGCTTCATGCTCGTCTAGCTGCGAGCCGGACAGGTGGTTCTTAAACTCCGTCAACAGTTCAATAGATTCCTTGCTCCTATGCTTTCGTTCGATCAACTGTTCCAAGGCGAGGTAGATTGTCAGGAATTTCGCCCTCGCAGACGTTTCTATAGTGGCAGCGTTGATGATGTTCAAGGCGTCTTCGGTTTGATCGTTAAACACGACATCGATTGGCCACAGCTGTTCCAACGCGTCGAGCAGATATCCCGAACTACTGGGATGAACCTCTCCCCTCGCTGTGAAGATCACCTCGCAGTGACGATCATCATCTGGGAACACGTTGACTCCTACAACGTTTTCCACAGCTACCACATCGTTGTCTTCGAGGATTTTCTCCTTTAGATGGGAAGAAGCACCGCCTGATACCGAATCGTTCAGCGGAACCTTGATGCCGAGCCCAAGCATCGCGTTCCAAAGCCTCAATCGGACCCTGAGCCTCTCACCAGCTGACCGAGCCGACTCCTCGTCAGAGAAACCACGCCCTTCTATGTGAAACTGTGTAGCTTCGGCCAGGACATCGGCATCCCTCGCACGTAGCTCATACATTTGGTCACCTCCAAAGCTCAATGTTACGAAAGCCTCATCAAACCTTAGAGCCCCAGGTGTCGTGTGGTGGAAAGTTAATCGGAACATGTATTGCATGGCGTTGCTGTTCTTGGTTCTTTAGTGGTTGAATCTGACCTGCCGACTGAAAGTTCGCATCGTGTGGGCGCTCTGGCCGAACCTTTGCCTAAAACGGTGGCTCAAAGGAGTGTCCTGGTGTTTGCGAAGGAATTCAGTGAATTATGAAGGAGTGGGTTGGGAATGCCCACGGGGAATAGCAAGTTAGCCGCGTGTGGGAGAAGAGAGTGGGTCGCTTCGATTTTCGCGGCGGTTGAGTGCTCCCCGGCAGACAACGGACTAGACGCCAGAGCTGAGTGCAAAATGAAGATGCGACCACACAGTGCTGTTGAATTGCGTGCTCGTTCGACCCAGATTTGCAAACTTTCGTGAACCACCTCAAGTCATGCATTTCTTCAAGGTTTCAAATAGATGGAGTTTCGTCGTCGGGTCAAGCCGCGATGCAAAAGTGGTTCAATGTTCAGTGCAATTCAACATCCCCGGGTACTCTTCATCATAAGCTCTGCGTATCGCCATCCTTGGGAATCCGGGAGAAACAGCACATACAAGGTTGGGCAAAGGAACAAGTGACGTCAACAGATCCGCGTGTTGGGCACGTCGTGCCTCCTTTGCCCAACCTACGACCTTCTTTTAAGGCCTGTGCTTATGGCCCGGTAATATGCACATCCGGGTTAGATTCTCATGGACTATAGTTCTGCGAAACGTACAAGAATCTATCCAGGAGTGTGCGCATCGTGCCAGATCCCACCCAGCAGCCGGCGGTCGAGCAATCGGCAGTGGCAGAACAGCGAGAGGCGCTGGTCGACAAGGTCGAGCAGTCTGTTACGCACAAGGCCGTTCTTGGCAACCAAGGCCTGATCCTTCACTTTCGTATGGTCTTGCAGGACTTGCCCTTTGGCGGGCAGCCCTCGATATTGATGGATGAACATCGCGCCGCCATCGATAAATTGGTTGAGCGCGCGCTGACGCACGACATCAAGATCTTTTCGATTACCGGACACACGAGCGAACCCGGTACGGACGCGTTCAACGAAGATCTGTCAGTGCAGCGCGCCGAGGCCGTGTTCGACTACCTCCGACTCATCGTGGATGACAATCCATCTTTTACGGATAACACCTTGTATGCCGGTATCAGGAGACAGGGGTTCGGTGAGAATCAGTTGGTGGTGGATGCGGCGGGTGAAAGTGACAGCCCACTCAATCGACGTGTCGAGATCGCCTATCGGCTGAGGATCATCTTTCCGCAGCCCCCAGGTGGTGTTGTTCCGCGCAGTCGGTACTGGAAGGTTGATTTCGCTGCCGGGGGAGGGCTGGGTAGTGGCACTGGCAAGAAGAGCCGCTTCGCCATCGGTGTTGAGAGTGGAATTGGATCGCTCACCATGTTGCCGGACGGTGAGAATGATCAATTTGACACTATACAGAAGTCACTGGCATACGAGTCTCTTGGCGTGTCGGTGGGGTTCCTCTCGGTGTTGAAGAAACTCAAGATTGTGGCGAAACTGCCTAAGATCAGGCGTCTCCTTCGGGTATTGGACGCGAAGCTGCCGGGCAACTACAGACGCACAGAAGATTTGCTGAGGAACGCCGGATTCTCGGTTGACCTTGTTTCTCAGGGCGGCGAATTTGCCACGGACGAGCCGCTAAGTTTTGCTGAGATGGCGAGTTTCAATTTCTCAACTGTTAGCGGCAATATCAGTCTAGGTGCCAGCGGCACCGGCTCACTGGTGATGTTGCATAGCGGTTACTTCTTTGCGTCCACGGTCATCTATGGCGGAGGAATGAACATTGCGTTTCCTGATGTCGCGTTGAATTTCGTACCTGCGGCATGGGTACGGGTTCAGACAGGTGCCTGACATGCGTGAACTTCATTCTGTACTTGAGATTGAGCGAAGCACCGGCCTGACGTTTTTCGCGGAGCCGCTGACCACCCTTTTTGGCGACGTGTTGGATCAGATCAAGGTAACCGACTTCTTCCAGGTCGAGGTCGGAGACTCGCTGACCTATAGCGTGGTGCTCGCCGTGAAGGAGAGCATCCTGATTCAGATCCCCGGTCTGGATGCGCTGCGCTTCGGCGTGGTGCGGGATTCAATCGATGAATGGCCGCTGATCTATTGCGAAGTCACCTTGGGTCAGGCGTCGAGCGCATCGCTGGCCATCCAGCATTTTCCACTGCGCATCGAGATCGACAATCCCTATCTGAAACCGGTGCAGATTGATGAAGGGCCGGAGGTGTTGCCTGGCTTCTCGTTTGAGATCGAAGGTTCATTTTCGATCGACGGCGACCTGGAAGTCTCCGCCGAATTGGAGGCGTTTAGCATCCCGCCATTCGAGATCGTTGGTACGGGGCTGGTCCTCGCATTGGACGAGTGCCAGCCGATCACAAAGAGCGGGGAGGTAGACTCGGCGATCACGGATCTGGGTTTCGATCAGGGCTTCCGGGGCCTGCACGCCAGATCGGCCTTGTTGCACTGGGACATACCAGTGCAATTGCAGGGCGATGAACTGCCGGGTCTTCGCGCAGACATCGAAGATATTGCGCTGGGCAATCAGGGTGTCTCCGTCAGCGCCCAACTGAGCTGGCCCGTGGTCTATCAGGGCGGCGAGTTCGATGCGGCTCAGACAGAGATTCTTGGGTTTTTCGTCGACCCCGATTGGACCTTCGCGCTCGCCTCGCTGAGCGTCGGTATACAGGCCAATATCCCGAACGCGATGGGGGCCGAAGGGCATGTGCGTATCCCGTTTCTGGATGCCATCTTCGGGCTGGAGTTCTTCATTGCCTATGCCGGTGAGGACCAGTACGAACTGCAGGCGAGTCTGAGCCTGGGCGAGGGTGAGACTGTCGCGATACCGTTGGGTGGTGACGACTACCGGGTCGAAGTGCAGGGACTACACGTCAGCGGGCGGCTCGAAGGAGACGAGGCGTTCGACTTTGAGGGGAGCGCCAGCTGTGTGGTCGAGTTGCCGGGTCTCACGGTCGGGGTCGATACCGCCGTCCTGAAATTGGCACATCGCCGAGACGGCGATGTGTTCCGGCTTCAGCTCGCCGAGGTCGAGATCGAAAATGTCGGCTCGGTCAACGAATCTGAACTGAGTATCGCAACCCGGCGTGCTCAGGACGGTTCGACTGAACTTGCGTCATTCGAACTGAAAACCTCCGTTATCTGGTCCGATATCTCCAGCCGCATTGCACTCGGCCAGGTGCCGGATGCCTTTCCGCTACCGCCGGACGATGCGCAGCTAAGCCTGCATGTGCGTTGGGCGGGCGACGAGATGCACTTGAGCCTGAAAGCCGAACTGGAGGATGTCGACCAACTCTGGCGGTTCATCCCCGAAGCACAGCGGCCGCAGGTAGCCGAGGCCTCGATCAAGATCGATCTGACCGTCAATGGAAACGATTTTGACGGCGAATTGGGCCTCGGTTTGCGCTTTCGGCTGCCCGAGATCGGTCAACTTCCCGGCTTGTTTGCAGCAGGATTCAGTGATCTGGTCCAGGTAGAGACGGGCGATGCCGAAGGTTGGATGGAGGCGGAGTTCAAAGCAGCGCTGAGTTCGGATGCGGCTGATGCCTCCGGGAGTCTCGACGCCAGCCTGAACAATCCGGTCAGCCTTGCGTTCAATCTTCCCGGCCTTATGTTACCGGCGCCGCCGCTTGAGGTGACCATTACCGATATCGGCATCGCGCTTTCAACCGACGATGGGCAGACCGAGGGTGAGTTCAAGCTAGGCGGCAGTTTCGCACTGCGGCCGATATTGCCGCCGGACCTTGGTGGCCTGGTGCCGCCTGCCATGGCGGTGCATCTGGAAAGACTGCTCGCGGTCGCGCACATCTATGACCTGGTCGGTTCCGCGGCGCTGCGTCTCGGCGTCGCCTCGACCGGCGGCTATTGTGCGCTCGACTGCAGCTTCGCGAACGCCGGGCTGCAGATCGATCTGTTCGATATGCTGGTCGGCGCCGCGAGCCAGATGCCCGGCGCATCCGGTGGGCAGGGCACGGAGGTCGATCTCGATATCGACGTCTCGATTGAACTGAGTAAGTTGACACTGTCGGTCGGTCGCTTACCCGATACCCAGGAGAACGCAGTCGCCGGCATGCCTTTCTCGTTCGGTCTGATGGCCGAGCTGGGATTCGCCGGTCTGCTCACCGATATTGCGTTCAGTCTGAGCAACGAGTCGTTCAGCTGCGGCATCGAGACGCTATCGATACCCATCGCCCTGCCACAGTTGCCGCTTAACCGCGACGACCTGGATGCCCTTCGCGATGATGACGGGAATTGGGATGCCGCTATCTGGGCCGACGTCGAGAGTTCGATCGATACCGGCCTGAGCGCAAACGGGACAGCGCTGGAGCAGGCCCGCAATGAACTCGATCAGCTCGAGGCCAACCCGCTTGATGATGATTCCAGCTATGCCCAGCAGGTATTCGAACTGCGCTATCGCACGATTCCGGAGTTACAGAAACGCATTTTCCACGATACCGGCAACAAATTTCTGACCGATGCGATCATGGCCGTCTACCAGATCCTGGGCGCGCTCAGTACCCGTGCCAGTCAAGCCAGCTATCAGGGCATGGTCGAGCTGTACCAGGGTGCGGTCGACGCCACCGTGGGTGCGCTGCAATTTGATACGGGATTGCAGTTTGTGATCTCAGACGCGAAATTCGTCCTGCCGTTCAATGACCCTTCGAATATCCGCGTCGAGGGTGGGGCATCGCTCAAGGGCTTCGAACCGGATCATCCACTCAAGCCGATGGAAGACCTGGTGTTCAAACTCGGTCTGTCGAGTGACGCGATCTACTTCGCCGTCGAGGGTGGTGCCGACCCGATTCCGCTGCCCGATTTCGGCCGTTATCCCGGCAACGCCATCGTGTTCGACCGTCTGATCATCGGTTACGGCTACAGCAAGAACTCACTGCTCATCGATTTTGCCGGTGAGTTGCAGCTGTCGCCGGTGTTGATCGAAGACGTGGATACCTCAAGCCGGCTTGGGGTGGGTGTGCGCCTGCCGTCCAACAGTGCCTTGAAGTTCAAGATCGATCTCATCCCGATTGTGCTCGGCGAAGTCGATTTCCTGTTGCCGCTGATCGCGTTCGATATCAATCTGCGTAGCGAAAATCCGCCAGCGGTTCCGGTATCGGACGACTGTGCCCCGGCCTGGGACGGCTTACAGTTGATAGCCCCCGGAGTCTTGCGGGCCGGGTTCAAGCGTGCCAAGTTTTCGCCCTTCTTCGGACCCTTGCCGGCACCGAACTATCTGACGGCTTTTGATATCGATGTGGGCAACGAGCACGTCGGTTTCACCCTGATCTGCGACAATTATCAGGTGATCACGCCTGTTCTTGGCAACATCCCGATACCCTTCCTGGCGGATTCGACGCCATTCTTCGACCGGTTCTGTACCAACTTGCGCTTGGCGGGTTTCGGCATCAATTTCGATTTACGGCGGCCGTTCCCTCACCCGAACCCCCTGATGATCTTCGAGCTTATGGGCTTCCTGTCCGACCCAGCCCTGCCGATCGATCCTGCGGGTCATTTGGCCAATGTGATGTGGGCCGAATTGAGCAATGCCCGTATTACGCTGCCGCCTGCAGTGCTCGGTATGTTCCCGGAGCAGGGGCGTGCGATCAGCCGTGAGCTCGATGCCCGCATCAACGTCGGCACCGTGATTGCGCTGGCGCAGCAGCTGACCGGCGTACTCGATGACCTGCAGGAGCGCATGGCGCAGACGGGCGAAGACATCGGCGATCTGGTCGATCACATCACGCAGAATCCGCCGCAGATCCTGATGTCGGAGCTGCTGGGCGCCCTGCCGCGCGAGATGCGGCGGGTGGAGCTCAATGGCAGCTTCATCGGCTTTGACGCGAGTGTGGTCTTCCTGCTGGTCTCCCCGGATGAGCTGCGTGCGTCCTTGTCGCCCCCGCCTGATTCCGAGCCGCCGGAACAAGGTATCCGTTGGGTTAATGTGGTGGACGACACCTTCGCTCGAAATCCTCTGCGTGACTGGCAGGTCGTAAACTATGGCCTGAAGAAGGGACTGAAAGGGGAGTGGACCATCAGTGGCGGTGCGCTGGTTCAAAAGAACAACGTTGGTGACAACTCGGCCGGACGCTATGGCGCGATGTTGGTTCGCGACATGGATCCCCTAAAGATCTGCGCATCTCAGTCGATATGCGGTGCGACGACGATGACGGCATGGGTGTTCTGTTCCATGTGCAGGGAAAAGACAGTTTCTACCGATTTCGCATGACGTCGGCGCAGAAGGACTGGCGCCTGATGCGGCTGAAGGGAGGCAAGAGTCGGATACTGCACAAGAGCGAGACTGCGTTCGAGCCAGGCAAATCCTATCACGTGCGCATCGAAGCGCGCAGTGTTCCGCAAAGTAGCGTGGTTTTGCCGGGCAACTTCGACGTTAGGAAGGTCGGCCAGGTCAGTTCCGCCCAGCGGTCGCGCCCGGCCAAAAAGATTCGCTATACGACACATATCCGAATCTGGGTGAACATGTCCCTGTGGTGTGATCTTGCCGACACGGATCTGCCGCTCACGCAAGGTCAGGTCGGGCTCGATAGCTGGTGGAGCAATGGCGCGCAGTTCGACAACTTCCAGGTCGACCGCGCAGATCGTACCTCCTTTGACCTTTCCCACACCTCAACCCGGACGCTGGCGCGCGATATCGTTCCGCTGACGCCGCGCCGCAGCGCAGCAATCCCTCAGGCCACAGACACGGTTGCCTGGGTCGCCGATGACCTGGCTGGATTCAACGACAATGACCTTCTGGCCGCGATACCGGAAACCAAAAGTCCTGCCGTGGTCGTGGCGGCCAGAGTCAATCTATTGGGCAGCCAGGTCTATCGCTTTGTCGGCGTGATGCGGGCGGACGGGTATTTTCGTCTTCTGACGACGGTCGATATCGATCCTTTGACCCTGACGATAGCGGGCATGGAGTTTGGCCTTCCGCTGGACATCAATGGGCGTGTGACGTTGGAAGGACGCTCGGCGGGCGCAGACTCCTGGTCGCGCTTTCAAGCCGAGCTTCATGGTGACTGGGATGTGCTCCCTGCGCCCGGTGGCTCCCTTGCCAGACTGATCGTCGGCAGCGAGTCGAACCTGCAGGCATCGTCGCCGACAGTCGTCAGGGCTTCGCGTTGCAAGGCAGTGGCGAGCTGCAATTATTCGCCAATCAGGTGCGCATCGAAGGGGCGGTCGATATCAGTGACAAGCACGCCTTTGTCACTGGATTGCTCGATTTCAAGCCCGCATTGAATGTGAGCGCGATCATCCCGGTGCTTGAATTGAATCTGGATGCGCAAGGCCGCGTCGGGACCGGGCGATCCTTCCTGCTGGCCGGCAGCGGCGATCTGAAGCTCCTGGGCAAGACATTCAGCATGGTTTCAGGGGAACTGTCACCGGATGGTCTGATGCTTGAGGCCCAGCTCAATCCCGATAGCGAGGACTGGTCGATCAAGGGATTCGACTTGTCCGACTTCGAAATGGCCCTGCGTGGGCGGGTCGGCTTTGGCGGGCCGGTGCCCGACGTATTGCTGGAGGGTGCCGGAAGATTCCAGATCGCCGATGTGCGTATTGAGGGCCAATGCCGGGTCAGCGCTAACGAGGAGAGTTGGTGCC
>CAVWEI010000007.1:0-126693 GCA_963753845.1 uncultured Gammaproteobacteria bacterium
GGCTTGTGTTGAGGGAATCGGCTCCCTCGACACCGCCCTTCTTCGCAATGCCTCTCAAGGGCGTCGTGTGCACACGGCGTCCGTGGAGTCGCGGATGTCGGTTCTGTTTCGAGGCCATTGACACAGTGACCGGATCATCGTGCGCAGGGAGGAATTCCGGGGCGGCGATAGCTGGGGCTGACCGATACCCACGACCCCGGTCTGACGAGCGTTGGCTCTCTCACGAGCTAAACGTCCCGAATAACCAGGAACGCAGGACCTTTTGGGTATATACGGATATCTTTCCGGATATTTCGGTTCTTTCTTGCCTTTATGGGTATATATGGGTATTTTTTTGGGTATGAGCCTGAACGCCGATACCCTCAAGATCACCCGCGAAATCCTCTCGCTGATCGCCGAGCTGGATGAGTTCAAGGGCGCATGGCGAGCTCTGGGGACCTTGGCCCCCGAGCGCCTGTCGGCGCTGCGCCGCGTCGCGACGATCGAAAGTATCGGTTCGTCCACACGGATCGAAGGCAGCAAGCTCTCCGATAAGGAGGTGGCTGCGCTCCTCGGAAACATCGAGATCAAACGGTTTGATACGCGCGACGAACAGGAGGTTGCCGGGTACGCCGCGGTGATGGAAACGGTCTTCTCTCACTTTGATGCGATCGATCTCACCGAAAACCATATCCGGCAATTGCACCGCGACCTCCTCGTCTACAGCGCGAAAGACGAGCGCCACCGTGGCAGTTACAAGACAACGCCCAACCATGTCAGCGCCTTTGATGCGGAAGGCCGAGAGATCGGCATTATGTTTGAGACGGCCACACCATTCGATACACCGCGCCTCATGACCGAGCTCGTGGACTGGGCGCACGCCGCGTTCGAAGACAAGCAACTCCACCCGCTGCTAGTCATCGCGATCTTTACCGTGGTGTTCCTCGAGGTCCATCCGTTTCAGGATGGCAATGGCAGGCTGTCGCGCGTGTTGACCACCTTGTTGCTGCTGAGAAGCGGCTACGCCTATGTGCCATACAGCTCGCTCGAAAGCGTGATCGAGCAGACCAAAGAAGGCTATTACCTGGCCCTTCGCGGCACACAAGGCACGATCCGAAGCCAAGCCCCGGACTGGCAGCCCTGGGTCATGTATTTCCTGAGGGCCCTACTCAAACAAAAGCAGCGTCTCGAAGCCAAGATCCAGCGTGAACAGATTCTCGTGGCGGAACTGCCGGAGCTCTCGGTACAAATCCTGGAACTCGCAAAAGAGCACGGACGGCTGACAATCGGGCAAGTGGTCCAGATGACCGGGGCAAACCGCAATACGGTCAAAAAACATCTGCAGTCGCTCGTCGCCGCCGGGCATCTTGCCCAGCACGGCAAGGGCAAAGGCACCTGGTATGACCGCCTGTAGCTGCCGAGCCACATGAGCGTGACCAAAACGCAGTTGATCAGGTGAAGCACTGAGGAAGACCACGCAAAGGAGTCGGGACCAGGCGGCGCTCAGAGGTCATCGCCACGCGAAGGAACGAAGGGTCTTGGGGTCGACCGTTCCGCCAGTACATGGGAAGTGGCCAGGCAACCGGCCATCGAAGCGGCCATATTTTCGGATAGAATTGACTTACGCTCTCCGTATGTTTCTGATATTTTGATGATTATGACTGATTCTGATACGGACGATGAAGCGGCCATTGAGCCGGTCGACGGCGCCCCTCTCGACAGGGGTGAGCCCGTATCGTTGATGGAACCAATGAGGATTTCGGAAAGCTCTCGCCATCGCGGGGAGCTCAACGATCTGGCCGTCGAACTGGCGGCACATTCCGCAGGATTTCGCCGGAGCCTCCCGGCGGGTGTACTGACAGCCCTGGCAGATCTGGTGCGAGCGATGAACTGCTACTACAGCAACCTCATCGAAGGCCACGACACCCACCCCGTCGACATCGAGCGCGCACTGAAAAACGATTACAGCGCCAACGCGGAAAAGCGCAACCTCCAACTCGAAGCGAAAGCGCACATCGCGGTCCAGAAATGGATCGACGAGGGCGGACTAAGCGGACGCACGGTAAGCGCGGATGGTATTTGCGAGATCCATGGACGCTTTTGCGAACGCCTGCCGGATGAACTGCTATGGGTCGAAGACCCTGACAATGGCGAAAGGATGGAGGTTGTTCCCGGCGCGCTTCGTGAACGCGACGTCAAAGTCGGCCAACACATAGCGGTCAGTCCCGGCGCACTCCCTCGTTTTTTCCAGCAGTTCGAACGAACCTATGGCAGCCTCGGCAAAGCCGAGACGATCATCGCTGCGGCGGCAGCTCATCACCGGCTGCTGTGGATACACCCGTTCCTGGACGGCAACGGACGCGTGGCTCGGCTCATGTCGCACTCGATGCTGCTTGAGGTGCTTGATACGGGCGGTATCTGGTCCATTGCCCGAGGTCTTGCGAGGAACGTTCGGTCTTATAAGAGCCACCTGGCGCAATGTGATCTTCCGCGCCGTAACGATCTCGACGGTCGCGGCAACCTCAGCGAAGAAGGCCTGGCCTCCTTCACACGATTCTTCCTTGAAACATGCCTCGACCAAGTGAAGTTCATGGAAGAGCTGGTGCAACCTGACCGGTTGCGTGACCGCATCCTGCTCTGGGTCGAGGAAGAAATCCGCGCTAACGCCCTTCCGCAGAAGGCCGGGCGCATCCTCGAAGCAATCCTGTACCGGGGAGAACTACCGCGCGGCGACGTTCCGGAGCTACTCGGGGCGAGTGACCGCCATTCCCGCCGCGTCGTTGCCGCCTTGATCGAACGCGGTGTCGTCGTCTCGGAAAGCACGCGCGCACCGTTGCGCCTCGCCTTCCCGGCCAAGCTGGCATCACGCTGGATGCCAGGACTGTTTCCGGAACAACGCTAGAAAGGACTATGCGACGACACGCCATGCTGATCCCAGACCAGGACCAGGATACACCCGCCACTCGGGCACTTGCTGTAGTTCCGGCGGGTCATCTTTCGATGCAAAATCTGGGTCAGATTTCAGTTCAAATCAACAACCAAAGACCAACTCGGGCAAAACCACCTCCCATTGATCGCACCTGACCAAGGACTGGTACTCTGCCGAGCTGTCCTCCCGATATCGGTGAATAACGGCGGTCACGCGTATGCTCTCCAATGACATACCTCTGGGCGGCGCGAATGACTTGGCCAGTCGCCCTACAGGCCTTCCCTGCCCATCCAACAGCTCCCAACGACTGCCATTCGCCTGCAACTGAAGTGCATCGCCCGGTTTCACGCCTGCGATAGCCGCGTGGACGGTAGTGGGCACAAGAAAACCTTCCAGCAAACCCAATATCGACGTCCTTCAGCGTCAGGCGAAGATAACGCCTGTCGAGGCCTGTCTGGTCGTGATCCAAGCCCTCGAGCACGGCTCGTTCAACAAACGGCTCGGAACCGGTATCCAAGGCATCAAGGAAAGGATGCGCTCTGGAGGAACGCAGCAACGACAACGTCTGTTTCGCACGGCTCATGGCGACGTAGTAGAGGCGACGTGAGGCATCCCGATCTTCCCCCTTACCAATCTTCTCCCACCCACCATCCAGCACGACAACATGATCGAATTCCAACCCCTTGGCTCGATGGGCAGTGAGCAACAATAGCCCCGTCTGCCTGCGCCGAATCTCCCTGCCCCACTCAACCAGCCACTCAACAAAATGCTTTACCGGTATCTCGGCCTCCCCAACCTCCAGGCTCAGCGCTTCGACCACCTCCCCGAGCTGCTCCCACCAGGGTCCCGGGCCTTGCGAATGAAGCCACTCTCGAATACTGGAGATATCCGTAAGGTGGGAACCGCGGCTTTCCATCCAGTCCATCAACTGGCGTGTTTCACGCAGACGCCACATCGGCGGCGGCTGTTCATCCGCCATTTGCACCGGAGATCCCTTCGCGCTCACAGTAACTGCGCACCGGCTCCAGAAACTTCCATTCCCGGGCGATGACAGCGACATTCGACCAATCCCAGTCCGCGTCCAACGCCGCTTTACGTTCCAACTCCTTCATTGCCACCACGGCCTGGCTTATCGGGCTGCTTTCCGAGCGCAAGATCTGTACACACCCTTTCGAGACCGGATCCAGCGCCTCCCAATCGCCACCTGCGGGCGCTTTTTCGCGCGCACGGTCCACGGTAATCGGGTGGTCAGCTTTCATCCGATTAGCCGCGATCTCAATCACCTGGTTTGCCGCATCGACGATGTTACGTGCCGATCGATAGTTTTCGGTGAGATAGCTGGGTTTGGCCGAATAGTCTTGTTCGAATCGACGGATGTATTCGACAGAGGCCCCATTGAAGGCGTAGATATTCTGGTCATCATCACCCACGGCAAACAAACTCAATCGACCGTCGGTATCATTCAGTGTCCTTCCTGCCAACGCAGAGATGAGTTCGTACTGCTCGAGCGCCACATCCTGGTATTCATCGACGAGAATCCACCGGAAACCCGCGAGCAGCTGCTCTCGCTGCGCGTCAGCCTCATCCGGCGCCAAGCCCTCCCCTTTCAGCAGTGCGATGGCTTGCCGGAGAATCTCGTCAAAGGTGTCGGTGTCGGTACCACGCCCGACAAGGCTTGCCCCCACCAATCGCATGGCGAGTGCATGGCAGGTCAGTACCGTGACGCCCTTGGCGTCATTTCCTATCAGTGACACCAGACGGCGGCGAATCTCAACAGCCGCATGACGGTTGTAAGCGAGCGCCAATATCCCTCTCGGATTCTCGCGCCGCACCCGGACCAGGTAAGCGATACGATGCACCAGAACCCGGGTCTTGCCCGATCCAGGGCCGGCAAGCACGAGCACGTTCGTTTGCTCACGCTCATCCGACACAATTCGCTGTTGGACCGGATTGTTCAGCTCATCGACAATGCGTCGCCAGGATTCCGGCGTGGTTTGCATGCCCAGTTCTTTTCCACGATCCGGTAGCCAGCGCTTGATGAATTCACCTTGCGGCATGCTGAAGTAGTCCATCGCCAGATGAAGGGCATCGGCCATTGCTTTCAACGCACGCTGGGCGTACTCCGCCATCACATGGATCTGGAGTACCTGTTCCTCATAGTGATCTTTGAGCGGAACAAAATCGGCTTTCAGAAAGCCCCGTTTTTCGTCGGACAGGTTTATGGTCATGGCCGGTCGGAAGACCGCCATGCCTTTATTGAGCCGGATCACCTCCTGCTCATGCAGCCAAAGCAACGCGTAGTCGATGAGTTTTGCCGGATCCCGGATGTTGGCCGAGCGCAAGGTGAGATCCTCATCGATCGCCTGGCGCAGCTTGCCCAGAGTGGTTTCGGCCAGTAGATCATTGCCTCTGGCACCCTCTGGCAGCGTCGACAGCAGCTGGTTCAGTAAGGCTGCCGCGCCAGCTCGACGCAACTTCGCCGTTGTGTCGAGGTCTCGCCAATCCCGTTGCAGGGTGACCTGCACCGTCTCCCGGTCGAGCTTCTTGAGGCGGATACTGCCCAAGCCACCTGCATCGCTCCGGCCATCCATCGAGAGACTTCGGAGCAGTCGCCAGACTCGCTCCGGCAATGCGTCTTGGTGACCTTGGTCCTTTAGACGTTGCGTGGCCTGACGAAGATGGAAGACCGACGCCTCACCCTTACTCAAGTCCGGTGCGTCCTGACGCATCAAGGCAATCAACTCCGATTCAAGCCCTTCGGCGTCTTCGAATCGATTTTTCGATGAACGTACCACACCGTGATGTACATAGGCGGTCAGCGCCGTATCGTTGGTCGCAATACCGAAATGCTCGAGATCGTACAGGGCGCGACGCACACCATCAGCGGTGAGCCCCGTCGCCCCCATTAACTCGTCTGTGGAGATCCCCTCATCCGCATCGGCATCGATCAAACAACCAACAAGCTCAATCAGCTGCTCCTTGTACTCTTTGACCATCTCCGCCTTTGCAAGACGGGTCTCTGCCTCCGCGGTGGTAGTGACACGCAAAGACGACGGAAAAACCTGGACCCGGTTTTGCTCTCGGGTCAGCAGATGTGACTCCTCTAGCCAGAGCAATGCGGTTCTAACCCGGGTATCGTCCGTTGCAGAATCGCGTTCGAATACGCCTTCCTCCTCCTCGGCGAGTATCTCCCCGGCCGTCGCTACGATCTCTTCACCCTGGCGCTTTTTGCTACCCAAACGCCGGAGCGACTTGAGGATCGCCACGATGTCCCGGTGAGACAGCCTGGAGTGCGCCGACATACTGAACTGCCGCTCGACATCGTCAATCGAGTAGAGCAGCACACACCGGGCTGCTTCACGGTCCCGCCCCGCTCTTCCGGCTTCTTGCAGGTAGTTTTCCAGGGAACCGGGGATATCGGCATGAATCACCAAACGCACATCGGGTTTGTCGATGCCCATCCCGAAGGCGTTGGTGGCAGCGATGACACGCAGCCCCCCCTTGATGAAGGCCTCTTGGATCGTCTTCTTCGTCTCAGGCGGCAGTCCGGCATGGAAGCTATCTGCCGCCAGTCCCTTTTCTCGCAGAAACGCTGAAATCTCTTCCGTTTGCTTGCGCGTTGCACAGTAGACGATCGCCCCTCCGGCCTGCTCCTCTGGCAAAGACGTTTCCAGCAAGCGATAGATATCTTCGTACTTGGCGACCCGGGTGGTGGGGATGACATCGAACTCGAGATTGTGGCGATTCGCACCGCCATCAAAAGCCTTGAGATCAACGCCCACCTTGTTCCGAAAATGGCCGCGAATATCGGCGATCACATCAGGTTTAGCGGTTGCGGTAAGACAAAGCACCGGCGCCACATCGCCATCCCCGGACCACTCTTTGATGAATCGTCCGACATACCGGTAATCAGGCCGAAAATCGTGACCCCACTTGGAAATACAATGCGCCTCATCCAGCACCCAGGCGCCGATTTCCCGTTGGGCCAACGCTTTCCGCAGCGCAGGACTGCGGAGTTGTTCTGGCGAGACAATCAGTATGCCGATGTCGCCCAAGCGCACACGATCCAGCACGTCCGCTCTTTCGGGCATCGACAACAAGCCGTTGAGTGCGGCACCGGCTGTGACGCCCCGTGCCTCCAGTCCCGCCACCTGATCTGCCATCAGTGCAACGAGCGGTGATATAACCAGTGTCAGCGCACCCGTTTTTTCGTAACGAGAGAGTGCCGGAATCTGGTAGCACAACGATTTTCCGGTACCGGTTGGCAGCACTCCCAATACGTGCTCACCACGCATCGCCGCTTCTACGATGACACCCTGTAGGGACCTGCCTTGGTCGTCTACAGGCTCTGGCCGAAAATCATCGAACCCGAACCAACGTTTAAGCTCCTTTCGGGCATCATGGTGCTCTCGGCACCATTCGCATTCGGGATTCTCGCAGGGGGTATCTCTGAGTTTCCGTACCCATTGACCGGCTTCTGGAAACTGGTGCCGCACCCAAGGCGGCATCACGGAGTTTCCGCCGGCAACCGAGAGCCAGGCCATGGCATAAGCCAACGGCCAAGCATGCACCTCGACATCAGCCAGGGCGTCACGTGCGGCTGTCACACAGCAGCGATCCAGCAGGTAGCTCTCGACGGCATGAATACCGGCTTCATCGGTCGGTCGTGGCGCGTGACGTATAGAGGTGAAGAATGCGTTGAGGCCGGTTATGGCATCATTGCCCGTCGTGAGCCAATGCCAAGCGAGCAGCAGATCCGGTGCTTCGCGAGCAAGCTCAACAAACGCATCGCGCTGGTCATGAAAGACATCCAGCGTGAGCCGTACATCAAGCTCTGGATCATTTAGCCGGCCACGGTGAAGCTGGCCATCCTGGTAGTGTTTGACGAGGCGATGGTAAGGATTTCGCGGAAACGCCAACGGATTCAGCCATAGCGTATCAACCGCAGGCCACGCCAAGATCGCGAGATCCGGTTCCACTGCCGCAAGATGCGGCAGATCGAAAGCGATGAGGTTATGACCCAGCAGGAATGACAGACCTTCAGCAAACGCATCCAGCTTTTTCAATCCGGCATGGAGGTTTTGGTTTCCACGGATCAAAGACTTCCCGTCATCACCGCGGACCGCAGCAAACTCGTGGACACGGTTGTCCTTGACGCCTACTTCAAGGTCGATGGAAAGGCAGCGTGGCCTGAAATCTCCTTGACTCTCCCCCAATTTGCGCACCGCATCGGTAGTTATTCATACGGAATCCCTTCGACGAGCCTGCAACACGATTACCGGCTCAACGCAGATTGCGAAATACTATAATATTTAATGCTTTATGTATTGTTCTTCAGAAACTCTGTGGGCGACGTTGGCCCATTCTGAAAGGGAGAGATAATCCTCATATCAAGGGTTACACCTTCAAGACAACTCCCAAGACGTCAGCAGCGCGGACTATTCACTTTCCGGAACTGCCCACTGCGCCGCAACCGTGTCACGAGTTGTGGCCGGACGTGCTCGGATCTCTAGAGTAGAAAGTCGGAACCGAGGGTTCGCCTGAGCTAATCTGATCCGGCAGCCTCTGGAAGTCGAAAATTAGACCCGCAGATACCAACTCTGCCACTAAGGCATCAGCCTAATCGAACGTCATCCACGGAAGCTCCGCTAATACCTCAGGCCGCGCGAGAGATCGACGCCGCATGGCCGAAACCTACGTCGACGCCCCGCATGGAACGCCGTCAGTAGCCGCCGACAATGGCCAACGTTCGCTTCACGAAGGTCGCAAGCTCACCATCATCTATTGGCTCCGCATCCGCCTAGAAATGGACCCCAGAAGTTGGACAGCGCGATAAGTGCAATCCACCTCCCTTTGCCGTCCATGCTGATACGGATATCGTGCTGCTTGAGCCCGCTGGTGAATTCCTCGCTCGTGAATTTATTTTCGGGCTTCTCAATTCGGTACCTATTTCGGTACCTATTCAGTTTTTCTCTAAAGAAAAAGGCTTAGGTTATTCACCTAAGCCTTTCTTTTTATTGGTCGGAGCGAGAGGATTCGAACCTCCGACCCCCACAACCCCATTGTGGTGCGCTACCAAGCTGCGCTACGCTCCGAAAACTGAGCGTTGCATCCTAGGGATGCGGCGCTTTTTTGTCAATCAAAGGCCAACTGATCAAGCCTCTAGGATCGCCAGGAGTTCCTCGAGTTCGCCACGCAGCTGACGGATCAGCTCTGGCTTTCCGTGCTCCTCGTGCTTCGGGCCGTCGCCCGCAAGCTGCTGGCGCGCGCCACCGATGGTGAATCCCTGCTCATACAGCAGGCCACGGATGCTGCGGATCATCTCGACATCGTGGCGCTGGTAGTAGCGGCGATTGCCGCGCCGCTTGACCGGCTTTAGCTGCGGAAACTCCTGCTCCCAATACCTGAGCACGTGCGGCTTGACCTGACAAAGTTCACTCACCTCACCGATGGTGAAGTAGCGCTTGCCCGGGATCGCCGGCAATTCAATGTTGCTGCTGTTTGGATCCAGCATATGCCTCTACTCGTGCCTTCAGTTTCTGTCCTGGACGAAAGGTGACCACGCGGCGCGCGCAGATCGGGATCTCTTCGCCGGTCTTGGGGTTGCGCCCGGGGCGTTGCTTTTTCTCGCGCAGGTCGAAGTTGCCGAAACCGGACAGTTTTACCTGCCGGCCATTCTCCAGCGACATGCGAACCTCTTCGAAAAACATTTCCACCATGTCCTTGGCCTCGCGCTTGTTCAGCCCGAGTTCCTCGAACAGGTGTTCTGCCATCTCTGCTTTGGTCAGTGCCATTGACTCAATCTCTCAGTTTTGCGGCCAGACGATCCGCCAGTGCCCCCAGCACCGTGCTACTCGCCTCTTCGACTTCCGAGTCCGTAAGAGTGTGAGAAGATTCCTGTAAAATCAAGCTCAAAGCAAGGCTTTTTAGACTGGAATCTATGTTTTTTCCAGTATAGACGTCAAAAAGCTGGATGTCCTTCACTATCGGCGGCGCCGCATCACGCACACAATCCAGCACCGTCTGGTATGGCAGGTCGCGATCCACCATGAGGGAAAAATCGCGCCGGATCGACGGAAACTTCGACAGCGCCTCGAATTTCGGAATACCACCGAGCCGCAACGGGAGCAATTCCACCTCGAACAGGAACACACCAGCCGGCACATCCAGGGCCTTTTGTGCCGCCGGGTGCAGAAGACCTATCCAACCGATCGGGACCGCGTTACGCAGCACCCGCGCACTTTGGCCCGGGTGCAGGACCGGATTCTCCGCCGCCCCGAAGCGAAACTCGCCGGGATCGGCGACCTGGTGCAGTACCGATTCGAGATCGGCCTTGAGATCAAAGAAATCGGCCCCGTGTGCAGGCAGGCCCCACTGCTCCGCCTTCGCCTCCCCATAGATCAGGCCCGCCAGCTTCGGCAGTTGACGCAGTTCGCCGTCAATCCGGGCAAAGGTCAGGCCGGACTCGAACACGCGCACACGACCCTGTTGACGTGCCAGGTTGTGCTTGAGCACCTGTACCAGGCCCGGCCAGATGCTGGCGCGCATGTCCGACATGTCGGCCGAGATCGGGTTGGCCAGCTTGATCGGCTGCGCTTCGGGCGTGAGCACCGCTGCAAGCTCTGGCGCCACGAAACTGTAGGTGATCGCCTCGTAGTACCCGCGATGAACCAGCAGTTCCTTTGCTGCCTCCAGGTTGAATTCAGCCTCCGGCCGCACGGCCACGCTCACCGGTGCCGAGCCCAGGCTGGCCGGGATATTGGCGTACCCATAGATCCGCCCGATCTCCTCGATCAGATCGGCCTCGATGCCGATATCGAAGCGCGCACTCGGTGCGGTCACGGACCAACCGTCGGCGGTCTCGCTGAGCTGCATGCCCAATCGCTGCAGGATGTCCGCGATGATCGCCGGCGCGATTTCTACGCCGAGCACGCGCCGCACGCGCTCGCGGCGCAGCATGATCGGACGGCACACCGGCAGGTGCGCATCCGACTTCACCTCGGTAACGGGCCCAGCCTCGCCACCGACAATCTCCAGCATCAGTGCGGTAGCACGCTGCATCGCCTGATGCTGCAGATTGGAATCGACACCGCGTTCGAAGCGATGCGAGGAATCGGTATGCAGCCCATAGCTGCGCGCCTTGCCGGCAACGGCCAGGGGCGCGAAGAACGCCGCCTCCAGCAGCACGTCTCGCGTCTCCGGCGTCACACCGGAGGACTCACCGCCCATGATGCCGGCCATCGCCAGCGCCTGGTTGTGATCGGCAATAACCAGGGTGTCGGCGCGCAGGGTTGCCTCGCTGCCGTCGAGCAGGGCGAGCTTCTCGCCCTCGCCGGCCATACGCACGCGGATACCGCCGTCGAGTTTTGCAAGGTCGAAGCCATGCATCGGTTGACCCAGTTCGAGCAACACATAGTTGGTGATATCGACCACCGGAGATATTGCACGCAAGCCGCCGCGACGCAACTTCTCCACCATCCAGTTCGGTGTGACGGCGCCTGAATCGATACCACGCACAACCCGGCACAGATAACGCGGACAGGCCTCCGGGGCCTCCAGCGCAACCGCGCATTCATCCTCGATAGTCGGGCTGACGGTCGCGATGTCGGGAATGTTCAGGGGTGCCCGGTTGAGGACACCCACCTCGCGCGCGATGCCGGCAAGGCTCAGGCAGTCGGCGCGATCCGGGGTCAGGTCGACGTCGATACAGGCATCGTCCAGCGCCATGTAGTCGCGGAAATCGGTGCCGACAGGCGCATCCGCCGGCAGTGGCAGGATCCCGTCCGAGGACTCAGCCAGACCCAGCTCAGAGGCCGAGCAGATCATGCCCAGCGATTCGACACCGCGCAGCTTCGCCCTTTTTATCTTGAATTCGCCGGGCAGCGTGGCCCCGACCGTGGCGACAGGCACACGCATGCCGGCGGCGACGTTCTTTGCACCACACACGATCTGCGCGGGCTCATCGGCGCCAATGTTGACACTGCAAACGCTGAGCTTGTCGGCGTCCGGGTGCTGCTCGCAGGTCAGCACCTCACCAACGACGACACCATTGAACACGGGCGCGGCCGGTTCGACAGAATCGACCTCAAGACCGGCCATACTCAGCTGATCGGCCAGTTCATCGGTGCCGATATCGGGGTTCACCCATTCGCGCAGCCAGGCTTCACTGAATCTCATTGTTGTTTCCTAACTTCAACTCTCAACCACAAAGATCACGAAGAACACAAAGGCGTTTAGTTTTGGTGCTCATACAAGCGCTGCACCGGAACATTGCCCGGCTCGGAGCCCGCACACCTTGGCCACAAGAAATCGCCGTTTTCCTGGTGACCTTTGTGCCCTTCGTGGTTAGTATCTTTTATGCGAACTGCTTCAGGAAACGCAGATCGTTCTCGAAAAACAGGCGCAGGTCATTCACGCCGTAGCGCAGCATCGCAAGACGCTCGACACCCATACCGAAGGCATAACCCAGGTACTTTTCGCTGTCGATCCCGACATGCCGGAAGACCTCGGGGTGGATCATTCCGCAGCCAAGCACCTCGAGCCATCCGGTGTGCCCGCATACGCGGCAACCATTGCCGCCGCACATCACGCACTGGATATCGACCTCGGCAGACGGCTCGGTGAACGGGAAATACGAGGGACGGAAACGCACCTCCAGGTCCTCGCGCTCGAAGAAGCTGTGCAGGAAGGCATTCAGGATGCCCTTGAGGTCGGCAAAACTGACCTGCTCGTCGACCAGAAACCCCTCGACCTGATGAAACATCGGCGTATGCGTCAGGTCGGAGTCACAACGGTAGACGCGTCCGGGCGCGATCACCTTGATCGGCGGCTCGGCATCCTGCATGTGGCGGACCTGTACCGGCGAGGTGTGGGTGCGAAGCAGCAGATGCTCGCCGAAGTAGAAGGTATCGTGCATCGCACGGGCCGGGTGATGGGCCGGGATGTTGAGCGCCTCGAAGTTGTGATGCTCGTCTTCGATCTCCGGCCCTTCGGCCACCTCGAACCCGGCGCTTGCAAAGAAGGCCTGGATACGCTGCATGGTGCGGGTGACCGGATGCAATCCACCGTCCGGCACGTCGCGGCCCGGCAGCGTCACGTCGATACGCTCTGACGCCAGGCGTTGTTCGAGCAACGCCTGCTCCAGCGCCGTCTTGCGTGTCTCGATCGCCACCTGAAACGCCTGCTTGGCCTTGTTGATCTCCTGCCCCGCGGTCTTGCGTTCCTCGGCAGGCAGCTTGCCCAACTGCTTCAGACGCTCGGTGAACGAGCCACTTTTACCGAGGTATTGCACACGCACCTCATCGAGGCTGCGCAGGTCGGCAGCGGCCCCGACGGCGTCCTGTGCCTGCGAGACAAGATCATCAAGATCGGTACTCATTTTCCAAGCCTTATTCTTAGTGCAGACTTTGCCTGCTGTTTCAATGTCGGACAGCGCCCGACCTACAACTCAAGAAGCGATCGATCGTAGGGCAGGCTGTGCCTGCCTCTTCAAAGTCGGGCACGGCCCAACCTACAACTCAAGAAACGATCAATCGTAGGGCAGGCTGTGCCTGCCTCTTCAATGTCGGGCACAGCCCGACCTGCGGACTATTTCAAACAGGACACAGAGCGCGCAGAGACGATCGGCGAAAAACTCCGCGACCTCTGTGTGATCTCTGTGCTCTCTGCGTCCCCGGCCGTCGTCCCGAACAAGAAAGGGGAAAGACCGACCCGGCCTTCCCCCTTCTCAATCGATCACAAACGTACCGGACAAAATCGTCCGCCAGACGTCATCAGCTCGCGAGGGCAGCCTTGGCCTTCTCTGCGAGTTGTTCAAACGCGGGCATATCATGCACGGCGATGTCGGCCAGCATTTTGCGGTCGACTTCGATGCCGGCCTTGTTCAATCCGTCGATGAAGCGGCTGTAGGACATGTCACACATACGTGCGGCCGCGTTGATCCGCTGGATCCACAACGCACGGAACTCGCGCTTCTTTACCCGGCGGTCACGGTACGCATACTGACCGGCCTTGATGACTGCCTGCTTGGCTACGCGGTAAACGGTGCCGCGCGCGCCGTAATAACCCTTGGCCGCATCCAGGACCTTCTTGTGCCTGGCATGCGCCTGCACACCACGTTTTACTCTTGGCATTTCTCAGTCTCCTCTAGATCAGGCGTAGGGAATCATGCGACGCGCTGCCGCGACATCGTGCTTGTGCAGCATGGATGGCGAACGCAGTTGACGCTTACGCTTGGTAGATTTCTTCGTCAGGATATGACGACGGTGAGACTGGTTGCGCTTCACGCCGCCGGCAGTAATCCGGAAACGTTTGGCAGCACCACGAAGGGTCTTTATCTTCGGCATTTTCTACTCCTTAAATAATCAAGGTTTATGTTGAGGACAGCCAAGGCAATGCCTGTTGGCCCGACCGCCCGGCGACCTTCACTCAGGAAGGACGCGTGTTCTATTTGTTCCGTTTGGGACCGAGCACCATGATCATCTGGCGTCCTTCCATCATCGGACGCTGTTCGATCTGCGAGACCTCCTCGAGGTCCTTTTCAATTCGTTGCAACAATTCCAACCCACGCTCACGATGAGCATGTTCGCGACCACGAAAACGCATGGTCACCTTGGCCTTGTCGCCTTCCTCGAGGAAGCGGTTCAGGTTGCGCAGTTTCACCTGGTAGTCGCCGATATCCGTCCCGGGGCGGAACTTGACCTCTTTGACCTGTACCTGCTTCTGTTTCTTGCGCGCTTCCGATTTCTGCTTCTTCAGCTCAAACACGAACTTGCCGAAGTCCATGACCCGGCAGACCGGCGGCTCAGCATTCGGCTGAATCTCAACCAGGTCCATGCTTGCTGCCTCGGCAGCGGCCATTGCCTCGTCAATCGTTACGATACCTACCTGTTCACCGTCTGCGCCAATCAGGCGTACTTCACGAGCGGTGATATCCCCATTCAGGCGATTCCGCTTCTCGGTTGGTCTGGCGATAGCTGTATTCCTCCAAAATAAATAATGGCCTGACAAGCAAGAAAGCACCGGCAGACGCCAGTGCTTTCTGGGATTCAGGCCCTCACACTCCCGGTACCAGATGTACGTATGGGCGCGTACCGGGCTTCACTTCATGCACGTTGTGCGACTTCCGCTTCAAACCGCTGAATCAATTCATCCAGGGACATGGATCCGAGATCCTCGCCGCTGCGGGTCCGTACCGCGACGCTGCGATTTTCCATCTCTCGATCGCCGACCACCAGAAGATAAGGCGTGCGCTGCAACGTGTGCTCGCGGATTTTAAAGCCAATTTTCTCATTCCTCAAGTCTAAATCCGCCCTAAAGCCTTTATCCTGAAGGACTTTCGCCACCTCTTTGCAGAAATCGGCCTGCCGGTCGGTGATATTCAGCACCACGGCCTGTACCGGCGCCAGCCACAGCGGGAAGGCGCCCGCGTGGTGTTCGATCAGGATTCCGATGAATCGCTCGATGGAACCGAGGATGGCGCGATGCAGCATGACGGGCACCTGCTTGCTGTTGTCCTCTGCGATATAGGTCGCGCCTAGACGTTCAGGCATCGAGAAATCCAGCTGGATGGTACCGAGTTGCCAGACCCTGCCGAGACAGTCGCGCAGGGAGTACTCGATCTTCGGGCCGTAAAAGGCGCCCTCGCCCGGCTGCAGCTCCCAGTCCAGGCCGCGCTCGTTGAGGGCATCTTCAAGTGCTTTCTCAGCTTTGTCCCATAACTCATCTTCCCCAACACGTTTTTCCGGTCTCGTTGACAGCTTTACCAGGACTTCGTCGAAGCCAAAATCCTTATAGACCTCGAACAGCAGGTCATTGAATGCCAGCACTTCCGGGAGGATCTGCTGCTCAGTGCAGAAGATGTGCGCGTCGTCCTGCACGAAGTTGCGCACCCGCATCAGGCCGTGCAGGGTGCCGGACGGCTCGTTGCGGTGGCAGGAACCAAATTCGGCCAGTCGCAATGGCAGGTCACGGTAGCTTTTCAGGCCATGGTTGTAGATCTGGATATGTGCAGGGCAGTTCATCGGCTTGATCGCGTAGTCGCGATTTTCTGAATGCGTGGTGAAGATCATGTCCCCGAACTTGTCCCAGTGGCCCGATTTTTCCCACAGTGTGCGATCGATGATCTCTGGCGTATGCACCTCTTCGTAACCATGATCCCGCAGCTTGTCTCGGATGTACTGCTGCACCGCGAGGTAGATGAGCCAGCCGCGGTTGTGCCAGAACACCATGCCGGGCGCCTCGTCCTGGGCGTGAAACAGGTCCAGTGCCTTGCCGATCTTGCGGTGGTCCCGCTTCTCGGCCTCTTCGAGGCGGTGGAGATAGCCCTTCAACTCCTTCTTGTCACGCCAGGCCGTTCCATAGATGCGCTGGAGCATCGGTTTGTTCGAGTCGCCTCGCCAGTAGGCCCCGGCCAGTTTCATCAGTTTGAACGCCTTGGGCAGTTTGCCGGTGCTGGGCAGGTGCGGCCCACGGCATACGTCGAACCACTCGCCCTGGCGATAGACGGAGACCTCCTCGCCCTGCGGGATGATGTCCTCGATGATCTCGACCTTGTAGTCCTCACCAATATCGCCGAAGGCCTTCCTGGCCTGATCGCGATCCCAGACCTCACGCTCGATCGGCAGGTCACGACCGACGATCTCGCGCATGCGGTCTTCAATCTTCTGCAGATCGGCCGGACCGAACGGCTCCTCGCGCGCGAAGTCGTAGTAAAAGCCATCCTCTATCGCAGGGCCGATGGTGACCTGGGTACCTGGAAACAGCTCCTGCACCGCCTGTGCCATGACATGCGCTGCGTCATGACGGATCAACTCCAGGGCCTCTTCGCTCTTGCCGGTAATGATCGCCAGATCGCTGTCTTCGTCGATACGGTACGAAGTATCGACCATTTCACCGTTGACCTTGCCGGCCAGAGCCGCTTTAGCCAGACCGGGGCCGATATCGGATGCCACTTCGGCAATGGTTACAGGATTCTCGTAGCTCCGGCTGGAGCCGTCGGGAAGGGTTACAACAGGCATGTTGCAGTATCTCCGTTTCAGTGGTGACCCCTACCAAAGGCCACGTGTTTACCTAATTTACGGGCCTTTGCGGGGCGCTTATACGCTTTGCTACCGCATTGGTTCCCGCTAGGCGGATAGATAAAACCGGACATTGTCCGCTGACGTGGTCTCGGGTTCAAGGGACTTCACCTGCTTACCAGGCTTTCGTCCAGGGGAAGTCCTCGCCATCGTCCAATAGTTCGTCTCTCTCCGAGAATCTCCACGTCTATAAGTGCAGCGACGCCTGGGCGTACCTGACCGCGCAAAACCTCTGACAACTCTGGGACACCTCAGCTGAGAGCTGGCCGCCCCCCCTGCTCCAAGAGGATGTCAGCCTGAATTCCCGGAGGAGACATTCCCGAGCTCGTCAGCCTGCGTGTCAGATAGTCTGTTAATCAGGTCGGGGCAATGGCAGAAGAGACCGGCGGGTTCGTGTGCAAACCGGACCTGCAAGGGAGGAAGACACAGTGACTTGAGAACCGGATGTCGCCAGCTCACCACGAGTGCAGAGCGGGAGGAGTGGAATTCGTTTCGACGCACAAAAACCTGCGGTCGGTGAATTGGCACCGGTAGTAACGGCAGGCCGCCGGCCCTCCGCAATTAGTGTTATTGGGGATGATGAGTGAATTCCAGTACGCTCGGGGTCTTTTGTAAGACGATTGATTTCCGCTCCACCTTTCCAGTTGCGTGCAAAATTACAGGTTGAGACGTTGTCGTGCTTGGGGCGAGAAGCGTATTTATACTGCTCGAATGCTTCGATAGAAATGAAACCCAGGAGGCGATGGAGTGCACGTGAAACGTTATGGAATATTGCTGCTGGCCTTGGTATTGGCTTCTTGCGCATCGGGCCCCACGCCCAAGGTGATAAGTGACGAAAAAACTGGGTTCCCGTCCGAGCTGCAGTTTGTCGTGGGTGAGGTGTCCTCGACAGTCGATTCACCCGATCTCGCCGAGATCGATAGCGTAAGTCTGATGTCAGACGCATTGAAGGATGCGCTGCGTAAATCCGGTATCCAGTGGCAGGACGACCCGGCGCGCGACCACGCGACCCTCAACCTGAAGATCGTAAATTACGAGCCGGGAAACGCGTTTGGACGCTGGCTGATGCCCGGTGTCGGCGCGACCGTTCTGGCGGTCGAAGGCACCGTCACAGATGTAAGGGATGGCGAGGTGCTCGCACGCATCCGTGATGAGCGTGGCATCTACGCCGGCGGTGCGTACACCATCGGCGCCTGGCGAACGATCTTTTCCACCGTCGCGGAAGACATCGTCGCCGGCCTGCTAAGCCGCACCGGGAGAAACGGTTTCGTGGTAAATGCCGACGCCTGGTTGAAGCGTGACCTCGATATCCCGGTGGCGGCGAATCGACATGCGTTCGTATTGGAAAAGGTCAATGATCGGCGTCCCGACAAGGGACGCATCGGCGAGCGTTTCGCCGCCTTCGGCGTATCGATGGGCGATGTGTACTTCTACCGGCCGGTCACGACCTACGTGGAAGAGATGATCGCGGATGATCTCCGCGCGGCCGGACACACGGTTGCGGAAAGCGGAGAGGGCCGAGCAGTCTCCGTCGACATCGATCAATTCTGGATCACAACGAAAACTACTGCCCTCTACTGGGACATAGTGGCCGACATCCGGTTGTCTATAGGTCTCGCGCCAACTGGCAGTGTAGACATGCGGGAGACCAGGGTGTTTTCCTGCGAGAGCACCGGCCGCACCTATGCCTGGCCGACACAGGAACTTTTCGAGAAGGTGCTCGACACCTGTCTGCTCCGATTGATGGACAATCTCAGGAATGACCCAGTCTGGCAGCAGGGCTGATTCCTGCCGGCCGCGCTGCAGGAATTCGGACTCGGGGTGGCCGACGCCCTGGTCGCCCAAGTCTGAGGGGCGCTATCGACACCAGGCAGTCATCCGGGGGGCGGGTGGTTCAGTGATGGGTCGCGTCGAGCAGAGTACCAAAAAGCCGCTGAGGACTTATTTGCCTGCTCGTTACGATTTCTCGATCCAGTTTGGCGTGACACAGGACGGGAGCCCCGGCATAAGGCGCCGGTGCTCCGTATGCATTCATCACTGGATCGTCAGCTGCTCGCTGGCCAGGGTTTCATCGCGGATCTCGGCTTGGTTCCAATAGGCCTGCAGGCGTGAGACCAGCGGCAGCTCTGCGTCCTGGAAAAGGTCGTCCAGGTATCCATTGGCGAGTGGCTGGTAGCGCAAGGTCGCCAGGATCTGCAGACTGCCCGGCGGGGCGTCAAATCGGTAGGTCACCCGGTCGCCGCCATTGTCGAAATCCTGATCGTCGTAGGCATCACCAACTACGGCGATATCGTCCGGCACATCATCCTTTTCGAAGCCAGACGGCGGAATCCGGTTGTCCTTCAGATAGCCTTCCGCACGCAGAAGGGTGTAGGTGAGGTGACCATCTGTGTTACCCATAATTGCCTCATAAACCTGCACCTGGTCTTCACTGCTGATGACCTCGTGATGCGGTTCAAACTGCGTGGCGATTGTGTCTGAGTCGACACCTACGATGCTGCCATCAGCATTCATGAGGCCTGAACGGAATATCTCTTCCCCTTGCTCGTCGAGAACCTGGAAATCGATCCAAACACGGCGTGAGGGGTAACCCGAAGGCAACTTGTGCCCTGCCTTGTTGATAACCTGGACATCGACTTCCAGTTGACCGTTGACCCTGACCGGAGAACCGATCTTGATCTCGGCCGCGCTCTTGAGGAATTCGCGGCTCGACGCGATCGCCTCATCGATTGCCTGCGAGGTCACGCCGAGGTCTGCGCGGTGCCGGTCAAGGATGTCCATGACTACGGTGTTGGACCCGGAAAAACCGTGACGCTTGAAGTTGTCGACGGGTGAAAGACGGCGTGGCCGATTGGCCATGCGTACGCCATCCGCCCCTTTCATATGACAGTCCTGACAGCTCTGCGGATTGTCGCCCTCGTCCGCGAAATCACTGTGCTCCCATTCGCTGTATATGGCCTGCTCGGGGAACTCGTGACCGGTCTCGCTACTGACGACATTGCCATTGCTGTCCACCACGGGGGTCTTCAGATTGTGGCAGGTGCCACATACTGCTGACTCACTCATGTGGCCGGAGTGCGTTGGGGTGATGCCGGTCCAGCGGCGCATCAGGTTGATGAACGGGGCCCCGTACTGCCCGTAAGCAACACGTCTCGAGGTCTCGCCAACCGTCGGAATGGTAAAGCGGCCCGAGAACGACCCCTCTTCACCGAGATCCTCACTGTCCTCGATTTGGTGGCAGACGGTGCAGCTGACACCCTCCATCGCCTCGTCATGGTACGGGTTTGCGGGATCCAGGATGCCGGTATCCGACAACAGCGTGAGCTCATCGCCGTTGAACTCGGCCTCGAAGCTTGCCATAGGCGCGTGACAGCGCAGGCATTTCTCCGACATCACAGGGGCCAGATCCGGGTTGCGTTTCACTTCGCTGACGAACTTGGCATGGAACACAGGGTCGCGCGCCGCGTTTGCCATCATGGATGCCGACCACTCGGAATTGATCGACACATCGGTGCCGTTCTCGTCACGCAGCCTGTTGTGACAAGAACTGCAGTTTGCAGAACCGGAGAAATGTGTGGATTCAAATCCTGGGTCGTTTGCAGGTATCGGGATATCGTTGCCCGGCGGGTCTGCGGGAGGTTGTACCGGGGGCTCTTCGACTGGTGGTGGTGACGGGTGATGCCACCAAGGCCCGAATCGCGCATGGGCGCCCGATGAAAACATGGCGAAGATGAGAAACATGAAAATAGCGGTACGCAATAGAAAAGACACGAGGGTCCTCCGGTGGGTCTCCAGTAATAATGACGGCTAGTTCCCGAAGCCGTTCTGGCTTGTGATTAGCGGCCTGGTTGGATCGAACTGAATACGACAACCCTTCTGGCGTCACCTACCGGTTCCCGCTATCACTGGCACGCGGCAGGAGGCTCCACCGATGTGGATAGCAGACGTGACGCAGTAACCAGTGTGGATATTTGTCGCGGATGGGCTTTTTTAGTGCCCCCGAAAAGACCATAGACATGATGTCTTGACCTGCCCAGCCTCAACGTACGCGGGTTACGGCTAACGCCGATGACTGGTGCCCGATCGCGAATCCGACGCTCGATTCCATTGGCAGCCATCCCCCTCGTTCGTACTCGGCCCGGGGTTTGCCAGAGAACATCGTACTCGCGGCAATTTCAGTCAAGGCTCAACGTCGGTAGCAGTAGGCCAATGCTCAGGAAGATTTCCAACCTGACGGTCGGGCAATTCAGCTCAATGCGCTCGCTCGGTGGCCGAAGCACATGCGCTGCCTTTGGCGTCCACGCATGAAAGCTCTAGGGGCAGCAGACCTCCCGAATCAGGTTGGGCGCTATTCTCTTCGTCTGCAAAGCACTGCTTTTTGTCATTGTCGGCAGAGAGTGGCAAGCCCTGGAGAACGTGCCACAAAATGAACGCCTGGGTGAAGGTCGTAAAACGCTCGTTATAGATCGCGTTGTGGTTCGGTATCAACTTTGCATCGGTCTTGACGACCAGATACGGGTAGTTCGCCGCGTACTTTCCCGGCACGCTGCTGGTCAGCGTGATTGGCTTACTGTCCTTACATACTCGACCACTGTAGTCATTACCGCCTAATGCAACGGCCGCGGAAGCACTAATTAATGCCAATAGACTTTGTTGGTCCCAGGTGGCGGTGGGTTCGAGATAGGGGCACCCACATTTCGAATCATCCACTACTTTGGCTTCTTCGCCGCTGTCGCTTTCGTCGGTCAGGTCGTGGGTCACATATCTCGGATCGTGGCCGATGGTCTTGAGGATGCTTTCACGTTGTGCGGGAGACTTCGCGTGCTGAAAGATCGTGCTCAGACCACGGCCAATAGGGAAGGCCACCCTGGTGGCACTGTCGGCATCCGAAGTGACGATCATCATCACCGGCTGTTGCGTCTTTCCGTAACACCGGTTGGTCGCGATATGAAACAAGGGCTCGTATAGCGAGCCTTCAAAGGCGGGATTGACCAGCATCACGAAGTCGCCAAAGCTCTTGGCCTCATCGTACCGGGTGTCATTGGTGTCGGTCGTGGTTCGTGCCGCGCGCTCCATCAAGGCGTGGGACAGGGCCGAATAGACGACCAAGCCGCCGAAGCTATGACCGGTGATGATGAGCTGTGTCCCGGGGGAATCCATCGTCTCACCTGCTTGCCGACTGTCCCGATAGTCGTTCAGCCGCGTCAGCAGTTCGAATACGCCCCCGCGCCCCACGCGTGCCGCAGTGTCCTTGCGAGACCAGAAGGACAGGTTGTTGAATGCACTGCCGAAGGGCAAGCCTCGCCAACCCACGTAGACGCCAACCACCGCCCGCTTTTCTTCTTTGGTATGCTCGTCAGTGAATAGTTTCTTCTCTGCCAAGTCGAGGCGCTCGAGCAGTCGCGAAAAGCACACCACGTTGTTGTCGCACGCGCTCGCATTGTGCTTCCAACCGTGCGCGTAGACATAAATCAGCGTCTTACGGTTCTTCTCCTTCAAGTCTTTCAGAAGCGCTAACAGTGCGTCCATCTGCGCGCGATCGGCAAACCAGCCCTGGTCGTCGAACTCGACGAAGGAGAGAAAATATTCGCCGCTGTCAGGCGAATCTTCACTTCCGTCCTTGGCCTTGAATGACGCTGTGTAGTGACGGTGTTGAAGGGCTGGAGAAATACCCGAATCGTCCGACCCGGCTTCTTCGCAGGGGGGAAAGGCTGCCTTCGCAACGCTGCCATCGGCCAACTTGCGAGGCACTTCGCACTCAACGCCCATTGGCGCGGACCCCGCGGACGTTGCGGTTCGATAAGGCGTGAATTGCGCACACCCCGAAACCAGCATACCAGCGAGCAGCATGATCAGAAGTCGTTGTGTTGTCATGATCTTCTCCAGGGTCCGAGAAATCGCGGCTAATCATGATTGTACCGAAACCGCTTTGGAGCAGCCGGTCAGCAGTAACCGGATGACTGCGCGCACTGACGGAACCCATCAATACAGATTTCATCAGGGCTTGCGTTTTTCGGTCTGCGTTGCGCAGCCCAGCTGCAATATCCCCTTCCCGAAACGTTCTGTGGCACGGTCGATCGTCTCGAGCAAACGCTCGTCGCGTTCGCGAGTCCGGGACTGATCGAAGAGGTCGACCTGCGCCGACTCGGCCTGTTGCCAGTTGGTGATGCCCACGCCAATGAGCCGCACGGGTTTGCGCTGCAGGTTGCCGTGAAGAAGAAGCGCACGGGCCTCCCGCAGGATCACCCGTTCGTCGTGGGTCGGGACCGCAAGCTTGTGCTGGCGGGTGTGGGTCTCAAAACCTTCGAAACGGATCTTCAGTGTTACGACTGAACCGGATAGACCTTCTCGCCGTGCCTTCGCGGCGACCTCGGCGGCCAGGCGACGCAATACATCGTGCAAGATACCGTTATCCCGGACATCCTCCTCGAAGGTGGTCTCTTTGGAGATACTTTTTCGGCCCCGTCCGGGTAGCACCTCATCGGAGGCGATTCCGCGGGCCTGATCGAGGAAGCTCGCTGCTGCACTCTTCCCAATCTGCTCCTGCAGGTATCGTAGTGGGATGACACGCAGTTGGGAGATGGTCTCTATCCCCAGACGCGAGAAGATCTTCTGGGTCTGGTGACCAAGTCCCCGTAGGCTCGCCACTGGCATTGGCGCAAGGAAATCCAGGACCTCGTCCGGGTAGACCACCATCAGGCCATCGGGCTTTCGGTGTTCGGATCCCAGCTTTGCGATGAGACGGTTCGGGCCGATACCCACCGATACGCGCAACCCCGTGACATCCAGGATCCGGCGCTTGATCTCCCGCCCGATGTCTTCGGGTGATCCAAGCAGCTTCTCCAACCCCGTCAAATCCAGGTAGGCCTCGTCGACCGAGACGGGTTCGACGACCGGCGTGAATGTCCCCAGGATCTCGAATATTTCCCGGGAGACCCGGGTGTACTTGGCCATGTCTGGGCGCAGAAATACCGCGTCTGGGCACCGGCGGTAGGCCTCCGCAATCGGCATGGCTGAGTGAATGCCAAACGACCTGGCCCGGTAGTTGGCTGCTGCCACCACACCCCGGTGGCCAGGCAGGGCACCTACCACCACGGGTCGCTCCCGGTACTCGGGGCAATCGCGCTGCTCGACGCTAGCATAAAAAGCATCGAGATCAGCATGTCCGACCCAGTGTTGGTTCGTGGGGGATGTCGTCTCCGAGGACACTTCGATTAACGACCGCGCAACGCGATGCCTGCATTCGGCATCACTCTGCCCTCAGTTTATCGATCATGCTGATTCTCTCAATCATGTGGGCAGGACTAGCCATTGGCAGTCTTGTTTCGGAAGCCGGTCGATCATTTCGCATCGTTCAACGCGTCACCGCTTACACGACACCCACGGGTGTATGTTCTTTACTTGATCTTCTCTCCGGTCTTTTCGATTGCCTTGCCCGCGGCCTCCATGTTTTCTCCAGTGTCCTTTTTTATGCCTTTCCAGGTGTCACCGCAGCCGGTCATCGCAACGACCAATACCACCGCCATCAATAGCCGCCAATAAACTCCAACTTTCACCATCGTCTTCCTCGCTGGTTTGTGGTTGCAAAAGGGCAACCGGGGTGGACCGAATCAAACCTGTCCTGGGTCTAACAGCCCAGTGCAGCGCGCAAAGTGAAGCAGACCCGGTTTCAAGGACATCGGACAATCCCATAGTATCAGGCAGGCACCGACCCAGGCTTCGGTACTTCCTCACTGCCGAACTGTGAACTCGCTCAAAATCCGGCACACTTTGTGGAAGTGTTCGGCGTGACTGCCACCGCCCTGTCACGCCGCTTCGTGTCGCAGGCACCGCCGCCGTTCGCCAGAGCGGCCGGTCTCAGGCAAACCTGCCGCGGGCGCCTGCCCCTGAGACAAAACCCGTTGCGGCCTGCTATCGTCAACCACCGCAAAGAATCCAGTTTCCTCTTTCTGACCCGAGCTTCCTGCGATATGACCCAACTGACGACCACAGAAAGGTTTCTGCGTTTGTTCACCGAAGTGAAGCCCGGAGAAGGCAGCACTGCATTGATGATGTTTGCCAACGTCTTCCTGATTCTGCTGGCCTACTATTTTATCAAGCCACTTCGGGAGGGATGGATCGCCATATCGGATATCCAGGGATTGTCGAAGATGGAGGTCAAGGCCTATTCCAGCTTCGCGCAAAGCATTATCCTGCTGTTCGTCGTCGGCTGGTATGCGCGGCTCTCCGAGCGTTGGGACAGGAGTCACGCTTTTTACCCGCGCAACGCTGTTCTGCATATCCAATATGGTGATCTTCTGGTTCCTGCAGCCCAATTTCTTTTTAGAGCAGCTGCCGCTGTCGGGCATCATCTACTACCTGTGGGTCGGGATGTTCGGTGTGTTCGTGGTTGCCCAGTTCTGGACCTTCTGCGCCGACATCTACACCGACGAACGCGGCAAGCGTATGTTGCCGTTGATTGCCGTAGGTGCTACGGCAGGCGCCGCCGCGGGCTCCTGGTTGGTGGACCGTCTGGTCGATTCCGGGCTCGTACCGACCGAGGCATTGCTGCTGGTCGCTACCGCTCCGCTTGTTGTCTCCATACTGCTGGTACGCCGGGTCGATAGACAGCTGGGGCAGCGGAGTGAGGTGGACAAGACGATGGCACCCGCGAAGTCCTCGCCAGATACAGAAGAACTGCGGGAGACAAGTATCTGGAGCGGTGCAAGACTCGTGCTGGTCAGCCGGTTCCTGCTGCTGGCAGCCCTGGTGACCCTGTTCACCAACTGGGTCAACACCAATGGCGAAAACCTGTTGTTCCGGGTCGTCCAGGAGAATCTGGCAGAGCAGGCCCAGGGTCAAGGTCTCACAGGTGGCCGCGAGCTGCTGGCATTCGTACGCGACGGCACCACGGCCTTTTACGGTAATTTCTACTTCTGGGTGAACAGTGTGGCACTGCTGCTGCAGGCGTTCGTCGCCTCACGCCTGCTGAAGTACGGTGGATTTGCAGCCATTCTCCTGATCCTGCCGGTCATTGCACTCACGTCTTACACGGTCATGGCGCTGCTGCCGATACTGGCGATCGTCAAAATGATGAAGGTTGCAGAGAATGCAACGGACTATTCGCTGAACAACACATCCCGCCACGTACTCTGGCTGCCCGTCAGCTCTGCCATGAAATTTCATGGCAAGCCAGCCATTGATACCCTGTATGTACGTCTCGGTGATGGTCTGGCGGCGATCACGGTACTGATCGGGGTGCACGTGCTGGCCCTGGCCACCAACCAATTCTTTTTATTCAACGTGTTCCTGGTGCTTTGCTGGCTGGTGGCGGGCGTATTGCTCGTCAGGGAACATCGTCGCGCTTCGGATGCCGCATCACGCGAAGGGATCGCCTGACCCGGACGCTACTGTTCCAGTTGCTGCAAAAGGCGGTCCAGCCGCTCGTCCCTCGGCAGGCGGTAGTCAAACCCATATAAGGATGACTCCCAACTGCCGTACATCGGATTCGGCAGAATAATCCATTCCCTGCCCCAGCGGCCGGCGTGCCTCGCGGCCAGGGCCCGGCGTTTATCCGAATCAGATTTCGCACCACTCACGAAATCATTCAAGTCGTCACCCACCAGCAGCAGCACCCGGTATCTTGAGGCGACCCTGGCGCGCTGAATTGATTTGCCCGACGATGGCGTGCCGTCGTTCAACAAAAGTCGATCCGGCCCTGGAAGCGGCAACCCAAGTGCCCGCAGGTTCCGTGTGGTGCAGTCACGCAAGGCCTCACGCCGCGCGCTGTTGTAGAAAACCGTGACACCCCTTGCGACAGCATGGTCAATAAAATCCTTCGCTCCCGGGATGGCCGGCACCGCAGACTCGTCGCACCACTCCGCAAAATGCTGCTGCGAATGGCTGCCGTATTCCCGGATTATCCGCGCATTGTAATGGCTCGTATCCAGCACCGTCTGATCGAGGTCCAGTATGATCGCGGGCGGTAGATGCGCGTGGCCATCACCCTGCTCGAGGGCTGCCACCCAATGCGGATCCAGGAGTGCGCGGTCCAGGTTCGATGCCGCGAGCCGGTAGGCCTGCAACGTAGTCGCCGCATATTCCACCGACGTCTGTGTCCACAACGCAGCATTCAGGTTCTCATGAGTATCGACTTCCGCCTGATGTGTACTGCACCCTTGCAGCAACACCATCAACAGCATCGCCGACAGCAATCGCAACGGGCTTTGGGGGAAATACATCGCAGGTGCGCAAGGGACCTTTCCGTGGCGGCGGCGATGCGACATGATCATCATTGCTCGGCGGCTTCGGGGTGCTCTGCCAGCATCAATTTATGAATCGGCTTGATCATCTCACTCAGCCAGGTGCCGCCCCTGGAGTCCTCCACCAGTCCGACGACAATGTATCTGAGACCACCGATCTCCACGATCGCGCTGTCTCCATGCCATCGTTTCCAGGAGCCGGACTTACGGAAGATTTCCACCTCGGGATATTCTGCGAGGCCCTTGACGAATTTGTGATTGATTCCCGGGTCGCCAAGCATCGATTTCATTACGACACTGAGCCTTTTGCCGACCACCTGCCCGGTTTCCAGCAGGTAGTAAAACCGTGCGACCTGCATGGCGGTCGCGCCGTGCGAAAGTTTATGCAGAGGATCTCGCTTGTAGGCCGCGGACTTACCGTATTCCTTGCCAACCCAAAGGCCGCCGTTCACCTTCGGGTCATAGAGATGGAACTCCTCTGATTGCAGAATCTCCAGGAGGCGCTGCTTGCCGATGCGCTTGAGCATACGCGTCGCATCCACGTTGGAAGAATAGCGGATCATTCGGGTCAGGGACTCGCGCGTTTCCTGGTCGAGGGTCATATTCCCTTCCCTGATCTCGACAAAGGCGCCCAGCAGTATCGCGATCTTGGGAACGCTTGCGGCATAGATCATATGGTTGCCGTTCACCGCGGCCACTCGCGGCTTGTCCAGATCTGTGATGTCGACCAGAACAACCGCAAGTTTCTTGTTCTTTATGGCCCGGGCATGGCCCAGCCATGCCAGAATTTCTTCCAGCTTGCCCTGCAGAACCGGATCATTGCTGTCCCAAAGAACAGGAAATCTGTCGTCGCTGCCTGCCCAGGTGGGCAGTGCGGCGATCAGAAGAATGCAGACGAACAGGCCTCGTAACATGCGGTATCCGTGCATCCTCAGGACGCAGGTTTGGCCCCCACGACCTGCTTGGCGGGTTGGGCTTCCGGGTTGGCCTGCTGGATAAGGCGGTGAATCCTGGTGCCCATCGTCTGGTGATCGACTGCCGAGTTTTCGCGCAACACGTTGGAGATCAACGTCGACATGTAGAACAGCCGGTTGTCACCCGGCGGGTACTCGATGATCGCAACCGAGTTCATGTAGTTTCTGACATTGCCTTTGTAGGCGCCGCACTTGAAGTCCGGCTCTTTCTTGCACTCGTAGAGTGAGCCCGATTTGAAATAAACCGCCGAATCGGTGAGCGCGGGAGACGATGCATAGCGGATACGCCGCTCGGTCATGTACAGCAGGCGCTTGATCTGGCGGCTTGAAAACTCGTCGACCAGCCGCCCCTGTTCCATGCGCAGGAGGTATCTCATCAGCTCCCGTGCGGTACCGTAGCTGTTGCCTCCGCCGTTGACCTTCTTCTTACCCATGTGGGTGAAGAAGCTGCCCTGGCGCAGCTGCTCCAGATCCAGACCGTTGCGCGTAATGGGCTCGAAGAAGGTCTGCTGGAACAGTTCGGTCAGCTCACGGGCGGGGGTGTCTTTGAAGAAACGCTCGATCTCGGCCTCCGGCACCGGGTAGTCCTTGCCGAAATGACGCAGCAGCATCGCCTCGCGCATGGTCATGGCGGCAGCCGCGTTGGAACTCACCGACAGGGTCCAGTCCAGATACTCCCACAGGGAGCCCTGGTCACCGACCTGCATGGTCCGCCGGGTCAGCTTGTTGGTATCGACGTCGAAGATGCGGATCTTGTGGTGATCCGATTGACTGAACGCGTCCGCGGTTACGACAGTATTCTTGAGTATCTCGCGACGCTTCTCGATATCATCCGGCCAGGCGTCGGCCAGTGCCTGGAAAAGACCCAGCGCGACGACCAGCTTGCCGACACTGCCGACATTCTGCCGAAAGTCGCCGCGGTGTTCCGCATAACGCGGCTTTTCCGGATTGGACAGATCCAGTACTGCAATACCGTACTGATTCGCCCGACTCCCAAGCAGTCCCAGGATCTCCTTCGTAAAGAGCGGATCGGGCGCGGGCAACTCCATATTCCGATAATCGAGCAGACGCAGGTCGACCGCCGCCGTTGGCAGCAGTGCACCGGGCGGCTGTTTTGTCCCTGGAATCGTACCTTCCTCGACCAGACGCACACCCTCGACCCGGCGAATGCCGGTTTCCGTGTAACCGTCTATCGGGTAGGCCTGCACCAGTGCAGGTATGATCAACACGGAAAGGACCAACGAGGCCCCAAGATGGGTGATTCTATTCATTCGGCACCTCGAGCATATTGACCTTCTTGTCCATCGTTGCCTGCAGCGACTTGTCCATTTCGCTCAGATAGTTACTGCCGCGCGCCTTGCGGCTCTCCAGGAAGGGGCGCAGCTGGAAAAGCCGCAGCTCCCCATCGAGGAAACCGAATTCGATGTCTGCCGGTGCAGGGTTTCCCTGATCGTCCGTGATCGGCGGGAAACGATCCGGAAGCTCCTTGGCGAACCGGATCAGCCGCTTGATCTCGTCCGGCTTCAATACCGCTTCGTCGCCACTCACCGGCAGCCTGTCGACCCCGCCACCCGGGGCCGGATTGCGCCGCCAGGGGGCCGTGGCCATCGCCAGAACCTTGACAGAACCGTCGCGGGTATCGATCCGCAGGGACTCGCTCGACTGTCCATCGACTGCGCCACCCACACCCTCGTTGACGGCTACTGATATCACGTTTCGGTCACCGGTATCGATATCCTGGGTGACCATCACGCCGGACTTGTCATTCGGTACCGACTTGAGCAGCAGGACCGCAGGATAGACGTTTTCCGGTGACTCCATATGCGACTGACGCCAGGCAAACGCGCGCGCGGTGAAGGGCGAGGCCCAGACCTTGATAATCCCGTCCACGACATTGTCAAAACCCACCACGTTGGGCAGCGTCAGGTTCAACCCCGCGCCGGTGAAACCGGCCAGATCCTCGACGTTGGTATCGGAACGGACGAACACACCCAGTCCGTCCAGCGAGCCGAAGGCCTGTTGCATGGCCGATCGCAGCCGCTGCTGATAACTTTCATCGAGGCGTGCCTGCAGGATCAGGTCATACAGCTCGGCACGGAAGCGCTCTGCGGTCTCCTTGCGTTCCGCCGAGCCGGCCGGCAGCTTTTCGATGTTGCGATAGTTTTCCACCATCCACTCGAACACCGTCTGCTGTGTCTGCCTGTAAGGCTGGTCCAGCACGACCTCGCGGAACACACCAAAGGGAATCGCCACGCCCGGTGACACTGCCTCGGGGAAGTGTTTGCGCAGCTCGCCCAGCTTGGCGGCCTTCGGCCCGACCGTACGTCCCGAGTCCGAGGCACTGAGCTGGTCGAGGTTGATGAAGTCCCTGACGCTGAGATCGAGTTTTTCCAGGTCGGGCCGGATGACGACATCCTGGCTCGCCTCGGTTTTTCCAAAGACCGCATTCCAGTTGTTTCCGTCCTGGGACAGCTCGACCAAGCCCGCGGGGCTGACTGCCATGACCACTGCCTGGCCATCATGTTCCCTAATGACAGACAGCAGGCTCTCGTCCACGCCCACATTGGGGATACCCAGGTTGCGCGCCAGCAGCTGAACGTGCGACAGCGGGTTACCCTCGCCGGCTGTCATGATGCCCGCCACCGGCGGCAGGTCGGAGACGGTCTCCGGCAACAGATAGATACCGTCGTCCGCAAACGCAGCAAGCTGCTTCAGGTCGGGACGGGCATGCAGGGTGCCACGGGCCAGGCCGGGGTTCAGTGCACGGAAGCCCACCCCGATATCCTTGCCAAACAATTTGTGATGCACGCCGGCCAGCCTGTTGGCATCGCGCTGCAGGCTGTCGAGCAGCTGAGAATAGAACAACAGTGGCGAACCACGCAGCTGATCCTGGATGAAATGCAGCGCCAGGGGCTCGATCTCCGCCATCTTCTCCATCGACTCGTAGAACTGGAAGCGCAGTCCCTGTGTGCCCCAGCCAGGCACCCGCCCGAGGTAACCCAGGGCCTCGAGGTAGACACCCAATTCCAGATTTTCGGGACTGAGGCTGGCCAGTGTCTGTTGCAGTTCATGGCGACCGCGCTGGTTTATGGCGCCGGTCCCGTAAGCGGCATCGATGGCGGCGTGCAACCATTCGACACGCTGATGACGGCTTGCCTGGGGCAACTGCTCTCGCAGTTCGGCACTGGCACGGAAGTTTTCGGCCTCGACGGCCAGACTCAGGTCCATCACGCTGAGCCGGGCCGATGCGCTCTTGATCCTCGGCATGGCGTCACGCAGTTCGGCCAGCAGTGACGCTGTCACCTTGTAGTGGTTGCCCGCCGTCGCATCCTGCGTATACGCACCGGCTGCATCGCGCAGCAGTTTCTGCAGCCAGGGTCCACCCGAATAGACTTTGGCACTGGACTCAAGCAGTTCCGGCAGGGAGCTGGACTGGTAGACCTGGTCGATCTCTTCGGCCAGTCCCAGATACTTGGCCTTCATATCCGGGTCGGATACCTTGGCCGCATAGTCACGCACCCGCTGCGCATCGCCGGCATCCGGGGTGCCGTGAATCTTGCCACGCAGACCCTCGAAGCCCTCGTCCTGGTCGGACAGCGAGGCCGACAGCTGGCGCACCTTCTGCACCGACGCGGTCTCCTTGCCATGCGGTAACAGGCGGACACCGATTCGCATTGCCGGGAAACGCGTTCCGATCCACTCGGGTCTGGCGATCATGGCCACCAGCAGATTCCGCCCGCCCTCGGCTTCGTCTTCCTCCTGAATGGCACCGCGATAGAACATGGCACGGCGCAGTATCCAGCCATCGTCAGCGGCAACCAGATACTTTTCAATCAGCATCTGGTTGTAAAGGTCGACGAAATCAGGTTGCGCGATCAGTTCTTTCCCATCAGTGCCAGCCAGCACGTTGGCTATCTTGTACCCCTTGCCACGCAATTCCTTGGTCTGCTTGCTCCATTCGCCGTGCTGGTGACCGCCCTCCTCACCACAGACGTAGGGCTTGGGAGGCGTAATCCGCCCGTCGGTGCAAAACCAGCGCAGCCTGGAAAACGGCCCGCGCTCCGCCGTTTTCATATCGACGATCCATTGCCGATACTCCTGGGAGGGCGCGGCGACGGGCGCTGCAGTTGATGCTAGTGCCACAGGAGCTGCAAAAAGTAACGTCGCAACCAACGGAGCGGAAAAAAGGGCTGGTAAGAACTGTTTCATCAAGCGTTCCTTAGAGGGCCTTGAAACGGGAGGCAAAGTATAACAATCCGCTACGACTTTAAACCTCATGCAAAGTCCGCAATCCGGGATCAACCGTCATCTTCGCCGACAGGTACTGGATCCCAAGGAGATTGTATAGTGGACTCGGTTGTGGCGGACCTGAAAATCCCGACAGGCGCAACACCAAAACCAAGAGACAATCTGCATTGACTAATCCAGATCGCGAACTCGCCGCACCGATCAAACAAGGCCTGAACCTTTCAACCATGATATTCATGGGCCTCGGCCTCGGAGTACTGGCCGGTCTGTTTTTCGGCGAAATGGTCGCCTTTCTCGAAGTCATCGGCGAAATCTGGATCAAGCTGCTGCAGATGACCGTCTTGCCTTACGTGATGCTTTCGCTGGTCACGGGCCTGGGTCGCCTCGACTATGCCGACGCGCTGCTGCTGGCGCGCAAGGTCGGCCTGGTGCTGTTACTGCTCTGGACGGTTACCCTCGCGATCGTGTTCGTCTTCCCACTCACCTTCCCCAGCTGGGAAAGCTCCTCGTTTTTCAGCAACGCCCTGACCGACCGGCGGCCACCGGTCGATTTTCTCGGACTCTACGTCCCCTCCAACCTGTTTCATGCGCTGGCCAACAACCTGGTGCCGGCGGTGGTCGTCTTCAGCGTCGCGGTCGGGATTGCCGTGATCGGTATCGAAGACAAACAGACTCTGCTTAACGGCATGGATATCATGATGGAGGCGCTGATGCGGGTCGCTCACTTTATCGTGAAACTGACACCGATCGGGGTTTTTGCAATCACCGCGGCGGCGGCGGGCACAATGCAGCTTGCCGAGATACAACGTCTCGGGATCTTTATCTGGGCCTACGTGGGCGTCTCGCTGCTGACCTCCCTCTGGATACTTCCCGGCCTGGTAATGGCACTGACACCACTGAGCTACCGCCAGGTGGTTGGATCCACCCGCGACGCACTGCTGACCGCCTTCGCGACCGGCAGCCTGTTCGTGGTCTTGCCGATGCTGGTGGAGAAGAGCAAGGATCTGATCGCTCAGTACGCACAGGAAAAAGAGCGTGCAGAGGCCGCGGTCGAGGTCATCGTGCCCGTGTCCTTCAATTTCCCGCACGCGGGTAAGCTCTTCACCCTGACCTTCGTACTCTTCGCCGGTTGGTATTCGGGTTATCCGGTCGAGATCGAGGACTTTCCGGCCGTGGCAGCGGCCGGCCTCGCGAGTCTGTTTGCCAGTGCATCCATCGCAGTGCCATTCATCTTGGAAATCGCCCGGGTGCCGAGTGACCTGTTCGAGCTGTTCCTGGCCACCGGCGTGATCAACAGCCGGTTTGCCACGCTGCTGGCAGCCATGTTCCTCCTGACCCTGACCCTCCTGGGCGCCTTCTCCATGAACGGTCTGATACGCGTGAATCCGCGGCGCATACTCCGCTATGTCCTGATCAGCGTGGCTGCCCTCGCGTTGACGATCGTGACGCTGCGAACCGTGTTCACCCTGACAATGGACAACGCCTACGATAAGGATCAGATCATTGCCGGGATGCAACTGATGGACCGCTCGGTGCCTGACAAGGTCTACCGGATCATGCCGGTGGATATTCCCCCGGCACCCGAAGGCATGAACCGGCTGCAGCTGATCAAATCCCGGGGTCTGCTGCGGGTCTGCTACAACAGCAGCCGAATGCCGTTTTCCTATTTCAACGGCGATGACGAACTGGTGGGTTTCGACATCGCGCTGATACACAAGCTCGCATCCAGCCTCGGCGTTCGGCTTGAGTTCCTGCCGGCAGACTATCAGCAGGCTGTACCGGTACATCTCAAGCTCGGGGATTGCGACATTGGAACCGGGATGCTGGCCTCACCGGATCTGGCTGTCGACCTGACCGTCTCCGAGCCCTACCTGGATCTGGAGCCCGCCTTCCTGGTACTGGATCACAAGCGCAATCACTTCTATGACCTCGAAGCGGTGGCAAACACGCCCGGACTCTCGGTTGCGGTCATGGAATCGGACTATTTTCGTCGTCGGGTGATGGCGGCACTACCTGACGCCACGATACGCGAGGTCTTGTCACCCCTGCAATTCATCAAAGACCAGGGCAGACGGTTCGACACCATGGTAATGCCGGCCCAGGAGGCCGCGGCCTGGAGCCTGCTCTATCCCGAGTATTCCGTAGTGGTACCGGAGAACAGCAAGGCCAAGGTACCCATGGCCCTGCCACTACCCTATGAAGAAAGAGCACTGGCGGATTATCTCAGGCTGTGGATCGACCTCAACAAGAAGAACGGCACCATAGACGCGCTATACGACAGGTGGATACTGGGCAAGCACCAAACCGCGAGCCAACACCGTTGGTCAGTTATACGGAACGTGTTGCACTGGGTGGATTGAGCCTTCAATTGAGCGCGCTGGCATGGCCCTACCCACCCGCCGGCAGGCATCGCTCTCCATCGACGTTCAGATGAGCCACCACCCGAGTCACCGCCGCCGTCAAGGTCGCCAGATCCTTGTCGTCCATCACAAACGGCGGCATCAGATAGACCAGCTTGCCGAACGGGCGCACCCAAACACCCTGCTCCACGAACATCGGCTGGACCGTTTCCATATCGACGGGGTGCGTTAATTCGACTACTCCGATCGCACCGAGTACGCGCACATCGGTGACATGAGGCATGTGCGCGCAACCCGCCAGGCCAACGCGCAACCCCCCCTCTATGCGCGCGACATTGCCTTGCCAATCGGTTTCCAGCAGCAGATCGATGCTCGCCAGCGATACCGCGCAGGCCAGCGGGTTGGCCATGAAGGTTGGACCATGCATGAAAACGCCGGGACTTCCCTGCGAGATCGCCTCTGCGACCGCGCGGGTAGCAAGTGTTGCCGCCATCGTCATATAGCCACCGGTGAGTGCCTTACCCAGGCAAAGGATATCCGGGCTGATCTGCGCGTGCTCACAGGCAAACAGCTTGCCCGTGCGGCCGAAGCCGGTGGCGATCTCATCGGCTATCAGCAGCACCCCATGGCGATCACACAGTTGCCTGGCAGCACGCAGATAGGCGGGTGGATAAAAGCGCATGCCGCCGGCACCCTGCACCACCGGTTCCAGGATCAGCCCCGCAAGCTCGTCGGCGTGCGCAGCGAACAGGTGCTCCAACGCCTCAATATCGGTGTTCGAGGGCGCCCCTTCGAAGCCCCCCTGCGGCGCCGGCGCGAAGTACTGGATTGGCAGAACGTCATTGAACAGCGAGTGCATCCCGGTCACCGGGTCGCACACCGACATCGCGTGCAGGGTGTCGCCATGGTAGCCGCTGCGCAGGGCAACAAAACGGCGTTTGTGCGGCTGCCCCAGACTGTGCCAGTACTGGATCGCCATCTTGAGCGCGACCTCGACCGCAACGGAGCCCGAGTCAGCGAAAAAAACCAGGTCCAGCCCATCCGGGGTGATCGTGACCAGTTTTTCAGCAAGCCGCACCGCCGGTGGGTGGGTGATGCCACCGAACATCACGTGCGCCATGTCACCGGTCTGATCAAGGATGGCCCTGTTCAATACGGGATGGTTGTACCCGTGGATCACACACCACCAGGACGCCATCCCATCGATTAGCTCACGCCCATCGGCGAGTGTCAGACGCACACCACGGGCCGAGACAACCGGAAACACCGGCGTGTCCGAACCGATGGCGCTGTAGGGATGCCAGATGGTCGCGCGATCCCCGCCCACCAAAGATGCAAAATCTGTCTTGTCCATTTGAATCCAATCTTGAGGAAGCAAGGCCGAGACCCAACGGGCCAAATCGACATGCAAGACCGCGGTGTGCCGCTCCGTCCCCACCACCGCGACACCCTGTTATTCACGGCCCATCTTCCCGGAACATGAAGAACGTATCAATTGCGGCACGAAGCTTGCTAAATCATTGCGCAGGAACCAAACTGTCGGCCCCACAAATCACGATCGCGCGCGAACGAATGTTTCATCGGGCTGTAACCAAGCCCGGGGTATCCTTCCCGCCGAAGCCCGGGACCAGACAAGCCAACTTGCGGGCGACTGCCAAACGAGCCAATTGCTAAGATGTATCAGCAACTGCAGCACTTCAGTTTCACCTTCGCTTTTTCCTTGATTTTCTGGCTGTTACTGGCCGGATCGATGGAGCGCCAGGAAGTTATCGCCGGCCTGCTGGTTGCGGCCGCGGCCTCGGTGCTTGCTGCGGGCCGACAACCGCTCCTGGCAGGCATCCGGCTCACACCGATGGCGCCCCTGGCATTTGTCCTCTACCTGGCCTGGCTGGCGCGTGCACTCGTGCTGTCCAATTTGGATATGGCACGCCGTGTACTGAGCCCCTCGCTACCGATTCGCCCCGAATTGGTGCACATAAACACCTCGTTGCGCTCTGAACTGGGGCGCCTGGCGCTGGCCAACAGCATCACCCTGACGCCCGGCACCCTGACCGTCGATATCGAAGAGGACACCCTGACTGTGCATTGGGTCGACTGCCCGCCAGGAACCGATATGCAGACGGCCACCGAGAACATTGCGGGCGGCTTTGAACGTTACCTGAGCGGGTTCCTCGAATGACCTTGTCCCTCGCCGAAATCATCGTGCTTGCACTGCTGGGAGCCGCCTGTGGCATGGCCCTGCTCAGGCTGTGGACGGGCCCCGGGACCGCTGACCGGATCGTGGCGGCGGATACCCTGTCGGTGATCGCCACCGCAGCGATCGCGTTCCTCGCGCTGCTGTTCGACTCGGCGCTGTATCTGGACGTCGCGCTGTTGTACGGGGTGCTGGCGTTCGTCGGCGTGGTCGCGCTGGCCCGCGCCATCGAAGGGGACCGCACATGAGCCTGCTCGGGGACCTCCTGATGATTGTCGGCGCCCTGTTCTGTTTCCTCGGTGCACTCGGCCTGCTGCGTATGCCGGATGTCTACAACCGCATCCAGGCCGGCACCAAGGCGGTCACACTGGGTTCGCTGTCGCTGTTGCTCGGTATCGGACTGCATCATCCCGATTGGTGGACCAAACTGCTGGTGATTGCACTGTTTATCCTGTTGACCAATCCCATCGGCTCCTCGACCCTGGCACGCGCGTTTCACAGCGCCGGCGTGCCGCTGTGGGGCAACGATCGGAGTGAACCATGATCTGGATTGCCGTGACGGTGGTTGCACTGACCCTCGGCGCCGCGCTGCTGGTGCTGCTGCTCGACAACCTGCTTGCCGCAGTCGCTGCCGCATCGGTCGTCTCGCTCGGCGTCTCCGTGATGTTCGTGATTCTGCAGGCACCAGATGTGGCCATGACCGAGGCTGCCGTCGGCGCCGGTCTCAGCAGCCTGATCCTGGCCCTGGCACTGCGTCGACTCGGACTCATCAGACTGGCTGTCGGCGGGGATGCGGAGAATGACGATGCGTAGCCTCGCCACCCTGCTGTTCCTCGGCGGCCTGGTGTTCCTGTTGATGATTCTGACCGGCAACCTGTCGTTTGGTGATCCACCCATGCTGGTCGGTGACGCCATTCAGAAGGCAGCAGCCGATGAAGTGGGTGCCGCCAATTTCGTGACAGCCGTGGTGCTCGCTTACCGCGGTCTCGACACGCTCGGTGAGCTGTCGATCCTGTTTGCCGCCGCGACTGCCGGCGGCCTGGTGCTGGGCTCCGCCCAGGGTGGTTCAAACCGACGCCCGGCCGGCTTCATCATGCGGGCAGGTACTGATTTGTTGTTCCCACTGCTGCTGGTGGTGGGGCTGTATATCGTGATGCATGGCCACCTGACGCCCGGCGGTGGTTTTCAGGGTGGCGTGGTACTGGCTGCCGCATTTTTTCTGCCGCTGCTGGCACGCCCGAGCGAGACGCTCAGCCATGCCTGGCTGTCATTGGTCGAGGGACTGGCCGGTACCGCCTTCATCGCGATCGGTGTGCTGGCCCTGCTGGATGACAAGGCATTTCTGACACCCCTGTTGAACAAGGGCGTATTGGGTGAGCTTGTCTCCGGCGGCAGCCTGCCACTGCTTTATCTGGCTGTGGGCCTGAAGGTCGGTGCCGAACTGGCCAGCCTGCTGTCGCGTCTGGCCAGCGACGAGGCGACCTCATGACAACGTCGATCGGCGTGATCTTCTTCATCGGGGCGATAGGCCTGAGCACAATCGGTATCGCCGGCATCCTGCTGTCGAACCACCTTTTCCGGATGGTGCTCGCGCTGGCGATCGCCGAGGCCGGCGCCAACCTGTTGCTGATCCTCGCCGGATACCGCTGGGACGCGGTAGCACCCATCGTGATAGACCCCAGAACGGCACACGCGATGGTCGATCCGGTGCCGCAGGCCATGGTCCTGACCGCAATAGTGATCGGCGTTGGGGTACAGGCGCTGGCATTGACCCTGGTGATCCGGATCAGGCAACGCTATGGCACGCTGGATATGCGAATGGCCCGTCAACGCATGCAAGATGATCTCGATGCGGCCGCCGGCGTCACGCCGTCGCGCAGCCTGGAACAACCGGCCGGTGCGCGGCCATTGCCGCTGCCTGTTGAAGCGGCCGAGGCGGGAGTCCGACATGACTGACCCGACCCTGGCCGTCGCCCTGCCCCTGCTCGGCGCCTTCCTGCTGCCGGTGGCTGCCCGTGGTGGACTGCGCTGGCTGAGCGCGATCCTCGGCCCGTCGACACTGGCCCTGGCCGCACTGGTCCTGTTCGCCAACGCCTCGGCCTACGAATCACCCTACGCCATCGCCATGGGTGGATTCGCACCGCCGCTCGGCATCACCTTCTATATCGATCCGCTGGCACTGTTGTTCGCACTTGCGGTGCCGCTGGTCACCCTGTTGCTGTGGCCGGGTGGCGGTGGCGAGGATGGCGTCCGCCGCCAGTCACTGACCCTGTTGCTCGCCGCTTCACTGATCGGCCTTGCCATGTCGGGTGACCTGTTCAACCTCTATGTATTTTACGAACTCGCTGCGGTCGCCACCTATGGCCTGGCCGCCGGCAACGGATCATCGGCCGGCTTCGTCGCCGCATTCCGCTATCTGTTGATCAGCGCACTGGGCTCGGTGCTCGGCCTGATGGGCATCGCCCTGATCTATTTCAATACCGGCACCCTGAACCTCGCCCACCTCGCGACCCTGAACGGGCAGCTGGCCAACCCGCAGGGCCTGGCCGCCTTCGCGATGCTGGTGATCGGCTTCGGGGTCAAGGCGGAACTTTTCCCGGTCAACGGCTGGGTGGCCGAAGTCTACGCCGCGGCAGACAAACGGGTTAGCGCCCTGCTGGCCGGCCTGGCCTCCAAGCTCGCGGTACTCGCGATCGTGCGCATACTGTTACTGGTGTTCCCGCAGGAGGAGGCACGCCAACTCCTTCTGATACTCGGTGTCCTCGGCGTGATCAGCGGCGAACTGGCCGCTTACCAGGCACGCGACATCACCCGAATGCTCGCCTGGTCATCGGTCGGTCAGCTCGGCGTGGTATTCGTCGCCTTTTCACTGCCGGGCAAGGTCGGACTGATCGCCGGCGTTACCGTGGCGATGCATCACCTGGTGGTCAAGTCGGCGCTGTTCCTTCTGGCCGACCGCTGGGGCGGCGCGATCGAGCGCCTCAGAGGTGCGGCATCCGCATCCAGGCTCGGTGCCGGGCTGTTCGTCCTGTTTTCGCTGTCGCTGCTTGGCCTGCCGCCGCTGCCGGGTTTCTGGTCGAAGTTCCTGGTGCTGGGCGGTCTGGCAGATGCGGGCAGCAGCCTGCAACTTGCAGCGATGGCGATCATCCTCGCGGGAACCGTTCTCGAGGGAGCCTACCTGATGCGTATCATGACGATCCTCTACAAGTCGCCCGATGCACAAGCGATGCCGCAGAGGCAGCATCCGGGCAACCTGTTTGCCAGTGCGGTGTTCGCCGCTGTTCTGCTTGCCTCTGCGGTAATGATCAATCCGCTCTGGCAGGGACTGAACACCATGGCTGAGTCCGGTGTGGATACCGAAGCATATGTCGAGACCGTGCTGAACAAACAGGGGGTTCGACCATGATGCGCGCATCAGAGATCTCACTCCGCAGGTCGGGCTGCGCCCGACAATCTGACCGGCGGGCACAGCCCGCCCTACATCAGGTTGACCCCGGCCTTTCGCCTGATGTTATGGAAACTCCGCACTCTCGTAGGTCGGGCTGTGCCCGACAATCTGGCCGGCGGGCACAGCCCGCCCTACATTGGGTTGACCCCGGCCTTTCGCCTGTTGTTATGCAAACTCCGCACTCTCGCAAGTCGGGCTGCGCCCGACAATCTGACCGGCGGGCACAGCCCGCCCTACATCAGGTTGGCCCCGGCCTTTCGCCTGATGTTATGGAAACTCCGCACTCTCGTAGGTCGGGCTGTGCCCGACAATGTGACCGGCAGGCACAACCCGCCCTATTCAGCGGACGAATTCCGACAGCCGCAGGTCGAGCTGTGCCGGGCAAACTGTCTGATCGGGGGGTCCCATGTTGATCGGCGAGTTTGATCTTCTACTGTTGGTGGCGGCCGCTGCAATCCCCTTGAGCGCACTGCTCGCACCGAGCGTCTTCGGTCGCTGGCTTCTGGTCGCCGCCTACGCGGCCGAACTGGGTCTGCTGTTCATGCTCACGCCGGGTGATGCCAGCACACAGCACGGTGTCATTCAAGCTGCTTGGCAACGATATCGGCTGGCAGATGAATGCCTTCGGCTGGCTCTTTGCCGTGATCACGGTGGGCGCCGCGGGCTTCGCCGCCGCCTATGCTTCCGGCGAATGGGGCGAGGTCAATGCCAAGCAGGGCCTCAGCCTGCGCTGGCTGTATGCCGGCCTGCAGATCAACGTGCTCGCAATGATGCTTCTGTTGTCCGCAGCCGACTTCATTTCACTGTTCATCGGCTGGGAGCTGACCAGCTGGGCAGGCCTGATCCTGATGTTGCTGCGCGGCGGTGAGGCGGTACGCGCCACCCTGCGATATATCGTCTATGCCCTGGCGGGCGGCATGGCGATATTCGCCGGCATGGTCATCACCCATGCCGCCGTCGGTTCATTGCAATTCTCCGCGCTGCAGACGGCCGCGCCGCAACTGTCTGGGGGCACCCTGTGGTCGATCACACTGCTGTTCGTGTCCGGCTTCGCAGTCAAGATGGGCATCATTCCCTTTCATCTGTGGCAGCCACCAGCCTATGCATTCAGCCCCGGTCCCGCATCCGCCTTCCTTGGCGCCATTTCCGCACGCATGGGCCTGTTCGGTATCGCACTGTTGACCATGAAACTGATCGGCGTCGATCAACTGCTGTCGCTTTCGCTCTGGCCGGAGGTCATCGATCTGCGCGATATCCTGCTGTGGGCCGCTGCATTCACGGCGATCCTGCCAACCTATGTCGCCATGCGCCAGAACGATGCCCGCCTGCTGCTGAGCTGGCATGGCGTTGGCCAGGGTGGTTACATGCTGTTGGGTTTAATGGTTGCGGACAGCCTCGGCAGCGCCGGGGGGCTGCTGCATGTGTTCAATTATGCGAGCTATCAGGTCATCCTGGTGCTCGCTGTCTTCGCTGTGATCCACCGCACCGGCACTGCAGATCTGAACCGACTCGGCGGCCTGGTCGCACGCATGCCGCTAACCTTCCTGGCCATGTTGGTCGGCATCATCGGCCTGGCCGGCCTGCCGCCGATGAACGGCTTCGTATCCAAGTGGATGATCTACCGCTCGCTGGTCAGCGAGGGCATGCCGTTACTGTTCGTCGCCACGGTGATCAGCACGCTCGGTACCGTGCTCAGTGTTTACAAACTGCTGCACAACACCTTCCTCGGCCAATTACGCCTGGAGCATGTCAAGGTCAAGGAGGCACCCTGGAGCATGACCATCCCGATGCTGTCCTTGTGTGTCCTGGTCTTCGTGACCGGGGTGGCGCCTGGGCTGGTTTTGTCCCATATCGCGGCCGCACAGCAGGCGATCGGACTTCAGCCGGTGGCCTATATGCTGGGCGGCATCGAATCCCCTGCCGGTAGCCTCGACATGATCTGGATCAGCGGCGTGCTGTTTGCCGGCTTCGGTATCGGTGCGGTGCTCTTCTACGGCCTTGGCGGACGCAGCAAGCGCGTGCATCAGCTGGACAACTATGCCGGTGGCCACTTCTTGACCGCAGACGTGCGTTATCAGTACAGCGACAACTTTTATGCCGGACTGATGCATCGCATCCGGCCCTGGTACCGCAACAGTTTCGTCTGGCTGGAATCCTCACTGACATCGGCAGTCGGCGCTGCGAGTACGCTGGCGCGGGGCTTCTTCGAACAGGCCAACCCGGCACTCTGGGCGCTGGTCGGCACAACCGTCGTCATGACCTGGATGATGTGGCATGCATTGGGCTGAGCTTCTCTTTGAACTGACCGTGATGCCGCTGGTGGCATTCGTCGTTGGCCTGTTCATGGTGCTGATGATGCGCAAGATCGGCGCGCGCCTGCAGCGCCGCGTCGGGCCGCCAACGCTGCAGCCCCTTTACGATATCGTCAAGCTGTACGGCAAACGTACCCAGACCTCGCACGGCCTGCTGCACGAGATCGGTATCGTCATGGCGGTCGGTGGCTATGTCGCTGCCGAAACCCTGTTACCGGTGCCAGGCATGAATGGCATTGCAGAAAAGGGCGGCATGATCACCCTGCTCTACCTGACCATGATCCCATCACTGGGCCTGGCCCTGGGGGTCGGCCAGTGCGCCAATCCGAACGGGTCCATCGGCATCTCGCGCGCACTCACGGCAATGCTTGCCTACGACATCCCCTTCGTGATCGTGATCGCCGGCGTGGCCATGCACTTTGGCACCACCAACCTCGTCGACGTGATTTCACAGCAGCAGGCAGGCGGTTTCGAGGCCTGGGGCATCACCCAGATGCCGCTGCTTGCCCTGGCTGGCCTGTTTGCGCTGCAGGGGATGCTCGGCAAGCAGCCGTTCGAGATTTATGTCGCACCGGCCGAAATCGCCACCGGGCCTATGGTCGAGATGGGCGGCAAGTTCCTCGGTGGGCTGTTCGTGATGCAGTGTTTCCAGCTGTACACCGCCAGCGTGCTTTACGTGACACTTTTTCTCGGTGGCGGTGAAAACTGGATTACGTTCCTGGCCAAGTCGTTCGCGGTGCTGCTGATACCCATGTCGGTGGCATTTCTGTTCCCACGGTACCGCACCGAGGACATGATCACCATGCTTTGGAAGTGGCCAGTGATACTTGGGCTGCTGGGCCTCGTGTTCGTCGGCTCATGAAAGGGATCATCGATCGTAGGTCGGGCTTTGCCCGACAATCTGACCGGCGGGCGCAGCCCGCCCTACCGGCCGATAACTGCTTTCATGCCGGAATCAGATTACTCCACCATCGTAGGTCGGGCTGCGCCCGACAATCTGACCGGCGGGCACAGCCCGCCCTACCGGCCGAGAAACGCTTCGTTGTGCAAGGACAAACGCATGTCTGAATCCGACCACTCAAAAATCGTAGGTCGGGCCCGGCCCGACAATCTGGCTGAAACAAATCAGTTCCCGGCCAGGATCGAACAGCCCCACCCGCAAACAGCCAGGGGTGGCAATATCTTCAGCCGCGTTTTCGACGAGCTGACCGCCTTCTGCCGCTCGCGCTCGTTGTTCATCCTGCACTATTGCACCGGCTGCGGCGCCATCGAACTGCCGCCGGCGATGACCTCGCGCTTCGACATGGAGCGGCTCGGCATCTCGCCCATGGTTTCACCACGCCAGGCCGACATCCTGCTGATCACCGGCTATGTCTCGGTCAAGACACTCAAGCGCGTGATGCTGACCTACGAGCAGATGGGCTCACCCAAGTACGTGATCGGCATCTGCTCGTGCACGGTCAACGGCGGCATGTACTGGCAGTCGTATGCGACCGCGAAGAAGCTGAATGACTACATGCCCGTCGATCTGTATATCGCCGGCTGCATGCCGCGCCCCGAGGCCGTCATCACCGGCCTGCGCCGGCTGATGGACAAGATCGCCGCCGGCGAGGCCAATGGCTGGCAGGACTACTACCGTCGCTACGACTACTACCTGGGCAACCAGCAACGCCTGTTCGGCGAAACCTGGCAGACACCGACCAACGTGATTGCAGAGGCCAGACACTATGGTCTGTTGAGCGACGAGACCCAGGGAAAGCACACAGAGCTGCTGAAACAACATCAAAAGCCACTCGAGGCATTGGATATGCGACTCGGCCTGGGCGACAAGCTGGAGGTGAAATCGTGAATGCCGCACCCCTGCCGGTCGAACGCCTGAGCATCATCCTCGGCGAGGCCAAAGAGGTCAAAGTCCGGCAAAAAAGCGAACGCCGTACACGGGTCGATGTCGCAGCCGATGCCCTGCCCGCTCTGCTCGAATTGCTCAAGGGACGGGCCGGTTTCGTTCACCTGTCGGCGATAAGCTGTGTCGACTGGCCAGACGACAACGAATTCGAGCTGGTCTATCACCTGTGGTCCTACGAGCTGAGCCTGCTGGTCTCCGTGCATACGCGGATCGCGCGCGAGCCGGGCTTATACGTCTCGGTGTATGACATCTATCACCCTGCCGGCTTCTTCGAACGGGATATCCACGAGATGTACGGCGTGTTCTTCGAGGGCGCGCCGGACATGGAGAAGTTCATCCTGACCGAGTGGGACGGCCCACCGCCGATGCGCAAGGAATTCGACAGCGAGGCCTGGGTCAATGATCACTTCGACTGGCAGGACTATCGTCCGGACTGGCTGATCGAACTCGAACAACAGGGCGGTGGTGTCGTCACGCCACCCGACGAGCAGCGTTTCAGCCGGAGGTCGGAAGATGAGGGCTGAACTCCGCAACCAATCCATCGATCATCGTAGGTCGGGCTACTCCCGACAATCCGACCGGCGGGCACAGCCCGCCCTACGCCGATGTGAAATTGCAGAACCTCCGCACTCTCGCAGGTCGGGCTGCGCCCGACAATCCGACCGGCGGGCACAGCCCACCCTACCAGTTTGTGACTCGGCATTCCTGAATGGGCAAATCCGATGAGAGCCGAAAACTACGAAGCCAGAAACCACCCGCCGAGCAACGAGTTTGAAATCAACTTCGGCCCCAATCACCCCGGCATCGAGGGCAACTATGCACTAAAGGTCAAGGTGCACGGCGACGAGGTGGTTGCCGCGCGCGCCGATGGCGGTTACCTGCACCGTGGCTTCGAGAAGTTGATGGAACAGCGCCTGTGGATTCAGAACATCGCGCTGGTCCCGCGGATCTGTGTGCCCGACCCTGCCCCCATGGAAGTCGCCTACTCGATGGCGGTCGAGCAACTGTGCGGCCTCGATGTGCCTGAACGCGCGCAATGGCTGCGGGTACTGCAGCTGGAACTGTCGCGCCTGGCGGCACATCTCTTCACATTCGGCGGCCATGCCGCGACCACCGGCATGTACAGCCCGATGTTCTGGGGTGTGGCCGACCGTGATCAGATACTCGATCTGTTCGAGGAGTTCACGGGCGGGCGTGTCTACAGTATCTACAACATCCCCGGCGGGGTGCGCCGCGATGTTCCGGAAGGCTTCCTGCAACGTGTCAGCGATACTCTGGACTACATCGACTCTCGCCTGCCTGATTATGACAACCTTTTATTCACCAACCGGGTATTCGTGACGCGCGCCAAGCAGACCGGCCCCATCACCCAGACTCAGGCACTGGAATGGGGCGTGACCGGCCCGAACCTGCGCGCCACCGGCCTGGCCTTCGACGTACGACGCGACGATCCCTACCTGGTCTATGACCAGCTTGATTTCGATATCCCGACCGAACAGCCCGGTGATGCCTGGGCGCGTACCCTGGTCCGCCGCAGCGAGCTGATCCAGAGCGTGCGCATTCTGCGTCAGGTAATCGATCGTCTTCCCAACATCGACGGCCCGATCCGTGCGCCTATCCCCAACCCACTGGCATGGAAGGTCCCGGCGGGCGAGGCCTATGTCCGCATCGAATCGTCCAAGGGTGAATTGAGCTGGTACGTGGTCTCGGACGGCGGCGAACGCCCCTATCGGGTGCATATACGTGGGCCATCCTCGATGCATGCGGTGCAGGTGCTCGAACACCTGGTTACCGGCTGTCGCATCGAGGATGTCGCGCAGATCATGTTCTCCCTGGATGCCTGCCCGCCGGAGGTGGATCGGTGAACATTTGTAGGTCGGGCCGTGCCCGACGTTGTGATTGGCGGGCCGAGCCCGCCCTACGACGGCTGGCCGCCGGAGGTGGATCGGTGAGTAGCCTTGAATTCGTGAGTTATGAGTTTGTAGGTCGGGCTATGCCCGACGTTGTGATTGGCGGGCTGAGCCCGCCCTACGAAGGCTGGCCGCCGGGGGTCGACCGCTGATGACCGACATCGACTACAAAGACGCCGGCTCTATACTTGCGCCGCTCAAGAGCCTGTCTTTCTTTGGCCGGCCCGCGGTGACCGAGCCGCTCGAACCGCGCCTTGCGGCACTGCGCTACCGGGGCTTTCACCTCAACGACTGGGAAAAGTGCGTCGGCTGCTCGACCTGCCAGAAGGTCTGCGACAATGCCGCCATCACCATGGTCAAAGTCCCGGAACTGCCTGAGGACCCCCTCAAGGGTATACGCAATCTGCGCCCCGCGATCGACTACGGACGCTGCTGCTGGTGCGCATTATGCGTGGACCTCTGCCCCACTGGTTCGATCAGCCTGTCACGCGAATACGTACATACCTGTACCGATGAAGAGCTGTCCAGCTACTTCATGCTGCCGGACTCGAGCGGCATGCACGACAAGCTGTTCGGCGAAGGCTGGAACAAGACGGCGGAAAACGACCTGGTGGATCCGGTGCGCCAGGAAATGCGAGAACTGCCCGCCGAATCGCGCAGCAACAACTTCGACGAGATCGTTTACGGCTACGACAAACAACAGGCCATTATCGAGGCCTCCCGCTGCGTGCAGTGCGGCATGTGCCATGACGCCTGCCCCACGCACATGGATGCGCCGGAGTACATCCGAGCCATCTGGCAGGACGATCTCGAAGAGGCGGTCCGACAGATCTACAAGACCAATCCCTTTGCACACACCTGTGGGCGCGTCTGCACCCATCGCTGTGAAACGGCATGCTCGATCGGCAAGCGCGGCGAACCGATCGCGATACGCTGGCTCAAGCGTTACGCCATGGACGCGTTCTCACCCGAACAGGTCAAGGACATCGTCGGCCGGCCGGACACACCGGCCAGTGGTCGCAAGGTCGCCATCGTCGGCTCCGGTCCTGCCGGGCTGACCGCGGCCTTCGACCTGACGCGCAAGGGGCACAGCGTCACGGTGTTCGAGGGCATGGACAAGCCTGGCGGCATGCCGCGGTATGGCATCCCCGAGTACCGCCTGCCCTACGATTGCCTCGATGCCGATATCGAGGTGATTCGGTCGATGGGGGTCGAGATCCGCTGCAATACCTGGGTGGGACGTGACATCAGCATGGCGCAACTGCGCGAGGACTACGACGCGGTCATGCTGGGGCTCGGCCTGAAGCTTGGACGCTCGACCCGGATCCCGGCGGCTGATCACCCGAACGTTCTCAAGGCGGTGGATATCCTGAACCAGATCACGCGTGGCGTCCCTCTCACAGTGCCACGCAGCGTCGTCGTCATCGGCGGCGGCAATGTCGCCATGGACGCGGCGCGCAGCCTGGCCAGACTGCAGAGGCAGACCTATGGCGAGGTCAAGGTTACGGTCAGCGCGCTGGAAGACCGCGAGCATTTCCTGGCGGACCCGGACGAGGTGCGTGAATCGCTGGAGGAAGGTATAGAGATCCAGGATAGCCGCGGCCCGCTGGAATGCATTGTCGAGGACGGGCGGCTGGTGGGCCTGCGCACCCAGCGCGTACTATCGATATTCGATGAACAGCAGCGTTTCGCCCCAAAATATGACGCCAGCGACAGCCGATTGCACGAGGCCGAAATGATCGTCGAGGCCATTGGCCAGATGACCGATACCACCCTGCTCGGCGAGGTATTGACAGAGGCACTGGAATGGAATCGCGGGCGCCTGCAGGTGGACGCCGACGGCCGCAGCTCAGAGCCGTGGCTGTGGGCGGCCGGAGACATGGTGAACGGCCCCGATGTGGTCCACGCAGTCGCCGATGGACATCGCTGCGCGCGCAGCATCGATCAGCACCTGGGGCAGACGCAGAGACAGGAGAGCCCGTTGTGAATGAAAACGAGGAAGGCCACGTACATGGCCGAGATCGCATGCGCGGCAGCAAAACGGTCGCGGAAGTCCTTGAAACAGCCACCTCTTTCGAACGCAGCGCCAGGGATTTCTACCGCGACCTTGCGCCCAGGGTGAGCAAGCAGATTCGCTGGCTGGTCGAAGAACTGGCAGAAGAGGAACAGCGCCACTTCGACCTGTTCAACGAACTTACACAGCGTGATGACATCGAGGAGCAGATCAGGGCACGTATCGCCACCCCCGCCGCCGACCACAGGTTTTCCGACTGCATCCAACTGCCGCAGCTGGGCGACAAACCGGACGACCAGAGCGTCCTGCAATACGCGCTGGGGCGGGAACAGGCCGCGATGGAACAGTACCGCGAACTGGCCGAAACAACCGCACCCGGTGTGATCCGGGACCTTTTCGCGTTTCTTGCAGACGAAGAGACCCAGCACAAGGCGGAGCTGGAAAAGCTGTATTACGAGATCGTACACAGCGGCGGCGTCTGATCGCCCCGACCGACGCCGCCCGACTCACCGGGAAACCTTCCCGATCCTGAGTTTTTCGAAAGCGGCGAACAATCGCCCGCACATCGACCATACTTCCGTTATGTGAACCAGGTAACCTTTGGAAGGGTTCTCCCGGCACCGATTTTGAGTATCCTCTAATTCCTGTTCTGATCGCGCCGCAGCATCCTGGCCGCCGGAGATGCCGATGGGATACACGCTTTTCGCAGTTGGTGGAATATTCCTGGCCCTTGTGGGTCTGTTTCTGCTTCTCCGGCGGCGCAGAAGGTCCGCGCAGCAGGACCCCGAGGAGTCCGTTCTCCTGACGCCCTCCGCTCAGCTTTTCAAACTTCAGAACGCCGACAGATTCCGGGGTGTCAGTGTCGAATCACATTGTGGCGCCTCGTCCCCGCTTGCAGGACGGGAATTTCCCTTCGAATCGGCCCCCAACCTCCCAGTGAGTGGCTGCGACGCCACGGTGTGCAAATGCCGCTTTATCGGGCTGCCCGACCGTCGCCTGGATCCAGAGCGCCGCTTAGGTCAGGACCGACGCCGCAGTCTGCGCATGGAGGATGACGACCGGCGCCACGAACGGCCGCGCAGGAGTAGAGATCTCAGCTCCTGGACCACGGCATACCGCCGCCACTGAGCCAGAAACTGCCGGTTTTCCGGCCCTATCCGAACACAGGGCCGCATCTTTGAACGCGCGAAGCCTTGCAGTATGCCCCTCCGTAGCCGCTCGCTCATGCGGACAAACCGCATTTCGGCGTGCAGGATTCGGCGGGAGGGATGGAGCGTTCCGCTAATGTACCCGGGAGAAAGATTCAACAGCATCAGTCACCTGGTAGGTGCGGTCCTGGCCCTGATCGCTGCGGTGGTGCTGGTCGTGGTCGGATCCCTCGGCGGCGACACCTGGAAGGTGGTCAGCTTTGTCGTCTACGGTGTGACACTCTTCCTGCTGTATCTGATCTCGACCCTGTACCACAGCCTCAAGGGCCGGCCGAAGGCGATCTTCAAGGTTCTGGATCACCAGGCAATCTATCTGCTGATCGCGGGCACCTACACGCCCTTCATCCTGGTGACACTGCGCGACAGCGTCGGGTGGTGGCTGTTCGGCGGCATCTGGACTCTTGCGGTCTCAGGCATCGTTCTGGATGCGGTGCACAGAGGCGGCAGACGCATCGTACCGATGATCATCTACCTGGTGATGGGCTGGATGATCGTGTTTGCGCTGGACCCGCTACTGGCTTCGATCCCACCCGCCGGCTTTCGCTGGCTGCTGGCCGGGGGCATCGCGTACACGGTCGGCATCGTCTTTTATGTGATGGACCACTGGTATCCGCGCGCCCACGGGATCTGGCATCTGTTCGTGCTGGCGGGCAGCATCTGTCACTACTTCGCGATACTGCTATACGTTTGAACCGGATACAGGTCGGCCCTCAAAACACGCCCTTGCTGTTGAGCGCTGCGCCCATCCTCTTGTCGAATCCCAGAATGTGGGCGAGAAACCAGTCATTTGAGACGTCGTATTGCGAGTAGAAAGCGGGCTGTTTCCCCCGCGAGATGGCATCGACGATCTTCTCCAACTGCCCGAGCAGCAACTTGTGGTCCTTGTGGTGCATGGTGTCGGTCGCCATTCCATGCTCGGCCATCAGTTTTTCTTCGGATTCGAAATGGAAGCGCGTGTATTCAACCAGGTCCTCAAACAGGCCTCGCAGTTCCTCCCTGTCGATCTCGGCTGCCACGCCGGCGTGCAGTTTGTTGACGAATTCGAGCAGCTTTTTGTGCTGTGCGTCGATCTCCGCCACGTTGATACTGTATTCCTCAGACCAGACAAGAATTGGCATCTGTGATATCTCCAAGCCCGCAGCGTCTCGTGGCTTCAACTGCCTGAAAGCCCCGCGTTGTATCCCCTTTCCCAAACTGGCGCCAAGCGCCCCAGCCCGACAATCCCATCCTGCCGGAAGCAAATTCGTCCTTCCATGGGCGATATACCCGATCAATAGGGATTCACTTTAGCGTAGTTTTCCCCGCGGCTGGAGGTTCGGTGGGCTCGATTGCCAAAAGATGGTCTTGCATCGGCCAAAAAAAGCTCCATGGTGGCGGAGCCGGCCAGAACCTCAGATCGGTCCTCGATGCGCCCAACAGGCTGACGACAGCAGATCAGGCCCGCTCGATGCCCCGGATCAGCCGATCCACATCATGGGCGAAATCGGGGTCGGGTCGGACATGCACCCCGTTGCGGTAGGTGATGTCCCTGATGTCTTCCGGCAAGTCCGAATCCATCGGCATTTTCCCGTTCGACACAAACACGGGGATGACGGGTTTACCCTGCTGCAGGGCGGCAGAGACCTCGGCCCTCACGAAGTCGTTCGCATCGTGGATACGTGGGCTGCCGGTCTTTTGGTCTGACCCCAGCCAATGCCTGCCGATCACGACCACCACAACAGATGCCTTTGCGACCGCGCCACGGATGACGTCCCGAAAATCCCGGCCAAGGGGTATGGAGTCGACATCCTTGAACACCTCCGCCGTGCCGAAGTGACTGCTGAGGCGATCGTAGATGCGACCCGTGACATCTGCGCTGTCGTCGCGCCGATAGGATACGAACACCGTCTTCTTCGGCGACGACTGGACCTGCTCGACGGATGTGGGAGTTGATACCACCGGTGAGGCCTTCGCCACAGGCCGGGGCGACTTGCCCCTGCGTCTCGACCAAAGAAAAATGGCGAGAACTATCAGGGCCCCGACCAGGACCATCAACATCCAGCCCGCTTCAGAAGTCATTCACTTGCTCGATTCCTGGCACAGTTTGTTGATCCCGACATCACAAGTATGCGGCAGGTGCCGGAGTCTGCAAGAAGCGCCTACGAAAGCACCGGGGTCTTCGCCAGTATCCGGCAGGGCCAAACAAGTGCAGCCTCGCCGAATACGCCTCCGGCGCCTTTTCTCAACCCATGACGGTCAGCCCGTCACGCTCACGCAGGGAACGGGCGCGGCAGTCGGACCGTCACCTCACGGCTGGGCCGTGACATAGACCAGGTTATTACCCTGAAACACCGCCCGGTAGAAGTTCCCGCCGCAGTAGTGATAGTCGATGCCACCCACCGGTGTGTCCTTGCAGTCCGCAGGCAGCTTTTGAACGACGGTGCCAAGCGAGATGGAGCCGTGCGGTGCCGCAGGCTGTGGAGCTGGCGCAGTAGAGCCCTGGCTGGTTGCTACTACCGCCTGATTGGCTGCCGCAGCCTGGTTGGCCGCTGCCGCCGCCTCGCTGTCTGCCGCGACCACGGCCGTGGTCGCGACCGCTGCGGTCCCAACCACCGCCCAGCGCCGGGCGTGGCGGCGCCAGATGCCAAGGATCGCGTGTGCCTCTGACACCAACTGGAGGCCACCGGAGGTGGTGTATCTGGGCTCATCGCCGACGACCATCAGAAACAGGGCGGCGCTGACCAGCAGCGTATTGCGAATCGTCTTCATTGGCTTGCTCCTGTTGGGTCTCACGGGTTGGATGCACTGCCGGCATCGAGTCGCATGAACGGAATTCCTTTAGCCCCCTGGGGCGGCACGAAGCTGAAACTGGCATCGCTTAAAACCGGTGCCACATCCCAGTTGCTCATCACCGTCGCGACACTCAGCAGTGCCGGGGTTGCCGTATCGGTAACGACGTACTTGTACGGCAACGGCTGGCCTTCGTCCGCAATCCAGACCTGGAAATCCACACCCGGGCGACTGAAGGCCAGGTGATCGCACTGAACCCCGCTGATCACTGCCTTGCCGATCACGATTGCAGAGGTCACGTCCTCCATCAGCAGGGGATATGCATTGTGATAGATCAGATCGGCTGCCGGGATAGCGATCCCCAGCGACCGGTGTGCGAAACCAAGCATCCCCTCGACCGTATCGGGCGCCGCAACCGTTGCGTAGACCTTGTCGGAAAGATCGTAGAGGGTCAGTTCCCTGCCGTCGTAGTAGAAGTCGTGATCCACCACGTCGCCCTTACGCTCGGCCCGCAGCTTGTTCGGCCGGCTGACGACGACACTGGTCGAGATGTCCTCATCGACCCGCTGCCCCGAGTCAAGCAGATCCTCGATGGTGTTCTGAGTATGCACGCTGAACCGCTGCAGCCCCCCGAGATAGTCGGTCATTCGTTTCAGGATCTGGGTGGCGGCCGGATCCACGCCCGCCGCCTCCGCAGGCACGACCGCAGCCATCGTGACCGCAAACAACATGGCGGCAGCCTTGAGTACGATCGTGCCTGTCTTCGGGTTTCCTGTCTTCATTGCCAGTGTACTCTCGCTTTATATTAAGGGCGGGATGATAGCTGTCGTAAAGGTAGCTTGTTCAGCACCAGCCAATGCAGCGCGTTGCCTCACACGGAGCCTGCCTTGGCTCAGATCCTGGTTACACGGGCATCCTCGCCCTGGCCCTGGACCATGACCTTGTCACCGACCTTCAGGTCGGGGTTGACCGGCTGGGTCACGACAACCAGGACACCGCTGTCCAGTCGCACGGTAATGTGCGAGCCAGGTTCGGTGTCGTGCCTCTTCTGGACTTCGTGACCCGCAATGGCACCGCCGATGGCGCCAACCGCGATGGCCACGTCACGCCCGGTACCCGCACCGATGAGGCTGCCGAGCAAGCCTCCGCCCGCAGCGCCGATGATGGCACCCACGCCGGGATGGTTGTCGTCCGAGATCGTGGTCGGGTCTATCTGTTCCACGACGCCGTATACGGTGGTCTGCATACCCATCTGACTGGGTCCCGGCCCACCGGCGCAACCGGCGATCGAGATGACGAGGACGAGGGCGAACAGGCTGTTCAGTGACCGGGAAAGGTTCATGGATTTTTCCTTGATTTTGAGGTTGAAGAACTACGAACATCCGAATTTCCGCAAGTGTCTTCCTGAATGCCGGCAAATTGCAATCCCCAACGCCAGGGATCTGTTCAGGAAGCAGCAATTAAAGAGCGCTTGCCGTCCCTTAATCGGCCGGTTGTCGCGAACTGACGTGTCGTCGTCCAAAAGTGCAAAGCGCGTTCGGATTCCGGAGTTGTCAATGTCCAGGACATATGTTGTGACGATGCCGGTCAATCGATAGTGGCTCAAAAGCAGCTCCGTCAAGGGCGCGCGGATGGGCGGGGACCTGATGCCGGCCAAATTCAAGGCCCCCGCATACTGCAGGCGGGCTGGGCGCTGCGCAGGCTGATTGAACGCGACACCTGCTCGATATGGTGTCGAGGATTAAAACACTGATAAAATCCCCGGCCTCCAAACCAACCGCAAGAGTGGCCGCACGAAATGAACCGATCCCCTACCGCCGCAAAGACACTGCGATCTGCCCTTGCCGCGATCCTTTCCGCGGCTGTTCTTCTGCCTGCCAGTGCGATCGCCGATTCGCAGAACGACGATTGGCAGTTCACGGCGGCGCTCTACGGCTGGCTCCCCAGTGTCGGGGGCAAGACCAACTTTCCATCCTCGGGGGGCAGTTCCGGTGTGAGCGTCAGTGCCAGCCAGATTCTCGATAGTCTGGACGGCGTGTTCATGGGTGAGTTCGTGGCCAACAAGGGTCGCTGGGGTGCCTTCGTCGATCTCATCTATCTCAATCTCAAGGACAACAAGTCGGGTACACGCTCCACCACCTTCACCGATTTCGACATACCGGCAGCCGCAAGCCTGGATGCGCAACTGCAACTGACCGGTTGGACCACGACGGCAGCCGGCACCTACGCCCTGGTGCAGAAGCCGGAATACAACCTGAAACTGCTCGGCGGCGTTCGTTATTTGCAACTCGACGAAAAATTCAAATGGGATTTTTCCGGAAACATCGGCCAGATTCCGCTCCAGTCCCGCTCGGGCAGCGCCTCAACGGAGCAGGACTACTGGGATGCGATCGTCGGCGTTCGTGGACGCGCGAAGATCGGGTCGACCAAGTGGTACATCCCCTATTACCTGGACATGGGCGCCGGGGATTCCGACTTCACATGGCAGGCATTGGCGGGCGTCGGTTATTCCTTCGACAAGTTCAACGTCGTAGCCGCCTACCGCTACCTGGGCTGGGACTTTGGCTCGGGAAAGAAGGTGGAAGATCTGAACTTCAGCGGCCCGCTGATCGGCGCCTCCTACACCTGGTGACGCCGAAGGGCAAATCCCCCGGTACCACACTCCAGTGAGTGCCCCGGTGGGCCTGCCAACCAACTCGTGGGGGCGACGGTATCGAAACGTCGCCCCAACAGTAGACCCACGGTCATGCTGGGGTACGGGTTTTGCGCCTCGTTCAACAAAATGCAATCAACAATGCCGTATCCACCTGCATGATGCTGGGTGAGTACCCTGAGTATGGTGCCGCCGGAATTCTTGGCTTCTCATTACTCCAGATGGTGCTGTAAAGACGGCGAGATCAACATTGATTTCAGTGGCACGGGTTAAAAAGGACCTAAAGAATCGAGTCGGTGTATCCATTTCGGGTGAATCAATTCACGACAAACATTGACCACCAACCGATTCCAGAATAGCGTAGGTTTGGCTCATGCGGAAGAATGGCATGGGCCACCGGCAAACCCGTGTCACCGTGCTCAATACAATTGAGCTTATAGCAGGCGAAGAACTGCCCGGCGCGAACCTCAAACCGAAGGAGCAAAAAGTATCGTGAAAAACGTCTTGAACCCAACCCGCATTGCCACCCTGCTGGTACTGAGCATGCTGGCGGTCACCATGCCAGTCCAGGCCCAGGATGATTACGCCCACAAAATCGTTATCCAGGTAAGTCATCCCGACCCTGCCGAACACGCCATCGCGCTCAACATGGCGTCTAATCTGCAGAAGCTTTACGGCATCGACAACATCAAGGTCGAGATTGTGGCCTTTGGTCAGGGCCTGGAAATCCTCACCCCCAAGAGCGCCGAAGCCGCGCGGGTCAAGAGCATGGCCCTGCAGGATGTACGCTTCAGCGCCTGCGCGAATACCATGGACAAGATCGAGCGCAAGACAGGCAAGCGTCCCGAGCTGACCGAGGGTGTTGAGATCGTCCCCGCTGGAGTGGGGCGCATCATGGAACTCCAGGAGCAGGGTTACGCATACTCCGCGCCCTGATTCCCGTGTCGCAGGACAGGGGGCCTTAAGGCACGCCTAGGATCAACGACAAACCCCGACGATTGCGTCGGGGTTTGTCGTTTAAAGAGCCAAGTCCCCGATAGTCGGCGACGCCGCCATAGCCGCTAGTCTCAACTGTCAGGCGTGCTGCACCGCCGGGTTACCCAGGCGCTCACGTCCCAAGCCGAACAGCAGATGCAGGAGCAGGAGGGCCACGCCCAGCAGCAGGCTGCCGACCGTCACCTTGGTGATCAACTCAGTGGCCAGCGCGTCGTGCGCGGCACCGCGGCCCAGCGACGGTGCCAACAGAAACATCGATAGCCAGGCCAGCGAATAGAAACTGCCGATGCCGATCAGCGTCGACACGGCCGCCTTGAAACGGCGGGTCATCGGAGTCGCACCGACCAGCAGGATCATCGCCAGGGTAAAGGCGCCGACGCCGGTGGCGTGAAAATGGGCGCGCTGCGCATAGCGCCAGATCTTCGATTGACTCTGCTGATCATGCAGCTGGGGGTGCGCGGCAATCCCATCCTTGATGTAGTCCTGTACCCCATCCTCGTTGACGCCGAAGACCACTCCCATGCCAATGCCGAAAAGCAGTGTCAGCATCGACAGGATAAGACCAAGGCGCACCGGCGCGATGTCGTTCAACATGTTACTTCCCCGATTCAAATTGACTGAGGGGCGCACATTAGTCGGACGAACTTAACGTGAGCTTAAGGGCAAAGGATTCCGCGGGGAAAACTGAGGCATGCGTCACAACACAGCGCCGAATCGCCGGTCGGCCGGTTAGTGTTGACTCCTGTCCACTGCACCGCAACATTCTCGAATCAAAGCAAGCGTTGCCGTGGTCGGTGCGTCAAAGGATTTACCTGGATGCAGCGTGGGGACCGGACTCGGATTCAACCTGGCCTTTGGTTTGTGCGACTTCGACTCGATTCTTGCCAGCATATTTCGCCGCGTAGAGGCCCGCATCCGCACGGCCGATAATGGCCTCGATGTCATCGTTGTGACTGAAGGCCGCGACACCGAAGCTGGCAGTCATGCCGCCGATTTCGTCGAAATCCGTTGCCTCGAGCAGGGCGCGCATCTTTTCCGCCAGCGAGACGCCGCCCGCGACATCGGTCTCTGGCGACAGGATGACAAACTCCTCGCCACCCCATCGCCCGATGAGATCCGTTGCCCGTACACCTTTTCGAATCACATCGGCGATCTTCTTCAACACCGCGTCGCCGGCCTGATGTCCGAACCGGTCATTGACTGCCTTGAAATTATCGATGTCCATCATAATGACGGAAAATGTGGTGTCGTATCGCAGCGCGCGGCGCACTTCGTCTTCGAGCAGTTGTGCGACCCGTCTTCTGTTCAATAGTCCGGTCAGATGGTCTTCCTGCGACAGGCGCGTGACCTCCTCTTGAAGAGCAAGATCGCGGCGGATGATCCGGGTTCCCACGATTGTTGGCCCAATCAGCGCAATCGTCGTGAAGACGACTGCGGTCACGACAAACTCCCAGCGTGTCGCCTGGTCTTCGGCCTGATGGGCAAATCCAAGCATGGGCTGTAACAGGTCTTCCAGCCCGAATTCCCATGTCAGGCTTAGGGCGGTGATGGTCGCCAGCACCGTTAGGATCGCAAAATAGAAGGTTCTCAGACTCATGTTTGAGCGGCGAACATTGGGCCCCGTCTTTCACAGTAGAATCAAGTCTAGGATAGCAGGGCCCAACTCAGGGGACCGCTACCCACAGCCGTTGCCTGTGCCGGGCACTTAAGTTTCCCTCGCCAGAGAAGCCAATTTGGTAGAGAGATTTTCCATAGAACAATCGGAGGGAGGTCATCCAGCGGGTCTGCTTTGCACACAAACCGACGCAAAACAGCCAATGGTGAGTTGTACGACATCAACAGCGTGATGACGGCTGGTGAGTACAACACCCACCCAGTAGAGAACTGGCGCCGTGAGAATGGCGAAGCGCCGGACCCGGAGGCAACAATAGATTCATACAAGTGGCTCGATGAGGCGGGTTCTGACCGTCTGAGCAGACCCGTCCGATGCGAGCATCCGATTGCCTCAGCGGCGGGTTTTTTTGTGTCCGGGTTGAACCGATCGTCGCTTCTGGGTTGAAACAGGCAGTATTTCAAATGGAACAACGACTTGCGTCTCGGGTTGAACAAGACCCATGAAACCGGCGTTTTTCAACCCAAATGTTCAACCCAAGGCAAAAAAAGCTCTGTCTGAGTTGAGTGTTGAGGCTCCGTTCGAACGGCTTTGAGCAGCCGTAGGGCAGGCTGCGCCTGCCGATGTCGGGCTCAGCCCGACCTACGTTGGAAGGCCTACGGACCTCGAACTACAATGCTGAGCCGCCGCTCAGTTTGTTCATGGCGCCACCTCCTTTTCAGGAGCCGTCCCCTTCAGTTTGCGCCTTTGCAACACTTAACTCGGACAGGGCCAAAAAAAAGCACCTAGCGGATAGCTAAGTGCTTGATTTATCTGGTAGGCGCGAGAAGACTCGAACTTCCGACCCCCACCATGTCAAGGTGGTGCTCTAACCAACTGAGCTACGCGCCTGAAGAAGGCGGGAATGATACACAGCCCGCCAGTCCTGTACAAGTTACAACCGGCACCTGCGGCCGTGTGGTTTTGCGCCGGCCTGTCACTAAGCCGGACCGGATTTCAGGCCAGTAGCCCCCTGCCCTGCAGCTCCTTCAACTGGTCACGTATGCGCCCCGCCTCCTCAAACTCCAGGTCCCTGGCGTGCTGATACATCTGTTTTTCCAGTTCCTTGACGCGTCGGCTCATCTGGGCCGGCGTCATGGCAGCATATTCGGCGGTCTGCTCGGCCACCTTGGCAAAGCGCCGCGCCGTCGAGGGCGCGCCCGGGTATGCGGCCTCCATGATGTCAGCGATGTTCTTGGTCACCGTCTGCGGCGTGATGCCGTGCGCCTGGTTGAACTCGATCTGTTTGTTTCGCCGGCGCTCGGTCTCGCCGATCGCCCTCTCCATGGAACCGGTGACCCGGTCGCGCATACAGGATCGCCTTGCCGCGTACGTTGCGTGCAGCGCGCCCGATGGTCTGGATCAGGGCCCCCTCCGAACGCAGGAAGCCCTCCTTGTCGGCATCGAGAATCGCCACCAGCGAGACCTCCGGCATGTCCAGGCCCTCGCGCAACAGGTTGATCCCGACCAGCACGTCGAATTCACCCAGGCGCAGGTCGCGGATGATCTCGACCCGTTCGACCGTATCGATGTCCGAGTGCAGGTAGCGGACACGCACCCCATGCTCGATCAGGTAGTCGGTGAGATCTTCGGCCATCCGCTTGGTCAGTGTGGTCACCAGGACCCGGTCGCCCAGCGCCGTGCGGTCATGGATCTGTGACAGCAGGTCATCGACCTGGCTGATGGCCGGGCGCACCTCGAGGTCGGGATCGACCAGCCCGGTGGGCCGCACCACCTGCTCGACGATCGCGCCCGAGTGCTCGCGCTCGTAGTCACGCGGGGTGGCGGTGACATAGATCGTCTGCGGCGACCGGGCCTCGAATTCCTCGAAGCGCAGCGGCCGGTTGTCCAGCGCGGAAGGCAAGCGGAATCCATACTCGACCAGGGTCTCCTTGCGCGAGCGGTCGCCCTTGTACATGCCACCGAGCTGCGGGATGGTCACGTGCGACTCGTCGACCACCAGCAGGGCGTCGTCCGGCACGTAGTCGAACAGGGTCGGCGGCCCCTCGCCCGCTGCGCGCCCCGAAAGGTAGCGCGAATAGTTTTCGATTCCCGAGCAGTAGCCCAGCTCGTTCATCATCTCCAGATCGAAAATGGTGCGCTGCTGCAGGCGCTGATGCTCGACCAGCTTCTGGTTTTCGTACAGCTGCTCCAGGCGCTCTTTGAGCTCGACCTTGATGGCATCGACCGCGGCCAGGATAGTCTCGCGCGGCGTAACGTAGTGGGTCTTCGGGTAGACCGTGTAGCGAGGCACCTTGCGCAGTACCTCGCCGGTCAGTGGATCGAACATCGAGATCCCTTCGACCTCGTCATCGAACAAGCTCGACCCTCACCGCCTCGTCGTCCGACTCTGCCGGGTAGATATCGATCAGTTCACCACGCACACGATAGGTGCCGCGCTGCAGTTCCATGTCGTTGCGCTTGTACTGCAACTCGGCCAGACGGCGCAGGATGGCGCGCTGGTCGATACGCTCGCCGCGCGAAAGGTGAAGCATCATCTTCAGATACTGGCGCGGGTCACCGAGGCCATAGATCGCAGAGACGGTCGCCACCACGATGACGTCGCGCCGCTCCAGCAGGGCCTTGGTCGCCGACAGGCGCATCTGCTCGATATGTTCGTTTACCGAGGCATCCTTCTCGATAAAGGTATCCGACGAGGGCACGTAGGCCTCGGGCTGGTAGTAGTCGTAGTAGGAAACGAAATATTCGACTGCGTTTTCTGGGAAGAAATCACGAAACTCACCGTACAACTGCGCCGCCAGGGTCTTGTTCGGGGCCAGGATGATGGCCGGGCGCTGTACCCTGTCGATCACATTGGCGATGGTAAATGTCTTGCCAGACCCGGTGACCCCGAGCAGGGTCATGCCGGCCTCGCCGTCACCCAGACCCTCGACCAGTCTTTCGATCGCGGCCGGCTGGTCGCCGGCGGGCTCGAACCGGCTATGCAACTGAAACGTCTTTTTTGCCATAAACAGGGTGATCGGGCGTGAATCAATCCGTTATGATACCAACCAATGCATCCGCCCAAAGCCCCAATCCCGGAGACCGCCGAATAGCCATGAGCATCAAGCTTTCCAGCCGCGTACAGGCCGTCAAGCCCTCCCCCACCCTGGCAATCACCGCACGTGCCGCGGCACTGCGCGCTGAGGGCAAGGACGTTATCGGCCTGGGCGCCGGCGAACCCGATTTCGACACCCCCGAGCACATCAAGGATGCGGCCCGCAAGGCGATCGCCGAGGGAAAGACCAAGTACACCGCGGTGGACGGGACCCCGAGCCTGAAACAGGCGGTCATCGACAAGTTCCGGCGCGACAACGGCTTCGAGTTTGCCGCCGACCAGATCCTGGTCTCCTGTGGTGGCAAGCAAAGCTTTTACAACCTGGCACAGGCCATCCTGGATCCGGGCGACGAGGTCATCATCCCGGCACCCTACTGGGTCTCCTACCCGGATATGTCGATCCTGGCCGGTGGCGTACCGGTGCTGGTGCACGCGGGTGCCGATCAGAGGTTTAAGATCACCCCGGCGCAACTGCAGGGGGCGCTCACCGACAGCACCCGCCTGGTGGTGATCAACAGTCCCTCCAACCCGACCGGCATGTCGTATACCACAGCAGGAACTGGCGGCCCTCGGCGAGGTATTGCGCGAATACCCACGCGTCGCCATCGCGACCGATGACATGTACGAGCACATCCGTTGGAACAGGGACGAGCCCTTCGTCAATATCCTCAATGCCTGCCCGGACCTGGCCAACCGCACGCTGGTCTTGAACGGCGTCTCCAAGGCCTACGCGATGACCGGCTGGCGCATCGGCTATGCCGGCGGGCCGGCCGAGATCATCAAGGCGATGAAAAAGATCCAGTCGCAGAGCACGTCGAACCCGACCTCGATCTCGCAGTATGCCGCCGAAGCGGCGCTGAACGGACCGCAGGACTGCATCGACGAAATGCTGGTGCAGTTCAAGAAGCGGCACGACTATGTGGTCGATCGACTGAACGGCATGGAAGGCATCGATTGCCTGCCGACCGACGGGACCTTTTACGTCTTTCCGTCGGTTAAAGGCCTGATAGATGCAGTCGACGGCGTCAACGACGACCTGCAGCTCGCTGAGCATCTGATCGTGAATGCCGGGGTTGCGCTGGTTCCCGGGGCGGCATTCGGGCTGTCGGGACATGTGCGCATATCCATTGCAACCGGCATGCAAAATCTTGAGAATGCCTTGGACAGAATAGAAAGATTGATCAGTTAGTCTTGGACAAAAATCTACCCTGAACGTGGTGCACAGGGAACGGGCACCCAATGCTTGCAAGGAGGCAAGTCGACATGGAAGTCGGAAAATCATCGCCGCGTCGCGCACGCGGAATCACCCTGGTGGAATTGGTCACGACCCTGGCGGTCGCGGGGATATCCCTGGCAGTTGTGCTGCCGAGCTTGTCCGGACTGGCCAGTCGCTCTCAGATCACGACCTCGGCCAATCAGCTGCTCAGCAATCTGCGCTATGCGCGCAACGAGGCCGTGACACGTCGTGCATTTGTCAGCCTGTGCCCAAGCGATGACGGCAGCACCTGTTCAGCAGATCCCAGGGGCTGGCAGCGGGGTTACCTGATCTTTGCAGACACAGACGGCAACCGTGTCCGCACAGCAGGTGAAACCCTGCTGCGGGTGCACGATGCACAGCCGCAATCCATGCGCCTGTACAGCACGGCGGGCCGGCCGGCGATCCGATTCAGGGGCGATGGCGCGGCATGGAGCACCAACACCACCTTCAGCATCTGCCTCGGTGAAAACGTCGATGCAAACCGTGCCGTCATTCTGTACGGGAGCGGGCGCGCCCGTGTCGACAAACGGGTTCCCGGCAACCGGCCCGTGACCTGTACTATAAGCCCTGCTCCCCGGCACGGATTCGTGCCGCCGCAGTATTGACCCGCTGGGGTAGATTAAGTAGACTTCGCGCTCGAAGTTATTCCCCTGTGGCGCAGCGGTAGCGCAGCGGACTGTTAATCCGTTGGTCGTAAGTTCGAATCTTACCGGGGGAGCCAAAATAAATTAATGAGTAAAGCCCGCTTCGCGCGGGCTTTTTCATGCCCGCGATCCTTATCTTGGAATCTACACACGCAGCTGCCGCCATTGTGTAAGCTTCCGGAATCGCCGGCTTGGTGAGTTTGACCGATAAGGCATGTCCGCAATCTTCCTCAGCTACCGACGCGACGACAGTTCGGGCTATGCCGGGCGACTGTTCGACAACCTTGCCGAATCCTTCGGGCGCGAGCGGGTGTTTATGGACATCGAGACCATCGAGCCGGGCATGGACTTCGTCGCCGGCATCGACCGCGCGATCGAGTCCTGCGGCGCGGTGATCGCCATGATCGGCCCCAATTGGATCAATGCTCAGGACGCCAATGGGCGCCGACGCCTGGACAATCCGCGCGACTTCATACGCCTGGAAATCACCTCGGCACTGACCCGTGGTGTCCGGGTCATTCCAGTACTGGTGCACAACGCCAGCATGCCGCCGGAGCAGGAACTGCCCGAGCCCTTGCGCCCGCTGTGCCGCTTGCAGGCCTGCGAGATCAGCGATAATCGCTGGGAATTCGACGTGCGCCGGCTGACCGACGTCATCGATCCATTAATCGCCGAACCCGAGCAAAGCCCGACGGCGGCGGCCGCGGCCGCGAAGGCTGCGGCCGAAGCAACGAGCACAACCAAAGCACCGGGCCGCAAGCCCGGCGGCGGTCCGACCGCATGGTTGGTGGCGGTCGCTGCCCTAATCCTGGCCGCTGTCGGAGGCACCTGGTGGTTTAGCCAGTCGGCACCTACCGAACCGGCCGCGCTCCCGGTTGACGAAGCGGTGCCCTCCAAACCCCCCGCCGCCATCCCGAGCGAGCCCGTTGTCACAACGGTTCCATCGCCAGAGCTCCCCGCGGCGCGCCCGGGGTCGGAGGCGTCGCTTGCCGAACCGCCGCCCCGGAGTGAACCCCTCCCCGAAGTATCGCCCGAACCTCGAATGGCCACGGAATCGACAGGGCCCGAACCACCTCCCCCGGATGAACCTCCTCTCGAAGCATCTTACGGCCCTGAACTGACCCCGAAGGCCGAGCGGGTTGCCGTTCCGGCGCCCAGGGGTCCCTCACCGGACGAGCTTAGGCAACGCGAGATCGCCGAGTTGATCCAGGCCGCGGAGATCGACCTGGCGGAACTGCGGCTGACCCGCCCGGCGGACAACAATGCCTTCGATCGCTTTCAACGCGTGCTCGAGTTGGACCCGGACAACCCACGTGCCCGCGAAGGCCTGGTCGCAATCACAGCGCGCTATCACGGCCTGATCGAGGACGCGCTCGACCGCAACGCCCTGGACAACGCGCAACGTTATCTCGACTCGGCGAGAGCAGTCGATCCAAGCACCGCCTGGCTGAACCCGTTGCAGCGCGAGATCGATCAGCGACGGCATGTTACGGCCCTGCCGGAGCGCAAACCAGAGCGCTCTGCGCAGCCCGACGTGGCGAAGCGAGAGGCATGCCTGTCCGCCTGCGAGCACAGTCACCAGGCCTGTCGCGCGGAGATCGATCCACAGATCGAAGCCAGCTGCCTGCGCAGCCGCGAGGAGGCCTGCGAGCGGCTTTACGAGTCTTGCATATCGGATTCGAGCAAGATGTTCTTAGGCGAGGTATCACACGAATCGCAGTGCATTGGGGTTCACGCCAACTGTCGCAGGACCTCGGCCAAGGACTGCGGGGCGGCACGGCAGATCGCCGAGGAGCGCTGCGACACCGAGTTCGGGACCTGCACCGAGCACTGCCAGAGCCTGGAATGAGCAACATCGCGCTCGTCAGATCCGGGCTCGGAAAGCGCCTGGACGCTCGATCGGTAGATTCGGCAACACCCTTAGGGTGCACGCACATACTAAAGCATGAGCACCATAGACCTCCTGCGCCACGGTGAGCCCGCGGGCGGCGTTCGCTACCGGGGCGACGGCGTCGACGATCCCTTGACCGAGCGCGGCTGGGCCCAGATGTGGGCCGCGGTGGGAGAGCCTTCCGACTGGACCCATGTGGTCAGTTCTCCTCTGCGGCGATGTCGCAGCTTCGCCGAGGCCGTGGCGGAACGCTTCGACCTGCCGTTGCTGGTGGACGAGCGCTTTCGGGAGACGGGCTTCGGCACCTGGGAGGGGCGCCGCCATGAAGAGGTGCGGGACGCGGACCCCGATGCCTACTACGCCTTCTTTCGGGACGCCGTCAATCATCGCCCGCCTGGCTCGGAGCCCCTCGACACCTTCTACGCAAGGGTCCGTTCGGGCCTGCTGGACGTGTTCGATGAACACCCTGAAGGTCATATCTTGCTGGTCTGCCATTTGGGGGTAATGCGGGCGGCCACCGCCCTCGCCCTCGAGATGCCTTTGTCGGCCCTCTACCGCATGCACGCACCCTACGCCGGCCGCATTCGCCTGCGCCGCACTGCGCGCGGCATCGAACTCTGGTTCGGTCACTGAGAACGCCCCGAGGTGCACCTCTGCGGCGCGGTCCTTCTCACTACGCTACTGCCGCGGGTCGCGTGACGCGACAGCCGTCCAAGGCACCTGATCCTCGGCATCCCGCCTATCGCCCCCCCTCGTGCCACACACCGAGCAGAGCCGCAACGGCTTGGCCGGAAGCGGCCGCGCACACGGCCTCGGCCAGGGCGCGGTCCTGCGCCGAGGAGCGCATGGCCACGGTGCGTGCCAGGTAGGGGGCGTGGGCTACGTCCACGGAAAACGTCCGGTAGCCGAGCCCGAGCAGCACCGGTAGCACCCCCGGTAGCTGGGGCAGGATCCCGCAAAGCTGCACCCGATTCACGCCCGCCCCGGCCAATTCGGCGGTCAGGCGCAGGAAGCGGTAGAGGGCCGGGCCATAGGGATCCAGCTGAGCGCGCACAGCGGGCAGATCCCGGTCCGCGCCGAACAGAGACTGCATGAGGTCGTTGAGGCCAAACCCCACCAGGTCGGCCGCCGCGAGGAATCGATCCACGGCCAGGGCCGCGCCCGCGGTCTCCAACATCGCCCCCACGCTGACGCCCGGGTCCGGCAGCGCCGCGTTTATTGAAGCCCGCCAGTACTGGAATTGCTCTACGGTATCCACGTTAGGCACCAGAAGGCCGGTTTGGTAACGCCGGCTCAGGGGCCCAAGCGCCTGCAGCTGGGCCTCCACAACGGACCGCACCACGGGATGCCGATACAACCTCGAGCCGTGCAGACCGAGGGGACCGCTTTCCGGAAGCGCCGACACCCAGGTCGGATGCTTGTCCGGAGCCAGGTCCAGCAGGCGGAACGTAACCGGCAGCTGTTGGGCTGCCTCCAGCACCCCATTAAATGCCTCGGCGTAAAAAGCCCGGTCCGGCATCGCACCCGCCTCGGGCAGCAGGAACTCAGTGCGTACCAGACCGATCGCCGCCACGCCCCGCTCGCGTGCCAAACGGACCGCAGCGGCACTGCGCACGCTAGCGCGTATATCGATAGGTTCACCATCCAGGGTGCGCAGGTCGCAGGGCACAGGTGGCGGCGACGGCGTCAGGTCCACGTCGTGCGCTTCGATCGGCAGCACCCGGCCGCTCGCCCCGTCCAGGACCACCTCCAGTCCTTCGCGAAGTTGCGAGGTCTCCTCGGCGCCGACCATGACGGTCGGGATGCCGCGGCTCAGCAGGGCGATGCTCGCGTGCGAAAAAGGTGCGGCATCCACCAGCACGCAGCCCGCAGGCAACACGGTCATGCTCCGAAGAATTCTGTGGTCGGCCAACAGGATGCCCGTGGTCGCAGCTTTGCGGGTCAGTTTGCCCCGCGCTACGCCGGGCACAAAACCCATGCCACGAATGGGACCAACCAAGGTCGAGCTCATGGATACAGCATAGTCCCGAATCAATGAGAAGCCGCCTCGAACCAAGGATCGACGAGGTGCTCAATGGTCACGATGCCGATCGCACCCAGCCCCATGGAGACGATCGTGATACCGATCTGGATCACAGAGTAGAACCGCTCCGGTTCGTTGTGCAGGATCTGCACGTAATTGGCAGACTTGTTCCCCGTGTCCGCGAGCTGTTTGATGCGGCTGCGGCGGGCCGCTGTCAGCGCGACCTCGCAGCCTACGAAGTACGCATTGCCCATCACGAGCAACATGACGACGCCGAGCTTCACCCACAGAATCGTATCCATGCCACCCCCCTTAGTTGATTACCGTTCGATCAAACAGCCGTTGAATATGTTCCGACACGGGAATGGATGACGCCGCGGGTTCCGAGGACCCGCGGCCAATCGGAAGTGCGGGTAGGATAAACGCCGTTTTTCTTTGGGCCCATCGAGTATCCTAAGGTCCTCAGTCCGCCGCTAACTCGACCGGGCAGGCGATGCCGCCTCTGTTGGCGCCCGCCTCGCTCATCGAGGTGGGTGAGAATCTTCTGGATCGCCTCGGACGCCCCGGTGCGGGCAATGATCCGTGCCACCCCATCTCAGGCATGGCGTCAGATCCCAAAGGGTTGTGGGATTCGACGTTAACCCTGATTTGCAGACGGGGTAACGGGCTACAATGAGATCACTTGAGTTTTGCGCAAAGACATCCTTAGACTACGCGCATGGCAATGCGATTCCCACGAAACAGGAGCGGAAAATGAAGCGGCTGGCTACGATTGTTACTCATTGGACCAAACCCGCGCTGACCTTGAGCGTGGCCGTGCTTTTATCGGGCTGCCTGCCCGCGAAAGATACGATTACCGTTTTTGACAATCCGACAATACGCCCCGGGGATTGGGTCACCTGCGAAAACGAACCCTGCAGCGTGTATTTTGAAACACCTGCGGGTAGCGGCACCCACAACATATTGCAGGACGGAACCATCAAGGCGGGGGTGGCCGTTGGCGGGCAACGTGTCTTTCTGGGTGAATACTACGGCGGGACCCAGGTCTTCCACGTCGAAGGCACTGACCTTCCCGAAGCCCATCTCCAAGTCATCAGGTCGTGGTAGTGAACCGAACCGGCAATTCCTTCAATGGCATATGCAGCTGCGTGAGCAGGTATTGACTGTGGCCGCCGTGCATTCCCCCGATTGGCGGGGGAATTGCAAGTTCTCGGTCTGTCTAGCCATTCCTGCCGCCTGATCGGCCGGAAACGCAATCGGCCTGTTTGCAGTCGCGTCGACCTGCTGGAACGACGCGGCTCCGACAACGCCGCCCAGTTCTTTGGCCGCTTCCGAACACGATAGCTACGAAAAAGTCTGTCATTTCGACAAGACCAAATTTTTGTTGTCGCCTGGATCGAGCCATCTCTTGACTCGAAGTGAAGTCGACTATCGAAGCGCGATTCTGAGGTCTGCCCATGACCGATTCGACCGAAACCCGTAACGGCAGTCCCCCGCTTCATACCGCATCCGTCGCCGAGGTGTTCCTCGCGTTTCTCCAGCTCGGCCTTACCTCGTTTGGTGGACCGGTGGCACATCTGGGCTACTTTCGGGATGCATTCGTCACCCGCAGGCGTTGGATCGAAGACCGTGCCTATGCCGATCTCGTGGCGCTGTGCCAGTTTCTGCCGGGCCCGGCATCCAGTCAGGTCGGCATCGGTATCGGGCTTTCCAAGGCGGGCCTCCCCGGTGCCTTTGCGGCCTGGTTCGCCTTTACGATGCCGTCGGCCATCGCCCTGGTGCTGTTCGGCTACGGCGTCAGCGAATATCAGGACATGCTTCCTGAAGGCACCCTGCACGGCCTGAAGGTCGTGGCCGTGGCCGTTGTCGCCCAGGCAGTCTGGGGCATGGCCCGGACCCTCTGCCCCGATCCACCCCGGGTAACTCTCGCCGTTTTCGCCGCCATCACCGTGCTCATTGCCTCGACCCCGTTCGCCCAGGTGGCCGTCATTGCTCTCGGGGCTGTTGCCGGCCTGCTGTTCCTGGATACCGGGACGGACTCCGCTCACGTCCCGCTGGGCATCCCTGTCGGCCGCGGCGTGGCCGTGGCCGCACTCACCCTGTTTTTCGTGCTGCTGCTCGGACTCCCACTGCTGGCGACCGTCTTTCCCTCGCAGGCGCTCTCGCTGATCGACAGCTTCTACCGCTCCGGTTCACTGGTGTTTGGAGGTGGCCATGTGGTGTTGCCGCTGCTGCAGTCCGAGGTCGTGCCACCCGGGTGGGTATCGAAGGACACATTCCTTGCAGGCTATGGTGCCGCCCAGGCTGTACCGGGGCCATTGTTCACCTTCGCCGCCTATCTGGGCACGGTGTCGACACCTGCGCCCAACGGCTGGGCCGGAGCCGCCTTGTGCCTCGTCGCCATCTTCGCGCCGTCCTTCCTCCTGGTGATCGGGGCGTTGCCATTCTGGGATGGGCTGAGACGGCTCCGGCGCGTCCGCAAGGCGCTCCTCGGTGTCAACGCAGCGGTCGTCGGATTGCTGCTTGCCGCGCTCTATGACCCGGTCTGGACCAGCGGCATCCTGTCCGCACGCGACTTCGCCCTGGCTATGGCCGCGTACACGCTGCTCGTATTCTGGAAAGTGCCGCCCTGGCTGGTCGTGATCCTGACGCCAATCGGCAGCTGGGCGGCCCTGGTTATGGCTTCGTGAACCGCGGGGGCAGGCAATGCCCGGCAGATATCTTCGACACTTTTTGCGTTACATCATCTTTAGAGCAGTTTTTGACAGCGGCGGCCCTTATCGGGAGGCAGCGAGCCGCTAAGATGGGCGTTCCACCATGGTAAGACGCTGAGAACGCAAAACATGAACGAAGAAATCGAGACACCCGAAAACCTGAGCAAGATGGAGCAGCCGCAGAGCACCCAGGACCTGCTGGCGACCATCGAGGAGCAGGGCAAACAGATCGCCGCGTTCAAGAAGGCAAAAAGCAAGGCACAACGACGTTTCAGGCGCGAGGAGGAACTAAAACCCTACCAGGCGGAATTGATTCAGATGCAGCAGCATCTGGAACAGAACAAGCGACGTATGATCATCCTGTTCGAAGGCAGGGATGCGGCCGGCAAGGGCGGCACCATTCGCCGTGTCACCCGTTACATGAACGAAAAGCACTACCGTGTCGTCGCACTCGGCAAGCCCACCGAGGAACAGAAGACGCAATGGTTCTTCCAGAAGTATATTCGCGCCTTCCCGCGCGGCGGCGAGGTCGTGTTGTTCGACCGCAGCTGGTACAACCGCGCGATCGTCGAACCGGTCTTCGATTTCTGCACCAAAGAGGAATACGAGAACTTCATGGTCGGCTGCCCCGGCTTTGAGAAGGATCTGGTCCGTCAGGGAACCATCCTGATAAAGCTCTATTTCTCGGTCACCAAGGAAGAGCAGGCCAGGCGGTTCGAGCGGCGCAAGAGTGATTCGTTGAGGCAGTGGAAGTTGTCCGAGATCGACGTCCAGGCCCAGGACCGGTGGGATGACTTCACGGCGCAGAAGTACGAGATGCTCAAGCGCACCCATACCAATCATGCGCCCTGGACCATGATCCGTTCCAACGACAAGCACCTTGCCCGGCTCAACGCCATGAAGGTGATTCTCAACGCGGTGCCTTACAAGCGCCTGGACCCCAGCCTGGATTTCGTGCCTGCACACGACATAGTCGTCTCCGGTTCCCGAGAGCTCGAGCTCATGGAGGCACAGCGACTGCGGGACGGAAGGTTCGCAGGTTAGATTTCCGCCTTCCCCCACCACGCAAAGGCCCGGCCATACGCCGGGCTTTTTCCTGTCGGTCTTGAAGAAGGCTCTGTCTGAGTTAAGTGTTGCAAAGGCATAAACTGAAGGGAGCGGCTCCTGAAAGGAGGCGGCGCCATGAACAAACCGAGCGGCGGCTCAGGGTTGCAGTTTCAGGTTCCTAGACCTTCTGACAGTAGGGCTGTGCCCGACATCAGCAGGCGCAGCCTGCCCTACGGCTGCTCAAAGCCGTTCGAACAGAGCCTCAACAGTCAACTCAGACAGAGCCTTGAAGAACGCGGTCTGCCCTCAATTCTCACGCTTTCAGCTGCTGCATTGTTAAGGGTAGACAGCTATCGCTGCAAAGACGTGATGCGTTTTTCAGGTGAGGAACGGGAGGTTGCCCTGGGCCTGCTGCACGGCTACGTGCTGGGCAAGGACAAAAAGACGGTCTTCAACCCGGACGCCCTGGCCAAGATCACAGACAATTTCATGGATTACTGTCTGGATCATCCGGACGAAAAGGCGCTGACAGTCTTCGAGCGCACCGCCAAGTCCGAGTAGGGACACCAGGCCATACCGGTGGCGGCACCGGTATGGCCTTACGCCCTCAGTCGCCCATCGCCATGTGATAGCGACGGATCAGGCTGGCGGTCGATGAATCCACGCCGGCGGAACAAGCGGTCGCGCGAAAATCGGCCAGGATGTGACCGGCCAGCTGCTTGCCAAGTTCGACACCCCACTGGTCGAACGAGTCCACGCCCCAGACCACGCCCTGCACGAACACCTTGTGCTCGTACAACGCGATCAACGCGCCGAGTACGCGCGGTGTCACCTGCTCCACCAGAAGCATGTTGCTCGGGCGGTTGCCGGGGAAGGTGCGGTGCGGGACCAGCTTTTCAATCATCTCAGGTGAGATCCCACCGGCCTCGAGTTCGGCACGCGCTTCGGCCTCACTGCGCCCGCGCATCAGTGCCTGCGCCTGCGCCAGGCAGTTGGCGACCAGCTTGTCGTGATGCCCCTCGATCGGGTGGTGACTGCGTAGCGGCAGGATGAAGTCGGTCGGAATCAGGCGGGTACCCTGGTGGATGAGCTGGAAGAAGCTGTGCTGCGCATCGGTCCCTGGCTCGCCCCAGATGACCGGGCCGGTGTCGTAATCGACCGGTTGCCCGTCGCGCGTGACGCGCTTGCCGTTGCTCTCCATGTCGACCTGCTGCAGGTAGGCCGGTAGGTGTTGCAGGTTCTGATCGTAAGGGATCACCGCCTGGGTGTCGGCACCGCCGAAATTGTTGTACCAGATGCCTATGAGCGCCAGGATGACCGGCATATTGTTCTCAGGCGGCGCCTCGACGAAGTGCCGATCCATATCCTGTGCGCCGTTGAGCAACTCTTCGAAGCGCTCCATGCCGACCGCCAGGGCGATGGGCAGCCCGATCGCCGACCACAGCGAATAGCGGCCACCGACCCACTCCCAGAATTCGAACATGTTCTGCGGATCGATGCCGAAGGCGGTCACCGCTTCGCGGTTGGTGGACACCGCGACAAAGTGACGCGCAATCGCCGCCTCGTCACCGAGCGACTCGATACACCAGGCACGTGCCGATTCCGCGTTGGCGATGGTCTCCTGGGTGGTGAAGGTCTTGGAGGCGATCACGAACAGGGTGCAGGCGGGATCGAGTCTGCCAAGCGTCTGGGCCAGCTGGGCACCGTCCACATTGGAGACGAAGTGCACGCGCAGGGTCGGGTCCTGATAGGGGTGCAGCGCCTCGCACACCATCTTCGGACCAAGACTCGAACCACCGATGCCGATGCTCACCACGTCGGTGATCCGCCGGCCTGTATGGCCCAGCCAACGCCCCTGCCGGACCTCGTCGGAAAAGGTCTGCATGCGAGACAGCACCGAGCGGATCCCGGGCATGACGTCGCTGCCATCCACCTGGTAGTCGCGGTAGCCGTGGTTGCGCAGGGCCATGTGCAACACCGCCCTGCCCTCGGTGTTGTTGACCTTTTCACCGCGCAGCAGGCTGTCGCCCCAGAAGGTCAGGTCAGCGGCGCGCGCGAGTTGCATGAGCCTTCGCATGGTCTCGTCGGTGACCAGATTCTTGGAATAATCGAGGAAGATGTCGCAAACATCGAGGCTGAAGCGATCGCAACGCCCGGGGTCCTCCTCGAACAGATCACGCATGCGCAATCCGTCGATGTCGTTCCAGTGTTCTTCAAGGGCGTGCCACGCGGGCGTATGACTGATCAGGGGCATGAGATGGTGTCGCAGGAGATTAGTTGTAGATAAGTTCGATTTGTGCGGCAAAATTGCTGCGGATTTGTCAGAGTATACCAGTGCCGACCGGCATTCGAACCAAGTGAGTACGGACCAGTGAGCGATCCTTTTGTCAATGCCTGCGTCAAACACGACAAGGCCCTGCGCGGCAGGGTCAAGCTGCTGGGCCGCCTGCTCGGCGACGTCATCAGCAGCCAGTCCGGGGATGACGTCCTGCGCACGGTGGAACGCCTGCGCAAGGGTTTTCTGCAGCTGCGTGAGGACCAGAGCCCGATCCGGCTGGCACGCCTGAAAAATCTCATCAGCAAACTTTCGCCGGATGCCCTGCGGCCGGTGATCCGTGCCTTCAGTATCTATTTCCAGCTGGTCAACAGCGCGGAGGAGAGCTTCCAGCACCGCCAGCGCCGACGGATCGCCGCCAATGGCGGGGTGCTGTGGAAAGGCTCCTTCGACGCCTGCCTGCGCAACCTGCACGACATGGGGGTCGACCCGGACGAACTGCAGGATCTGTTCGAGGAGATCCGGTACATGCCGGTATTCACCGCACACCCGACCGAGTCCAAACGCCGATCGATCATGCTGCAGATGCGCCGTATCTTCGAGAGCAACGAGGCCCTGGATGCCCGGCCTATCTCGATCGACTACAAAGAGACGCATACCCGCAACCTGCGCACCCACATCCAGGCCTTGTGGAAGACCGACGAGGTCAGGCCTTCGCGGCCCGATGTCCGGCATGAGATCCGGATGGGCATGTACCATTTCAAGGAATCGCTGTTCGACGCCATTCCCGTGGTCTACCGCCGGCTGGAAGGCGCCATCAGGCGTGCCTACCACGACCATCCCGATTTTCACGGTATCGATCTACCGGCGATGCTGCGCTTCGGCAGCTGGATAGGCGGTGACCGCGACGGCAACCCGAACGTGACCGCCGCAATAACCCGCGAGGCGATCCTCACCCAGCACATCACCATCCTGAAGGCCTATTCGGACAGGGTGGCGGGACTGATTGGCATACTGACCCAGTCGCAGCACTTCTGCGCACCCTCGCCGGCCTTCGCCGCCAGCCTGCGTGAGGATGACGAATACCGCCTGGCGTTCGATGGGGAGTGGCCGGCGCGTTTTCCGCAGGAGCCCTACCGTCGCAAGCTCTACGTCATGGGACTGCGATTGCGCCAGGCCGAGCATCGTGCCGAATCCTGGCTCAACGGAAGAACCGCGAATGCCGCCCCGGCGGGCTATCGCTCGGAGGAAGAATTCATCCACGACCTGCAGCTGATTCGCGACTCCCTGATCAGTCATGGCGATGGTGACGCCGCCAACGCGGAACTGCTGGACCTTATCCGCCTGGCCCGGACCTTCGGCTTCTATCTCGCACGCCTGGATATCCGCCAGGAATCGACCATCCATACCGAGGCGGTGGCAGAGCTGCTCTCGCAACTTGGTATCGAAAAAGACTACGCGGCATTGAAAGAACAGCAGCGTCTGCAGCTGCTTGGGGAACTGATCGAGAATCCGCCCACCGTCGCAGACCGCTCCGCGCTCAGCCCGATGACCCGGGAGGTACTTCAGGTATTCGAGACCGTCGAGGAGATGCAGCGGCTGATCAGCCCGCAGGTGATCGGACGCTATGTCATCTCGATGGCGCACGAGGCCTCGGACGTGATGAACGTGATGTTCCTCGCCAGCCTGACCGGGCTTTGCGGACGCCAGGGCAAGGCCTTTGTCAGCCGGATCGGCGTGTCCCCCCTGTTCGAGACCATCCACGACCTTTCACGCATCGAGCCGGTCATGTCCGAGTTGCTCGACCACAAGGTCTACCAGCGCCTGCTGCGCAAACACGGCAGCCTGCAGGAGGTCATGCTGGGATATTCGGATTCGGCCAAGGACGGCGGTATCGTGGCCTCGTCCTGGCTGCTGTACCGCGCGCAGCAGCGAGTGATCGCCATCGGCAGGGAACGCGGTGTGCGCATCCGCCTGTTCCATGGCCGTGGCGGCACCATCGGACGCGGCGGTGGCCCTACCCACGATGCCATACTGCGCCCAGCCCGCCGGCACCCTGCTTGGGCAGATCAAGTTCACCGAACAGGGCGAGGTGCTTTCTTACAAGTACAGCAACCGCGAGACTGCGATCTACGAGCTGAGTGTGGGCCTGACCGGCGTAATCACGGCCAGCACCGGCCTGATACGAAAAACCAGGCCCGACGAGGAATCCTTTCAGCGCCATATGCAACGGCTCGCGGACAAGGGCGAATCGGCCTACCGCAAGCTGACGGAACAGACACCGGGCTTCCTCGACTACTTCTACGAGGCCACACCGGTGTCAGAGATCGGGATGCTCAACATCGGATCCAGGCCCTCGCATCGCGCCAGGGGAGATCGCTCGAAGTCCTCGGTACGCGCCATCGCCTGGGTGTTCGGCTGGGCCCAGGCCCGCCAGACCCTGCCCGCCTGGTATGGCCTGGGCAGCGCCCTGGAAGACTGTTGCGAGAGTGACAGGAAATGTCTCAAGGTCTGCGTGAGATGTATCGCGACTGGCCGTTCTTCCGCGCCCTGCTGAGCAACACCCAGATGGCCCTGTTCAAGTCGCACATGGAAATCGCGCGAGAATACGCCGAGCTTTGCAGCAACGAGGAGAGCTGCCGCGAGGTCTTCGGGATGATCGAGGCCGAATTCAGCCGGACAGTGAAGTGGATTCGAAAGGTGGCCCAGATTGACGAGCTGCTGGATGAAAACCCACTGCTCAAGACATCGTTGACTCGACGGGATCCCTACCTCGATCCACTCAATCACATCCAGCTCGAACTTCTCGAACGCTACCGCAACCCGGAAACCCGCGAACTCGATCGTGAGGCCAGCCTGGATCCGCTTGTTGCGATCGATCAATGCGATCGCGGGTGGGATGCGTAATACGGGATAATCGACTCCGCTCCGGCATCGCGTCGTCGGGGGGCGGTGTCAGCGTGACACCTCGATATTGTCGATCAGGCGCGCCTTGCCCAGGTAGGCGGCGATCAGGACGACCAGCTTTGCTTCATCCGCCGCCGGTTCGAGCAGGTCTTCAGCACGCCGGATGGCCACATAGTCCGTTCGAAAGCCCTTTTCATCGAGCTCACGCACCGCTTGTGACTGCAGTCCGGCATAGTCTTCATTGCCCTGGCGCAATTTCTCCGCCAATCCGCTGAGCACCCGGTACAGGACCGGGGCCATGGCCCTCTCCTCTGGCTCCAGATAACCATTGCGCGAACTCATGGCCAGCCCGTCCGACTCCCGGTATGTATCGATGCCGACGACCCTGACCGGCATCGCCAGGTCCTCGACCATGCGCCGGATCACCATCAGCTGCTGTAAATCCTTCTTGCCGAACAACGCGATATCCGGCTGAACCATATTGAATAGCTTGCACACCACGGTCGCGACACCGACGAAATGGCCGGGACGGTGCGCACCACACAAGAGTTCGGAGATGCCCGGAACCTTCACCAGTGTCTGCTCCGACGCGGGCTTCGGGTACATCAGCTCGACCGGAGGCGCGAACAGCAGGTCGGTCCCCTCCCCCTCCAACATCCCGGCATCAAGCTCCAGGGTACGCGGGTAGTTTTCGAAATCCTCACCGGCACCGAACTGCAGCGGATTGACGAAAATACTGGCCACGACCCGGTCAGCTATCTTGCGTGCCTCCCTCACCAGCGACAGGTGACCGGCATGAAGATTGCCCATGGTCGGCACGAACGCGACGTTGCCGCCACGCCTCCAGTATTCGACCTTGGCACGCAATCCGCCGATATCGTTTATCGTTTTCACGTAAAGGCATGCTCCTTGGCGGGGAAGGTGCCGTCCCTGACCGCCTTGACGTAGGCGGCCAGGGCGCCTGGAATACTCCCCGTCTCGGCAAGAAAGTCGTGCACGAAACTCGGCGTGCCATGCATGGTGATACCCAGCATGTCATACAGGACCAGAACCTGGCCGTCGGTATCGACGCCCGCACCGATGCCGATCACCGGGATGTCCAGGGCCTTGGATATCTCTTCCGCGAGCAGCGCCGGCACGCACTCCAGCACCAGCATCTGTGCACCGGCCTCCTGCAGACCGACCGCATCCCTGAGAATACGCTCGCCCTCGTGTTCGCCACGGCCCTGCACCCGGTACGCGCCCAGCTGATGAATCGACTGTGGCATCAGGCCGAGGTGACCACAGACCGGGACGGCACGCGCGGTCAGGTGGCGCACGGTATCGAGCTGCGGTGCGCCGCCCTCGATCTTGACCATATGCGCACCGCCCTCCTTCATCAGGCGCCCTGCGGTGTTCAGGGCCTGTTCGGGGGAGCCGTGGCTCATGAAAGGCATATCCGCAATCACCATCGACCGTTCGCTCACGCGCATGACGTTGGCCGTGTGGTAGACCATGTCGCTGACGGTTACCGGCAGCGTGCTTTCGTGGCCCTGCACCACCATCCCCAGTGAATCCCCCACCAGGATCACGTCCATCCCGGCCTTTTCGATCTGCTGGGTGAAACTGGCGTCATAGCTGGTGATGACAGCAATTTTCTCTCCCGCGGCCTTCATGCGATTGAGCGTGCTGATTGTTATTTTGTTCACGTTTCCTCCTCCGGAACCGGCCTGTGTGTGGCGCGGACAGGGCTTGAGTCTATCGCCAGCGGTGACGGGTTGAAATAGCGCTTGCCATGCTGCGGCCGGCAGATCTCGTTCAGCAGGGCCTGATAGTCGGCATCACGCTCGATCGGATTGATCTCGCCGGCGTTCACAATCAGCACCGGGGCCTGATCATAGAAATAGAAGAATCGGGTGTAGGCATCTGAAAGTCGCTCCAGGTAATCCGGCGACAGGGTCCTCTCGCCGGGCCTGTCGCGCTTGCGAACGCGCCGCATCAGCACATCGACGGGTGCCTGCAGATAAACCACCAGGTCCGGTTGCGGCGCCTCCAGTGCGAGGCCCGAGCAGACCTGGTCGTAGAGCACCAGTTCCTCGCGCTGCAGATTCAGTTCGGCAAACAGCCGGTCCTTGTCGAACATGAAATCGGCCACCAGCCGCTCGGCAAACAGATCACGTTGTTTGACCTGATCCAGTTGCCGGCTGCGCTGAAACAGAAAGTGCAGCTGTGCCGGAAACGCAGCGGCCAGGGAATCCTCGTAGAAACGCTCCAGAAAGGGGTTTTCCTCCGCTTTCTCGAGCAGGCTCGGGCAGGAGAGGCTTTGCGACAGGCGGTTGACCAGGCTGGTCTTGCCGACGCCGATCGGGCCCTCGACCACGATGAACTCCGGTGTATCGCCGGGCACATCAATCATCTTCGTCCGCTCCCACGACCTGCAGCCCATGCCCGGACATGCGACGGACATGATCGGCCAGCGGCCCCAGATCCGGCAGATCGATACCCGGGGCGACGTCGTGCAGTGGCACCAGCACGAAGGCGCGTCTGTGCATCTGCGGATGCGGCACGCTCAGTCGCGGGCTGTCGAACCGTGCCTCACCGAACAACAGAAGGTCGAGATCCAGGGTACGTGGCCCCCAGCGCTCATTTCGCACCCGGCCATGCCGGTGTTCCAGCGCCTGCAACTCGTCGAGGAGTGCATGGGCATCCAGGGATGTAAGGAGCATCACGACCGCGTTTATGTAATCGGGTTGGCCGGGGGGGCCCAGGGGAGCCGAGCGATACAGGTGGGAATGTCTGACTCGACGGGTGCCGGGCAGCTCGCCCAACTCGCGCAGCGCAGTGCGCACCTGCTGTATGGGTTTTTCCAGGTTGCTGCCCAGTCCCACGAAAGCCGGCACACCGGCCGCGCTCATCCTTCTCCCGCAGCCGCCGGCTTGCGTCGCCTGCGCCGCCCGCCGCGGCGCGAACGACGACCGGCCGAACCGGGCTCGGTCGGAGGTGGAGCATCCGCATTGCCTTCCTGGAAGTCGGTCCACCAGGCCGCCAGTTCAGGGTCCGCCTCGCCCGCAGAGGCGCGCAGCAGCATGAAATCGTAGGCGGCCCGAAACCTCGGGTGAGTCAGGAGCTTCAAGGGCCGCTTGCCCCTGGTCTGGGTGAAACGTGACTGCAGCACCCAGATCTCCTGCATCGGCGTACTGAAACGCCGTGGGAGGGAAACCCTCTCGAGCTGCCGGGAAAGCACCTCACCGGCGGCCTGCTGGGTGGCCTGGTACGGCGGCACATCGTTGGCCTGCAACTGCTCCGCACGGCGCCGCACCGGCTCCCAAAGAAGCACCGCAAACAGAAAGGCCGGGGTAACCGGCTTCTCCTCGCGGATTCTGTTGTCGGTATTTTCCAGTCCCTTGAGTACCAGGGTCAGCGGAAACTCGTGATCCAGTTCGGCAAGACAGGTGTCGGTATCCGGGAACAGCTGGCCAAAAAGCCCATACTGACGCAGCTTTTCGAAGCCGCCCACGGCGGTGCCGCCCAGGAAAAGCTTGAGAACCTCCTCGAACAGACGTGCCGCCGGCACCTCCGCGAGCAGCGACGCGTATTCGAAGATCGGGCCCTCGGTCTCCGCGGAGACGCGGAAACCCAGCTTCGCGGCAAAGCGCACCGCTCGCAGCATGCGAACCGGGTCTTCGCGGTAGCGCGTTTCCGGATCTCCGAGCATACGAAGCACGCCATTTTTCAGGTCCTCGACACCCCCGGCGTAGTCGATGATCGAGAAGTCCGAAATATTGTAGTAGAGCGCATTGACGGTGAAATCGCGGCGCAGGGCATCCTGCTCGATGTTGCCGTACACATTGTCGCGCAGCAGCATGCCCTCGTCGGTCTGATGCTGTTCGGCGCTTTCCATGTCGTCCTGGCCGGCACGAAAGGTCGCGACCTCGATGATCTCGCGGCCGAACTGGACGTGTGCGAGGCGGAAGCGACGACCGATGAGCCGGGAGTTGCGAAACACATCCCGCACCTGCTCCGGGCTTGCGTCCGTCGCGATATCGAAGTCCTTGGGCTCGCGACCAAGCAGCAGGTCGCGCACGCCGCCACCGACAAGGTGTGCTTCATACCCGGCCGATTTCAGCCGGTACAGGACCTTCAGCGCGTTTGGCGATACGTTCGCACGTGACAGGATGTGCCCGTCGCGGGGGATGACAACTGGGTTGGCGATGACTGGATTCCGAATAGTGAATGAAAGAAATGATGGAGAATCATACACCGGAGCGGGCCCATGATCAGCGAAAGCAGTCGATCTGAGACACTGACAGGTCTCGAACGCCCCATCGATGTTCAGTAGTGCGAGGCCTCGATCAGGTTGTCCATTACCTCGCTGAGATTGCCTTCGGCGTTCTCCACCGTACACACCAGGTTGGCGACGCTGCACACCGACATCCCGGAACCGCGTACGATCCACCCGCCTGGCGGGGTCCAGCCCTTGATCCCGGTGAACATCGAAAGCTGATCGGCGTTGCCCTGCACCATGCGCTTGTAGTCGTGGGCGAAAAGCGCCAGTGCGACGAGTTCCTGCTGTGGAAGGAGCCCGTATCCCTCCATGAAAGCGCCATCATCCCGGAACCTGCAAACCGCCATCACCCCATCCACGGCAAGCATCTGCTTTATCACCCGGCACCCCCGAGCTCCGCCAGGGCCTGGTAGGCCGCCTCGTAGTCGGCGTCCTTGTTGCCCAACACGACCCCGAGATTGTAGGCGGCGATCGCTGACCATTCCATGCCGATCAGGGTGAAGCCGTCGACCGGGTAGAAGCCCTTGTTTTCCGATTTGGTCTCCCAGCCGCGTGCCTGCATCGTGGCGATCGCGTTGTTCGCGACGCACATATGTGCCAGCAGGTCGAGGGCAGTTTCGTCCAGCGCCGTGCCCTCGGCCAGCACGTGCTGCTGGAGCTCGCCCCGGTCGTTCATCCTGAACGCGGCCTGCGCGCCCTTGAGGGCCATCAATTTGCTCAGATCCATCATCTGTCGTTTCCCCTGATGTTGTTATTTTGCGGACCGGGTGCGCTCAGACGAGATCATGCGAAGCGCCTGCCAGGCGTTTCTGCATCAACGCGACCACCGTATTGAGCGATGCCTTCTGGTTGTCTATGAAGCAGAACACGTTCGCGATGTTGCATACCGTGAACGCCGGGCCGCGGACGATCCACCCCTGGGGCGGACTGCTGCCGCAATCCGGACAAATCTGCTCCAACAGGCCAACCTGCATATGCTCGCTCATCGTGGTGGCGCGACACATGATGGCGGCCATGCGGGCCATTTCGTCGCTCATCTGGCCCTTGTGCGAGAAACGGTCGCCCCGGTACGAATATTCCCCGGCTGCAATCACGCCCGGCATATTCGCCAGTTCGGCTGCCACAAACATCTCGATGCTCCTCTGGTAGTGATCTTTCGTTGTTGTCGTTGGCCGAGGTCGGCAGCCGCGAGAGTAGCACCCGCCGGCCCTTTGCATAAACCCCGCGCGGTCGGGACCTGGGGAGCCGCGTGGCGCAGCGGGACCCGGATACCGCGTCCCGGCGGTCGGCCGAAAGCGGTATAATCTCCCGCTTATTCGAAGCTCTGGCCGGATCCTCCGCTGATGGAAAAAACCTACGACCCCCACGCAATAGAGCAACGCTGGTACGAGATCTGGGAGAGCCGCGGCTGGTTCGAGCCCGGTTCCGGCGAAGGGCAGCCCTATTGCATCATGATCCCGCCGCCGAACGTCACCGGCAATCTGCACATGGGCCACGGTTTCAACAATACCGTGATGGACACCCTGATCCGCTTCAACCGCATGCGCGGGCGACCCACCCTGTGGCAGCCGGGCACCGACCATGCGGGTATCGCCACCCAGATGGTGGTCGAGCGTCAGCTCGAAGCCGCGGGGCAGACCCGTCACGATCTCGGTCGCGAGAAGTTCATCGAGCGGGTATGGGAATGGAAGGCCGAATCCGGCGGCAACATCACCGGCCAGCTTCGGCGCCTGGGCTCGTCGCTGGACTGGCGGCACGAGCGCTTCACCATGGACGAGGGCCTGTCCGAGGCGGTGCGGGAGGTCTTCATCCGCCTGTACGAAGAAGGCCTGATCTACCGCGGCAAGCGCCTGGTCAACTGGGATCCCAAACTGCACACCGCCGTCTCGGACCTGGAGGTGATCTCCGAGGAAGAAAGCGGCCACATGTGGCACATGCGCTACCCCCTTTCCAATGGAAAGGGCCATATGGTGGTCTCCACAACCCGCCCGGAGACCATGCTCGGCGACTGCGCGGTCGCGGTGAATCCCGAAGACGAGCGCTACCGGCACCTGATCGGGGAGTTGGTCGAGCTTCCGCTCACCGGGCGCCGTATCCCGATCGTCGCCGACGAACATGCCGATCCCGAGTTCGGCACCGGCTGCGTCAAGATTACGCCGGCACACGACTTCAACGACTACGCCGTGTGGCAGCGCCACCGCGACGAGAACCCGATCGCCGGCCAGCCGCACGGCGGCCTGATCAATATCTTCACCATCGACGCCGCGGTACGCGACAACGAAGAAGACGAGGACCGGCTGATCCCAGCTGCCTACATCGGTATGGACCGCTATGCCGCACGAAAGCAGATCGTCGCCGATCTCGAGGCCGCCGGGCTGCTCGAGAAGATAGCCGATCACAAGCTGATGGTTCCGCGTGGCGACCGTTCCGGCGCGGTGATCGAACCCTTCCTGACCGACCAGTGGTACGTGAAGGTCGAGCCTCTGGCCCGGCCTGCCATCGAGGCGGTCGAGAGCGGCAAGATCCGCTTCGTGCCCGACAACTGGAAAAACACCTACTACGAGTGGATGCGCAACATCCAGGACTGGTGCATCAGCCGCCAGATCTGGTGGGGCCACCGCATCCCGGCCTGGTACGACGATGAGGGCAACATCTACGTCGGTCGCAGCGAGGAATCCGTACGCACGAAACATGGGCTGGCCGCCGACTATCCCCTGCGCCAGGATGAGGACGTTCTGGATACCTGGTTCAGCTCGGCGTTGTGGCCGTTCTCCACCCTCGGCTGGCCGGCCGAGACCGATCGCCTGAGGCAGTTCTACCCAACCAGCGTGCTGGTAACCGGCTTCGACATCATCTTCTTCTGGGTCGCACGCATGATCATGATGGGGATCAAGTTCATGGACGACGTGCCCTTCCACGAGGTCTATGTGCACGGCCTGGTGCGCGATTCCCTGGGCAACAAGATGTCCAAGTCCAAGGGCAATGTGCTCGATCCGATCGATCTGATCGATGGCATCGGCCTGGAGGAACTGGTTGAAAAGCGCACCAGCGGCATGATGCAGCCGCAGCTGGCGGCCAAGATCGACAAACAGACCCGCAAGGAGTTTCCCGACGGCATACCGAGCTTCGGTACCGATGCGCTGCGCTTCACCTTCGCTGCCCTGGCGGCGACCGGGCGGGACATCAAGTTCGATATGGGCCGGATCGAGGGCTACCGCAATTTCTGCAACAAGCTGTGGAATGCCTCGCGTTTCGTGCTGATGAATGTTTCGACGAACATAAAAGGTGACACGCACAGCGCGCCCGAAGGGTCGAAACCGGAGATGGCTTCGATCAATGCCGAGGATCTCATTGCCGACCTCACCAGCGAAGACTACGAACGCTCGATCGCCGACCGCTGGATCCTGTCGCGTCTGCAGAAGACCAAACAGGCCGTGACCACCGCCATCGAGAATTACCGCTTCGACCAGGCGGCCCAGGCCATCTACGAGTTCACCTGGAACGAGTACTGCGACTGGTACCTGGAGCTGTGTAAACCGGTGTTGAACAACGAGGATGCAACCGAGGCCGCCAAGCGCGGCACCCGCCGCACCCTGCTACGCGTGCTCGAATCATTGTTGCGCCTGAGCCACCCGATCATGCCATTCATCACCGAAGAGATATGGCAACGGGTGGCACCTCTGGCAGGCCGGATTCCGGCTGCGGATGGCAATGTGGCAACCAGCATCATGCACCAGCCCTTCCCCGTCTACCGCAAGGCCCTGGTCAATGACGCGGCCGAGACCGAGATGCAGTGGGTGATGCAGTTCATTCTTGGTATTCGCAAGATCAAGGGCGAGATGAACATAGCACCGGGCAAGCCGGTCCCGGTCCTCCTGGCAGACAGCGGGGAGAACGATCGGGAGTGGGCGGTCAGGCACCGGGCCTACCTGAATTTTCTCGCGCGCACCGAGTCGATCACCGTGCTCGAACCCGGCGATGCCGGTCCAGAATCGGCCACTGCACTGGTCGGCGGCATGAAGGTCCTGATCCCGCTGGCCGGTCTGATCGACAAGGACGCCGAACTCGCACGCCTGGAAAAAGAGATCGCGCGGTTGCGCCAGGACATCGAGCGCACTGGGAACAAGCTGAGCAATCCCGCGTTCGTCGACAAGGCGCCTGCCGCGGTGGTTCAGAAGGAGCGTGACAAGATGGCCAACAACGATTCCGCCCTTCAGAATCTCTCTGCACAGGCGCAAAAGATCAGGGCGCTCTGATGTGCATGGCGCTACCGGGCGGCAGACCGCAGGGTCCGCCAGGCGACCTCTTGCAGCGTGTCTGCCAATGGACCGGCTTCGGCGCCCTGCTTGTTCGATTCGTCGTGGCCGGGCTGGTTGCCTGGTTCGGGTATCGCCGGACACGTAAGGCGTAGAGAACCCAACTTATCTATCTGTACGTCGGGCTATGCCCGACGCTAATCGGCAGGCTCAGCCTGCCCTACGATTGCTGCGTCCCTGATCCATCACCCCAACCGACTCAACGCATCACCACGACGCGCACCGCATCGAGCCTGACCCGCGTCTGGTGCAGGTTCGCGGCGATCAGCTCACGGCGCACCGCCAGCTGATCGATCTCTTCATCCCTGACATTGGGATTGACCCGCGCCAGGGCGACCAGACGCTGCTGCTCTGCACCGAGTTCCGCATTCATCTGCTGCAACGCCTGGTCGGCCAGCGCGGAACCCTGCGCCTGCGCCAGTTCCTCGGCATGTGCCAGAAGCACCTTGATGCGTCCACCCTGGGACTTGATCACGGTATCGGCCAGCTTGCGGTTCTGTGACAGACACAGACCGAGCAGTTGCTCGTGCGCCAACACCTCTGACTTGTCCTCACCCTGTGCATCGAGCAGGAAACGCAGGCAGGTCGGTGGCAGATAGCGCTGTATCTCCAGACCGGGGGGCGCGGCACATTCGGTCACGAACAGGGCCTCGAGGAATACGGTCCCGGTGCGATAGTCCGGGTGGCTGCAGACCGTCACGGCCGCAGCACCCAATTCGCCACTGGTCAGCATCTCCATGCAGCCCTTCACCATCGGGTGCTCCCAGCTCATGAACTGGCGGTCTTCGTGTGCAAGGGCGTCTGCGCGCGTGAAGGTCACAGTCGCCGGCTCGCCACCCAGGCCGGGGATGTGTTCGTGCAGCATGTGCGCACCGGGCCTCAACACGATCGAACGGCCCGGTCCCGGCTCGTGTTCAACCCCGAATGCATCCCAATAAGCCGCCATGTAGTCGCGCAGTGGCGTGACCCCGGTGCTGCTGCGCAGCGCCTCCACCAGTTCGGCGGCGTGCCCGGGCTGATGGGAATGCAGTTCGAGCAGCCGGTCCCTGCCGACCTCCAGTTCGGTATTGATGCGCGCCGTCAGGCTGGCGGCCTCCTGCACCAGGGCGCCAACCCGCCCCGGATCGCCCAGTGTCACCAGAAGTTCATCACCCAGCCGATCGAACACCGCGCTGGCCGCCGGGCAGGTCGACTCGAAACTCGCCAATCCGTCACGGTACCAGCGGGTCAGTGCCTCACTCGCGGCACCACGCATATAGGGCACGTGTAGCTCTATGGTGTCACGCTGACCGATACGATCCAGCCGCCCGATCCGCTGCTCGAGCAGATCGGCCTCAAGCGGCAGGTCAAACAGCACCAGGTGATGCGCAAACTGGAAATTGCGCCCCTCGCTGCCGATCTCGGAGCAGATCAGTACTTGGGATCCTTCGTCCGGATCGGCGAAAAAGGCCGCTGCCCGGTCTCGCGCAACGATCTCCATATGCTCGTGGAACATGGCGGCATGAATCGCATGCCGGTCGAGCAGATGGTCGCGCAACGCGATCACCGTGTCCGCCAAGGCACAGATCACCAGGATCTTGTCCGGTGCCACGCTATCCAAGAGCGCCCTCAGCCAGGGCACACGTGGGTCCAGCGCCGTCCAGCCCTCCCCGAAGGCATGCTCCGGCTGTGGGTCGGCGGCAATCGGGGCATAGGCCCCGGGCAGTGGCAGCGCGGTGATGTTGAGATGGCGCTGCGGGAACCCCTTGATCGCATGTCGCGTGTTGCGAAACAGCACCCGGCCGGTGCCATGCCGGTCGATCAGCCGGGCGATGATCTGCTGTGGCTCCAGCCCGGCCTCGTCACCCAGCAGTCGCCCGAGCATCTGCTGTTGTCCATCGTTCAGTGTCTCGCCGTCGAGCAGCCTCGCGGCAAGCTCCGCAACCGGGGCGTACGCCTCCTCCTCGGCGATGAATGCCTGGTAGTCGTGGAAGCGCTGCGGGTCCAGCAGGCGCAGGCGACCGAAGTGCCCCGCCCGACCCAGCTGTTCCGGAGTCGCGGTCAGCAGCAGCACGCTCGCGGTCTGTACGGCCAAGGCCTCGACCAGCTGGTACGAAAGGCCGGTACCCTGTTCGCTCCAGGCCAGATGATGCGCCTCGTCGACGATCAGCAGGTCCCACTCGCCATCGAGCACTGCACGCGCAACCTCCGGCGATCCGGTCAGGAAAGACAGGCTGCACAGCACTCGCTGCTCGGTCTGAAACGGATTTGCATGACCGGTATCGTCGAAGCGGTCCTGATCGAACACCGCAAACGGCAGGTTGAACCGCCGCAGCATCTCGACCAGCCATTGGTGTACCAGCGCATCCGGCACCAATACCAAAACCCGCTGCACCCGTTCCGTCATGATCAGACGATGCAGGATCAGGCCGGCCTCGATCGTCTTGCCAAGACCCACCTCGTCAGCCAGCAGCACGCGTGGAGCGGCACGCGCGGCAACCTCGGAGGCGATGTAGAGCTGGTGCGGGATAAGATCGATACGCGGCCCCTGCAGGCCGAATACCGGCGAACGCCACAACGCGGCAGACTGCAGCCAGGACTGATAACGCAGGGTGAACCAGATATCGGGATCAATCCGGCGCGCCAGCAGCTTGTCCTGCGGCCGGTTCAGGCTCAGACGGTCGTTCAGCAACTGCTCGGGCAGCACCGACTCGACACCCGCTCCATCGACACACTGGTAGAAAAGCAGGCCGCCGACCGATTCGACCGCCCGGACGGTAAATTCCTGCCCGTCCCTGTCCTGCACCCGATCGTCTGGCGCAAAGCGGACGCGACTCAATGGCGCATTGAGTGCCGCATAGTTGCGCCTCTGGCCGCTGGCACCGAAGTTCAGCCGCACATGGCGGTCGTTCACCTCCTCGACCTGGCCCAGACCGAGGTCCGGCTCGGCCTCGCTCAACCAGCGCTGCCCCGCAATAAACTCTTCCCGCACGACGCTCATCCGCTAACACAAAGGGGCGCATTGTAGCGGCTTGATGGTCCATTGCAGGGCAGATCGACAACTCGGAGGTGAAGGGCCCTGGGCGAAGTGTCCACAAACTCCCTGTCATGGGTGGCGCCGCGATCCCCAGTTGGCCATAATCCCGCCCCTTCCCCACCCGAGGTCCCCAAGCGCATGTGGTTTCGCAATCTTCAGTTGTATCGTCTGATCGAAACGTTCCAGCACAGCCCCGAATCACTCCATGCCGCCCTTGAGCAACGCGCTTTCAAGCCCTGTGCCGGCCTGGACACCTACAGCATGGGCTGGGTCCCGCCGGCGGGCCGGGAGACCACTCAGCTGGTACATGCCGCCAACGGGCGCATCATGGTCTGCCTGCGCCGCGAGGACCGCATTCTCCCCTCGGCGGTGGTGCGCGAACACGTCGAGGAAAAGGCCGAGGCAATCGCATTGGCCGAATCGCGCCCGGTCGGACGCAAGGAAAAACAACAGATCAAGGAAGAGGTCATCATCGACCTGCTGCCGCGCGCCTTCACCCGCTCCACCCACATGTATGCCTACATCGACCCAAAGGACGGCTGGGCGGTGGTCGACAGCGGTACCGCGAAGAAGGCGGAGGAACTGCTCGGCGCGCTGCGTGAAACGCTCGGCAGCCTGCGCCTGAAGCCGCTGGCGGTAAACAATGCACCCGCTTCGGTCCTCACCCGATGGCTCGAAACCTCCACACCGGCGGGCTTCGAGCTGGGCGACGAGTGCGAACTGAAAGAACCCGTGGACAAGGGTGGCGTGATGCGCGGCCGGCGCATGGACCTGGCCAGCGCCGAGGTGAAATCACATCTCGATGCCGGCATGCAGGTCGCCAAGCTGGCCGTGCAATGGCAGGAGCGCATCGGCTGCGTGCTGTGCGACGACCTCGGGATCCGGCGCCTGCGTTTTCTCGACCTGATCATGGAAGAGGCCGCCGATGTGGATGCAGAGGATGCCCTGGCGCGCTTCGATGCCGATTTCGCCCTCATGGGGATGGAACTGGCACGATTCATCCCGGCCGTCGTCGAGGCCTACGGGGGACTCGACGAGGACTGAGTGGCCGGATCAGCGGCCGTTGACCAGTTGATTGATAACATGCCCCGCCGCTACCAGACCAAAGGTGGCGGTGACCGGCATGCAGGCACCGTAGCCGGCACAATTGAGCGAGCCCTCGGGCGCTGACTCACACCCGGCCGGCGGTGCCACCTGCGGCTCGTCGGACCACACACAGGGAACGCCGAACCGGCGCTTGGGATTGGAAGGGAAGCCATAGTCCTGGCGCAGCAGCTTGCGGGTCCTGGCCAGCAGGGGATCCTGCTCGGTCCTGCGCAGATCACCAAGCTTTACGCGGCTGGCGTCGCGTTGCCCACCTGCGCCACCGACGGTGATGACCGATTGCCTGCGCCGACGGCAGAATGCTATCAGGGCCGCCTTGACCCGGAAGCTGTCGATACAATCCATCACCCAATCGTGGCCGGGGTCGATCATCACATCGAGGTTGTCGCGGGTGACGAAATCCTCGACGGTCTCGACCCGGCAGCCTGGGTTGATGGTCGCGATGCGCTCGCGTAATACTCCGACCTTTGCCCGCCCCAGCTCGGTTTCGATGGCCGGAAGCTGCCGATTGATGTTGGATTCGGCCACGTGATCCATGTCGATCAGGGTGATGTTACCCACCGCGCTGCGCGCCAGGGCCTCCACCGCCCAGGATCCGACCCCACCGACCCCGACCACGCAGACCCGCGCGGCGCCCAGGGCAGCCAGCCCGGACTCGCCATACAGGCGCGCGACACCGCCAAACCTTCTCGAATAATCCAACTTGCCCCCGGCCCTGCGATCAGGACTGCATTTCGACGCATCCCGCGCCCAAACGGGTGGCGGGTCGATGTATATTAGCGCTTCAAACAGGTTTCGGTGCCTTGATCCGGCCTGTTGCCGCTTACCACCTCAACCGCCCCGACACCCACCGCCCGAGTAGCCGCCGACATGCCCTCGACAGAGCTGAAGGAAACCGACGATCTGCGCGAACTCTTTCTCAACGACGTACCACTGCTGGATGTGCGGGCACCGGCCGAGTTTGCCGAGGGCGCCTTTCCGTTTGCCGAGAACCACCCGCTGATCGACGACGAGGAACGGCATGAGATCGGCATCGCTTACAAAGAGGACGGCCAGGATCAGGCAATCGAACTGGGTGAAACCCTGGTCAGCGGAGAACTCAAGCAAAAACGCATCGAAAGGTGGCGGGACTTCTTGGAACGCCACCCAAACGCGGTGCTGTATTGTTTTCGCGGGGGGATGCGCTCCAGGACCAGCCAACGCTGGCTGCTCGAGGAGACCGGCATCCACCGCCCGCGTGTGCGTGGCGGCTACAAGGCGATGCGGCGCTTTCTGATCGACGAGATCGAACGCAACAGCGCTATCTGCACGCCGGTGGTGATCGGAGGACGCACCGGCGTCGGCAAGACCCGCCTCCTGGCGCTTTGCGATTCGATGATCGATCTGGAGGGGCTGGCCCATCACCGTGGCTCTGCCTTCGGCCATCATCCGCAGCCGCAACCCACTCAGATCAATTTCGAAAACAGCTTCTCCATCGCGCTTTTGAAACAGGTGGCGGCAGACAATCAACCATTTGCCGTCGAGGACGAGAGCCGTAATATCGGCAGCCGACATGTACCCCCGGCCTTTTTCCGCCGCATGGAGACCGCACCCCTGGTGTTGCTCGAGGCAGGCGATGATGAACGCGTCGACATCACGCTGCAGGAGTACGTGCACGATTCTCTTGGCGCATTTCAGAACGCGAGTGGAACCGAGACCGGTTTCGCCGATTGGGCGGCCTACCTGCAAAACAGCATGGACCGTATCCGCCGACGGCTTGGGGGCGACCGGCATGCACGGGTCAGCGGCATGTTGCAGGAAGCGATAGCACGGCATGCCGCCAATGGGGATACCGAGGGGCATCGGGCATGGATCGCCTATCTGCTGCACGAATACTACGACGGCATGTATGAATACCAGCTGGGCAAGAAGTCTCACCGCATCGTGTTCAGTGGTACCCAGGGCGAGGTCTGCGATTACCTGCGTGATACTTACGGAATTGGCCGCCGGAAAACCGCCTGAGACAGGAACATTGATGCCGGCGCACTGTCTCATGCAGTCGGCCTGAGCCTTACACCAGACATCGGGATTCGGGACACGGATGAAATCAGTCTTCACGGGCGCCGCCCTGTTAATCGCGACCCTGCTGCTTATGGGGTCACCATCGGCCATCGCCCTGGATTCGCAGGCGATATTCGAGCGGAGTGAGCATGCGCTTTACCAGATTCGAGTGATCCACCGCGAGACCGGAAAGAAAAGCAGTATTGGGTCCGGGTTCATCTTTGACCAATCCAACCGGCTGGCGAGCAATTACCACGTGGTCAGTGCTTTTATTGAAAAACCCGACACCTACGAGCTGCGCTATCTGGCGGCGGATGGCAGTGAGGGTCCCCTGGAGCTGATCGCAGTTGACGCGGTGCACGACTTGGCAGTGGTCGAGGCCGGTGAGCCTCTGGGCGCGCCGCTTGTAATCGGCGAACCACCGCCCAAGGGAGCAAGCCTTTATGCAATGGGCAATCCTCTCGACCTCGGGCTGACGATCGCATCCGGCACAAACGGGGGGGTACTCAGCCAGACGGATGACAGCCGCATACTGTTCTCGGGCAGCCTGAACCCCGGCATGAGTGGCGGCCCGACCTTCGACAATCAGGGCCTGGTGGTCGGCATCAACGTTTCCACTGCCCGCAACGACATAAGCTTCATAGTGCCGGCACGCTATCTGAAGCCGTTGCTGCTGCAGCGTGCCTCGTCCCCGGAATCACTGCTCGAAGATGTCGGGCGCCAGATCCGCGACTACCAGATGGGCTATCTCACCAGGTTGACCGATGCCCCTTGGCCGCCCACGACCATCCGGCAGATGCAGGTGCCCGGTGCCATCTCGCCGACCGTGCGCTGCTGGGATGCGAGCACGAAACAAAAGCCGGAACTGCTTTATCGACGATTCAGTATCAGCTGCAAGAACGAAAATGATATTTTTCTTACCGACAAACTGGAAGTCGGAAAGATTCTCTATGAATATCTCTGGGTCGAATCAGACCAACTGGAGCCGCTGCGTTTCTACCGCCTCTATCGCGCGCTCAACAGCAGCCAGTTCGGCAGCCGCGCACGCAAAGATGATGTCGGCCGCTTTCGCTGCGACACCCAGTTCGTCGATGTCAACGGGCTCGACTTCAAGGCTACGATCTGCGCCCGTCGCTACAAAAACTATCCCGAGCTAAGCGACATCCTGTTCACTGCCGCAATGACGGGCAAGGACGACATCGGTTTTATATTCAACCTCGATCTCTCGGGAACCGATTTCCCGGCAGCGAACCGGTTGATTGCACGTTTTCTCGAGGAAATAAGATGGCAGCCTTGATCATCGAGATTGTGCACCGCAACGGAGGCCAGTATTACAGGGTGGACAAGCCGGCGGTTCGCGTCGGCCGTGCCTTGGACAATGACATCATCCTGTCCGACCCTTCGGTATCTCCCTACCACTTCATCGTGCGCCGCAACGCAGCGGGGCAACACGAGCTGCATTCCCTGGCGGACGAAAACGGCATCCGGATTGGCCGACGCCAGATCCGGGACCCCATCCTTCTTGAAGATCTGCCGCTGGTATTCGACGCCGGCCGGACCCGCATCCGCATCCTCCACCCCAACCAGCCAGTCGCCGAAACTAGGCTTATCAGCTGCCGCAACGCCGGCTCCTGCCTGTTTGGTCACTGGGGATGGGCACTGTTCCTGTTTGCCGTCCTGACGCTGTTGAGTGCCGGCGACAACTACCTGTCGACGTACCAGAAGCTGAGCTGGGATTCGTTCTGGAGCGATCAGCTGATCATCATGTCGATTGGCCTCGGCCTGTCGATCGGCCTACTCACGATCAACCGCATCACGTCTCAGCGCTGGGACTTTCCTGCGTCGCTGAGTTTCGTCAGCCTGGCACTGATAGTGGCCTTCCTGATCGACCAGGCCATCGCGTTTGCCGACTATTTCTTTACCTCGCCCTTGCCTGGATTCATAACCGGCCTCGTGTGGACCCTCTTTCTGATACCCATGGCCCTGGGATGGTTTCTCATACGTCTCAATCACGGCAACAACGCCGCCAGCATCCTGTTCGTCATATTGCTGCTCAGCCCTTCCGCTTATGTACAGCTCAGGGAGATCATCAATCATTACGATCTGATGAATGATTTCAGCAAGAAGGCCTATTACGACGACAACCTTTATCCCTGGGACCAACGCTTGAAGCGCACCATTTCGATCGATGAATTCGCACAGAACAGCATGCGGATTCTGCCAACCGTACCGGATGAAAGATAAAATCACTGCCGGACCGGTAGATATTTCAATGATACCGGTCGTTGCACAATTTACTTCACGCCGCTATATTTGCCTCCGTAGATTTTTCTACTTTCTATCTCTTCAAAAAACGTTCGCAAAATAATACTGGAGTCCCTAAATGGCGAAAAAGAGCCTGTCAGACCTTAGCTCTGACGAATTGTACGAACTCGCGCGCGTGCGCGAAGAACAGGAAGCCGCCGCGGCCAAGGATGCCGCGCGCGCGCAGATCGAGGAATTGCGCACCGCACGGCGCGAGATGATTTCGGCTCATCGCAAGGAACTCGCGGCGATAGACGCGCAGATTCGCGCGCTGGGTGGCCGCAGTACGCGTACCAAACGCCGCGGGGCTGGCGGAGGCAGTGTCACCGACCAGGTACTCGACATAGTGAATACGGCCAAAACGGTCTCCACCAAGGAGATCAAGGCCGAGCTGGAAAACCGCGGGGTCGTGGCGAACAACCTCGCCCAGACGCTTGCCTATCTGAAGCGACAAGGCAAAGTGACTTCGCCGTCGAGGTCGATCTACACACCGGCCTGAATGCCTGCCTGAGTCGTCCGGCCGCCCCGGCCCCGTCGGGGCGGCTCTCCCACCTGCCGCGGCGGCGGCCTGCAACGGCTCCATCCGCCAACCCGGATTGCCGCAAGATGCGCGCCGGTGTAGCTTCCTGGCGCAGGGACACCCTGAGTTTCAGACACATGAATCTGCCCCGCAGTGTTCGCGTACTTATCGCCATGGCCGTGCTGGTGCTCGGCCTCGCCGCACTGCTGCTGATCCTGACGATCAGCGAATCCACTTTGAGTGTTCAGGCGCATCTGCGAGATTCCCCCGCATGGATGAAATACGGCTGGTGGGGGCTGCTTGCGACCGCGGGCCTGCTGATCGGCTGGCTTCTGTGGCGCCTCCTGCGCCCAAGGGCGCCGGGTCGGTCCAAGGCCCGGGACATGGTTTCTCCCCCCCTTACCGCCGAACAGATCGACACGGCGATGGGGCAGGCCGAAGAACTCGGTGCCGACACCGCAGAGATACGCAATGAACTGGCTGAACTCAGGCGCCGAAGTGATGCCGGCGAGATCCATATCGCAATGTTCGGCGAAATATCGACCGGGAAGTCGGCCCTGGTACATGCCCTGATGCCCGATATCGAGGTCCGCAGCGATGTGCGCGGCGGCACGACCCGCGACCTGACACGCTACCAATGGACAAGTCCCGGTGGCGACACCCTGATGATCACCGATATGCCCGGTACCGGTGAGGCGGACGGACACCTGGACCGGGTGGCCGCGGACGAGGCCCAACGCGCGCACATCGTTGTCTATGTCACCGACGGTGATATCAACCGTGCCCAGCACACCGCACTGCACGATCTGATCGAACTGCAGAAGCCCCTGATACTGGTGCTCAACAAGACCGACCGCTACGGCGATCAGGAGGCCGCGCAGCTCTCGGCCAGGCTCAGTCGGCTGATCGAGGGTCACGCGCATGCCGAGTTCGTGCGGGTATCCGCGGCAACCACACGTCGCATGGTCCGGATCCTCCCGGACGGTTCGGAGCAGACCGAGGTTCGCAACGTGGCTCCCCAGGTTCAGGCACTCAGTACCGCGCTGCAGCGTCTGGTCGACGGTGATCAGCAGATACTCGATCGCCTGCGCGACAGCGCCACCTTCATGCTGGCATCGCGACAGATCGACGAGGCCCTCGCAGTGGCACGCCGCACCAGGGCCGATGAAATCGTCGACGGATATGCGATGAAGGCGGTGTTCGGCGCGCTGGCTGCCATCACGCCGGGTTCGGACCTGCTGATCCAGGGCTGGCTGGGCACCCAACTGGTGCGTGAACTCGCCACGCTCTACGACACCAAGGTAGGAAAAGTCGATACCGAGCTGTTGCTGAAACTTGTCCAAAAGCACGTGGGGCGCGCTCACACGCTGATCCTCGCCGTTGCCGGCAACGCGCTGAAGGCCTTTCCCGGGATCGGCACCCTGGCAGGCGGCGCCCTGCATGCGATCGCATACGGCATAATCTTCCGCACCCTGGGACGGGCCCTGACCACGACCCTGGCAACACGCGGAGAACTGCACCCCAGGCAGGCCGCAAAACTGTTCGAGGAGAAACTCGGTGAAGATATGGAAACGTCTGCGCGAGGCCTTGCCCGACTGGTTGTCGAGCAGGCCCGCGCAGGCGGCCGCAAATCCTGAGGCAGACGAAGGCGATGCCCATCTGGAACTCGCCCGCGAGAGCCTGCGCGAACTGCTCGGCGACGAGCGGGTGCCCGAAGATGTCCGCGCTTCCCTCGCCGAGGATTATCGACAGGTCCAGGCCATGCTGGACAAGCTCGAACATGGGCACATCCATATCGCCGTATTCGGCAGGGTCAGCGTCGGAAAATCCGCGCTGGTCAACGCACTGCTGGGCCAGCAGCGCTTCACGACCAGCCCCCTGCATGGTGAAACCCGTACTGTCCAGAGCGGTCAGTGGAACGAGTTCCGCGACGGCAACGTCTTTTTGATCGACACGCCTGGGATAAATGAGGTCGACGGCGAGGCACGCGAGCACCTTGCCAAAGAGGTCGCCGGCCGCGCCGACCTGGTGCTATTCGTCGTCGACGGCGATCTGACCCAGGCAGAACTGAGCGCCTTGCGCGCGCTGGCGAAGACACGTCGTCCGCTGATCCTGGTGTTGAACAAGATCGATCGCTATAGCGCCGAGGAACGTGGCCACCTGCTGGAGGCGCTTGAGACCCACAGTGCGCAACTCGTCCGGGAAGGCAACCTGGTATTTACCGCCGCTCAGCCGGCCCCCCAATGGGTGATCCGGGTCGACGAGGAAGGTCACGAGACAGAGCAGCAGCGTCAACCGCAACCCGATGTGGCAGAACTCAAGACCCGGTTGTGGCAGGTACTGGATGAGGAGGGAAAGACCCTGGCAGCACTCAATGCCTCGCTGTTTGCCGGCGACCTCAGTGACCAGGTGGCCGACCGGGTCCTGAATGCGCGTCGCACCCTGGGTGAACGGGTCATAAGAACCTGGTGCATCGCCAAGGGGGTGGCTGTAGCCCTGAATCCGATACCGGTCGCCGACCTGATTGCGGCCGCCGCAGTGGATGCCAGCATGATCGTCCACCTGTCCCGCACCTACGGCCTGCCTTTGACCCGCAGCGAGGCCGGCAGCCTGGTCAAGACCATCGGTGCCCAGATGCTGCTGCTGATGGGTACGGTATGGGCCGTACACCTGGCCGCTTCCGCACTCAAACTCGGGACCGGCGGACTCTCGGCTGTCGTCACCGGCGGCGCACAGGGTGTCGTCGCCTATTACAGCACCTACGTGGTCGGACATGCCGCCGAGCGCTACCTGGCCAACGGTAAGTCATGGGGAGACGCCGGACCCAAGCTGGTGGTGCGCGAGATCCTCGACAGCCTGGATCGTGATTCGATCATGGATCAGGCCAAGGCCGATATCCGGAACCGCTTGAAGGTCGGGTGAAACCCCGGAAACAAAGGCAGAACTATCGGTTTTTCATTATCAGATCACGAAATCGCAGGCGCGTGAACGTGAGGTATTCAAACGTCACCAGGAAGCGCGTTTTCAGATGTGGCGACAGGATCTGCGGCACGCCTATGCGTCACCACCGGGCATGCCGGCAGCCGGGTTTGCGCCGGGAATGCGGCCTCCGCCGCCACCCCCCCGCCCTGGTGGCGCAAGCGCTGACCGGGATCAAGCCCGACAGGGGGTCCTACTCCATCCCGCTTTCCAGGGCACCGAACCCATGCCGGTGAACCCTGACACAAGCCTATCGGATTCTGGTTCACAGGACTTCATCATCCCTTGACGGCAACACTCATGACGAGTTGCACAACGCCCCAAACGGAGAGCACGAAAAGTACCGTGAGCACAATGCCCACGACGATGAAATCGCGCGCGCGACCACGTTTGAAGTCGCGTTCCCTGGTGGCATTCTTCTGTATCCCCAAAAAAGACGACAAGACGCTGCCGAAGACCTGAAAAATCGACAGCTTTTCAGGTTCTTTGTTTTCATCAGACATTCCGATTCCGCCACCTGGTCACTTGTTTATCGACACCCGCCAAGTTTGCCAGAAAACGGCCTTGAATATGCGCCGCATAGACGCACAAGCAGTGAGCAAGATCGCCGCAGCCCGAAGAAATGGCTGCGATCATTGTCCGTACAGAGTTACATGCGGTGCTTCGTGAAACGCGTTGCACGCGCATCGGCCGGATCATCCGGCCAGAAGTGTTTGGGGTAGCGACCGCGCATCTCCTTTTTGACCTCGTCGTAGGCCCCGGCCCAGAAACCCGCAAGATCGCTCGTGACCTGTAGCGGTCGCCCCGCCGGCGAAAGCAGATGCAGCAGCACGGGAAGACGACCATCGGCCAGCATCGGTCCCTCGCGCAGGCCCAGCACCTCCTGCAGCGGAAGCGCCACAAGCGGCGGACCCTCGAAACCGTATTGGATGCGCCGGCGGGTCCCGGCAGGCGTATCGAAATGCAGGGGCAACGATCGGTCGAGGCGCTGAACCCGTTCCCAGCCGAGCACACCGGCCAGGATCTCCGCAAGCCTGAGTGCACGCAACTGGCGCGCGCCCTCACCTGCCTTGAGCCAGGGCGGCAGCCACTCGTTCAGACTGTCAAGCAGACCCTGCTCGGAGAAATCCGGCCACTGCGAAACCGGGTCGACCTTACGCATGATCTCCACGCGCGCACGCAAATCTACCGGGTCATCGAAAAAGCCCTTCAGGCCCTGACGGCGGATCTCACCGAGCAGCAACTCCTGCACTGGGTCCTGTGCCTGCAGCGCAACGGCCTCGTCGCCAAGCACGATCGCGTCCAGCCGCCGCACCCGGCGTGCGACCACATCGCCCAGTTTCGGGTCCCAGCGCACCTCGCGTTCGGTCCGGATCTGCTCTTTGTAAAGCGACTCGAATTCATCGGGCCCCAGGGCTGCCGCCAGCCTGATGATGCCCTCGCGCCGCCCGCCATCGACGCCTGCGACAGCCAGAAAGGCACTGCCCCGCAAAGGGTCAGCCTCATCCAGCAGCGCGGCGCGGCCGTTGCGCATCAGGTAGCGCCGTCCGTCGTCCGAGGTGCGCATCGCAACCCGGTCGGGATAGGCCAGCGCCAGACACCGCCCCGGGTCCAGCCGCCCGACCTCCCCCTCGTCCTGCCCGTCACAAAGACGCCGAAACTGCTGTGAGACGCGGTCCAGTTGCCGCAGCGCCGCGGGGTCGAAATCGGACGTGGGATTCGTCTTGCGACGCAACGACGCGAGCGCATCGATCCGCAGGGCGATATCGGCGCTGACGGCATGACCGCTGCTCCGCCGCAGTGGGTCTCTCTCCGACAGCAGGGCGGCCACATCCGCCGCAATGGCCTGGTCGGCGCCCCCACCGGCGGAAGCCAGCACATGGGCCAGGCGCGGATGAGTCGGAAATCGTGCCATCCGCCGGCCCATCGGGGTGATCCGCCCGTCGGTACCCAGCGCACCCAGTTGTTGCAGCAGATCGACTGCCTGCTGCCAGTGTGCCGGCGGCGGCAGGTCCAGCCAACGCAGTTCTTCGGCGGACACAACACCCCAGTTCGCCAGTTCCAGCACCAGCGGCGCCAGGTCCGCTTCGACGATCTCCGGCGGTGTCCAGTCCTCCAGACGCGCATGTCTGGCGGTCGTCCAGGCCCGGTAGCAACGGCCGGGGCCCAGCCGCCCGGCGCGACCGGCACGCTGCAATGCCGAGGCCTTGCTGATCCAGCGTGTCTCCAGGCGCGTAAGGCCGGTATTTGGATCAAATGCCGGCTTGCGCGCGAGGCCGCTGTCGATCACCGCATCCACCCCCTCGATGGTGAGGCTGGTTTCCGCGATATCTGTCGCCATGATCACCCGCCGGCGTGTGCCGCCACCGAGCAACACCCGGTCCTGGGCCTCGGCCGGCATATCGCCGTAAAGGGTCTGCGCCTCCAGCTGTCCGGACCAATCGGCCTCGACCCCGGCGCTCATCCGCTCGATCTCGCGTCGCCCCGGAAGGAACACCAGGATGTCGCCCTGCGTTTGCGAGACTGCAGACCGAAGGGCACGGCAGCAGGCCGGGACAGGATCGCGCACATCAGCATCCTGCTCCGCATGGCCGAGCTCGACCGGATAGACGCGACCGGCGGCGTTGATTGCGGTAGCCGGCATCATCGAAACCAGGGGTCGTGGATCCAGCGAAGCGGACATCACCAGCAGGCGCATGTCGTCTCGTAGCCCCGATGTCACATCCAGGCTGAGCGCCAGCGACAGGTCCGCCTGCAGGCTGCGCTCGTGGAACTCGTCAAATATCAGCAGCCCCACGCCCTGCAACTCGGGGTCGGCCTGCAGGCGGCGCAACAGCAGGCCCTCGGTGAGCACCTCGATCCGTGTATTGGCAGATATCCTGCGCTCGAAACGAACCTGAAATCCGACCGTCGACCCGACCTCTTCGCCGAGCAGCGCTGCCATGCGTCTTGCTGCCATGCGCGCGGCCGGCCGCCGCGGTTCTAAAATCAGGATCTTGCGGCCGGCGAGCCATGGCTCGTCGAGCAGCAGCAGCGGCACCAGGGTGGTCTTTCCCGAACCCGGTTCCGCGGTAAGCACCGCATGTCCGGCCGCCAGCGCCGCGCGCAGCTTGGCGATGCTGTCGCGTATCGGCAGATCAGGCAGTGGAACCTGGGTGGATTTTTGTCGCGGCAATGACTATCTTCCTGGATTCGCGGGCATCTTCGCCCACTCAGGATCGGGGTGAACCGTGGTCGTCAACTATAGCCGCACTGTACCTGTCAAGGTAACGCAAGCACCTTGATGAAATCCTCCGCGAGCAAAAAGCGCACCCTGGCCGGCTTGCTCGCCGCCAGCCTGTTGCTCGTTGGTGCAATCGGGCTCGCGATCCTGCTGCGCCAGGAGCCGGGTCCGCTGCTCCAGCGCATCCAGAAGACGGGCGTGCTGGTGGTTGCGACCCGGCTCAGTCCCGCTGTCTATCACCAGGGGGCCAACGGGCCGGACGGTTTCGAGTACGCACTGGTCAGCGAATTTGCACGTCACCTCGGAGTGAGGGTGCGTTTCGTTTTTCCACCCACCCTGGACGCGCTGCTGGACGCGACCGCACAGGGTACGGTCAATATGGCTGCTGCCGGTCTTACCATCACCCCCGCACGTGAACAGCGTGTCAGGTTTTCCATACCCTACGAACAAGTGACCGAGCAGCTGATCTACCGGCGTGGCAGCAAGCGCCCGCGCTCGCTCGCCGAAGTAAACGACGGCGACCTGCAGATCATTGCCAGCTCCAGTCACGAGGAGACCCTGCTCCAACAGCGCGCGACAGAATTCCCGCAGCTTTCCTGGCAGGGTCGCGACGGGATCGATACCGCACGTCTGCTGTCCGCCCTGGACCAGGGCGAGATACGCCTGACCGTGGCCGATTCGAACGAGGCCGAGCTGAACCGCAGGGTATTCAAACATGCGGCAATTGCGTTTGACCTCGGCGAGCCAAAGCCAATCGCCTGGGCCTTCAGCCGTGGCGGAGATGACAGCCTGCGCTGCGCTGCCACCCGGTTTCTGCGGCAATACGATGAAGACGGCAGGTTGCAACGCCTGCGCGCCCGCTATTTTGGCCACGCGGGTCGACTGAACTTCGTAGACACACGCGACTTCTGGCGGCAGGTGCGTGACCGCCTGCCGGCGTTACGGCCTCACTTCGAGCGCGCAGCCAAGCTGACCGGGATCGACTGGCGCGTGCTGGCTGCAATCGGCTACCAGGAATCACATTGGCGAGCGGACGCGGTATCACCGACCGGGGTACGGGGCATCATGATGCTCACCCAGTCCACCGCCGATCAGATGAAGATTGCCGACCGGGACGACCCGGAACAGAGCATCGTCGGTGGTGCGCAATACCTGCAAGTAGTTGGCAGGAAGATCCCCGAACGCATCAAGGACCACAATCGTCTGTGGCTGACCCTGGCCGGCTATAACATCGGCTTCGGCCACCTCGAGGATGCGCGCATCCTGACCCAACGCCAGGGCGGCAACCCCGATCTATGGTTGGACGTCAAACATCGGTTGCCGCTACTGGAGGATAAGAAACACCACGAAACCCTGCGCCACGGGTTTGCACGCGGGCAGGAGGCGGTCGACTACGTCGGCAATATCCGCAACTATTTCGACCTGCTGGTGTGGTACACCACGACCGGCGACTATGAAACGCGCAAACGCATCACCTCGGCCGTCGAGTAATAGGCCGGCCGCGTAACCGCCGATTACTGGCCGAGCGCCTCGGCCTCCATCGACAGATACACCTGGTATGCATTGCGCCGGTTCGCGGCATCGAATGCAGGCAGGTCCTGGAAGCGGCTCCAGTCGGCGGCATCGTATGCGCTGGCAAAATCCTGCAGTTCCTCCACGGCAGCACCCATGACCTCGCGCAGGTAAGCGAGGTATTCACGGGTACTCGCCACCGCCTCCACCGGCAGGTCTGCCGCGGGGCCATGCCCCGGGACCAGGGCGACCAGTTGATTGGTTTCGAGCGCCTCAAGCGTTTCGAGCCAGCGACGGGTGTCGGCATCGCCCACGAAAGGAAGGCGACCCTCGAAGATGATGTCACCCGAGAACAGGATGCGATCCTGGACCACGTACATGGTGAGGTCACCATCGGAGTGCGCACTCCCCAGGTAGTTCAACTGGAAATCGACGCCACCCAGCGAGAAGCCGTAGACATCCTCGATCATCAGGTCCGGTTTGACCAGGCGCGTGTCGTCGTTCACCCAGGGGGCGAGTGACAGGCGACGCTCTTCCAGGCGTTCTTTCGAAGCGGCGGAATCGAGGTAGGCGTAGGCCCCGCGTGGCGCGATGATCTTTGCACCCTCGTCCTTGAACACCTGCAGGCCGTAGATATGGTCGGCGTGATAGTGGCTGACCACCACCATCACCACCGGTTGGTCTGTAACCGCACGGATCTTCTCGCGCAATGCCCAGGCCAGCGAGGGCGAACCCAGGGCGTCGAAGACCACCACACCCTCGTCGGTGACCACGAACCCGGCATTGGAGATGAACCCCTCGTTCTCGGTGGCTGCGCCGGCGGCTCCCTGCGCATAGTAGGCATGCTCAGACACCTGTTCGACCGGGAACTCGACCGTCACCGGCGCATAAGCCGGGGCCGCGTGAAGGTTGGCAGCCAAAAGCATCGTCGAAAGCAGCATTGTCTTGCTCATGTTCGGCTTCCCCAATAAAACCGGCGTGTCACCGCCGTGTACGAAAGAATGCGCGCAGCATGGCAGCGGATTCCTCCGCCAGCAAACCGCCTTCGCATCGCGTGTAATGATTGAACCTCTGGTCCGAGGGTAACAGGTCGAAGGCGCTTCCGGCGGCACCGGAACGCGGGTCCGTGGCCGCATAAATCACGCGGTCCACGCGTGCGTGAACGATGGCACCGGCACACATGACGCAGGGCTCCAGGGTCACATAGAGGCTGGTGCCGGGCAGGCGGTAATTCCGGCATGCGTCTGCGGCCGCCCGCAATGCGACAATCTCCGCATGCGCCGTCGGGTCATGCGAGCTGATAGGCCGGTTCCAGCCCTCGCCGATGATCTCATATTCGGCGACCACGAGCGCACCGACCGGCACCTCGCCCGCCTGTTCCGCACACTGCGCCAGTTCGAGCGCCCGGCGCATAAAGGCCTGGTCGGCCTCCAGGCTCATTCCCACTCGATTGTTAATGGGCTATTTTTACGCTTTAACATCAATGGCTTAATTGTTGTGTTAGGTAGTGATATCATGAAAGATACCAAGTTCAGAAAATTCTTCAAAATGCTCGGAAAAATTGCCGATGGAACGCTTCCACACAGCAACACTTAGGCTACCTTCCGGGCTTTGACTTCCAGGTGTATCCCCTCCTGCTCCTGCAGGTAATGGATCACCGCAAACAGGTTGCTCGCCTGGGGATTCCCTTTTGGCCCGAACATACGCATGAGACTCTTACTCGACTTGTCGAAGACCCGGGATAATTCCTCGAACCCGATCGTCGCGTTGATATAGTCACGCAGCACCGCCTTGCCGGTATCGATATCACCGGCGAGCAGGCATTCGACCCCTTCTTGCAGCAGGGCCTTGCGAAACGCGGGATCCCGCTGGGCGCGCGCCTGAATGGTGTCCTTAAAATCTTTCGTCAAAGCCATCATGTCTCCCCTTGCCGTTTCCGGCGCTTGTAATTGCGCCAATGCCCTTTTGCGGCAGCAATATCTGTGTCGTGACGCTTCTTGGTACCACCCGCGAGCAATATCGCCAACCGGTCCCCGTCCTTGCCAAAATAGATCCGATAACCAGGACCAAAATCAATCCGGTACTCATAGACGCCGGAACCAACACCTTTCACATTGGACAAGATACCTTGCTACATCCGATGGACTGCTGTCGCCACCTTGACCGCAGCGGCCACATTCAGGAGTTATAACTGAATCTGGTGTTCAAGCGGTTGAATGAAGGCGGCGTACCGGGTTGAGATGTTGTTACCACACAGCAAACCAACCACGGGATACGCCACCATGAAAGAGAGTAACGCTGTTGAATTATCAGGTCGAGCCGAAGCGAGTGACCCGTTGAGCGCGCTGCTGCGAAGCGGTGCTCAAGCGTTGATACAGCAAGCGGTGATGCCGAATTACAGGCCCTGCCTGGGGCCCCACGGCGATCCGGCAGGTGATGAAATGCCCCAGCAGTGGATTCATCGGGTCGTCGTCCACCGTATCCGAGGCCAGATAGCTGTTCTCGGCGTCCCGTTCCAGCAGACCCTGCTGTTCCAGAAAGCGGCCGACCCGGTGGGCGATGGTATGCACCCGTTGGGTGAGTTCCTGGCTGGTCGGCGCCTTGACCCAACGGAACCGGGCTGTTCCATTGGGATGATCGACATAGACGCCATCAAGGAACAGCATGTGAAAGTGGATGTTGAGGTTCAGCACACCACCGAAGCGCTGAATCAGGGTGACCGCGCCGGTACGGGCAGTTGCATGGCCATGGCCTGCTTTTTTGATCAGGTGCATCGCGATCACGCGGTAGACGATACCCAGCACCCGGCCCATGATCTCGGGCCGGCTGGCAAACAGGAAACGCAGTTGGAACGGAGAACTCAACACCCACTGGCACATGGGCTGCTCGGGCAACACCTCGTCGACCAATAGGGCCGCGCTCTCGGACATGCGCCGCGCCCCGCAGCTCGGGCAAAAACCACGACGTTCGCCTAAAGCGCCTACTTTTGGTGCAACTGAAGGCGACCAGGTGCTCGGCGTGACACGACTCGCAACGTACCCGCAGAAAGCCATGGTCCAGCCGACCACATTTGAGGTAATCCTCGAACTCGAGTCGCACATAGCGGGGCAGTTCACTGCCCTGCTCCGCTAAATGAGCCGTGAATGCCAGGTAATACGCTTCGATGATCCGATAGAGAAGGGTTTGCTCGGGCCGGTGGCGCTGGTAACAGGCAGCATCCCGGTCCCGGGTGGCCATCCTGGCCGCCGCCGCGTGGGGCATGAGCTAGACATGACGTGCTGTAAAGACTAGAATTTAGCCAATTTGATTAATTTTTAATTAATATAGGTGCGCTATGAAAATACTCAGCGCCAGTGACGCCAAACGCGAATTCGGTGAGGTTCTTATCAAAGCACAACGCGGTCCTGTTGGCATCAACCGCAATGGCAAACCCGTTGCCGTAGTGATCTCAGCGGCTGAATATGCGCAGCTTGAAGCGCTGAAAGAGGCATATCTGAAGCAGTCCATCGAAGAAGGTATCGCCGACTTGCAGGCCGGAAAAGTCAGCGATGGCAAATCCGTCATCGACAAAGTACGCAAACGGGTAAATGGCTAAGCCGTGGCAAGGCGCAGCCCCCGCTACCAATTCACGGACAAAGCGGAACGTGATCTTGAAGGTATCATCGACTATACGTTCCAGGAGTGGGGAGTCTCTCAAGCCAATTCTTACCTTGACGGCCTGGAAACGCGCGCGCAGCTCCTTGCTGAAAATCCTGACCTTGGAACGGCACGCGAGACACTCTCTGTGGGGCTACTCAGCTTCCCTTACGAAAGCCATATTCTGTATTACAAAAAACACGCCCGCGACATTGTGATTGTACGAGTACTACATCAGCATATGGATCCGGTGAAGCACCTTTGATTCTTCCAATCAGCCGAACTTCTGAGAGGGAACTGCTATACATTGTTGCTTTCCTGCTGACCGCACTTGATGCGCATACCCAAAGTCTGTAGTGGCATAGTGACAGACCGCCTGATTCTAGGTGCCGAGGGAGAGAGCGGCAGCCACCCAATCCGGCGGGACATATGCTCAATCACCAATACCGTGAACGGTTCGACAAGCATGGCATGGTATTGGACCACCGCCCTGTTATTGAGCACCGCAATACCATGATCTGTGCCATGAAAAAGTCTGCTTGCAAATGCCTGCCAGTGCCAGCAGATGCCAGACGTGAAGGAGGTAAGTCTGGTAGTTACAACGATTTATATATGATTTGATGCCTGCGGGTGCCAGCCAGTGCCAGACGAGCCCTACTCCCACTCAATTGCAAACGAGCCATTTTTTAGATTTAATATCAATGGCTTAATTATTGGTGTGTGTGGTAATACCATGAAAAATATCATGCTCAGAAATTTCTTCAAAATGCCCGGAAAAATTACCGATTGAACGCTGTCACACAGCACCCTAGACCACCTTCTGGACTTTGACTTCCAGGCACATCCCCCCTGTTCCTGCAGCTAATGGATCACTTTTAACTGGTTGCGCGCACATGTCCCTGCACGGCCTTCCGAACAAACTGTACCGCGGCATTGTCACTCGCCTCAACGAGTTGCCGAATCTGCCCGGTCACATCGTCAACCCGATTCAACCTGGCTGCAGCGTCCATTGCCCGGTCATAAGCCTCCACCACATCGACGCTGGTCACCTCATAACCCCACCCCTCACTCAACCAGCGAAGAGCAGCTATTGCTGATCCGAGGGCAAATGCCGGTTCCGTGTCGAGGGAATCCCTGCCCGCCCTGGTCAGTGTTTTTGGATCACAGGGACTCTGGTTGGCCAGCTCCAATGCCAGATCATAAAGTTCGAGTTCCTTGGCCGTCGCAAACCACTTCCCCTCTTCGCCCGGTGTCGTGGCCATGAGATCCGTCAGAATCTGCAACTTGTCCTTCATTGGATAGCGTTTTGCAACTGAGCGAAACCGGGCGATGTAGGAATTACCCACCGCAGCGCTCAATCCGTAGCGCCGGTAGGCCTCCTCATGCAGTCCGGATGAAATCAGGATCTCCTCGCAGGTCCGGTCGATCACGGAATCCGGCTGGTTCAGTCCCCGCGTGGTCTCGGCATACTGGACTGCCTCCGCCTTCCTGCCCAGAGCCAGGAGTGCTTCGATGCCATAGCGACGGTAATGCCAGGACGGGTATCGTGACAGTTCCAACAAATCGAGCAACTCCCCGTAGCGACCTGTCGTCAATAGACAGGACAGACACGCTGTTGCGCCCTGGAAATAACCGCCCGGATTCGGATCTGACCAACAGGATCGCAACGTGGATACCAACTCATCCGCCCAGCGGCCGGCGACTTCCGGAGAGCCACAGAGCTCACCCCAGTGATCACCAACAGGGCTGAGGTAATCGACACCGTCATCCTCCATTGCCTGCCAGAGCCGGTCGAGCCAATTATTACGGGTCTTCTCATCTGCAGGCGCATTAACGACAATCGGTATCAAATCATCCAGTGTCTTGTTGACCGCTGATCCCAGCGCACCACTGGAGCTATCTACGTGTTCCAGCGCCGGCCAGATCTTTTCCATCAGACGGACAGCACCTTCTGCGCCAATTAGGGGGTCTTTCTTTGCGATCTTCTTGATTTCAGAGACAGCTTCGCGAAGACGCTGGCACGCTAGCCTTGATGCCTTCCAGCTATAAGCGCCAGCCCGGAATCGTGAGAGGAAGGTCCACTTGTGTTCACTAACGGCCATTACCCTCAAACTCAGGCCGCAATCGGTTTAGCCTTCTCGATCCGGGCCCGTCGCTTTGGTGTGTTGAGCGCTTTCCACACATCGTTGCGTTGCTGAAGATTCAACCAAAAATCAGCTGAATTCCCAAATACAGTAGCCAGCATCAGTGCCGTGTCGACGCATGTGCGTATTCCGCTGAAGGTGACCAGTCATTCCGGCGATCGTGACCGATCGTCTCATCGGTTACTCACTGGCGGTGTGTTTTGTATCGTGATCGGTCACGATGGGTCAATGGTGGATCGTTCTTTGCGCATCGACTCGCCGGTCAGCTTGAGGCGGTGCGCACCGTGCAGCAGGCGGTCGAGGATGGCATCGGCCAGCGTCGCCTCGCCGATGTAGTCGTGCCAGTGATCGATCGGCAGCTGGCTGGCGATCAGCGTGGATCGGCGGTCATGCCGATCCTCGATGACTTCCATGAGGTCGTTGCGTTGATGGCGGGTTCAGCGGCTGGATGCCCCAGTCGTCGAGGATCAGCAGATCGGTCTTGAGCAGCTGCCCCATCAGACGGGCGTAGCTGCCGTCGCCGTGGGCGATGCGCAGTTGCTCGAGCAGCGTCGGCAGGCGCAGGTAACGCACCGATAGGCCTTGGCGACAGGCCTGGTTGCCGAGCGCGCAGGCGATCCAGGTCTTGCCGCAGCCGGTGGGTCCGGTGAGGCAGAGGTTGAGTGACTGATGGATCCAGTCGAGGCCGGCGAGCTGCGCCATGCAGGCTCTTTTGCAGGCCGCGTGGATGGCGGTAGTCGATATCCTCGACGCAGGCGTCGACGCGGAGTTTCGCGGTTTTCAGCAGACGGGCGAGCCGGCGATTCTCGCGGTGCAGGACCTCGCGCTCGACCAGCAGAGCGAAGCGCTCCTCGAAAGCCAGGTCGTGCGTGTCCGGCTGCGCCTGTTGCTGCTCCAGGGCATCGAGCATGCCGGTGAGTTTGAGGGTGTGGAGTTGTTCACGGGTGTGTTGCTTGAGCATGGTGATTCCTTGTCGGGTTCGATTCAGTGGTAGTAGCCGGGGCCGCGCACATTGGTGTGCAGCGGCAGTTCGGCCTGGCCGGTCTGGTCGTCGGGCAGCGGTTGCTGATCGAGCCCCTGCTTAAGGATCGAGGCGACGCTGCGATAGCTGGCCGAGTGGATCGCGAGTGCCCGTTGGCAGGCGGCCTCGAGGCGCGGCTTTGCCGTACCCGCGGGCTGAGCTTGAGCAGCCCCAGGCAGGCTGCGGTAGCCATGCTCGGGATGGGGCCGGTCGGTGAGCTGTTGCTTCGATGACCTGGGCGGTGCAGGGTCCGATTGACTTTGCCCAGTTGAATGAAGCGCCCGGGCGACCAGTCGCGGTGTGCACGATGCGCCTTGGGCATATGCTCGGTCAGTGTCGTGTAGCGCCCCTGCCCGTGACGGGCATGGCTGGCGACACGCTGCCCCTTGTGCAGGACCTCGACGGTGGTCGCGCGTCAGGCGCACGTCCAGGGTCTGACCGACCAGGTTGTGCGGGACGCTGTAGAAGCGCTTGTCGACGGCGATGTGATAGTCGATGCCGGGCTTGGCCTTGCGCCACTCGGCGTAGTCGTAGGTGTCACGGGGTAACGGCTTGAGCGCTGGCCGGTCGATGGTCTCGAAGAGATCCCGACGGCTCTCGGTGCGGCCCTGAAAGGGCCGCTCGTTGAGCGCGGGTAACAGCGCCTTGATGGCGGCATTGAGCTCGGCCAGCGAGAAGAAGGTGTGGTGGCGCAGTCGGGCCAGGATCCAGCGCTCGACGACCTGCACCGCCACCTCGGCCTTGGCCTTGTCTTTCGGCTTGTACGGCCGTGCCGGCAGCACGGCGGTGCCGTAGTGTGCGGCCATCTCGGCGTAGGTCGCATTGATGCCGGGCTCGTAGCGGTCGGCAAGATCAATCGCAGACTTCAGATTGTCCGGCACCAGCAGGGCCGGCACCCCGCCATAGAAGCGCCAGGGCACGCTGATGCGAGGCGATCCAGTCCGGCAGCGACTGCGTGTAGGTCGCCTCGGCATAGGTATAGCTGGAGGCGCCGAGTACGGACACGAAGACCTGCGCCTCGCGGCTCTCGCCGGTGTGGCGATTGACGATCGGCACCGTCGGTCCGCAGTAATCGATAAACAGCTTGTCACCGGCCAGATGGACCTGGCGCAGGCTGCGTTTCTGCCGATCCCGCCACTGCCGATAACGGTGGCAGTACTGGCTGTAGCGATAGCCGCGACTCGCCGTGCACGGCGACATACTCGGCCCACAGCAACTGCAGGGTCACGCCCTTGCGCTTGAGTGCCTGATGCATCTGGAAGTAAGTCGGGCTCGACCAGACGGCTCGATGGTTGGCGGGCGGGAAACAACAGGGCTTCGAGCCGGGCCTGATCCACCCCCTCGGGCAACGGCCAGGTGATACCCAGCGCTTGCGTTGCCGAGACGTATTTGCCGACCGCCCCCTTGGACAGACCGCAGGCGCGGGCGATCTTCTCGTGGCTGAGCCGGGCGGCATATTTGAGGCGTAAGACCTCGATGATTTTCTTCATTGGAATCCTCGCTGCCGGCACCGTGTCCCCCTGCTGACAAAAGGACGCGGTTATGCCGGGTAAAGTGAAAGAATTCCAGTGAGTTAGATGAGATTCCGGGGATCGTGACCGCGGATTCCGGCAACGTGACCGCGGATTCCGGACATGGCCCCGAAATCGGTCACGATAAAACGGAATGGCCGGTCACGTTCCCCCGGAATGACCGGTCACGATCAATCGGAATGGGCGGTCACGTTCGTCCGGAATACGCGTGTTGCACGGCGATTAGTACATAACTCATTGACGGTTTTTCGGCTGACTCCCATCGCTTCTGCCAGTTGCCCCTGAGTCAGCGCCATGGGCACGAGAAATTCCTGCTAATCAATACGAAAATCACTGACTCACACAGTAAATCATCTCTTCTCTAAACTAAGTCCGGTCGGATCGACAACAGCCAACTCATAGCGGGTTGTTCTGCCTCCACCTGGTAACGGGATGATCACACCCTTGGCAACCAGGTCAGAAAGATCGCGGCTGGCCGTTCTATTGGGACATTTGGTGATTGCTTCATATTTTCTGGTGGTTATTCCACCTTCAAAGCCTTTTCGACCTTCAGCGAATACCCGCGATACCATCCTGGCCTGCCGGTCATTCAACTGGTCGCCATAAACTTCATAGAAACGCGTCTTGGCTAGTACAAAATTTACTTCTTCCCTGGCTATTTCCTGTGCCTTGATGACCATATCGGCAAAGTAATCAAGCCAAACATTAACATCCAGGCTTCCACGGCTCGCTTTCTCCAGTTGCAGATAATAAGACTTTTTGTCTCCCTCTATCGCCGTGGCAAGACAAGCCGTGGTCGGATAGCCGAGAGACTGCGAAAGCGCATGGTCAGCAATCGTCCTACCGACTCGCCCATTCCCATCATCGAAGGGATGAATCACTTCGAACCAGAGGTGTGCAATACCTGCTCGGGCAATCCCTGGTATCTTCTTTGCACCTTTCGAACGGCTGATCTTGTTGTACCAGTCGATGAATCTCGCCATTTCTTCAGGCACCTGAGTTGCTGGCGGGGCTTCATAGTGAACCTTTTCCCGACCGTAAGGCCCGCTCACTATTTGCATTGGCGAAGGATCGTTGCGGTATGCACCTCGCAAAATTGGCGTGTAGCGCTGTTCCGGGACAGCCATGGATTGCCACTTGCCCAGCAGATCATGTGTCAGGGGTATTTGCCAGTTTTTGCGAACGTCCACCAGCAGCGAAGCAGCACCTGCCGCTTTCTGGTCTGAGTTGTCTGGTAGCGTATCCGATGTAATTAAAGAGAGTAGAGATGACCTGACCGATTCTCTATCCAGATCCTCGCCCTCAATGGCGCTGGTTTTGATGGCCTCGGAAAGCATCAAATCGATCGTGGCATCCTCTTGGGACGCCATTGGCAGAGCCTCAAAGCGGCCGGCCAGACGCTCTGAGTTTATGCGAAATTCAAGCTCCCGGTCATTGAGCGCGCGATTGTCATAGCGAAAATCTGGCCAGTCGGGCTGTTGCCATATCCATTTCATGCGTCACATCCATGTGCCGCACCCTGACGAGCGGCCTTAGGCCGTGCAAACTGTCGATCCTGCCACTTTGTCATGGCGTGATTTTAGCACTTATTCACGCCACATTATGGGTTATTGTTGGCGTGATTATAGGCCATAATCACGCCACACCCGTTCGAGAAAAGAAATATGAACGCCGTCAATACCATGACTGCACCAATCCGACTCTCGTGGTATCGCTAGTTTCTAATTTCAACACGCGGCAAATACCATGAAAAATACCATTGATGATACAGATTATATTATTGATTAGAGTTGTTTTATCGCTATATTTCAATGAGTTACAAATCCACCCTACTCCCACTCTATCGTAAACGAGCCATTTTTACAATTTATAATCAATGGCTTACTTGTAGGCGCTGGTGGTAATACCATGAAAAATACCATGTTCAGAAATTTCTTGAAATGGCTCATTTTCTCCATAAATCCGTAAGTACTCAATGTCTCTTTCGAACACTATTCCGTAAGGATATCTGCTTTGATTGTGCAAGCCTGATTGGGCTACGTCTAAAAAACCTGTTGCCATGGTCCCATTGTGGGACTATTATTTAAAGCATGCGAATCATCGCACTGTCGACGCTGAAAGCCTTCTGGGAAGAGAACCCGGAGTATCACGATGCCAAGGAGCCAACATTGGCTTGGCACCGTCATGCTTTGCATGCCGACTGGAATTCACCTGCTGAGGTAAAGCAGGACTTCAGAAATGCCAGCATCCTTAAAGATGGCCGAGTGGTGTTCAATATTGCGGGGAATAAGTATCGACTTGTCGTCTGGATCAACTACGCCTACGGGGTTGTATACATCCGCTTTATTGGCACTCACGCTCGGTACGACAAGATTGATGTGCAAACCATTTAACCGCCGGAGGACTGATTATGGACATCAAACCGATTAAAACTGATGCCGACTACCGCGCGGCATTAAAAGAAGTTGAAAGTCTGATGATGGCAGGGCCTGATACGCCAGAAGGCGAAAAGCTGGATGTCATGGTTACTCTCATTGAGGCCTATGAATCCAAGCACTTTCCGATGGACTTGCCTGATCCTGTTGAGGCGATCAAGTTCGAAATGGAACGCAAGGGCTTAACCGTAAAAGACCTGGAGCCGATGATCGGCAAAAGTAATCGCGTTTACGAGATCCTGAATCACAAGCGCTCGCTGACTTTGAAGATGATCTGGAAGCTCCACGAAGGCTTGGGTATTCCTGCTGAGTCGTTGATCAAACCACCTCAAGTTCATGCCTAATCAATATCCCAGCGGAGATAAATTTCATGATATCTCCGCTATCGATTCGAGGCTGGCTGATCTGGAACAGGAAAAGCAGCAGCTCATCGCGCTCAGAGCAGAGTTGCAAAAATCGAAGCCGTTACCTTCCATTTCAGATTACTTTTCTCCAGAACAAAAGATAGCAATTTTCAAGGACCTTTTTCGTGGCCGCACCGATATTTTTGCCAATCGTTGGCAAAACCAGCGAGGACGAAGTGGCTATTCCGTAGCCTGTGACAACGAGTGGGTTCAGGGTGTCTGCAACAAACCGAGGATCAAATGCCTTGACTGTACTCACCGCCAGTTTAGCCAGTTAAACGATCAGGTCATCTATCGCCACTTGGCAGGTCAGCAGGTTGTTGGCCTGTACCCCCTACTGCAAGACAACACCTGCCACTTGCTGGCCGCCGACTTCGACAAAGGGAACTGGCAAGATGAAGTGAAAGCGATGTCCAGAGCTTGTACCGAATATGGCGTACCTCACGCAGTCGAGATTTCACGCTCCGGGAATGGCGCGCACTTATGGATATTTTTCGATGACAATGTGCCCGCCAATGAAGCACGCTTGCTGGGATTTGGTCTCCTTGATAAAGCGATGGAGGTTTATCCAAACCTGTCTTTCGACTCCTATGACAGATTGTTTCCCAATCAGGACATTCTGCCTGAAGGGGGATTCGGCAACTTGATTGCATTACCACTACAGCGCGAAGCCAGGCAAGCAGGCAATAGCTCATTTGTCGATAAAGAATTGAATGTCATTGAAGATCAATGGCAGCACCTCGCACAGATAAGGAGACTCTCCAGGCCTGAGCTAAATAAGCTTCTTTCGCAGATTTCTCCCAACGGAAACCTGATTTCAGAGCAGGAGGTCACTGAGACCCGACCACCCTGGGAGATAACAGCAAAACCCAAACCACTGGCTTTGGAAAGCCCGCCTCAACAGATAACCATAACGCTGGCCAACCACATCTACTTTGAGGTAAAGGCACTGCCAAGCACCCTTTTAGCAAGACTAAGGCGTCTAGCCAGCTTTTCGAATCCGGTTTTCTTTAAAACACAGGCGCTTCGCTTTTCTACCCACGGCATCCCGCGATTCATTTCTTGCGCACGCATTGAACGTGGCTACTTGGCACTGCCTCGCGGGTGTTTGGATGATGCGCTCGCGTTATTGAGAGAGAATAATATAGACGTTCAAATCAATGACAAGCGTGAATTGGGCACTAAACTTTCAGGCATGAAGCCATTGTTAACATTGAAGAAAAATCAGCAGGCCGCCGTTAAAGAAATGAGCAAGCACGATGCAGGAATACTGCACGCCCCTACAGCGTTTGGAAAAACCGTGACAGCTATCGGAATGATCGCCAAGCGCAATATAAACACGCTCATTCTTGTGCACAGTCGCCAACTGCTTGATCAATGGCAGGAAAGACTGCGCTCGTTTTTACCAGAAGCGGAGATCGGCGTCATCCGCGGCGGAAAGAAAAAGCCGACCGGTATCATTGATATAGCAACGTATCAAAGCCTGATTAACAAGAAAGACAATACCATTTCTCCCGTTGTTCAGGACTATGGGCATGTGATAGTTGATGAATGCCACCACGTATCCGCGCCGCGCTTTGAAATGGTATTGAACGAAGTTCGAGCGAAATATGTGCTCGGCCTTACTGCTACCCCAGAAAGACAGGACGGCCACCAGAAGATCATCTTTATGGCTGCCGGCCCCATACGGCACAAAGTTAAAAGCTCAAGTGAAGGGAAGTTCGAGCAAGAAGTACAAGTCCATCAGCGCTATGATGCACCCCCGCTGCATCTTACCCAACCCGAGGAGCATCCAAAAATTACAGATGCCTACCGATGGATCATGGAAAACGAAGCACGAACGCGGCGAATTACGTCAGATGTGATTGATAGTGTTCACGAAAACAGGCACCCAATCGTCCTCACTGAAAGGCGCGAACATGCCGAGATGATTAACAACCTTCTCAAAGAAAACGGTATTGATTCCATCATATTGAAAGGCGCAATGAAAGCCGCTGAACGCAAGCGAGTTGAAGAGCATTTGCATTCGGCGCAGGTTGTGGTCGCCACCGGAAAGTATGTGGGAGAGGGTTTTGACCTGCCCAGGCTGGATACACTGTTTCTTGCCATGCCCATCGCCTGGAAAGGCTCGCTGGCTCAGTATGCGGGAAGAATTCACCGGGAATCAGACGGTAAAACCCAAGTAACGATTCACGATTACGTTGACTGCGGCCTCCCCATGCTCCAACGCATGTTCAATAAGCGCGAAAAAAGCTACAAGGCAATGGGCTATACCATCTTGTTCTCGGGTGAATCAGCCAGCACGGATAAGGCAAAGCAACTTGAAGCTGCGCTGTTTCCGGATTGCTCCAGAGCGCCCTGAGTTCGAGCTCCCTGATACCATGACAAACTCAATTATCTTTTCATGGTATCGATGTTCTCTGCCTTGCTACGAACAACATATACCATGAAAAATACCATTGAGATGCAGAATATATTGTTGATTAGATCTATTTAATTTTTATCAATCAGTGGGTTAAAAATTTCGGTCACTCCCACTCGATTGTAAATAAGCCATTTTTGTACTTTATTTTCAAAGACTTATTTTCCTGCTAATTGGTAATACCATGGAAAATACCATGCTCAGGAAATCCTTCGAAATACTCGAAAAAATTGCCGATTGAACACTTCTAGATAGCGCCCTAGGCGCACCTTCCGGGCTTTGACTTCCAGGTGTATCCCCTCCTGCTCCTACAGGTAACGGATCAACGTACCAGACGCAATATTGGCTAATTGGCAATAACATTGACAATTAGCCATTTTCTAACTCATAATGCAGGCATGTAAAGCAACCAGAAACCACCGTGACCTACATCCCCCGGAACGCAGAATCCAGGCTTCAACACTTCGCCAGCGGCTATCCAGTGGTTGTGGTCACCGGGCCTCGCCAGTCCGGCAAGTCCACTCTGGTGAGGCATGCCTTTCCCGATCACCATTATGTATCGCTTGAAGATCTCGACCAAAGGGAATTTGCTGAAACGGATCCGCATGGTTTTTTGAATCAATTCAGCGGGGGCGCCATCCTGGACGAGGCGCAACGCTGCCCTGCCCTGTTTTCTTATCTCCAGACACGCGTCGATGAACGGCAACAACCCGGCGCATTTATCCTGACGGGATCCCAGCAGTTCGGCCTGTTATCAGGCATCACGCAAAGTCTGGCAGGCAGGGCCGCATTGCTGACGCTGTTACCCATGACCTACGGCGAATTGCAGCGCGCAGGAAAAATCGGTCAGAACCTCGACAAGATACTTTTTGATGGTGCGTTCCCCCCTATCTTCGACCGCGGACTCGAACCGCACCCCTGGCATGGAAACTATGTGCGCACTTACCTGGAACGAGACGTCCGACAATTGATCAAGGTACAGGATCTGGGCACATTTCAACGCTTTCTAAAATTGTGCGCGGGCCGGACCGGACAACTCCTCAATCTTTCCTCGCTGGCCAATGACTGTGGCATTACACACAACACAGCCAAAGCCTGGATATCCGTACTGGAAGCCAGTTATATCGTGCATCTGTTGCCACCGCATCACCAGAATTTCAACAAGCGTTTGGTCAAAACACCCAAACTCTATTTTCTGGATACGGGTCTTGCCACCTGGCTGCTCGGCATCCAAAACAGCGAGCAACTGGCTACCCACGTTCAACGGGGCGCCTTGTTCGAATCCTGGGTCATAAGTGAATTGCTTAAGGTCCGTTATAACGCGGGCGAAACCTCGAACCTTTACTTCTGGCGTGATCGTTCGGGACACGAGTTGGATCTGCTGATTGACCATGGAACCCATCTGTCACCGCTGGAAATCAAATCCGGGCAAACCATCAACAAGGATTACTTCAAGGGGCTGGAGTTTTGGAAAAAGTCTGGCAGGTGAAACCGCCGGAAAGGCGTGGCTGGTTTACGGCGGTGACAGTCGACAGATACGCTCTGTTGTCACTGTACTACCGTGGCATGAAATCGACTCTGAGCAGATCGTGATATGAAAACATCGGGCATCGGACGCAATGATCCCTGCCCTTGCGGCAGCGGAAAGAAATTCAAGTACTGCTGCCTGGGCAAGGAGAGCGGCACGGCATCCAGCCATGGCGCGGCGGGCATGTCCGAATCCTTGCGCAAAGCACTCGAAGGCCGGCAATTCAACTCGCTGGAAGAGGCGCAGGCATTTCTAGACCAAATTACCCAACAGCAAAACCGTCGGCAGCTGGACGAATTTCACGGTTTATCGCCCGAGCAGATGCACCGGATACTGAATTTTCCATTCGCATCACAGGGACTGGTACGTTTTGAGGATGTGCTCGATGCCAACCCGGTCGCGCCGGTACTGACCCTGTTCAAGCTACTGACGGACGCGATCGGCGGAGCAGGGCCTCAAACCGACCGCCAAGGGCAACCTGCCGCGCAACTTCTGCCGCGAGGCCGCCCTGACCTACTGGGGTAAACATAAATATCGGGAAAACACCCGTTTTCGTGGCATCAATCGGGAGGAGGATTTTGACGATCTGCATGTCACCCGCCTTGTGGCCGAACTGGCGGGGTTGATTCGCAAATACAAGGGCCGGTTCATCCTCAGCCGCGATTGTCGCCGGCTGCTGGCCGGGGACGGCATGACCACCATCTATCTCAAACTGTTCAGGGCCTATGTCGAACAGTTCAACTGGGCATACAGGGACGGCTATCCTGAGTTGCGATTCATGCAGAGCGCCTTCCTGTTCACACTTTACCTGCTCACCCGCTACGGTGACGCCTGGCGGCCACAGGCATTTTATGAAAATGCCTTCCTGGGCGCCTTTCCGCGGCTGTTGGATGAAGTGCCACCGAGCCAGGTAATTTCCCCCGATGAGACAGTGCGCCGCGGTTACACCTGGCGTTCGCTGGTGCATTTCGCAGACTTTATGGGTCTGGCGACGGTGGAGCCGGTTTCCAACGAGCTCCTGTGTCACGAGTACCGGGTAAAGGCCTTGCCGTTACTGGACCAGATCGTTCAATTTCAGCTTCCCAGGTAACAGTTCGTTATGGCGGGAAAACGTAAACAGGATGATCCACTGGCCGCTTTGCTGGAGACCGCGCCGAAAGCAAAGCTGGTCGATCTGATCGTACGCGTGGCGTCCTCACGCCCCGATGTCCGGCGTGAGTGCCTCGACTACCTGAACAGGCATACTGCCCTGTCACCCAGTCGGAAGAAGCAGTCCGAGAGTGAAAAACTGCTGGCCCTGTGGGCCGAACTCGCGCCAGATCTGGACGAGCTGGATGCATACGGTGGCGGCGATTATGATGCCGACATCCACGCTTCGAGCCTGTTGCAAGAGATCGCACAGGGGCTTTCACGAGTAAAGATCGAGACGGTTTACCGAAAACAACTTCTCGATAAAGTCCTGCCCTATATCGAAAGCGGTAATGCTGGACTTGACGACGACCTCTACGACCTGGCCTATGCGGCCTGTTACACCGACGCCGATTGGCGCGCACTGGCGCAAGCCTTCGAGACCATGGGAGGGGACTGGAAACTCGACCATGCCCGCCGCATTTATCGCCGCCTCGGTGACCGTGGAAAATATCTCGAGCTGCGCCAGCGTAAACTGGCCACTGGCACCGACTATTTCGACTTGGCGGATTTCCACTGGAAGGCCGGTGAAAAACAGAAGGCCATGGAGGTCGCGGAAACAGGACTACTCAAGGGAAAAGGCCGCATGGATGAATTGCGTCAGTTCGTTGCCAAGCGTGTCAAATCCGCCGGCAATCGTGAACGCTACCTGGCACTACAGTTTGATCAGGCGATCGATTCTCTGACCTGCGACAAGTACAAGACATTTCGGAAACTATGCACGGTCACTGAGTGGAAGTGTTACGAAGCGAAAATCCTTGCACGGCTGGAAAACGCCCGGGACACGGAGCAACTTCGTATCCGCATGCACCGCAAGGAGTATGAGGAAGCGGTGGCCGTACTGACCCGAAGCCGTTATCCCCTCTACGCATGGGACAGCGCCTATGAACTGCAGACGGCCAAGCGCCTTGAAGGCAGACATCCCGAGGCGATATTAAAATATTATTTATCAGGACTGGGCAACCTCAAGACCAACGCCCCGCGCAAGGAATACACCCGCAAGGCACAGGTAATGAAGAAGGTCCACCACGTGTTGGTTGATCGTGCTGCGTGATGCGCGTCGCTGGCGCGACTTCGCCTCAAAGTCAAACAGGACAACATCAAACGTCCGGCTTTTCAAGAAGAATTCGCTAAAGCCGTGCCAGGCTGGCAGGCATTGGAATAATACAATGAGATGAGTTTCGGAGCGGGTTATGTAACGATATCAAGCGCATCCACTGGCACAATCACACCACACTCGTTCGAAAAACGAAATCCAAACACCGCAGTACCATGACAACATTGATTTACCACTCATGGCATCGCCACTTTTCTGCTTAAACGCGCCTGAAAATACCATGAAAAATACCATTGATGATGCAGATTATATTATCGATTTGGATTATTTTAATTATTATTAATTCAATGTGTTACAAATTCCTGTCACTCCCACTCTATTGTAAATAAGCCTTTTTTATCTTTTATATTCAATGGCTTATTTTCCTGCTAAACGGTAATACCATGAAAAATACCATGCTCAGAAAATCCTTCAAAATACTCGAAAAAATTGCCGATTGAACACTTCTTGGCAGCACCCTAGGCTACCTTCCGGGCTTTGACTTCCAGGTGTATGCCCTCCTGCTCCTGCAGGTATTGGATCACCGCGAACAGGTTGCTCGCCTGGGGATTCCCTTTCGGCCCGAACATGCGCATGAGACTCTTGCTCGACTTGTCGAAAACCTGAGAGAGTTCCTCAAACCCAATCGTCGCGTTGATGTAGTCACGCAGCACTGCCTTGCCGGTATCGACATCACCAGCGAGCAGGCATTCGACCCCTTCTTGCAGCAGGGCCTTGCGAAACGCCGGATCCCGTTGGGCTCGTGCCTGAATGGTGTCCTTAAAATCTTTCGTCAAAGCCATCATGTCACCTCTTGCCGTTTCCGGCGCTTATAGTCGCGCCAGTGCCCTTTTGCGGCAGCAATGTCTGCGTCCTGGCACTTCTTGGTACCACCCGCGAGCAATATGACCAACCGGTCCCCATCCTTGCCAAAGTAGATTCGATAGCCAGGACCAAAATCGATTCGGTACTCATAGACGCCGGCACCCACACCTTTCACATTAGAGAAGTTACCCTGCTCCATCCGGTGGACGGCTGTCGTCACCTTGACCGCAGCGGCCACATTCAGACGATCGAACCATTTGGCATAAGGACTGTTTCCCTCAGCATCGAGGTATTCTCTAGCCTCTGTCATATGACTCATATAGTAGCATATATGTTACCTTTGGCAATATATGCCGGAACACGTTATGACGCCGCCAACCATGCAACCAATAGCCCCAGCAGCAGCAACAGCGACAACGCCGGGCTCCAACGAAGGAGCATCGCTTCCAGCAATCCGGCGATATCACTTCTCGTCATGAGGGGTCGTATACGCCGGTCCAGTGCCTGCGTGATTTCAGTCCAGCGTTCCTCACAGCGGGCAAGCAACCTGCCAGCCCCGTCTCTGGCCAGTACCAAACCATGGGTGATTGGTAGCAATACATCGCCTGGTGGAAAGACCGGCAGTCGAAGCACGCCCCATCTCGCGTTCAGCACTGCTGCCGATATGGCCGCCAGGACAATGAAGAGGCCCGTGGCGGCTTCCCCTATTGTTACGTGGAAAAATTGGTAACCTGCCACAAGCGTCGCCACTACGATCAGTGCAGCAATCACCCATAGTGCAATATACGGGTCCTTAACAGGACGCGAAGCCGATACCGCCGCCGATGGTGCGTATCGCTCTACCGGTTCAGCCGACGGGTCGAGATCCCCATGAAAAAGACTGTTACCCGCCAGCAGCGCGATGACCGCCATAGCCGACAAGATCGCTATCGCCAACACCTGCCCGTCCATTACCCGAACCAGGCCGAGCGGCGCTATCGCCAGCAGCAACACCACCAACCAGGTCAACGCCGAGACCAGACCGGAAAGCGTGCGGGAAGATGCACCTTCATTGATCTTGTCGATCAACAGGATTGCCGCCAGACCCGCTCCAGACTGAATCAGCACGGCTGCCGACGGATGTGCCAGGGTTTGCCACAACTCCGGCTGCTGCAGGCAAGCACTCAGCACGACCAGCCATACACTGCTCAGGGCAATCGCCGCATAGCCCAGGATAGCCCGACGGCAGGTCTGTGACATTCCGGCAAACCCTGCGTAGGCCAAGGTCACCCAGGCCAGCCACTGCAGAATTGCAGCGGCTTCCTTGGCATCGATCTCACCGAGCGGAATCAACCGCCAGCTACCCAGCACGCCCGCGCCGAACATGAAAGCGACCACGGCTGGCCGCAGTTCCGCTCCAACCCTGGCGAAAACCATAGGCGTCCAGAAATGTACACCGAGCACACCGATCTTGGTGCCGAAACCGACAATCAACAGGCCGAGCACCATGTTTTTGTTCTCGATGTTCACGAAGGCGTGTCGCAGCGTTAGGAAGTCGACCGTTCCAGCGGCCTGACCCAGCAACAACAGCACTTCGAAAACCAGTAGATCGCTGAAAACCAACAGAACAACCAGCACCCTGCCCGCCTTCCTGGTTTGCGTATCAGCTTCATAGGCCAATGCGCCGTACAGGCTATATCCGGCGACCGTGGCCGCCGCAAAAAACAGCAAGGCATCACCGGCGAGAACCAGACCGAAGCTACCGGTCATCGCAAGCAACAACATGACGGCCAAGGCATTGGAACCGGCCACACGCAGCTTGGCGCGCGCCAGCACGCCACTTGCCAGCCAGAGCATGGCGATGAGGAGCAGAAAAACGCGCCCGGTGGCATCCAACACCAGAACCCCTCCCAGCATGACATCGGGGAGTTTCAGCGTGCTATCGGGAAAAGCTGATAGCGCCAGTGCCGGAAGCGCAGCCCAGGGCATCAGTACCAATCCCACCGAACGCAGCGCTGGAAGAATCAGCAGACCGACGACCACTAGAGGCCACACAACACTTGCAAGCAGCAAACCTTCTGACATTGCAACGCTCATGGCCCGTAAAACTCCCGTTGCGCCACCAGTCGTGCCCATTCCAGAGGACTAAATGGAGTCGATGCCAGCAGGCCCGCGCCCAATGCCAGCAACGCAGTCACCACGGGTGGCAGCAGCAACGCCCAGGCGGTCTCCTTCGAACCAAAGTCGCGCTCATCAGGCCATTCAGCGGACGGCTCACAGAACCAGGCCCGGTGCACTATGGGCAGGAAATAGGCGGCATTGAGCAGGCTACTGCCGGCCAGCACCAGGATCACCCATCCCTGGCCCGTCTCCAAGGCGCCCTGGCCGAGATACCACTTGCTGATAAACCCGGCAACCGGCGGTGCGCCGATCATACCGAAGGCACCGACGGCGAATGCCGCCATCGTCCAGGGCATGCGCCGGCCGGCGCCATTCATCTCGCTGATCTTGTGCACGCCGAGGGTTTCGGCGAGATTGCCGGCGCAGAAGAACAACGTGATCTTCATCAGCCCCTGATGCACCAGATGCACGATGCCACCGATGGTGGCGATGGGGCCGGCAATGGCCACCCCCAGCACGATATAGGACACCTGACTGACGGTCGAAAACGCCAGTCTGCGTTTCAGATCGTCCTGAAACAAGGCGCGAATTGAGCCATAGATGATCGTGAAGGCCGCCAGCCAGGCCAGCGGCTGCATGACACCTAGCCCGGCAGCGAACTCCACGCCGAAGACCTCGTAGACGACACGAATGATGCCGAAGGCGCCGGCCTTCACTACGGCTACCGCATGCAACAAGGCACTGACCGGTGCCGGCGCTACCATGGCCTGGGGCAACCAGCCGTGCAGCGGCACCAGCGCGGCTTTGACACCCAGCCCGGCGATCAACAATGCAAAGATGATCACCAGAACCGGCCCGTGCTCCGGCCCCAGGTGCCCGACGAAACCACGGGGGGTAAATTCCAGGTTACCGGTGAGCGTGTAGAGCCATGCAGTGCCCAACAGCAGCAAGGCACCACCCACCACTGTATAGATTAAATAGGTCTGGCCGGCCCGGCGTGCCACATCGGTGCCGCGATGCACGACCAGCGGATAGGTGGACAGGGTCAACAGCTCGTAAAACAGCACGAAGGTGATCAGGTTGCCGGCCAGCGCCACACCGACGGTGGCCGTCACGCACAGGCTGAAGAAGCCAAAGAACCGGCTACGATGCGGCGACCCTTCCAGATAGCCAATCGCATAGACAGTGGTCAGCAGCCACAACACCGTCGACAAGGTAGCGAACAGCAATGCCAGCGGCCCCGCACGCAACACCAGTTCCAGACCCGGAAGAAGCGCCAAGCGGGTTTCGTAATGGTGCTCGTGGAAGACGCCCCACAGCATCAGGCCAACCAGCGCCAGTTTCGAAACAGCGCCAAGCAAATTGAGTGTGGTGCGCAGGCGCACCCTTTCTTCGGCCAGGCTGAAGATGATCAGGCCGGGCAGCAGGGAGCTGGCAATGACCAGCAACGGTATCCAGGAATCCCAGCTCATGGCCTGAGCCCGCCCACATTGAAGGGATCGCCAACCCCCACCAATGCCAGAAACGGTGACGCAAGGAAACCGACCAGAATGGCGCCAGCTGCCAGCAACATGGCTGCCCATTGCATCCGGGCCGGCACGCTGATCGGTTCGTGCGTCTTGGGTGCCTGGGTGAAGGTGTTACCCAATACCTTAAATATGTACCCAGCCGCCAACAGCCCGCCCAAGAGTATGATGCCGACAATATCCCAGCGCCCCTGGGTCAATGCCGCCTGCAACAGCAACCACTTGCCATTGAAGCCCCCGCTCGGCGGAAGTCCCATAATGCTAACGCCCGCCAGGGCGAAGGCCCCCGCGGTAAGTGGCAGGCGCTGGACCACGCGATCGAGATCGGCAATACGATCATGGCCACCAAAGTACATCAGGTTACCCGCGGCCAGAAACATCGCCGCTTTGGCCAGTGCATGGGAAAACGCCAGATAGGCCATTGCGCTCCAAGCGGTTACGCCCATGCCGGACGCCAGCGGGTACGCCAGAAACAGGTAGCCGATTTGCGCCACGGTCGAGTAGGCGACCAGCAACTTCACCCGTGTCTGCCGCAAGGCCTGCAGCGAACCCCACAGCACCGCCCCTGCCCCCAGCAGGCCGAACAGCGCTGCGACGCCCTCCGATATGTCCGCGAAGATCGCCAGCCACAAGCGCAGCAGAATATAGAAAGAGGCCTTCACCACCAGGGCAGACAGCACGGCGCTGACTGGCGCCGGCGCGCTGGCATGCGCAGAAGGGAGCCAGAAATGCAACGGGAACAGCGCGGTCTTCAGGATCAGGCCTGCACTCATCAGTCCCAGCGCCGCCCACGCCACCGGAGATGGCATCACCCGTTCGGATAGCAGCGCAAGATCGACCGTTCCAAAGCCGTGATAAAGCAGTGCCACACCCAGCAAATAAAGCAGCGACCCCAATAGCGTCGCCAGTAGATAGCGCATGGCGCCCGTCAGGGCATCGCGACCACCCTGCAACGCCGTTAACGCCACCGCCGCCAGGCCGACCAGCTCGAGAGTGACATAGAGATTGAAAAGATCGCCCGACAGAAACAGCGCATTCAGCGCACCAAGCAGCAACAACCACAACGGCCAGAACCGGACCGAGTCCGCAGGCTTGAAATAGCCGGTGGCATACAGGCTGACCCCGAATCCAACCAGTGCCGTCATGGCCAACATCAACAGACTCAGACCATCGGCAGCCAGATCGATACCCAGCGGCGCACCCCAACCACCGACCGCATGGTGGTGAACACCGTGGCCCAGAAGTTGCCAGCCCAGGCCCACGACGGCCAATCCCACCAGCGCCACCGTAAGCAGTCCCAATGGTTTCACGCTGGCCGGGAACAGGAAACAGGCGATCCCTCCTGCCAAGGGCAACAGGATCAGCACAGGTCCCCATGGGATCTCGGAAAACAGCACGTCCATGTGCGACTAACCCCCGTCCTTATCAGCCAGCTCCGCTCGTCCAGTGGCCGCTTTCACCTTGAGCATCAAACTGAGCGCCAGCGCCGTGGCCGAGATGGCCACCACGATACCGGTAATAACCATGGCATGGGGTACCGGGTCCGGTGGTGAGTCCCCGCCGCGTCTTGCCAGTGCCACCAACACCAGGAAAACACCACTACCCATCACATTGATGGCCAGGATCTTGCGCAACAGATGGTCGTGCACGATCAGGGCATGGAGACCAAGACAAAACAGGCCGATACCCACCAAAGCGTACAGAAACGGGACACTCATCGTTATTCCTTGTCCGTGGGCTCGGCGCCCAGAAATAGCGTGGCCAGTGTCACCCCGATGGAAACAGTGGCTATGGCCTCGATGAGCAAAATCAGGCTGCCGGCCTGCGCCGGGGGATATTCCAGCAGTTGTCGTCCCGTTTGCAGTGCCAGAGCGGCAATCGCCATGAATGTGGCCACGCCAGCCACCAGTGCTATGCGCAAGGGGAGTCGCGCAAGGCCATGTTGAAGTCGCCCGCAGGTCAGAATCCATAACACTCCGGCTGCCCCCAGGACCGCCCCGGCCTGAAACGCCCCCCCCGGTGCGTGGGCACCGGCCCACAGCAAATAGGCCGCCACCAGAACCAATACCGGCACCAGCAGGCGTGTCAGGATATCGAGCACGGGGCCGGGATCGGACTCCGTGCGGACCGCTGGTTGAGCGCCGAGTGACCAGACGCCCAGCAGCGCCAACAGCAGTACCACCATCTCCAGCAGGGTGTCGTAACCACGAAAGTTGAGCAGTACCGCGGTGACCGGGTTGGTGACACCGCTTTTTTCCAGCTGATCGGCCACCGCGCCTTGGAGACCTTGCACCTGGTCCGGCAAGGACAGCACGGTGTAACCGAGACCTGCAGCAAGCGCCAGTATCAGGGGCAACAATAGCCAGCGACGCCACTTCATGTCAGTCCTCCCCCAACCGGGCCAACGCCGCCATCAGCAATGCGCCAGTGAGTCCGGCGCCGATCGCGGCTTCGGCCAGTGCGACATCCGGCGCCGCCAACCGTACCCAGGCCAACGCCATAAACAGGCCAAAGGCGACAAACAGCACAATGGCCTTGAACAGATCGGGACAGGCCAGAGCCCGCCAGGCGAGCCACAACAAGCCAAGACCGAGCAAGAGGTCGAAGGCCCATGTCAGGAGGGTCATCGCTTCCATATCCGAATCCCCTTACGGAGTGCGCTGCTTGCCACCAGGTGCGCCACGCTCGCCCCGGCGAGCAACACCAGAAGCCAGATAAATACCAGTTTGATGGCGATGGTCCAGGACGTCGCCTGCAGCGCGAGTCCGGTCACGATCAGGCCCAGGCCCACGTTGTCCGCCTTGGTCAGTGCATGCAGCCGGGTGTAGACATCGGGAAAACGCAGCAAGCCGAGGGTGCCGGCCAGGAAGAACACACCTCCGATGATCAGCAGCGCTGCGGAAAGGTACTCACTCGGTGCCATGCTCCTCCTCCCGATCGGTCCACGCGCGGCGCACGAATGCCACTGCGGTCACCGCCGCGAGCAGGGCGAACACCAGAGCCACGTCGCGCAGTGCCGCGCTGCCCGACGCCTCGGCCAGCAACAACAATATCGCCACCGCGGTGGTGCCGAATAACTGCGCGGCCAGCATGCGATCAGCGGCTGTCGGACCGCGCAGCACCCGCCACATGCCGGCGCCGAGATTTAGCATGAGAAACAGCGCCAGTGCGAGAATCAGCATCTGCATACCGGGTCAGTCTTCCAGCGCAACCGGTGTCACAAAGCCGGGCGGCTTGATCGCCAGCACCGAACAATCAATCTGCTCGAGGATCGTCTCCGCAGTATTCCCTATGAAGAATCCCCGGACGCCGGTACGCGCCACTGTCCCCATGACGATGCAATCGACCCGCAGGCGTTTGGCCAGTGCCGGGATTTCCTGGCGCGCCCATCCCTTCAACTGGTGGAGCTGGGGTTTCAAGTACTCCATGGCATCCGGCCCCAATCTCGCACCCGTCCCACGCATCAGGTCATCCAAGCGCTGGGCATGATGCCGCTGCACCTCTTCGACATAGGCGTTGACCTCGCCTTCCGGCTGACTCATGAATGCACTGTGGCGCAGAGCGCTCTCAGCGATAGCATGCCAAGCATGTACGACGTGTAGCTCGGCAAACTCCGATACGGCCATCGAACCGGCCAATTCCATGATCATGGTGTTCAATGCCTGACGCGTCATCAGTTCATCGGTGGGATAGCTGTCGTCCACATCGACCGCCGCCAAGATGCGCTGGTAGGTCGCGCTTGTCTCTGGCTTCACCAGCCAGACCGGACAGGGACATTTACGTAACAAGTGCATATCGTCACCGGCGAGAAAACGGTCCAGCCAATCCGGCGATTCGGGGCATTTGATTACCAGGTCACGTCCGTTGCGCA
>CAVWEI010000008.1:0-182500 GCA_963753845.1 uncultured Gammaproteobacteria bacterium
GCGGTGGGCTTTGGACGAATTCGAGCAACAACTCTACACCTGGCTGGCGCAGATCCCTTCAGGGCAGGTGGTGACCTATGGTCAGCTGGCGCGTCTGATCGGGCGACCGGATGGCGCGCGCTGGGTCGGTCACCGGCTCGGCCGTCTCCCCCTGGGTCGGAGTTGCCCTGGCACCGGGTGCTGAATGCGCGCGGTTGTTCGAGTCTGCCGTTGGACGAAGGCGGTTCGAATCGGCAGCTGCGCCTGCTGCAGCGCGAGGGTGTGCTGGTGGTCGATGGGCGGGTGTCGCTGGCGCGCTATCGGTGGGATCCGTTTGCGGGTCTGAGCGGGACAATAAGTTTCGGGACGCAGAGGGCTCGAAGGCGCAAAGGACACAAAGATTTTGATAAGGATGCTTGGGCTTGGTCGCGCTCCCAGTACCAACAATTTCGTCCGCGAACTTCTCTAACTCTGCGTACCGTCGGTGTTTTGGCGGGCACAGCCCGCCCTACGAATGGTGGTTGATGGATCGGGAACGCGGAGGGCAGCAGGGATGCGCAGTGCACGCAAAGAAATCCAACGATTAACTCTGCGCTCTCTGCGAGCACTCTGTGAACTCTGTGTCCCATTCGGTGTTACGGCGGGCACAGCCCGCCCTACCCGGAATCAGTGCCTGAAATGCCGCATCCCGGTAAACACCATCGCCATGCCGTGCTCGTTGGCGGCCGCAATGGCCTCTTCGTCGCGCATCGAGCCACCGGGCTGGATCACCGCGACGATGCCGGCCTCGGCGGCGTTGTCGATGCCGTCGCGGAACGGGAAGAAGGCATCCGAGGCCATCACCGAGCCTGGTACCTCCAGCCCGGCCTGTTCGGCCTTGATGCCGGCGATGCGGGCCGAGTTGATGCGGCTCATCTGGCCGGCGCCGACGCCGATGGTCATGCCGTCCCTGCAGTAGACGATGGCGTTGGACTTGACGAACTTGGCCACGCGCCAGCTGAACAGCAGGGTGCGCATCTCTTCCTCGGTGGGCGCGCGTTCGGTCACCACGCGGGTCTCTTTGAGCAGCTGCAGGTCGGCATCCTGTACCAGCAGGCCGCCGTTGACGCGCTTGAAGTCGAGCCGGTGGATGTCCTCGGCCGCCCATTCGCCGCAGGCCAGCAGGCGCACGTTCTTCTTGGCGCGCACCACCTCGATCGCCTCGGCGGAGACGGTCGGCGCGATGATCACCTCGACGAACTGGCGGTCGACGATGGCCTGCGCGGTGGCGCCGTCGAGCTCGCCGTTGAACGCGATGATGCCGCCGAACGCGGACTCCGGGTCGGTGCTGTACGCGCGCTCATAGGCCTCGAGCAGGTTGGCGCCGAACGCCACGCCGCAGGGGTTGGCGTGCTTGACGATGACGCAGGTCGGGGCCTCGTCGAACTGCTTGACGCATTCCAGTGCGGCATCGGTATCGGCGATGTTGTTGTACGACAGCTCCTTGCCCTGCAGCTGGTGTGCGGTGGCGACGCTGGATTCCTGGATGTCGTGCTCGACGAAGAAGGCCGCCTTCTGGTGCGGGTTCTCGCCGTAGCGCATGGTCTGGACCTGGCGGTACTGCAGGTTGATGGTGTTGGGGAAATCGTGCTTGCTGCCGTCGTCGCCGATCGCTGCCGAGGTGGTTGGCGATGGCGCCGTCGTACTGCGCGGTGTGCTCGAAGGTCTTGACCGCCAGGCGGAAGCAGGTGGCGGCACTGACCTTGCCCTTGTTGCTGCGCATCTCCTGGATCACGGTGCCGTAGTCGTGCGGATCGACCACCACCGCGACGTCGCGGTGGTTCTTGGCCGCCGCGCGGATCATGGTGGGGCCGCCGATGTCGATGTTTTCGATCGCATCTTCGAGGCTGCAGTCGGGGTCGGCGACGGTCTGCTGGAAGGGATACAGATTGACCGCCACCAGGTCGATGCGGCCGATGCCGTGGCGCTCCATGACCTCGTCGTCGGTGCCGCGGCGGCCGAGGATGCCGCCGTGCACCTTCGGGTGCAGGGTCTTGACGCGTCCATCCATCATCTCCGGGAAGCCGGTGTAGTCACTGACTTCCATCACCGCGATGTCGTTGTCGCGCAGCAGCTTGGCGGTGCCGCCGGTGGAAAGGATTTCCACGCCGGCCTCGGCGAGGTCGCGGGCGAATTCGACGACGCCGGTCTTGTTGGAGACGCTGATCAGTGCTCGGGTGATAGTTGGCATATTTTTCTTTCCTTCAGGGACGGCGCAGCCTTGGGACACACTTGTCCCGGCCCTCTCCCATGAGGGCGAATGGGCGAGAGGGTCCGCGCCGTGGCTAGAATCCGGGTTGGGGAGTTTACTCGATTTCGTACAGTGCCAGCTTTTTTCGCAGGGTGCTGCGGCTGATCCCGAGCAGCGTCGCCGCCTTGCTCTGGTTTCCCCCGGTGTAGTTCATGACGACCTCGAACAGCGGCCGCTCGACCTGTTGCATCACCAGCTGGTGAAGGTCGTTGGGTGCGGTGCCATCCAGCTGATCGAAGTAGTGTGACAGTGCGTCGCGGACCACCTCACGCAACGGCTCCGTTTTTCTTGGTTTGGCCACTGCAAAACTTCCTGATAGGCGGGGCGAGATTTGGGTGCTTTCGAGGCTCACGCTGCTATTGACTCCTTTGCGGACACTGGACCGAGGCCGGGTGTCTTCTTGTAATGGAGGCTGTCGAAATAGTCCCTTATCAAACCGCCCTGTTCTTTTGTTGTTTCGGCCGCATTCACGCTTTGTCGAAATGCGGCGCCACCCGGTTGTGTCCTGCTGTACCAGGCAATGTGCTTGCGGGCCACCTTGACGCCATGCGACGGGCCATAGAGCTCGTACAGGGCCTCCAGGTGTTCCAGCAACAGATCCCGTATCCATGCGGGGTCCGGTTCGGGAAGCCGCTCACCCGTTTGCAGGAAGTGTGCGATTTCACGAAAAATCCACGGGCGCCCCTGTGCCGCGCGCCCTATCATCAATCCGTCGGCACCGGTCTGCGCAAGCACGTCCCGGGCCTTTTCCGGTGAGTCGATGTCGCCATTCGCAATCACCGGGATAGAGACCTCGCGCATCACCGCGAGAAGGGTCTCGTGTTCGGCCTCACCTGCGTAGGCGCAGGCCCTGGTGCGTCCGTGCACCGCAACTGCGGCAATCCCGGCCTTTTCCGCCAGGCGCGCGATGCGCGGCGCGTTGCGGTTTTCGGGATCCCAGCCGGTGCGCATCTTGAGCGTGACCGGCACCTCCACTGCATCCACCACGCTGTGGAGGATGCGTTCCACAAGGGTCTCGTCACGCATCAGTGCCGAGCCCGCCGCCACCGAACATACCTTCTTGGCCGGGCAGCCCATGTTGATGTCAATGATCTGCGCCCCGTGCGCCACATTCACCCTGGCCGCTTCCGCCATGCGCTGCGCATCGGTACCCAGGATCTGTACCGAGATCGGTCCCTGCTCGCCATCATGATCGAGACGCCGGACCGTCTTGCGGGTGCCGTAAAGGCTGGCGTCCGCGGTCACCATCTCCGACACCGCGAGGCCTGCCCCAAGGCGACGACACAGTGTCCTGAACGGGCGGTCTGTGACGCCCGCCATCGGTGCAACGATCAGATTGTTGTCGAGTTGGTGAGGACCGATGCGCACTATGTCTTAGGCCTCTGCAAAACCTGCTGAGTAGTAAGTCGTGTCCCAGATTCTTCCTGTGCGGCCGTATGGCTCGGCTGAATGTTGTCCATGCCGGATTATGATCCGGTCTTTGGGCCGACAGGGGGATGCCATGTTACGCCGAAACGACCTCGGCGCAAGCGTCGGAAAGGCGCAATTTGACGCTATAAAAATCCGATAACGAAGCCTGTGGCCAGATAGGCCCGGGTCTTCGAAATCCAGCGTGATAGTGACCACTTCGCCGGGCGTCACGAGTTTTTCTTTCGGTGGTGCCGGGAAGAGGTAATCGCCCGGGGTCAGGCGGCGTCGCACCAGTACACCACCATTGTTGTCGAGAAGTGACAATTGTATGTCGGGCAGGGGCTGCGCGTTTTCCGCATCATTGCGGATCCTGGCACTCAGGGTCAGGGAGCCTGTTTCGTTCGCCGTCGGTTTGATGCCGCGCTGCAATATGCTGAATTTGTCCGGTGCGCGCACCACGCCGGGGCGGCACCCGATGTGCTCACACAGGGGTTGCAGTGCAGGGAACTGCTTGAGCAGATCCGCGCGATACTGCCACGCAAGCTGCAGTCCGAGACCCGTTGCGAGCAACGCCGCCAACAGCCCGTAGAAGAGGCCGCGTCGTGATCTTTTTTCATACAGGGTATCGACGACATCGAGCGCGAGATCCGGCGATGGCTGCAGCGGCTCCAGGTCGTCGGGAACGTCGAATGGCAGCGCATCGCGATCGGGCCGGGGATCCGGTGGCCCCGGGGGTTCGTCCGCAACCTCTTCTGATGTGGGTAACGCGGCCCCGTCTTCCGGGGCCGGCTTTTCTTCGGGCAATCCGGTCTGATCGTCGGGATCAGGCGTTACCGTTAGCAGTGCGGACAGGCTGTCCGGGTCGACCTTCTCGGCCGGAGGCTCTGATTGGCTGTCCGTTTCGGCCTTTGATGCAGACAGTTCGGATTGTTCGTCCAGTCTGGCGGCCGCATGTCCGGCCCCCAGTTGATGCACCTGCTGCGTGGGGGCATCCTCTGCCACCGCATCGAAGACGGTGCCGCAGCGGTGGCATCGAGCGACACCGTCGGCCTCGAGCAGGGTTGCCGCGTCGATGTTGTAGCGCGTGTCGCAATTCGGGCAGCGTGTCTTCACTAGCCCGGAAATCTCACCGGGATGTGGGAATTTGGGGCGATAGGGCCAAGCAGGTTGTGTGATCGTTTGAAAAAGCATAGCCGTAGCTATGGTTTGAGAAGGATCGCACAAGATGCGAAAGCCAAATCGTTCCAAAACCCACATAGAACAGACTGTCATTCACCCGATAGCAGAACATTGAACCTATACTCCATGTTTCAAACACTGTTTTCAAATCACGGCCGTTCGCCTGGTGAGATTTTCGGGCTAGCGGCTGGCCTGCAGCAGATTGTTCATGACGCCGAAGGAGAGTGGATCACAACAGCGGCAAGGTTACCCGATAAGACAACGAAGGGTTAACCCGTATCCGTGATGCCGGTGACGGATGCGGGTTAGTGCGCACGCCCGTGCAGCAACACCCATTCCTCTTTGATTTCGGCCGGTTGGAAGTCCAGTTGTTCGGCATAGGCCTGCATGACCGCCCCGGATTGCGCCTCCAGGATCCCCGACATGACCAGGTGTCCGCCCGGCTTCACCAGGCTGCGGATGTGCGGGGCGAGGTCGATCAGGATATTCGCCAGGATATTGGCAACGACGATGTCGGCCTCGCTGGCGCTGAATTCGTCACTGTGTACCACCTCGATACGGTCGGCGACCTCGTTGCGCGCCGCGTTTTCGCGGGTGGCCAGTACCGCTTGCGGGTCGTGGTCGACCGCGATGACTTGCCGGGCGCCCAGTTTGAGTGCCGCGATCGCCAGCACCCCGGAGCCGCAGCCGAAATCGATCACCGTCTTGCCCTGCAGATCATGGCCATCGAGCCAGCCGAGGCAAAGCGCCGTGGTCGGATGGGTGCCGGTGCCGAAGGCGAGCCCGGGGTCCAGGTCCACGATGACGGCATCTGCCTGAGCAACCTCCCGGCCGCTGGGGCGGATCCACAGCCGCCGGCCAAACCGCATCGGCTGAAACCGTTCCATCCAGGCGCGTTCCCAATCCTGGTCTTCCAGGCGCTCCAGGGCCAGGCTGCGACTCACATCGGTCGCCAGTGCCTGGTTGATCGCGCTGCGCAGTGCATCCGCATCGGTGTCGCCGCCGAACAGGCCGGTCATCCGGGTCGCCTGCCACAGGGGTGTCTCGCCCGGCCCGGGTTCGAGCATGGGTTCGTCGCCGGCATCGCCGAGCGTGACCGCAAGGGCACCGAGATCTTCGAACAGCAGTTCGATCAGGGGGGCGCGCGATTTGTCGATAGTCAGATGAGCTTCAAGCCAGGGCATGTTTGAGTGGGACGCGGAGTTTGCAGGCGGGTAGATCGGGCTGTGCCCGGGATTCTTCGGCAGGCACAGCCTGCCCTACGAGGGGTGTGGGTCGGGCTGTGCCCGATTTTCGGCAGGCACAGCCTGCCCTACGAGGGGGTGTGGGTCGGGCTGGGCCCGGGATTCTCGGCAGGCGCAGCCTGCCCTACGAGGGGGTGTAGGTCGGGCTTTGCCCGACATTTCTCGGCAGGCACAGCCTGCCCTACGCATCGCATCTACAGTCCCAGCTTCTTCTCGAGATAGTGGATGTTCATGCCGCCGGCCGCGAAATTGGGGTCGGCCATGATCCTGGCCTGCAGCGGGATATTGCACTTGATGCCGTCGATCACCATCTCCGAGAGCGCGGTACGCATGCGGGCGATGGCGACCTCGCGGGTCTCGCCGTGGGTGATCAGCTTGCCGATCATCGAGTCGTAGTACGGTGGCACGCGGTAGCCGTTGTAAATATGGGTGTCGATCCTCACGCCCGGTCCGCCCGGGATGTGCAGCTGGGTGATGTCGCCGGGGCTGGGCATGAAGGTGTCCGGGTCTTCGGCATTGATGCGGCATTCGACCGCATGCCCGCGGATCTGGATGTCTTCCTGCTTGTGGCTGAGCGGGTTTCCGCTGGCGATCAGCAGCTGTTCCCTGACGATATCCACCCCGGTGATCATCTCGGTCACCGGGTGTTCGACCTGTACGCGCGTGTTCATCTCGATGAAATAGAACTCGCCGTTCTCGTAAAGAAACTCGAAGGTGCCGGCACCCCGGTAGCCGATCTTCCGACAGGCCTCGGCGCATCGTTCGCCCACGCGGTTGCGCTGTTCCTCGGTGATGCCCGGCGCAGGCGCCTCCTCGACCACCTTCTGGTGGCGGCGCTGCATGGAGCAGTCACGTTCCCCGAGGTGGATGGCATTGCCATGACTGTCTGCCATGACCTGGAATTCCACGTGGCGCGGATTCTCGAGGAACTTCTCCATGTAAACGGTTTCGTTGCCGAACGCGGCGCCCGCCTCGGCCCTGGTCAGCGAGATGGCACTGAGCAGCGAGGCCTCGGCACGCACCACGCGCATGCCGCGTCCGCCACCGCCGCCCGCCGCCTTGACGATGACCGGGTAACCGATCTTGCGCGCCATCTTCAGGGTGCGCTCGTCGTCATCGTCGAGCGGGCCGTCCGATCCCGGTACCGTCGGCACGCCGGCGACCTTCATGGCCTCGATCGCGGTGATCTTGTCGCCCATCAGGCGGATGGTTTCCGGGCGCGGGCCGATGAATACGAAACCGGATTGCTCGACGCGCTCGGCGAAATCGGCGTTCTCCGACAGAAATCCGTAGCCCGGGTGGATGCCCTGGGCGTCGCAGACCTCGGCGGCGCTGATGATCGCCGGTACGTTCAGGTAGCTGGCGGAGGAGGCTGCCGGTCCGATGCACACGGATTCGTCGGCCAGGCGTACGTGTTTGATGTCGCGGTCGGCCTCTGAATGGACAGCGACGGTCTTGATCCCGAGCTCGCGACAGGCGCGCAGTATGCGCAGCGCGATCTCGCCACGGTTGGCAATGACGATCTTTTCCAGCATGGCCTCAACCGATCACGAACAGGGGTTCGTTGTATTCGACCGGCTGGCCGTTCTCGACCAGAATCTCGAGCACCTTGCCGGATTTGTCGGATTCGATCTGGTTGAGGATCTTCATCGCCTCGATGATGCACAGGGTTTCGCCACTGGAAACGCTTTGCCCTTCGGTCACGAACTGCTTGGCGCCGGGTGAGGGGGCACGGTAGAAGGTGCCGACCATGGGTGAGCGGATGATGTGTCCCTCCGGCTCCTTGGGGGCCGTGCTCTCGGCAACCGCCGGTGCCGCCGCTACCGGTGCCGCTGCGACCGGGCCCGCAAGCATCGTCGGTGCGAGGGTGCTGGCGCGGCTGATGCGGACCGATTCCTCGCCTTCGTGGATCTCGATCTCGGCGATATTGGATTCCTCGAGCAGTTCAATCAGTTTCTTGACCTTGCGGATATCCATCAGGATTCTTCCTCGAATTCATGTTGTTTGTGTTGACCGTTCAAACGGCCAGCCTGCGCAATGCGGCGGCCAGTGCCAGTTCGTATCCCTGCGCGCCCAGGCCACTGATCACGCCGACCGCCACGTCCGAGAGGTAGGAGTGGTGACGGAAGGTCTCGCGGGCGAACACATTGGACAGGTGCACTTCGATGAACGGAATGGCAACCCCCAGCAGGGCGTCGCGCAGGGCGACGCTGGTGTGTGTCAGGGCGGCGGGGTTGATCAGGATAAAATCGACCTGATCGGCGCCTGCCTGGTGAATACGTTCAATGAGCTCGTGTTCGGCATTGCTCTGGAAGAACTCGATCCGGTGGCCTTCGGCCAGCGTGCCCAGGTGCTCTTCGATGCCGGCCAGGGTTTCGTGTCCGTAGAGTCCCGGCTCGCGCGAACCCAGCAGGTTCAGATTGGGGCCGTTGAGGACAAGGATACGGGACATCGGGTGTTTGCTTCCTGTGGCACCCAAGACGGGCGCGGGGTTGTTTTGCAGGCATCTGCGCCGAAAAAGCGCCAAGTTGCCCGCTATTGTCGGATAACCGGGGTTGGTTGTCCAGGGTGGGAATTCCCTTTCCGATGCGTGATGGTGGCGTTTCAGCCCGCGCTGGTAAGCTCGCGCAGCAGGGGTTCGAGCTTTTCCCGGTCCAGGCCGCCGGTGTGGCGCAGCACGACGTTTCCGCCCGGTGCCATGACCACCGTGAACGGCAGGCCCTCGTAGCGGTTGCCGAGTTGCCGTGACAGCGCGACGGCCTCGACATCGCCCAGCAGCAGCGGGTAGTTCACGCCATAGCTGTCTGCGAATTCACGCACCGGTTCTTCATCATCGATGGCGATGCCGATGAACTGGACCTGGCCGCGGAAGGCCTCCTGCAGGGCGACGAACTCGGGCGTCTCCTTGCGACAGGGCGGGCACCAGGTGGCCCAGAAGTTCAACACCAGGACCTTGTCGGCAAACTCACTGCTGTGGCGCTGTTGTCCCTGCAGGTCCGGGTATGAAAAACTCGGCAGGACATCCACCTGCCGAACCGTCTCGACCGGGCTCTCGATGGCCGGTTGTTTGGCGTCATCCAGCGCGCGCCATGCGAACCCGGTCGCTGCGCCGATCACGGCACCGCCGACTGCGATCAGAGAAATAGTTGCTGATTTTCACTGCTTCAGAGCCTCAGTCAGGTGGGGTACGAACTCGCCGGGTCCCTTGAAACCGAGCAGTCGCAGATGCTTGAGTTCGGCGCCGTCACTCCCCCAGAAGATCATCGCCGGCGGCGCCGGGATGCCGATATGTTCCTGCAGAGCCTTGTCGGCGTCGTCCTGGCGCGTTACGTCGGCCTGCAGCAGCACCATGCGGTCCATCAAACCGATGACCCGCCCATCCGAGAAGGTCTCACGCTCCATCTGCTTACAGTACGTACACCAGTCGGCGTAGAAGTCGAGCATGACGGGTGTGCCGGTCGCCTTCGCGGCGGCGAGTTCGGTGTTCAGGTCGTCGACCGACTTGATCTGCTTGAAGGTTGCATGCGCGGCCTGTGCGGTGCCGGCTGCGCCGCCGGCCAGCACGCCGCGCAGCGGCTGGATCGTATCCTTGCTGTCGAGCGCCGCGCCGATCAGGAAGGTCGAGCCGTAGATGACCGCAGCAAGACCGAGCGCCTTCCAAAGTTTGCGCCAGCCCGTCGATGTTTCCCGGAGCGGCTCCATCGCACCCATGTAGATGCCCGAGGCGATCAACAGCAGGCCCCAGGTCAACATGATCAGCATGTAGGAGATGTAGGTCGGCACCAGGCGTTCGAGCATGGTCAGCGCGACGCCCAGCAGCAACACGCCAAACACCGCTTTGACTGCATCCATCCAGGCGCCCGCGCGTGGCAGGAACTTGCCCGCCGAGGCACCGATCAATAGCAGCGGTACGCCCATCCCGATACCCATCGCGAACAGCGCCATGCCGCCGAGCACCGCATCGCCAGTCTGGCTGATGAAGATTAACGCGCCGGCCAGCGGCGGTGCCAGACATGGTCCGACGATCAGTGCCGACAGCAGGCCCATGATCGCGACGCCGATATAGTTGCCGCCTTTCTGCCGGTTACTGATCTCGGTCAGCTTGCTCTGCACGCTGGCCGGCAGCTGCAGCTCGTAGAAACCGAACATCGACAGCGCCAGCAATATGAAGATCGCGGCGAACGCGATCAGCCACGCGGGCTGTTGCAGCGTGGTCGACAGGTTGACGCTGAACAGGCCGACCAGGATGCCGGCGATCGTGTAGGTCACGGCCATGGCCAGCACGTAGATCAGCGACAGCATGAACGCCTTGCGGGTCGTGATATTGCTACCGTGCCCGGCGATGATGCCGGACAGGATCGGGATCATCGGGAACACGCACGGCGTGAAGGCCAGCAAAAGGCCGATCCCGAAAAAGCTCGCGACGATGACGGCAAAGTTCGCATCGGCGAGCAGGCCGGCGATCTGGTCCTGCTCGGACCGAAGCACCGGCGCGGGCTCACCCTGTACCTCGGTGGCCTGCACCGCTGTTGTCGTCGCGGCGACCGTGGCCGCGCCGCTTGCCGCCGGCAGTTCGAGCTTGAAGGTCTGTTTCTGTGGTGGGTAGCAGATGCCGCGATCGGCACAGCCCTGATAGCTGGCGGTCAACGACACCTCGGTCGCCGCGGTGTTGCTGCGCACCAGCGGTACGTCGAGATCGATCCGGTTGTGGTAAACGGCGACGTCGCCGACAGTGCCGTCCGGCTTGATCGAGTCCTTCTTTATATCCGGCTGCGGCAGTTCGAATTCACCCAGTTCGACGCCTTCGCCACTGAGTTCGAGCTTGATCTTGTCCTCGTAGAGGTAGGTGCCGTCGGCAATCGTCCACTGTACCTGCAGGCGCGAGCCGTCGCCGGGGTTGGCGTTGACCTGGAAGGCGACTTCGGGGGCGAGTATGTCGTCCTCCGAGGCACCGATGCCGAGGTTTTCGCCAAGCGCGGCGAGTTCCAGCAAGGGGTCGCCGCGACCGCCCGCGGGCGCCGTATCGGGGTCCGGGGCCGGGTCGGCGGCCGGTGGCTGGCTGCCGCTCGGCTCGAAACCGTCGACCGCGTTGGGGTCGACCGGGGGTGGGCTGTCGGCGGCCTGGCTGAGCGCGACCAGCACGGTCTGGGTGTGCGGCGGGTAGCAGATCCCGGCGTCTGCGCAGCCCTGGGAGCGCGCCTTGAGCGTCAGGATCTCGGTGCCGTCGGCTACTGCGCTGAGCGGGACGTCGATGCTGACCTGGTCACGATAGATCTCGATCTCGCCGAAGACCGGGTCGTTCATCGGCAATGCCGGCGGCAGGTCGGGGTCGCCAAGATCGGCGCCGGGCGTTTCGCTCATGAAGCGGAACTTGGTCGCGTAAAGGTAGTAACCCTCGGCTATCTGCCAGTTGACCTGCACCGTTCTGCCGTCACTGGACTGGGCGGAGATGACGAAGGCCTGATCGGGCTTCAGGAATTCCTGTTCGGCGTGGGCGGCCGGCACGGCGGCCAGCAGCCAAAGTGCCCAGACAATCAGCTTCTTGTACATGCTTCGATCCATGCCAGATACTCGGGTAAAGCCTCGGTGATAGGGACAGCGATCACCTCGGGTAGTTCGTAGGGGTGGCCTCCCGCTATCGCCTTTTCGAGTGCCGGATAGCGTGCCCTGGTGGTCTTGATGGTCAGGATGACCTCGGTTCCGTGTTCGATCCGGCCCTGCCATTTATATACAGACGTCACCGGGGCGCCGATATTCACACAGGCCGCCAGACCCTCTTCAATAAGGGTTCCGGCAAGCCGTTCCGCGGCTTCCTTGTCCGGCAGGGTGGTAATGACGAGCAGGGCCTCAGGCATCGCGACACTCTAACAAATCCACTGACGGCTATTGCATCACTTGAGACAGGGCCACTTGACCCCATATACGCCGGAGCGCAAGTTTACGACGGATCGGAGGTTCGCTCAGCCTTTTAAGGGCACGCTTGCCCCGGTATCTTCGGGCTGGCCGTGTAACGGCTGTCGGCACGGGGCCGTTCATCAACCGGATCGAAATACCACATGCTGAACCCGGCCATTCTGTTTCTGCTGTTTTTCGTCGGCGCTCCTCTGGTGGAGCTGTATCTCCTTATAGAGGTTGGCAGCCAGATCGGCGCCTTACCGACCATCGCCCTGTCGGTGTTTACAGCCGTACTCGGTGGGATGCTGGTGCGCATGCAGGGTTTCGCGGTGCTGTTCCGGGCGCAATCGCAGATGGCCAACAAGGAGATCCCGGCGCTCGAATTGATGGAGGGGGCGATGCTCCTGCTGGTTGGGCTGGCGCTGTTGCTGCCCGGGTTCATCACCGACGCCATCGGCTTCCTCCTGCTGATACCACCACTGCGGCGTTGGTTGATCGTGCGCTGGCTGAAGGCGCGCGGCACCCTGCAGCCGGCGCCGGGCGCGCAACGGGAGGCAGAGACCCGCTCAGAACGGATCATTGAAGGCGAATACCGGCGCGAAGATTGACCTGCAAGTTGCACCAGTCGATCACAGGCGGGCATGTAGGCCCGTTAAAGAATGCGGCAGATCTTAATATGCGGGTGATTTACGGGGGGCACAGTTTGAAATCCGCCTGTGATCTATCCGGGCGCTCGCTTGCCCAGGCGCGCTTGCACTTGCTCTTCACTCAAGTCATAGCTACAGCTATGCCTTTCGTTCCAGAGCGGCGCCCAACCACACCTGGCCGGCGCGATCATCCCGGATACTGGTGCAATTTGCAGGTTAACCGGGATTGACGACGAGGCTCTTTGCGGATTCCCCGTGATCATCGGGGCAGGTCGGGCTGCGCCCGACATCGGCAGGCAGAGCCAGCCCTACGAACCTCGACCCTCGTTCCGCGTGACGGTGGCGACCAGGTCGACGAACAGGGCGAAGTGGTCCGCGAGTTCACCGAACACGGTGGCCTGCGCCTGCTGGTTCGGCCGCGTGGCGGTCTGTTGCAGGTAACCGTAGGCGTTGCCGCCCATGGCGACACAGTAATCCAGATCCCGGAAGTGCCTGCTCAATTGCCCGGAAAAGAGGCCGCCCACGAACAGCGCCAAGTCACCCAGTCGCTGCAGCCACAGGCGTCGCTCGCGGGCACTGTGCGCCCCCAGCGCCTCCCCGTAGAGCAACGCCAGCGGGCGCACCTGCAGCCGTTGGCCGGCGTAATCGAACACCTCCTCGCTGCGCGCGTACTTGCACAGCAGGGAGGACAGGTAGTGCAGGGTGGCCTCGTCGGCGCACAGGTGTCGCCGGCCGGCAGCCTTGTGCACGGCGTGATGGAAGTACTCGGTCAATTGCGCCGTCTGGATCACTTGGCGATCGTCTTGTTCGGGCATTTCTCGATTCCTCTGAACGGCCAGTCTTCCTGTACTTTTACGACAGTTTTCGAAAAATGTTTAGTTATCAGCACTTTAAGCCTGCGAGTGCCAAAAAGTGCGTCGCTGAAATTTTTCCCGGGGCGCCCTTGACTTGGCCAGGTTCGACCCTATTATTAGCACTCACCATGAGCGAGTGCTAACAAGCTCGCCCCGAAGCAACCCGAAATTCAACCACTGACTTTCCAAATTGGGAGATTCCTAGACATGAATATCCGTCCCCTGCATGACCGCGTGGTCGTTCGCCGCAAGGAAGAAGAAACCACCAGCCCCGGGGGCATCGTGTTGCCGGGCTCGGCCGCCGAGAAACCCGTTCAGGGCGAGGTCCTCGCCATCGGCAAGGGCAAGATCCTCGAAAACGGCGACGTGCGTCCGCTGGACGTGAAGGTCGGCGACACCGTCCTGTTCGGCAAGTATTCCGGCACCGAGGTCAAGATCAACGGTGAAGAAGTGCTGGTGATGCGTGAAGAAGACATCGTGGGTGTCATCGAGGGCTGACCGCCCGGCGTTTCGGCCGCGATGGCCGGTCCGTGACATCACTTCCAGACAATATTGAATTCAGGTGAACAGAAAATGAGTGCAAAAGAAGTCAAGTTTTCCGACGACGCCCGTCAGCGCATGCTCAAGGGTGTGAACATTCTGGCCAATGCGGTCAAGGTCACCCTGGGCCCGAAAGGCCGCAACGTGGTGCTGGAGAAATCCTACGGTGCCCCGACCATCACCAAGGACGGTGTATCCGTTGCCAAAGAGATCGAGCTGTCGGACAAGTTCGAAAACATGGGCGCGCAGATGGTCAAGGAAGTTGCTTCCCAGACCTCCGACGTCGCGGGTGACGGTACCACCACGGCGACCGTGCTGGCCCAGGCAATGGTGCGCGAAGGCCTCAAGGCCGTCGCCGCCGGCATGAACCCGATGGACCTCAAGCGCGGCATGGACAAGGCCGTGATCGCTGCCGTCGAGCATCTCAAGGGCATGTCCAAGCCGTGCGCGGACACCAAGGCGATCGCCCAGGTCGGCATGATCTCGGCCAACTCCGACAACAACATCGGCGACATCATCGCCGAGGCGATGGAGAAGGTTGGCAAGGAAGGGGTCATCACCGTCGAGGAAGGTTCGGGTTTCGACAACGAGATGGACGTGGTCGAGGGTATGCAGTTCGATCGCGGTTACCTTTCGCCTTACTTCGTCAACAACCAGCAGAACATGACCGCCGAGCTGGAAGAGCCCTATGTGCTGCTTTACGACAAGAAGGTCTCCAACATCCGTGACCTGCTGCCGCCCCTGGAGGCCGTCGCCAAGGCAGGCCGCCCGCTGCTGATCATCGCCGAAGACGTCGAGGGCGAGGCCCTGGCCACCCTGGTGGTCAACACCATCCGCGGTATCGTCAAGGTCGCGGCCGTCAAGGCCCCGGGCTTCGGTGACCGTCGCAAGGCCATGCTGCAGGACATCGCGATCCTGACCGGTGCGACCGTGATCTCGGAAGAGGTCGGTCTGACCCTGGAGAAGGCCACCCTGAACGAGCTGGGTACCGCCAAGCGCATCGTGATCTCGAAGGAAGAGACCACCATCATCGATGGTGCCGGCACCGAGCAGGACATCAAGGCCCGCTGCGAGCAGATCCGCGCACAGATGGAAGACACCTCCTCCGACTATGACCGTGAGAAGCTGCAGGAGCGTCTGGCCAAGCTCGCCGGTGGTGTTGCGGTCATCAAGGTGGGTGCCGCGACCGAGGTCGAGATGAAAGAGAAGAAGGCCCGCGTCGAGGATGCCCTGCATGCAACCCGTGCGGCGGTCGAAGAGGGTATCGTCCCCGGCGGCGGTGTGGCCCTGGTGCGTGCGCAGCAGACGTTGAAAGACCTGAAAGGCGACAACCACGACCAGGATATCGGCATCAGCATTGCCCGCCGCGCCATGGAAGAGCCGCTGCGCCAGATCGTTGCCAATGCCGGTGACGAGCAGTCGGTGGTGCTGAACAAGGTGTCGGAAGGCAAGGGTGACTTCGGTTACAACGCCGCCAACGGCACCTATGGCGACATGGTCGAAATGGGTATCCTGGATCCGACCAAGGTGGCACGTTCCGCGCTGCAGAACGCGGTATCGGTTGCCGGCCTGATGATCACCACCGAGGCCATGATTGCCGATGAGCCTCAGGATGAGGCTGCCGGCGGAATGCCTGGCGGTGGCGACATGGGCGGCATGGGCGGCATGGGCGGCATGGGCGGCATGATGTAAATCGGGCCTCGTGCCGAGCCGGTAGGTCGGGCCTTGCCCGACATCATCCGGCAGGCACGACCTGCCCTACAGAGGCCCCGCCTTTTGAGACCCCGCCCGGAGCAATCCGGGCGGGGTTTTTGTTTATCGGATCCAAAGGTTGCGCCCGGCAGGGCGTTGGCGGAAGCGGAGCGGGCCTGTCTGACGCGCAGCAACAGCCTTTGCTGCCGACTGATTCCCAAGGGTTATTTTCCGGCATGTGCGAAATAGGGTCTATCCTGAACCGGTCTTTAGTCCGGATGGCGCGCGCAAACAGGGCGGGTTGCCGGCTGGAGAATCATCAATAATCTGGAGGATTTCAGGATGTTAAAACGAATTTTGTGTGCGGGCCTCGTGCTGGCCGCCTATCTGCCGGTGGCCCATGCCGCAGAGGGTATGGTTTCGGTGCAAAGCAGCCACTCGGTGGCAGACACCGTGGACCGCCTTGAGACGGCCCTGACGGGTGCAGACTTCAAGATCTTCGCGCGCGTCGATCATGCGGCCGGGGCCAAGAGCGTCGATATGCCATTGCCCCCGACCGAGTTGCTGATCTTCGGCAAGCCTGCGGCCGGCACGATGCTGATGCAGAGCCAGGCCACGGTGGGCATCGACCTGCCGTTGAAGTATCTTGTCTGGGAGGACGCCGATGGCAAGGTCATGGTTGGCTGGAACGATATGGCCTGGGTGGCGCAGCGTCACGGCATCGAGGACAAGGCGCCGGTGATCGAAAAGATCCAGGGCGCGCTGAAAAAGTTTGCCAACGAGGCCGCACAACCCTAGGAATCTGCGCGGTAGAACTGGCGGTAGCCGAGGGTTTCCCAGTTCGAGTGCGGTTTGGTGGTCGTTTGAGGAGCATAGTGGGCGCTACGTGACGAAAATGAACGCCGGAACGCGCCGGAGTGGGGAAACCGCAGGGCCTCCATGTTCTGCCGCGCAGACTCCTAGCTCCTGTCCGCTGGTCCATCGCCTGTCAGCGCGTCCGCAGGGGCGGGACGTGCCGCGCCCGGTCTTGACCGTGTTGGTTTGATGGGGTTCGGCGCGCCCTGGTGCGCGATGAATCAGTGGGACAGGACAGCAGATGACTGAAGAACCGGCCGCGCTGCGGCTGCAACGCTACCGGGACGCCTGGCGCACTGCGCCGGGCGTTGTTGATTCCACGAACGGTTTTCCAGACGTCGAACGCATGGAAAAGGTCTGGGGCTGGAGCGATTACGTCGCCCAGGTCTGCCTGCGCAAACCGCGGCTGCTTGCGGACCTGCATGCCAGTGGCCTTTTGGATCGATGTTACCGGGATGGCGAGATGGCATCGGCCCTGTCTGCGCGGCTGGACGGCGTGGATGACGAGACGGCCCTGGAGGCCGGGCTGCGCCGTTTTCGGCAGCGCGAGATGGTGCGCATCATCTGGCGCGACCTTGCAGGGCTGGCGTCACTGGACGAGACCCTGGAGGAGCTCTCCGAGCTGGCCGATATCTGTGTCCGGCAGGCCCTGGACAAGTTGTACGACTGGGCGGTCGCGAAATCGGGCGTGCCGCGCGGCGCGGACGGCGCCGCCCAGCGGTTGATCGTTCTCGGGATGGGCAAGCTCGGCGCGCGCGAGCTGAACCTGTCATCGGACATCGACCTGATCTTCTGCTTCCCCGAGCACGGACGCACCGATGGTGCGCGGCCGGTCGAGAACGAACAGTTTTTCACCCGACTGGGCCGCCAGCTGATCAATGCCCTGAGCAGGCAGACGGTTGACGGCTTCGTGTTCCGGGTCGACATGCGCCTGAGACCGTTCGGTGATTCCGGTCCCCTGGTCTCAACCTATGACGCCATGGAGGCCTATTACCAATCGCAGGCGCGAGACTGGGAGCGCTACGCCATGGTCAAGGCGCGTCCGATCACCGGCGACCCCGACGAAATCAAGCTGCTGATGGATATGCTGCGGGCCTTCGTGTTTCGGCGTTACATCGACTTCGGTGTGATCGAATCGATCCGCGACATGAAGCGCATGATCGAGCGCGAGCTGCACAACAAGGGTATGGATGCCAACATCAAGCTCGGCCAGGGCGGTATTCGCGAGATCGAGTTTATCGGCCAGGCGTTCCAGCTGGTGCGCGGCGGGCGCGAACGCGACCTGCAGATCCGACCCATCCAGGAGGTGCTGGTCCTCCTGGGAGAAAGGGAAACCCTGCCGGGGTTCGCGGTGAGGGATATGCTCGAGGCCTATCGCTTTCTGCGTCTGACCGAAAACCGGATCCAGGCCTGGAGGGACGAGCAGAAACACAAGCTGCCGGCAGATTCCGAGGGTCGTGCGCGGATTGCGGCGAGCATGGGCTTCGCTGACTGGGCGGCCTTCGATCTGGCCCTGCAACGACACCGCCGGCATGTGCATGAGCAATTCGGGCACGTGTTTGCGGCGCCGCAGACCGAGCAGTCGCCGAGTGAGTCGCCACTGGCACCGGTCTGGCGGGCCGGGGCCGAAGACGGGGCTGCCCTGGCGGCGCTTTCCGATGCCGGCTTCAGCGACGCCGAAGGGACCCTGGGGCGGCTGAACGATTTTCGCAGTTCAGTGCTGGTCAAGACCTTGCCGACACGGGGGCGCAGCAAGCTCGATCAATTGATGCCACTGCTTATCGAGGCATCCGCCCAGGCGCAGGAACCGGACACCACGCTCGATCGGCTGCAGCACCTGATCGTGACGATCGTGCGGCGCACCGCTTATCTCGATCTGCTGGTGGAAAACCCGCTGGCGCTCTCCCAGCTGGTCCGGCTGGTGAGTGAGAGCAACTGGGTGGCCTCGCAGCTTATCCGCCAGCCATTGCTGCTGGACGAGCTGCTCGATCCACGGCGGCTGTATTCACCGCTGCACAGTCGTGACCTCAGGCTGGAACTCGAACAGCTGCTGGCCTCGGTGGCCGAGGATGATCTCGAACAGGAAATGGAGCGCCTGCGCCAGTTTGCGCAGGGCAATCTGCTGCGCGTGGCAGCAGCCGATATCGTCGGGGCCATACCCCTGATGGTGGTCAGCGACTACCTGACCGACATCGCGGAGGTCACCCTGCAGCATGTGCAGGTCAGCGTCTGGCGGGATCTGGTCCGAAAGCACGGCCGCCCCACGAAGATCGGAGATATGGAGACCGGTTTTGCGGTCATCGGCTACGGCAAGCTGGGCGGTATCGAGCTCGGCTACTCGTCCGACCTGGACCTGGTGTTTCTGCATGGCAGTACCGATTTCAATGCCATGACCGACGGCCAGCGGAGCCTGGCCAACGACGTCTTCTATGCCCGCATGGGACAGCGCGTGATCCATATGCTCACCACGCGCACACCCTCCGGCCTGCTGTACGAGGCGGACATGCGTCTGCGCCCCAACGGCAATTCCGGACAACTCGTGGCATCTTTGAATGCATACGAGAAATATCAGCTCAACGACGCCTGGACCTGGGAGCACCAGGCCCTGGTGCGTGCGCGTGCCGTGGCCGGTGACCCCGCGGTGGTGGCCCGCTTCAGCGCGATCCGTCACGAGATCCTGTGCATCCGGCGCGACCCCGACAAGCTGGTCGCCGAGGTTCGTGACATGCGCCAGAAGATGCGCGAAAGCCTGGACAGGGGCGATACCGAACATTTCCACATCAAGCAGGGTACCGGCGGCCTGGTGGATATCGAGTTCCTGGTGCAGTACGCGGTGTTGCGCTGGGCAAATGAATTCCCTGACCTGACCGAGTGGACGGACAATGCGCGCCTGCTCGAGCGCCTGTCCAAACATCATTTGCTTCCCGAGGGCGCCGCGGATCAGCTGTGGAACGCCTACCAGGTGTATCGCGGCGTGGTTCACCGGCGGGCGCTGCAGGAAAGCAGCTCGATCGTTCCCGCCGCCCGGCTGGCCGAGGAACGGGCAATGGTGGTCGAGATCTGGAACGGGGTGATGGGGGAGGAACCGGGGGGCGAGCTGAATGTCAGCTCGTAGGGCAGGCTGTGCCTGCCGATGTCGGGCAGAGCCCGACCTACGATATTGCGAAATCTGCAACCCTGGGCGCCAGCCCGCATCCGTCACCGGCATCCCGGATGCTGGCTGAGGACATGTGTGGCTGGGCGCCGCGCTGGACTGAAATTCATAGCCGTAGCTATGGGTTGAAGGAAGCGCAAGCACAGGCGCGCGTGGACCAGCAAGGGCTGGGATAGCGCCCGGACCGAAAACACACTGTATTTTTGGCGTTCGTCTGTACTTGGTAATTTCAACCGATATCTCATTCACTTGCGTTTGGGTCCGGGTGCGGCTGGTGACGGATGCGGGCTAGGCCCTCGGTCTCGGTTTATGGTTCAATAAGCGGCTGCGCAGCACGGCCTATCCGCCGTCGCAGCCCGTTGGACTTGACACTGCTTGGCTGCAAGCGCCCTGATTTCCTCTGGAGTTGTGAACGATGCAAACAATGGCGGATCGCGACGGCCTGATCTGGCTCGATGGCGAGATGGTTCCCTGGCGCGAGGCCAAGACCCATGTGCTGACGCATACCCTGCACTACGGAATGGGTGTCTTCGAGGGCGTGCGTGCCTATCACGCCGAGCAGGGTACGGCGATCTTCCGACTCCAGGAGCATACCGACAGGCTGTTCGATTCCGCACACATCCTCGGCATGAAGATGCCCTGCACCCGGGAAGAGCTGAACGAAGCACAACGCCGCGCGGTGCGCGAGAACAAGCTGGACTCGGCCTATATCCGTCCGATGTGCTTCTATGGATCGGAGGGCATGGGGCTGCGCGCCGACAACCTGCAGGTGCATTGCATGGTCGCGGCCTGGGCCTGGGGTGCCTATCTCGGCGAGGAGGGTATGACCAGGGGGATCCGTATCCGCGTGTCGTCGTTCACCCGACACCATGTCAATATCACCATGTGCCGGGCCAAGGCCAATGGCAACTACATGAATTCCATGATGGCCCTCAAGGAGGCGCTCGACGGCGGTTTTGACGAGGCCCTGTTGCTGGATGCGCATGGCTACGTGATGGAGGGTTCGGGCGAGAACATCTTCATCGTGCGCGACGGGGTGCTGTATACGCCCGACCTGACTTCCTGCCTGGACGGCATCACGCGCCGCACGGTGATGCAGCTGGCGGACGAGGAAGACCTCAAGGTGGTCGAAAAGCGTATCACGCGCGACGAGGTGTACATCGCAGACGAGGCCTTCTTTACCGGTACCGCGGCCGAGGTGACACCCATACGTGAGGTCGACCGCCGTGTGATCGGCAGTGGAAGCCGTGGGCCCATTACCGAGAAGCTTCAGAGCAAGTATTTTGACGTGGTGCACGGCCGCAGCCCGGCACATACCGACTGGTTGAGCCTGGTCTGAGCGCGGCAGGGCCGGATAAATCGGAGAAGAACATGAGCGCAAACACCGCCAAGCCGAAAGATGCCGTTATAAAGGTCAGCCGGTCTGACCTGCCGCTGTCGTGTCCGCGCCCCGAAGACGAGGTGTGGAACATGCACCCACGCGTCTACCTGCCGATCGAAAAGGACGGGGAGGCGGTCTGCCCTTATTGCGGAGCGCACTATCAGCTTGGTGAGTGATCCTGCCGGCTGGCTGGCCGGTGTCGGGCACAGCCCGACCTACGCGAAATCTCCCGTAGGGCAGGCTGTGCCTGCCAAGACATCGGCCGCGCGTGGCCCGACCCACTTGGGCAGCACGTTTTGAACCAGTCCGTTGCCGCACATGACGGGGCGGTGCTCGTTGTCGGCCCTTCCTGGGTAGGCGATATGGTCATGGCGCAAAGCCTGTTCAAGGCCCTGCGTGCGAAGGCCCCTGACCGACCGATCGACGTCCTCGCTCCGGGATGGAGCCTGCCACTGATGGCGCGGATGCCAGAGGTCCGCCAGGGTGTCGAGATGCCGCTCGGGCACGGCCGCCTCGGGCTGGCGCAGCGCTGGCGGCTGGGGCGTTCCCTGAGGGGGCGCTACCGGCAGGCGATTCTGCTGCCCAACACCTGGAAGTCCGCGATCGTGCCCTTTGCTGCGCGTATCCCGCGACGCACCGGCTGGCGCGGCGAGATGCGCTATGGCCTGCTGAACGACCTGCGCAAACTGGACAAGTTGCGCTACCCGATGACGGTGCAGCGTTTCGTTGCGCTGGCAGGTGATGCCGGTGCGGTGCTGCCCCCGATCCAGCCGCCGCGCCTGCAGGTCGAGGCGGCGCAGGTCCAGGCCGCGATGCAGGCCCTGGGCGCAAAGAAGAATGCGGGCCGCCCGGTCCTCGCGCTGTGTCCGGGGGCCGAGTACGGACCGGCCAAGCAGTGGCCGACGGTCCATTTCGGCGAACTCGGGCGTCAGTTTGCGCGCGAGGGCTGGGACATCTGGCTGTTCGGATCGGCCAAGGACGTCGCCGTCTGTGCCGGGATTGCCGCAACGTGCAAGGTGGTGACCAATCTCGCCGGCCGAACCACACTCGAACAGGCGGTCGATCTGATGTCGCTGGCGGATGCCGTCGTTTCGAACGACTCCGGTCTGATGCATGTCGCGGCCGCGCTGGACCGGCCACTGGTCGCCCTTTACGGCTCTTCCGACCCCAGGTTCACGCCGCCACTCAATGCAGACCACGAGATCGTCAATCTGGGTCTGGACTGCAGTCCCTGTTTCGAGCGCGAGTGCCCGCTGGGCACCACGGCCTGCCTGGTGGATATGTCGGTCGCACAGGTGGCGGCCGCGCTGCGCGAGGTCCTGGACAAGTCGCGGGATCAGGATCCGGGCTGATGGCGATCTGCTCCGGCCGCATTTACGTGGTAACGGCCTGAGGGATGCGTGTCCTGCTGGTCAAGATGTCTTCGCTCGGTGATCTGATCCACAGCTTTCCGGCGCTGACAGACGCCAGTCGCGTACTCCCGGGGATCCGTTTCGACTGGCTGGTCGAGGAATCCTTTGCCGAGGTGCCTGCATGGCACCCGGCGGTCGACGGGGTAATCCCCATCGCCCTGAGGCGCTGGCGCAGAGACTGGCGCAAGGCCTGGCGGCGCGGTGATCTGGGTGCTTTCCGGCGGCGGCTGCGACAGACCCGCTACGATCTGGTGCTGGACGCCCAGGGCCTGATAAAGAGTGCATTGCCGGCCTGCATGGCGCAGGGTCCGCGCGCCGGTTTCGACAGGCGTTCGGCACGCGAGCCGCTGTCTGCCGGGTTCTATCGGCATCGTTACGCGGTGGGCCGCGAACAGCATGCGATCGAGCGCGTGAGACAACTTTTCGCACAGGCGCTGGGTTACCCCTTGCCTGCCGGGCCACCCGACTACGGTCTGCATTTCCCGGCCGTCCGGGATGCCGGAGTGAAACGGTTGATCCTGCTGCATGGCACCACCTGGCCCAGCAAGCACTGGCCCGAATCCTACTGGGCGGCGCTTGCGCGTATCGCGACGGATCATGGCTTCGACGTGTCCCTGCCCTGGGGCGACCCGGACGACCGGCTGCGCGCCGAGCGCATCATCCGGGCCGCAGGGGTCGGTGAACTGCTGCCGCGCCAGGGACTGACCGGGCTGGCGCAGACCCTGGCCGCGGCCAGCGGCGTGGTCGGGGTCGATTCGGGTCTCGCGCACCTGGCGGCCGCGGTGGGTGTGCCGGCGGTTACCCTGTACGGCCCGACGCGGACCGACCTGACCGGTGCCTTGGGTCCGCGTCAGCGCAACCTCGCCGCCGATTTCGAGTGCGCTCCCTGCATGCGCCGCGAGTGTGACTACCCGGGCAGCGCCAGCGTCGCGCCGGCCTGCTTCGAGGCCCTGGACCCGGCCAGGGTGTTTGATGCGCTGCGTATCCAGATGGATGCCCCCGTCGGCATGAGACTGGCCTTCGTTCTGTACAAGTATTTCCCGTACGGCGGCCTGCAGCGCGACATGCTGCGGATCGCCACGGCCTGCCGGCATGCAGGGCATGATGTGTGTATCTACACCATGGCATGGGAAGGCCCCGAGCCGGACGGGATCGAGGTCTGCCGTATCGAGGTGCGGCGCATCAGCAGTCATGCGCGCAACCGCGATTTCGGCCGTGAACTGCGGTCGCGGCTGGCACGGGCCCCGGTCGACCTGGTGGTCGGGTTCAACAAGATGCCGGGGCTGGATGTCTACTATGCGGCTGACGGCTGCGTGCGTGAAAAACTGATCGCCGAGCGCAGCTGGCTGTCCAGGCTGGCCCCGAGATATCGCCATTTTCTGCAATACGAGGCGGCGGTCTTCGCCCCCTCCTCGCGGACCGAGATACTGATGATCTCGCCGCGTCAGCGCGATATCTTCATCCGCCACTACGCCACCCAGCAGGCGCGTATCCACATGTTGCCGCCGGGTATCGCGAGGGACCGCATGGCCGGTAAGGATGCGGCACAACTGCGCGCCTCGTTTCGACAGGAGTTTGGGGTCTCAGACGACGACAGGGTCATCCTGTGCATCGGCTCGGGCTTCAAGACCAAGGGGCTCGACCGGTCCCTGCAGGCGTTCGCGGCACTGCCAGGGTCACTGCAGCCGCGCAGCCGCCTGATCGCGATTGGCGAAGACAACCCCGCGGCCTTTGCCGACCGGGCCCGCCAGTTGGGGGTGGCTGAACGTTTTCAGGTCCTGAGCGGGCGCGATGACATACCGCGCATCCTGCAGGGTGGCGATATCCTGTTGCACCCCGCCTACTACGAGAATACGGGCACTGTGCTGCTCGAGGCGGTGGTTGCCGGGTTGCCCGTATTGACCACCGATACCTGCGGCTATGCATTTCATGTCGAGCGGGCGTGTGCCGGCCGCGTGCTGCCATCACCCTTCAGCCAGGTTGATCTGGATGCCGCGCTGGCGGACATGCTGGAGTCTCCACGGCGGCCAGAGTGGAGACAGAACGGCATCGAGTACGGGCGCACGCAGGATCTGTACCGCATGCCCGAGCTCGCGGCAGAGCTGATGGGTGTCCTTGGGGCGCGGCGATGATCTGGTTCGAACGGCACCTCGCCGAGGTCATTGCCGATGGCAAGCCCGGGATCAAGCAGGTATTTGCCATTCAGGGCGAGATCTACCGGGAACCTTCAGGGGCAGGGCGCAGGACATTGCGTTTCGAGCGTTCCGGCGTGGGATATTTCCTGAAGCTGCACTGGGGCGTGGGTTGGCGAGAGATCTTCAAAAATCTGGTCTCGTTGCGACTGCCGGTGCTGGGCGCGCGAAACGAATGGCAGGCGATCAGGCGGCTGGAGCAGATCGGCGTCGAGACCATGCATTTGGCAGGCTTCGGCGAAGAGGGCTGGAACCCGGCGCGTCGACGCTCTTTCGTCATCACCCGGGAGCTGCGGGACACCGTCAGCCTCGAGGACTACTGCCGTGACTGGCCCGAACGGCCACCCCCACCCGCGCTCAAACGCGCCCTGATCCGGCGGGTCGCGGAGATGACTGCGCGCCTGCACGATCACGGCGTGAATCACCGCGATCTTTACATCTGCCATTTTCTCCTGCAGCTGCCCTGGTCCGGTCCGCCACAGGAGCTGCATCTTTACCTGATCGATCTGCATCGTGTGCAGATGCGTCGGGCCGTGCCGCAGCGTTGGAGGGTCAAGGATCTGGCCGCACTGTATTTTTCGGCCCTGCACATCGGCCTGACTCGGCGCGACCTCTACCGTTTCATCCGCTGGTATGCCCGGTCGTCACTGTCCGACGCCTTGCGCGGATCCGGTGCGCTGTGGCGCAGGGTGGAGCGGCGCGCCCTTTGGCTGGAGCGCTACAAGCCGGTTTTGGGCATGGCGCCTGAAACCAGGTCGATGGTGCTGGCCGATGGCAGGGTCGTCGAGTGCGGCCGGATCCTGCGCAGCCTGCCCGGCCGGCGTCATGTGTGCGAAGGGTATCTCGACGGACGCCGGGTGGTGGTCAAGGTCTTCCTGGATCCGGGCCGCGCGCAGGTGCATTTCCAGCGCGAAGCGGATGGCCTGGCGGCATTCGACAGGGCCGGTGTCGCGGCGCCGGAGGTACTCTACGCGGGCAGGGACTGCGAGGCCCGGCCGGTCATCGTGCTCGCCTGGATAGAGCATGCGCAGGCGCTATCCGGCTGTCTGCGGGAGTCGGACCCAGCACAGCGTCTGCGACTGATGCGCGGGATGGTGGAACTGATCGCCCGCCATCATGCGGCGGGGATCCGCCAGACCGATCTGCACCTGGACAACTTCCTGCTTGCCGACGGCCGGATCCATTGCCTGGACGGCGACGGGGTACTCGCACAGGAAGGTGCGCTGGACGAGCGCCACTCGCTGCAGAATCTTGCCCTTTTTTTCAGCCAGCTGAGCCCGGACCGGGATCCTGAAAGCATCGGTTTGTCGGCGTACTACGCGCAGCTGCGTTCCTGGGCCGAGTCAGCGGTCTGCCGCCCCATGTCCGGGTTGATCGATTCCGCACGGATGTATCGCTGGCGCAAGCTGCGCTCGAAGATCTACCGAGACTGCACGGCGGTCGCGCATCATCGGGGGCCGACGCAGGAGTGCCTTGCGGCGAGGTCCGCGGGGTCTTCACTGGACGCGTTGCTGGGGGACCTCGATGCAAGCTGTCCGGCCGACCCGGAGCAGCGATTGAAAAACGGCAATACCGCGACCGTCTGGCGTGCCGGGCTGGACGACCGTCAGGTCGTGGTGAAGCGCTACAACGTCAAGGGCCGGCTGCACGGGGTCAGCCGTGCGATCAGGGAAAGTCGCGCATCCATCTCGTGGCGCAACGCCCACATGCTGAGGATGTTCGGTATTTCCACCCCTGAACCGCTGGCCTTCTGCATGCGCCGCGAGGGCCCGTTGCGGCGGGTCGGCTATTTCATCGCCGACGAAATCGGTGGTGTAAGCCTGTTCGAGTGGGTTGGGAAACATCGGGACGAACCCGCCGAGCTGCGTCGTGTTGCGGCTCTGGTGGCCCGCTTGTTCGCACAGCTCGAGCGCATGCGGATAACGCATGGCGATATGAAGGCCTCGAATTTGATCCTCACCGACGACGGCCTGTTCCTGATCGATCTCGATGCCATGAGGCAGCACCGTTTCCGTGCGGGTTTCGATCGCGCATGGCGCCGGGACATGGCGCGTTTCGCGGCCAACTGGCGTGACATGCCCGGGGTGCAGGAAATCATGCTGGAGAAGACCGAATCGGTCGCGACAGCTTGATCCAGCATCCCGGAATCGCTCGCTTCCGCCCCTAAACGCTGGCAAAATTCCAAGCTTACTTAATGACTTAAGCTAACCTTTCATGATCGTATTGGGAATCTCCGGGGCCGTCAGCCATGATCCCTCGGCTGCGCTGTTCATCGACGGTGAACTGGTCGCCGCTGCGGAGGAGGAACGCTTCATCCGTGACAAGCATGCCAAGGGCAGGTATCCCTACGAGGCCACGCGATTCTGTCTCGACTTTGCCGGGATTGATGCAGCGGATGTGGATGTGGTCACCTTCCCGTATGCGAAGATCCCGCTCAGCAGCCCGGCGCGCTGGCACTATGCGGCGCGCCACTGGTACGCCCCGGATCGGGCGCTGGATGCAATCTTCAACGGCAACCGCCGTTACCGGCGCAACCTCGGCAAGCTGGAGAAGCTGGTCGACGATCTCGGGATCGGCGCCGGCAAGGCCAGGATCATGCCGGTCGAGCACCATCTTGCGCATGCATCGAGTGCCTACCATCTCGGCGGCTTCACCGAGAAGACCGCGATCCTGGGGATCGACGGCAAGGGTGAATACGCGACCACCTTCTTCGGTTATGGCGAGAACGGCCGGATCCACAAGATCAAGGAGTTCTACGATCCGGATTCACTGGGGGGGATGTACGGCGCACTCACCGAATACCTCGGATTCGAGATGCTCGACGGCGAGTTCAAGGTCATGGGCATGGCGCCCTACGGTGATCCGAAGCGCTTCGATTTCTCGCGCCTGATCGACTATGACAAGCAGTCGTTCAAGATCAACAATCGTCTGGTCAACGTGATCGGCACGCGTCGCTACAAGGATGCCGCCGGCAAGGGTTATTACTTCAGCCCGGCACTGATCGACTGGTTGGGGCCGCGGCGCGAAGGCGACGAGATCGACGATCCGTACATCGATTACGCGGCCTCGATCCAGCAGCTGCTCGAAGACGTCTCGCTCGGGCTGATCGATCACTACCTGGGCGATATCCTGCGCGAGACCGGCCGGATCTGTTTTGCCGGTGGCGTGGCGCTCAACGTCAAACTCAACCAGCGCATCATCGCCCGCCCCGATGTGAAGGAGCTGTTCGTGCAGCCGGCGGCATCCGACGCCGGGACCGCCCTGGGCGCCGCCTCCTACGTGGCCAACGAACTGGGCGACCGGGTGCGCCCGATGCAGCATGCCTATCTCGGGCCCAGCTATACCAATGAGCAGTGCATCGAGGCCTGCGAGCGCCACGAAAAGCGACCAGGCTGGGAGCGCATCGAGGATGTGCCGGCCGCCGCGGCGCGGATCCTTGCGGACGGCAACCCGCTGGCCTGGTTCCAGGGACGCATGGAATTCGGGCCGCGAGCGCTGGGCAACCGTTCCATCCTTGGCGCGCCCAATGTCCCCGGCATCGCCGAGCGCATCAATGAACAGATCAAGTATCGGGAACGCTGGCGTCCATTCTGCCCGAGCATGCTCGACCGCGTTGCACCCGAGATGCTGCAGACCGATCACCCGGCACCCTACATGACCTTCACGTTCGACGTGGCGGAGGAGTGGAAGTCGCGCGTCCCCGAGGTGGTGCACGAGGATGGCACGGCGCGTGCGCAGGTGGTGACATCGGAAACCAACCCGCGTTATTACGCCCTGATCGAGGAACTGGAGAAACACACCGGCAATGGCGTGATCCTCAATACCTCGCTCAACCGGCGCGGCGAACCGATGGTCTGCTCGCCGACCGATGCATTGAACATGTTCTACGGTTCGGAGCTGGAGTACCTGATCATGGAGGACATTCTGATCCGTAAGCAGCCTGCCGGTGGCGGTTGAAGATTGCGTCAGGATGGCGTGCTTAGTGTGTCTCCTGCCATTTGGCCGTGACCGGTTGGTGCCGATTTGAACCCCCGACTTCTGCACCCCCGGCACTGGCCGACATGGTTGGGGCTGGGCGTTGCGCGCGTTGTCATCCTGCTGCCTTATCCTGTGTTGTTGAGACTGGGGCGCATGCTGGGCCCGGTCCTGCGTCTTCTGGTGCGCGGGCGCGCTCATGTCGCGCGGCGCAACATCGAGCTGTGCTTCCCGGAGTTGGGCAAGGACGGACAGGAACAGCTGTTGAAGGCGCACTTTGTGTCCCTGGGCATCAGTGCACTCGAGGTCCCGTTCACGTGGTGGAGCAGCGAGCGCCGTCTGGAAAAGCTGGCGGACATATCGGGACTGGAAAACCTGCAGGCCGCGATCGACGTCGGGCAGGGGGTGTTGCTGTTGTCCGCACATTTCACCTCGCTGGAGATCTGCGGGAGGCTGCTGACGCGAAAGACGGCCCTCGATGCCATGTACCGTCCTAGTGCCAGTCCGGTGGTCGAGTACGTGATGGCCCGTTCGCGGGCGCGCGAATGCGGTGAGGTATTTCCCAGGGACGACATCAGGCGACTGCTCAGGCGCCTGCGTGGCGGGCATGTCGTCTGGTACGCGCCGGACCAGAACACGCAGCGCAGGAAGGCGGTTTTCGTCCGGTTCTTTGGTCATATTGCCGCGACCACGCCGGCCACCCACAAGCTGGCAAAGATGACCGGCGCCAGGGTGGTTCCGTTCCGATCCGTGCGCAAAGCGGATGGCAGCGGCTACCGCCTGGAGTTGGAACCCGCGCTGGAGGGCTTCCCCAGCGAGGACTCCGAGGCCGATACCCAGCGTATCAATGACATCATCGAGCGCTGGGTGAGAGAGGATCCAGACCAGTATCTCTGGATTCACCGGCGATTCCGGACCCGACCGGACCGCAACGATCCCCGGATCTATTGAGTTAAACTGGCGCGACCGGTCCTGGCCGCGCGCCTGCACCGGTCCATAGGCAAAAGAATCAATCAGGCGATCAGACATGCCCAAGGACAGCGACGGCAGCTCCATCAGTAGTCGCGAGCTATATGCCCGGCTGCTGAGCCACGTGCGCCCCTATTGGCGCCAGTTTGCGGTTGGAATCGCGTTCATGGTGCTGCTGGCATTGACCGAGCCGGCCATACCCCTGTTGCTCAAGCCTTTGCTGGACGGAACCTTTGTGGAAAGGGATCCGCAGTTCCTGTTCTGGTCGCCGATCTTCCTGATGATCCTGTTTCTGGTTCGCGGGACCTGTGGCCTTGCCAGCCAGACCGCCTTTGCATGGGTTTCGGGCAAGCTGGTACTCGATCTGCGTCGACTCATGTTCGAACGCATCCTGAGTCTGCCGACCGCCTATTACGACGCGCATACCACCGGAATCATAATCACCAAGGTGACCCACAATGTCACTCAGGTGACGGCCGCAGCGACCAAGGTACTGATGGTCCTGGTGCGCGATTCGGTGATCGTGATCGGCCTCCTGGCGTACATGCTCTACCTGGACTGGCGCTTGAGCGTGACGGTCTTCGTGCTGCTCCCGGTGCTCGCGGTCACGGTGCGCCTGATCGCAAAGAGGCTGCGCTACCTGAGCCGGGAGCTTCAGGCGACCATGGGCGAGCTGACCCATGTGCTGGGTGAGGCCGTGCGCGGTCACAAGGTGATCAAGGTCTTCGGCGGCCAGGGCTCGGAGTTGCGACGTTTCATGGAACAGGCCAACTGGGTGCGGCGCTATCAGTTCAAGGTCAAGGTGGCCGACGGATCGAGCACCCCGATCATCGAGTTCGTCGCGGCCTTCATGATGGCATTGCTGATCTACATGGGGACCGGGCAGCTGGGTGAGCAGCCCATGAGCGTCGGTGCCTTTGTCTCCTTCCTGGCCGCGCTCGGCCTGCTGTTTCCGCCGATCAAGCGGCTGGTTGGCGTCAACCAGCCGCTGCAGAGCGGCCTGGCCGGGGCAGAGAGTGTCTTTGCGCTGATCGACGAGCTGCCTGAACGTGATGAAGGCACGATGTCGATGGGGAGGGTGAAGGGCTCGCTGGTGTTCTCCGATGTGTCCTTCCGTTATGCGTCGGCTGATCACGATGTGCTCGAGGGCATCAGTTTCTCGGTGGAACCGGGTACCACGCTTGCGCTGGTCGGGCCGTCCGGCAGCGGCAAGACCACGATTGCGTCCCTGGTGCCGCGTTTCTACGAGCTGACCGCGGGAAGCATCCTGCTCGATGGTATGGACATCCGCGAGGCCACGCTGAACAGTCTGCGCAGCCAGATCTCGTACGTGGGACAGGAGTCGGTGCTTTTCAACGACACCGTTGCCGCAAACATCGCTTACGGCTGTGAAGGCAGCGTCACGCGCGAAGACATCGAGAAGGCCGCGGTTGCCGCCTATGCGCTCGACTTCGTCAATGAGCTGCCGCAGGGCTTCGAGACCATGGTCGGCGAGGACGGCGTCATTCTCTCGGGCGGGCAGAGACAGCGCATCGCCATCGCACGCGCGCTGTTGAAGGATGCCCCGGTACTGATCCTGGACGAGGCCACATCGGCCCTGGACAGCGAGTCGGAGCGGTATGTGCAGTCCGCGCTGCAGAATCTCACGCGTGACCGCACCACCCTGGTGATCGCGCACCGCTTGTCCACCATAGTCCATGCGGATCAGATACTGGTGATCAATCAGGGCCGGGTGGTCGAGCGTGGCGCGCACGCGGAATTGATCGAGCAGGGTGGGCAGTACAGTACCCTCTACCAGAACCAGTTCGAGCAGGCCTGACTTGGAGTCCCGGCCAGCAGCGGCGGACGGTCTCGTGCATTGCAGGCGACGCAGGCTGCATACCCTGCACGGCGAGGTGTTTCGCGTCGATGATGCGTGGCGCGAAGTGCTGGCAGAACGGGGTATCGTGGCAGGATCGGATTGGGCCGGTTTCATCGGTGACGTCCTGGTCTCGACCGCCCCGGCCATCAAGTGCTATCTCTGCCACCTGCCGGAGCAGCGGACCATCTATTTCAAACGTTACGTCAACTGGAAAAGGACCTGGCAGAAGTTCTTTCTGCGACCGACAAAGCCGGCGGTGGAATGCTGGGCCTATTCGCGGCTGAAGGAGCTGGGGATACCGACGCTGGACGTCATCGCCTTTGCGGAAAGACGGCGGCTCGGCATTTTTCTGGCCGGCTGTATCGTGACCAGGGGTGTACCGGACACCTTTGATCTCGATGCCTTTGCGCGGACAATCTGGTGTCATTGGCCGCGTGCGCGTCGGGTTGAGACGGCACGTGCGATTGCAGCCACCCTGCTGGCACAAGCGCGCACCGCGCACGACAACGGCTTTTTTCACCACGACCTCAAGTGGCGCAACATCCTGATCAACCCGGAGGGTGAGCCGGGCTCGCTGGTGTGGATCGACGCGCCCCGCGCCTCACGCATGCGTCTGCGTGAACGTCGCGGGGTGATCACCGATCTGTCGGGCCTGGCACGGATGGCGATCAGCCTGTTCAGCCGTTTTGAGTTGATGCGATGGCTGCACCTTTATCTTGGTGAGGGGGCGGGTGGCGCCGATGCCAAACGCCTGTTCCGACAGGTGCAACGACATCTCGAAAGGCGCATGCCGCGACCTGTCGATCTGTCTTTCCCGGATTAGGGGTCGGGCGATATGCGTTTTATGGATGCGGAAGACTATCGGACCCTGATCCAGGGCGCGGAGCTGCTGCGCGAGGACGGCTTTGGGCCCAAGGTCTATCAGACCCCAGACGGGCGTATCGTCAAGCTGTTCAGGATCAAGCGCTGGTTGAGTTCGTCCGTGTTCTATCCATACACGCTGCGCTTCCTGCGCAACAGCCGCAGGTTACAGCGGATGGGGATAGCGTGTGTCGATGTGGACGACATATTCTATTGCCATGCGATAAGGCGGCACGGCCTGATCTACCGTCGTTTGGATGGCACGCCACTCGATGAGCTGCTGGTATCGGCAGACGACGGGGCGGTCCAACTGTTTCGCGACTACGGCGCTTTTATTGCGATGCTGCACAGGCGACGCATCTATTTCCGCTCCCTGCACCCCGGCAATATCCTGCTGTTGCCCGGGGGCGGGCTGGGGCTTATCGACGTGGCAGACATGCGCTTTCCCTGGCTGCCGCTGACGCCGGCTCGTCGGCGCCGAAACTTCCGGCATCTGTTTCGCAGCGTCGAGTTCAGACAGGCCCTGTGTTTCCTGCCCGCCGAGCTGTTCGTCACTGCGTACCTGGAGGCGAGCGATCTTGGTCCCACCCAGCGGGTGAGACTCGGACATCAGCTGCTCGCCGATATCGAGGCGCTCGACATTTCCGTGCAATCCGGCTGATCGCTGTGGTGAGTGGCTGGCTGATGAGAAGGGGCCCTGCCGTGCCCGATGCAGACCTGGCGTCGTGCTAGCATGCGGGCAACGAATTCGCGGCCAGAACCCTGATGAAAGAACTGTTGGATTTCACCCAGTCGCGCGTGCTGGTCTTTGGTGATGTGATGCTCGACCGCTACTGGCATGGCGCCACCTCGAGGATCTCGCCCGAGGCCCCGGTGCCGGTCGTCAGGGTCGAGACGGAGGAGGGACGCCCGGGTGGTGCCGGCAACGTCGCTCTAAACATATCCGCATTGGGTGGCAAGGCGACCCTGGTCGGGCTCGCCGGCCGGGATCAGCCCGGCGACATCCTCGACCGGCAGCTGTCGGAGGCCGGTGTGAGCTGCCGGCTGGTGCGCCAGTCGGAGTTTCCGACCATTACCAAGCTGCGGGTCATCAGTCGCCACCAACAGCTGATCAGACTGGATTTCGAGGATGGCTTCCCGGGCGTCGATGGCGGCGCATTGATGCGCGCCTACGTGGAGGCCATGGGTGCCTGCGAGGTAGTCGTCCTTTCGGACTACGGCAAGGGGACCCTGCAGGACGCGGCCGGTTTCATCATTGCGGCGCGCACCGCCGGGCTGCCGGTCCTGGTCGACCCCAAGGGTGCAGACTTCTCCCGTTACCGTGGTGCGACCCTGATTACCCCGAATCTGGCCGAATTCGAGGCCGTGGTCGGGCATTGTGCAGATGAGGACACCCTCGTCTTGCGTGGACAGCGCCTTCTGGATGAACTCGATCTGCAGGCCCTGCTGATCACCCGTGGTGAACACGGCATGACGCTGCTGCAACGTGAACGCGATCCGCATCACCTGCCGGCGCAGGCGCGCGAGGTGTTCGATGTCACTGGAGCCGGCGATACCGTGATCGCCACCCTTGCGGCAGGCCTTGCCGCCGGGCTGCCCCTGGATTCAGCGACCCAGCTCGCCAATGCGGCAGCCGGGGTCGTGGTCGGCAAGCTCGGTACTGCGACGGTGACCACACAGGAGCTGGCGCAGGCGTTGGCGGCTCAGCGCACGGTCGATCATGGTGTGGTCGATGAGGGGACCTTGCTGGAGGCGGTCGCCGCGGCGCGGGCGCGCGGGGAGACCATCGTCATGACCAATGGCTGTTTCGATATCCTGCACGCCGGGCATGTCACCTACCTGGAGGAAGCCAGCAAGCTCGGTGACCGGCTGGTGGTGGCGGTGAACGTGGACGAGACGGTGCGTGCCCTCAAGGGTGCGGATCGCCCGGTCAATCCCCTGGGCAATCGCATGCATGTCCTGGCCGCGCTGGGTTGTGTCGACTGGGTGGTGCCGTTTTCGGAGGAGACGCCGGAGCGCTTGATCTGCGAGGTGACGCCGGACTATCTGGTCAAGGGCGGTGACAATGACCCGGACAAGATCCCGGGGGCGGGTTGCGTGCGCGAGGCAGGCGGCAGCGTGGCCGTATTGACCTATGTCGACGGTGTGTCGACGACGCGAATCGTGGATTCGATCAGGGGGCGAGGGGTTTGAGGTTTTGTGGGTGTTTTGGTTTTTGATGTGCGCTTTCGCGTGGTGTCCTTGAAAGCGCTGGGCTCAGCGCACCAGCCCTTCTTTTCTTTGTTTGCCCAAAGAAAAGAAGGCAAAAGAAAGGCACCCCCACGGCTTGGTCTGCGCTTCGCTCCGACTTCCCTGCGCTCCTCGGCCAAACCCGGCGCTGCGGAACTCGCCCATCTGCGATGGGCTCAGACAGTCCTCGCGCTGGTCGGTTTTGACCTGCGGTGCTCGGCTGCACCAAGGGGGACCGGGCACTTCGTAGGTCGGGCTGTGCCCGACATCTTGCGGCGGGCACAGCCCGCCCTACAGAGGGTGGATGATGCACCTCGATCCCTTTGACGCCGCCGAGCATCGCAGCCGTTTCCGGATTAAGCGCGAGGGCTGTCTGAGCCCAGCGCTTTCAAAATCTAACGCGCCGCAATGCGGCGCATCGAAAAGACTGGCAGTGTGAAGATCCACAAACTCGACATCGCAATCTTCGGCGGCGGCATCGCCGGACTCTGGACCCTGGCGCGCCTGGTTCAGGCCGGATATCGCGTCGCCCTGTTCGAGCGTCATGCCATCGGCGGCATCCAGTCGATCGCCTCGCAGGGGATCATCCACGGCGGCACCAAGTATGCGCTGACCGGCAAGCTGACCGGCTCGGCCATGGTCATAGGCACCATGCCCGCGATCTGGCGTGCGGCACTGGCCGGCACCGGCGAGGTCGACCTGCGCGGCGTGCGCGTGCTGGCTCAGCATCAGCACCTGTGGTCCACCGGGTCGATCGTATCGGGGTTGTCGGGTTTCTTTGCAGGCAAGGTCATGCAGAGCCGAATGCAGGCCCTCGCGCGCGAGGCGTTTCCCGCGCCTTTCGACACCCCGGCCTTTCGCGGCACCCTGTATCGCCTGGATGAGCCCGTACTCGATCCGGGCTCGCTGGCGGAGGTGTTCTTCGAGCAATACGGCGCATACTGCCACTTGCTCGAGGGGATGCCGCAGTTTGAACGCCGGTCGCCGGGATGGCGCGTGCAGCTGCCGGAAGGGGACATCATCGAGGCGGCTTCACTGGTGCTGACCGCGGGCAAGGGCAATGCGCAACTGCTGGCGGCACTCGGGCAGGATTCGCCGCACATGCAGGTCCGTCCGCTGAACATGCTGATGCTGCGCGGCAACTTGCCGATGATCCATGCGCATTGTTTGGGTGCCAGTGCCAATCCCCGTCTTACGATCACCAGTTATCCGACCGATGACGGACGCGTGGTCTGGTACCTGGGCGGGCAGGTGGCGGAGGAGGGAGTCGGGCGCCGGGTGGAAGAGCAGATCGCCGCCGGCCGTGCAGAGCTCGCAGCGCTGCTCCCCTGGATGGATTTCGCGGCGGTCGAATGGGCCGCCCTGGCGGTGGACCGTGCGGAGATCGCCACGCCGGGTGGCAGGCGCCCGGACGACGCCTACGCCGCAGTGCGGGATGATGTCTTCACCTGCTGGCCGACCAAGCTGGCCTTTGCGCCGCGGGTGGCCGAACTGGTTGTGGCAGGGCTGCGCGAGCGTGGATTGAAACCATCGGGTGGACGGCCTGCGTTTGCACAGTACCCGACACCGCCATTGGCGCGGCTGCCCTGGGATGAGGTGAGGCAATGGACCTGAGACCACTCGGGAGCACCGGCATCCAGGTGAGTCCGCTGGGGCTGGGCACGGTCAAGCTCGGGCGCAACCAGCAGGTAAAGTATCCGAGTGCCTTCAAACTTCCGGACGACCGGCAGGTAATCGAGTTGCTCGATCTCGCCCGGGAACTCGGCATCAACCTGCTCGACACGGCACCTGCCTACGGAAGCAGCCAGGAGCGGCTGGGCCGCCTGCTGGGCGCAGGGCGCAGGGACTGGGTCATCGTGTCCAAGGTCGGGGAGATCTTCGAGAATGGCGAATCGCGCTTCGACTTCGGTTTTGATCACACCATAGCGACCGTCGAACAAAGCCTGCGCACGCTCCATACCGAATATCTCGACTGCGTGCTGATCCATTCGGACGGCGACGACCTGCGGATTCTGCAACAGGAAGGTGCCCCGGATGCACTGCGCGAGCTCAAGCACCGCGGCCTGATCCGTTCACATGGCATGTCCAGCAAGACGGTCGAGGGCGGTTTGCAGGTGGTCCGGGAGATGGACGTGGTCATGGCGACCTGCAACCTGGAGTACAACGAGGAGCTGCCGGTGTTCGAGGCGGCCCAGGCTCAGGCCAAGGGTGTACTGGTCAAGAAGGGGCTGATGAGCGGGCATGTGCAGGGTGCCGACGGGGTGCAGCGTTCATTTGAGCACATCCTGTCCCAACCCGGGGTCTCCAGCATGATCGTTGGCACCATCAGCCCGACCCATCTGCGCGACAATGCAAGTGCACTCGAACGGGCTCTCGAAGGGCAGGCATGATCAGGCGTATGTACACCCTGTTGATGTATCTGGTATTGCCACTGGTATTGCTGCGTCTGTTGTGGCGCAGTATCAAGGTACCCGCTTACCGCAGGCGCTGGCTCGAACGCCTGGGCGTGTTTCCGCCGCCCCCCTGCTGGGGCGGTTTGTGGATTCACGCCGTCTCGGTCGGCGAGGTGCAGGCGGTGCTGCCGTTGATCCGGCAGTTGCTGGCGGAGAAACCTGCGCTTGCGATCACGGTCACCACGACGACGCCGACCGGTTCGGCCCGGGTCAGGGAACAGCTCGGCGAGCAGGTCTTCCATGTCTATTTCCCCTACGACCTGCCGCTGGCGCTGACCTCGTTCATTCGTCGGGTACGCCCACGCGCGCTGTTGATGGTGGAGACCGAGATCTGGCCGAATCTGCTGTACCTCTGTCGTCGCCATGGCATCTACACGCTGCTGGCCAATGCGCGTCTCTCGGCCAAATCGGCAGGCCGTTACGCGCGTCTCGGCCGTTTCACTCGCGAGACCTTCACGAACATCGATTGCATCGCGGCGCAGTCCGATGCCGACGCGAGGCGCTTTCGCGAACTGGGTGTGGCGCCCGGGCATGTCCAGGTCACCGGCAGCATCAAGTTCGACATGCGCATCCCGGCCAGCCTGGATGAGCAGGTGGAGGTGTTGCGACGTCAATGGGGCGGGCGTCCTGTGTGGGTGGCGGGCAGCACCCACGAGGGCGAGGATGAGCTGGTCCTGTTCGCCCACCACAAGGTCCTGTCGCGTTTCCCGAACGCGCTGCTGATCCTGGTGCCGCGGCATCCGGAGCGCTTCGAGCGGGTCGGCGGCCTGTGCAAACGCGAGCGCCTGCGCTTTGCGCGGCGTTCCCGCGCAGCCGAGTACGACGAAGGAAGCCAGGTATACCTTGGCGATACCATGGGCGAGCTGCCAGTCCTGCTGGGGTCGGCCGATGTGGCCTTCATTGGTGGCAGCCTGGTGAATACCGGTGGACACAATATGTTGGAGGCCTCGGCGCAGGGTGTGGCGGTGTGTTTCGGGCCGCACGTGTTCAACTTCGCTGCGATCAGCCAGATGTTGATCGAAGAGGGTGCGGCCCGCCAGGTCGGCAATGAGGGCGAGCTTGCAGATCAGGTGATTGCCTGGTTCGAGGATGTCAGTGGCCGCGCCGAGGTGGGTGAGAAGGGCAGACAGGTGGTCGAGACGAACCGTGGTGCCCTGCAGCGTCTGATGGAGCTGGTTCCATTGCGGTGAGCTGCATTCACCGGATCGAACATGCCGGTTCGCCGGTGTGTGTAGCCTTTTCGCGCTGAAGGCTCACGGGTCCGTACCGGGTCTCCGGGCCGGTCACTCCAAGCACGTTGAATCTTCCATCCTGAGACATAGCGCAAAGAATCTATTTCTGAATTGTGGTATAAATCGCGTTTCCTGACGCCGTCATTCCTGCGGTGATCATGCGGAGTCGGCGTGATGGTGCAGGGCGCTTCGTGCAATGCAGCACAAAGGGTTCCCGGTCACCGTCATGAATCAATTAAAAGACTGTTGTACCCGGAGGAAACCCCATGCAGTCGTGCAAGATACTCAAATTGTCATGTCTCGCGGCGTCGATCGCCGCGGCGTCCATGCCGGCCATGGCCGAAACCGTGGACAACACCGGAACTCTGCCGAATGCAAAGCCCGGTGAGTGCTATGCGAAGGTCGTGATTCCAGCACAATACAAGACCGAGAACGTCGATGTCACTGCGCGTGAGGCGTCGGTGCGTTTCGAGATGGTCCCGGCGAAATACGAGGTCGTGGAAGAAAAGGTCCTGGTCAAAGAGGCCGCAAAAAAGATCGTCCCTGTGCCCGCAGAATATGAAACGACCACCGAGACCGTCGAGATAGCCCCTGCCAGCAAAGTCTGGCTGTCCGGCCGAAAAAGAACCGCCCTGCCGGCGAGCCCGCTCCTGCTGGCGGCAATCGGAAATGGCGGCATCAAACTCGATGAGCAGCCCGTCGGCGCCTGCCTGAGCGAGTACTTCGTGCCAGCCCAATACAAGGATGAGGATGTAAGGGTTCTGAAGACCGCATCCTACGAGAATATCGAGATCGAGCCTGCCGCTTACGAATGGACTGAGGAAAAGGTTCTGGTCAAGGAGGCGACCAAGGAGGTCGTCGAGGTCCCGGCGGTATTCGAAACAGTCACGGAGAAGGTGCTGGTGTCCCCGGCGACCACCATGTGGAAGGCCGGGCGTGGCCCGGTTCAGCGCATCGACAATTCCACGGGTGAGATCATGTGTCTGGTTGAGGTCCCGGCCAAGTACAAATCGGTGACGCGCAAGGTGATCAAGAGCCCGGCCACGACGAAAGAGGTGGAGATCCCTGCGGAATATGCCGTGCAGCGCGTGAGCAAACTGGTCAAGCCGGCCCAGGAAAGACGCATCAAGGTGGAGCCGACCTACGAGACGGTGAGCAAGAGAGTCCTGGTTGCCGAGCAGAAGTTCTTCTGGCATCCGGATTGGGAAGACAAGCCGGCTGGAAAGCCGACCGGTAACACCATCTGCCTGCGTGAGACCCCGGCCAAGATGGCGACGGTGGAGCAGCGCAAGGTCAAGACCCCGGCCAGTATCCAGGAAGTCGAAATCCCGGCCGAGTACAAGATGGTGAAGGTACGCAAGCTGGTCAGTGCGCCGACCCAGAAGAAGATAGAGATTCCGGCCGTCATCGAGACGGTCGCCAAGAAGGTCAAGGTCGCCGATGAGCGCCGTGAGTGGCGCAGTGTATTGTGTGAAACCAATATGACTCCCGGCGTTCTGACGGAGCTGCAGAAGGCGCTGAAGGCTGCGGGTTTCGACCCGGGGCCGATCGACGGCAATATCGGTGCACAGACGATGCGCGCAGTGGACGAGTACCAGCGCACGAAGGGTATGGAGCGCGGGGGCTTGACCCTGTCCACGCTCGAGGCCCTCGGTGTGAAAAACTGATATTTGGACCGGAGGGGCTGCTGTCCCTGATTGAAGCCCCGCCTTGTGCGGGGCTTTTTACTTATGCGCGGGCTGCTCTGTCCCCGGGATGCCGGAAACGGCCTCGGGACGGGCGCTGTAGCTTGTTCAGTAGGTGGCCATCTGGCGGTCGACGTCGTGCGCCCATGCATCGACTCCGCCGGCAAGGTTGATCACGTTGGAGAACCCCTGGTAGTCGAGAAACATCGCCACCTGCCGGCTGCGGATGCCATGGTGGCAGATGACCACGGTCTCTCGGTCGGGGTCGAGTTCCCTGATCGAGGCGGGAAGCTGTCCCATGGGTATCAGCTTGGACCCCTCTATCCGGCAGAGCCTGAACTCCCAGGGTTCGCGGACATCCAGTAAAAGAGGCGTGGTGTCGCGTTGTCGCGAGATGGTCTCGCAACTGGGCAGCGCTGAATTCGCGCACAGCGGTGGCTGGCTAGAACACGAAGTGATCGGGTTGCGGTGCGTTGTCCAGTGCCGGCAGCACGGTCTCGAACAGCTTTTCTTTCCAGATCTCGCTGTCACTGTTGCGGCTTACCAGCATGGCGGTCATGGCCGGTGCCTCACCGACCACCACGAACATGCGGCCACCTGGTGTCAGCAGATCTTCCAGGTAATGCGGGGTAACTCGGCAGCGATCCGGTCACCGCGATCACATCGAAGCTGTCCGGCGCCAAACTGGCGTGCAGGCCATCGCCCGTCACGAGTTCGACGTTCTTTACCCCCAGCGCGTGCAGTTGTGCGGCCGCGATTTCACCCAGTGCGGGCCGGATCTCGTAGCTGGTCACGATTCCGCCGAGGTGGGCCAGGCAGGCGGTGATGAATCCGCTGCCGGTGCCGATCTCGAGCACGCTCTCGCCGGGCTGGACATCCAGTGCCTGTAGCAGGTGAGCCTCCTGCACCGGTTTCATCATCTGCTGGCCGTCCCCAATCGCCACCGCGATATCGGCGAACGCCAGTCCCTGGTACTCCTTGCTGACGAAGCGTTCGCGGGGGACTGTCTGCAGGGTATTGAGCACGCGGTCGTCGAAAACCTCGAAAGGACGAATCTGTTGCGCCACCATATTGAATCGTGCGGTTTCGAGGTCGTTGGCGAGCATCCAGGTCTCCGGAGGTCTGTCTGTGCGAAAGGAGGCAGCGCTAGCCTAAGTGTTGAGGCGATGCGGGGCAAGCTCCTGCGCCGCGAAGAGTTTATTTGGCAGGTGCTCCGATATCGACGGTCGTTGCCGACGGGATCGGCCAGGGGGCTCGATCGATCACCCTTTCGTTATAGCTACGGCCTGATTTTCCCACACAGGGTCGGGGAATCGGCTCTGGTGAAGGGCATACCGCACTGGTACAGTCGGAGACCCTGAAGGGGCGGCCTGCAGCTCGCAGGACCCGGGGCACGCCGAGGACGGCGCGCCCGTACTACAGAGTTTGACTGGCTGGGGGTGCCTGCCATGTGGCCGGCTGAGAGAGACCCTTATTCACCTGATCCGGTTCATACCGGCGGAGGGAAGCTGATCGCCGATGCGCTCGCTGCCTCCGCATTGGAGACAAGCTGATGAGCGCGATACCCGAAGAATTCGTAAAGAAGACCAGCGAGCTGTCGGAGGAGGTCACGCGACCCTTTCCGGGTGCGCGCAAGATCTACGTCACGGGATCGCGGCCCGACATCCGGGTGCCGATGCGTGAAATCCAGCAGTCGCCGACCGCGGCCAGTTTCGGCGAGGAAGAAAATCCACCGATCACGGTGTACGACACCTCGGGCCCCTTCAGTGACCCGCAGGTGCGGATCGATCTGCTCGAGGGGATGCCGGATGTCCGCAGCGCCTGGATCGACGAGCGTGCGGATACCGAGCAGCTCGCCGGCCCGAGCTCGGATTACGGGCGTGAACGCCAGCACGATCCGGAACTTGCCCGGCTGAGATTCGAACACATCCGCGCACCGCGCCGTGCCAAGGTCGGCCCGGACGGTAAATCCGGCAACGTCAGCCAGATGCATTATGCGCGCCAGGGCATCGTCACTCCCGAGATGGAGTTTGTTGCGATCCGCGAAAACCAGCGCCTGGATGAATTGCGTGCCGACCCGCGCTACGCCAGGCTGCTGCGCCAGCACCCGGGCGAGAGCTTCGGCGCCAGGCTGCCGGAGCAGATCACGCCCGAGTTCGTGCGTGACGAGGTGGCCTCCGGTCGTGCGATCATCCCGGCCAATATCAATCATCCCGAGCTGGAGCCGATGATCATCGGTCGCAATTTCCGGGTGAAGGTGAACACCAACATCGGCAACTCGGCGGTTTCCTCCTCGATCGAGGAAGAAGTCGAGAAGATGGCCTGGTCGGCGCGCTGGGGTGGCGACACCCTGATGGACCTGTCGACCGGCAAGAACATCCACGAGACCCGCGAGTGGATCCTGCGCAACGCGCCGATGCCGATCGGCACCGTGCCGATCTACCAGGCCCTGGAGAAGGTCAACGGCAAGGCCGAGGACCTGACCTGGGAAATGTTCCGCGACACCCTTATCGAGCAGGCGGAGCAGGGCGTCGACTATTTCACCATCCATGCGGGTGTGCTGCTGCGCTATGTGCCGCTGACCGCGGACCGGGTCACCGGCATCGTCAGCCGCGGTGGCTCGATCATGGCCAAGTGGTGTCTGGCGCATCATCAGGAGAACTTCCTTTACACCCATTTCGAAGACATCTGCGAGATCATGAAGGCCTACGACGTCTCCTTCAGCCTGGGTGATGGCCTGCGTCCCGGCTCGATCGCGGATGCCAACGACGCGGCCCAGTTCGGCGAACTCGAGACCCTGGGCGAGCTGACGAAGATCGCCTGGAAGCACGATGTCCAGGTCATGATCGAGGGCCCCGGGCATGTGCCCATGCAGATGATCAAGGAGAACATGGACAAGGAATTGGTCGACTGTTTCGAGGCGCCGTTCTACACGCTGGGTCCGCTGACCACGGACATCGCCCCGGGCTACGACCACATCACCTCGGGCATCGGTGCAGCCAACATCGGCTGGTACGGCACCGCCATGCTCTGCTACGTCACGCCCAAGGAACATCTGGGCCTGCCGAACAAGGCCGACGTGCGCGAGGGCATCATCACCTACAAGCTGGCTGCGCATGCGGCGGATCTTGCCAAGGGCTTGCCGGGCGCGCAGGTGCGCGACAATGCCCTGTCCAAGGCGCGTTTCGAGTTCCGTTGGGAGGACCAGTTCAACCTCGGCCTGGATCCCGACCGGGCGCGCGAGTTCCACGACGAGACCCTGCCGAAGGACTCGGCCAAGGTTGCGCACTTTTGTTCCATGTGCGGCCCGCACTTCTGCTCCATGAAGATCACGCAGGACGTGCGTGAGTATGCGGCCAGCCACAAGTTCAGGGACATCGACGTCGCGGTCGAGGAAGGGATGAAGGAAAAGGCCGAGGAGTTTCTGCAGCAGGGGGCGCAGATCTACAAACCGGTCTGAAATTGCAGGCATTGCCGCCCCGGTGGTCGTAACAAGCCGGGTACATGGCGGAGCTGTTGAGTAATTTTTCAAACGACGGAAAAAGGGCATTGGAATGACTGAACTGGACAAAGAGGATGGTATTGCGGTGGTCCTGCTCAACAGGCTGACTGCAGAGCGTCTGCCGCGCGCCCTGGCGATCAAGGAGCAGGTCGATCGCGGCGAAACCCTTGATGACAACGAGATAGACTTTCTCAAAAAGGTGTTTGAGGATGCGGTATCCAACCAGTCGCAATGGGAAAAGCACCCGGAACTGACAGAAATCATCAGCAAGGTGGCTGCTCTTTACAACGAAATTACCGAAAAGGCGCTGGCCAACGAGGAGAACAGCAAACCCTCGTAGTCAGGAAAACGGCATGCTAAAAAAGATCCAGGCCTTTTTCTCCGAGGCGGAGACCGACGCCACCGATGACGAGGCGGCGCTGCATCTGGCGGCCGCAATCCTGCTGGTAGAGGTTGCCAAGTCGGACCATTCTCTCGAGGCATCTGAGATCGAGCGCATGAAGGTGGTGCTGCAACGTGACTGGCACGTGGATGACGCCGACCTCGAAGACCTGATGGAGGTGGCGCGCGATACCTCAGACCACCACGTGTCGCTGCATGCCCAGATCGACCTTGTAAACCGGAACTTCACCGCAAGGCAGAAATTCAACCTGATTCGCGGCCTGTGGCAGGTCGCCTGCGCCGACGGCACCATCCATCATCACGAAGAGCTCCTGGTCCGTCGCCTCGCGGACCTGCTGTATGTCTCCCACACGGATTTCATCCGCAGCAAGCATCTGGCGCTCGGGGAGCAGGACGATCTCTAAGCGGATGCCCGCACATTGGCGCGGGAGTCCGGTGGTGGTTGTGCTGGCCGGTGGGATCATCGTCCTGGTCAGCATGGGTCTGCGCCAGTCGTTCGGGATCTTCATGCAGCCTCTGGGCTGCGTCCTGGGGGTCGATCGCGAGAGCTTCGGCCTGGCGATCGCGTTGCAGAACCTGATGCTCGGGCTCCCCGTGGCCGGCTACCTGGCCGACCGTTTCTCGCCGCGGCGCATCGTTATCTGGGGCGCCCTGCTATACGCGCTGGCGATGTTCCTGATGACCCGGGTTGCGGGCGATGCTGGGCTGTTGCTGGTGCTCGGCATTCTGACCGGCACCGCTCAGTCGGCCACCACCTTCGTGGTCGTACTGGGAGCCGTGGGACGGGTGGTCAACCCGGCCAAGCGGACCATGGCATTCGGAATCGTCACGGGTATGGGCTCGTTCGGCTTGTTCCTGATGGTTCCGCTGGCCAACTACTGGCTGCTGCACGGTGGTTGGAACTGGGCCTTCGAGGCGCTGGCCTGGACCGCACTGGTGATGATCTTCGCCGCATTATTTCTTCCGGACGATCGATCGAATCACGGCTCGCACGGACCCGGGCTGGTCTCCCTGCTGCGCCTGGCCTCCGGCCATCGCGGTTACCTGCTGTTGATCACCGGGTTCTTCGTGTGCGGCTTTCACGTCGCCTTTATCGCCACGCACCTCCCTGCCTATGCGGTGGACATGGGGCTGGACCGCGCCGTTGCGGCCAATGCGCTGGCCCTGATCGGCCTGTTCAATATCCTGGGTTCACTGCTGTTCGGCTGGCTCGGCGACCGGTATCGCAAGAAGAATCTGCTGAGCTGGCTGTATGGCCTGCGTGCGGTGGTGATCAGCGGCTTCCTGATCATCCCCCTGACCGAGACCACGGCGCTGGTCTTTGGCGCCCTGATCGGCGTGATCTGGCTGGGCACGGTGCCGCTGACCAGCGGCATGGTCGGTCAGGTGTTCGGTGCTCGTTACATCGGCACCCTGTACGGGGTGGTGTTTCTCGGCCACCAGTTGGGCGCCTTTCTTGGCGCCTGGTGGGCGGGCCGCATGTTCGAGACCAGCGGCAGCTACGACGCCGTGTGGTGGACGGCGGTCGGGTTGGGTGTCATGGCAGCCGCGATTCACTGGCTGATCGACGATCGCCCGGCCGATATCGCAGTGGTGGTCCGCGCCTGACCCGCGTCCCGGGGTGCTCAGGGTCGGGGGTCCACTTCGCTGCAGTTGTCACTATTCGAGTATCAGCGTGATCAGTTCCTTGGGTCCGTGGATGCCGTACGCCAAAGTCTGTTCGATGTCCGCGGTCTTCGAAGGACCCGAAATGAGCAGCGCATTGGTCGGCATGCCGCCGGCCCAGCCCTCACGTTCGACCATCTGCGCGAAGTTCTCGAACAAGCGGTCGGCATCGAGCAGGGCGATATGCAGTGGCGGGACCAGTGACATCAGGCGCGGTTCGGCGGCATCCGGCCACAGCACCAGGCTGCCCGTCTCGGCCAGCCCGGCGAGCGTTCCGGTGACGGCAAAATCGATGTCATGGAACAGCCTGTCTTTCCATTCCTCGATCGGCCTGTCGTAACGGCTGAGTTCGAATCCGGGAGCGGCGCCGGCGGTGAAGCGGTCCGCCACCGCGCTGCGCCCGACCAGCGCACGGGTCATTCCGCGCGGCAGGATCTCGCTGTTTATCCAATCGACCCAGTCTTCGCGGCCGACCCGTTGTACCTCGGCGCGCACCGCCCGCATACGTTCAGTGAACTGGGTGATGCATTGTTCGCGATCCCAGCCCAGGGGTTTCCGGTAAACCGGCGGCGTGGGCGCCGATTGCGGGCGGTTGGCGCGCAGGCGGCCGAGGATATTCTCGCGTGCCTCATTCATGGCTGAAGCCCTCCTGCCTTGCCAGCTCGCGCAGGGTTTGCGGTGCCGGCCGCGGGGCGCTGCGGTAGCGCGTCCAACCCCCCAGGCTGCCGGGTGTCAGCCAGCGCAGGCGCGTCGCGGCGAAGGTGAACGATCGGTACAGGCGCGGGTGGCTGTTGAGTTGCTGCCAGATCTTCCAGATGGTTGCCTCGGTGGGTTTGCGCAGGCTTCCGCGACCGTTCAACGGGGTCGTCGTCCGGTGTGCGTTGACGGCCTCCGCGCGCAGGCGGTTGATCAGTTTGGGCAGCGGGATCTTGACCGGGCACACCTCACCACAGGCGCCGCACATGGTACAGGCCGAGGTCAGGGTCCCGACCTGGTTGAGGCCCAGGCGCTGCGGTTCCAATGCGATGCCGATCGGGCCCGGGTAGACGGTGCCGTAGGCGTGTCCCCCCGTCTGCACGTATACCGGGCAATAGTTCATGCAGGTGCCGCAGCGGATGCAGCGCAGGGTGTCGAGCAGTTCCTCATCGACCCGGATCCGCGAGCGCCCGTTGTCCAGCAACACCAGGTGCACGGCCTGCGGCCCGTCCAGTTCGTCCGGCTGGCGCGGCCGGCTGATCATGTTGAAGTAGGTGGTGATCGGCTGGCCGGTGGCAGACTTGGTCAGGATCTCGAGCATCGGGGGCACATCGGATAGCTTCTCGACCACCTTTTCGATGCCGGTGATCGCGATGTGCAGGCGTGGCGCGGTGGTGCTGAGCCGGCCGTTGCCTTCGTTCTCTACCAGGCACAGGGTGCCGGTCTCGGCGACCGCGAAATTGACGCCGGAGATCCCAGCGTCGGCAGCGGCGAATTTTTCGCGCAGGATCAGGCGTGCCGTCTGGGTCAGCTGGTCGATGTCTTCGGTATACGGGATCTCCGGGTAAAACTGCCGAAACAGCTCGGCTACCTCGCGCTTGTTCTTGTGGATGGCGGGCGCAACGATGTGCGACGGTGGTTCCTTTGCGAGCTGGATGATGAACTCGCCGAGGTCGGATTCGACGACCTCGATGCCGCGTTGCTCGAGATAACGGTTGAGCTCGGTCTCCTCGGAGACCATCGACTTGCCCTTGACCAGCGACCTGGCGCCGGCGGCCTCCAGGATGCCGTGGATGATCTCGTTCGCCTGCTCCGAGGTCTCGGCCCAGTGCACCTGGATGCCGTTCTCGGTCAGCTTGGCTTCCAGCTGCTCCAGCAGTTCCGGCTGTTTGACCAGTGCGTTGCCACGCACCTCGCGCGATTGTTCGCGCAGTGCCTGCAGCTGGGCATCGTCCGGGAACTGGTCCTCGCGCCTGGACTGGATGCCACTCAATGCGGACCGGAAGTTGCGCCGCAGCTGGTCGTTGTGCAGGGCCTTGTCGATACGTTCGTGAAAGGCGCGGGTCTGATCCGGCGGTCTGGTATTCATGAGGTACGCTCCAGCAGAAATTCGGCGATATGTTGTGTGGCCGGTCCGTCACCCTGATGTTCGAACGCACCCCCGATATTCATCAGGCAGCCGCAGTCCTGGCTGATCACGCGGCTCGCGCCGGTCGCACGCAGGGAGTCGGTCTTGTCCTTGACCATGGCGCCGGATATGTCGGCCTGTTTGATCGAGAAGGTCCCGCCGAAGCCGCAGCACTCGGCCTCGCGTTCCTGTGTCAGCACCTCGACACTGTCGAGCTGGGCCACCAGGGACTGAATGCGGTCTGCAACACCCATCTCCCGGCGCGCCGAGCACGAGGTATGGATGGCGATCCTGATCGGCTCCCCGAGGTCGGTCAGGTCGACTTCCAGTACGTCGACCAGGAACTCGGTGAGCTCGTAGGTGCGCTGCGCCACGGCCAGGGCGCGGGCCTCGTCGGGCTGGCCGGCGAACAGCTCCGGCCAGTGATGCTTGATCATCCCGGCGCAGGATCCGGACGGGACCACCACCGGGATCTCGTGTTCGAAGCACGCCAGCTGCGCGCGGGCGACCGCCAGTGCCTCGTCGCGGTAGCCGGAGTTGAATGCGGGCTGCCCGCAACAGGTCTGATCATCTGGAAGGATCACATCGACACCGGCACGCCTGACCAGCTGCATGCCCGCCAGGCCGGCCCTCGGGTAGAGCAGGTCGATCAGACAGGTGCCAAAAAAATAGATTCGTTCGGGTGCAGGCATGACTTCAGGCTCCGGGTTCAGTAATGGGTTGCGGGCGCGGCGAACAGGCCTTTGTCCATGAGGCCCAGGGGCGACGCGATACCGGGGCGGAACGCCATCTGTTGCAGCACGTCCCTGTCCAGGTCCACCCCCGGTGCAATCTCGGTCAGCAGCAGTCCCTCCGAGTTCAGTTCGAATACTGCACGCTCGGTGATATAGCTCACCCGCTGCCCGCGTTCAAAGGCCGCCCTGCCGTTGAAGGTCAGGTGTTGTACCTGTTCGACAAATTTCCGATTGAGCCCCTCCCGGCGGATATGTACCCCGTCCTGCGTGATGGCGACGTCCAGGCCCGAGGAGGTGAAGGTGCCCATGAAGGCGACCGATTTGGCGTTCTGGCTGATGTTGATGAAGCCGCCGGCGCCGGCCATGCGTGTCCCGAACCGGCTGACATTGACATTACCGTGACGGTCCACCTCGGCCATGCCGAGGAAGGCCTGGTCCAGTCCGCCACCATCGTAGAAATCGAACTGTGCGGGCTGGTCAATAACGGCCTCCGCATTGGCGGTGGCGCCGAAGCTCAGGCCGCCGGCAGGGATGCCGCCGATGCCGCCGGGCTCGACCGTCAGGGTGACCCTGTCCAGTGCCCCGGTCTCGGACGCGGCCACCGCCACGGCCTCGGGCATCCCAATGCCCAGGTTGACCACCGCTCCGGGCTGCAGTGTCCGGGCAGCGCGTCGTCCGATCAGCAGGCGTTCATCGAGGGTCGCCGCGACACCCTTTGCCGCTGTCAGGGTCTCGCCGGAATAGGCCGGGTTGTACGGTTCGCCGAAGGTCTGCTCGTGATCGCCGGCCCCGGCCAGCACAACGCAGTCGACCAGGATGCCAGGGATGCTCACGTGGTGCGGGCTCGTCTCGTGACGTTCGGTCACGCGTTCGACCTGCACCATCACCAACCCGCGCGAGTTGTGCACGGCCTGCGCGATCGCCAGTGATTCGAGATACAGGGCCTCGCGTTCCATGGTGATGTTGCCGCGCGAGTCGGCCGTGGTACCGCGCAGAAAGGCGACATGGATGGGAAATGCCTTGTAAAAGAGGAAATCCTCGCCATCGATCTGCATGACCCGGACCAGGTCGTCGACCGCCGAGCTGTTCATTTTTCCGCCATCGACACGTGGATCCACGAAGCTGTGCAGGCCAACCCGGGTCAAGGCACCTGGCCGGCCGGCGGCAATGTCCCGATACAGGTGCGTGATCACCCCCTGGGGCAGGTTGTACGCCGCAAGCTTCTCCGCGGCGGCGAGTTGCCCAATACGCGGAACCAGCCCCCAGTGTCCGCCGATGACCCGGTTCAGCAGGCCCTCGTGGCCGAGGTGGTTCAGGCCGCGTTCGCGACCGTCGCCCTGACCGGCGGCATACACCAGCGTCAGGTCACGGGGCTCGGCGGTCTCGACGAACCGTCGCTCGAGCGCCTTGAGCAGGGTTTCCGGTACGCCGATACCGACGAAGCCGCCGGTTGCCAGGGTCGACCCGCTGGCGATCCGGGCCACCGCATCGGCCGCACTCTGCAGTTTCGGACAGCCTTGGGTCATCGCGCTGCCAGCAGTGAGGCCTGGCGCAGGAAGCGCTCGTGCCGTGCCTGTTCCTCGTCTATACCCTGCAGAGACTCCTCGACGAAGACCAGGTGCGCCTGGGCAGCGTTGCGGGCGGCATCCGGATCGCCCCCGATGACGCTGCGCATCAGCTGCTCGTGCTGCGAGGAAAGGGGTTCGAAGACCTTGGGGATGGTATAGAGCTTGTCGAGACTGTGCTTGATGCTGTTCTGCAGCACCGAGAACAGGCTGCGCATCACGTGAAGCAGCACGATATTGTGAGAGGCCTCGGCTATCGAAAGGTGGAAATCGGCATCCGCGCGGGCCTCGGCCAGGGGGTCGTCGCCCTCGACGTGCAGCTGGATCATGCGGTCGAACCTGTCGCGGATCCGCTCGCGGTCATCGTCAGTGGCCCGCAGCGCCGCATAGTAGGCCGCCTGCCCCTCCAGGGCATGCCGTACCTCAAGGACGTCGTAGCGCGCCTCCGGGTGCTGTTGCAGCAGCATCATCAGCGGATCGGTCATGCCGCTGTTCAGCGATGCCGACACATAGGTGCCGCCACCCTGACGGCTGTGCACCAGGCCCTTGCTCGCCAGTTTCTGGATCGCCTCGCGCAACGACGGTCGCGAAACACCGAGGCGCTCGGAGAGTCGGCGCTCGGCCGGTAGTCTTGCACCAGGTTGCAGGGTTCCCGCGGCGATCATCTGTTCGAGTTCACGCGCAATACGATCTGACAGGCGTTGTGTTTCCATATCCAACTTTCTGGCAATTTGGTAAGACCAATTGAGCGAAGTGTAGTGGATGCGGAGGCATAATCAAGGCGCGTTGGCCTTCCATGCCTGCACCGGAGGCTCCGCATCAATGCATTCTGTGGGGTTGGGCTTGACATGCCGCCAAGGTTTGCCAGAATCAAAGTGGCCTGACCATTTTACCAGAAGTTTGCTGCCTATACTGGGGTGACCGCCACCCAATGCTGGCGGGGCGGGCGGCGCCGTGGATTGGTCGATCGGCCCGGGGTCTGCGTCCGGCTCCGCCCCCGCCCCTTTCCCCATGCCAAACCACGGAGTCCGTTGATGATTTCGCAAGAAGTACAGGCACTCAAGAATGAGCTGGCCGGTTTTATCGCTGCGCAACGCCTGATCGACGATCCCTTGCGGACCCTGGCCTATGGCACCGATGCGAGCTTCTACCGGCTGGTGCCGCAGTTGGTCGTGAAAGTGGTGACGGAGGAAGAGGTGTCGCGCCTGCTGGAGCTGGCGCACCGGTTCGTTACGCCAGTGACCTTCCGAGCCGCAGGCACCAGCCTGTCCGGTCAGGCGATCACCGACTCGGTGCTGGTGATGCTCGAGGGTGATGCCTGGCGCGACTATTCGGTCAGCGAAGACGGCAGTCACATCCGCCTCCAGCCCGGCATCATCGGGTCCCAGGCCAATCTTTATCTTGCGCCCCTGGGGCGCAAGATCGGGCCTGACCCGGCGTCCATCGCAAGTTGCAAGATCGGCGGGATCGCGGCCAACAATGCCTCGGGCATGTGTTGCGGCGTGGCCCAGAACAGCTACCAGACGCTGGCATCGATGCGCCTCATCCTGGCCGACGGAAGCGTACTGGATACCGGCGACCCGGCCAGTCGCGAGGCATTCGCCGCCTCGCATCGTGAACTGCTGCAGGGGGTCAATGATCTGGTAGCGGAGGTGCGTGCCAACGCCACCCTGGCCGGGCGCATCGCGCACAAGTTCAGGATCAAGAACACCACGGGCTACAGCCTCAACGCACTGGTCGATTACAGCGACCCCATCGATGTCCTGCAGCACCTGATGATCGGCTCCGAAGGGACCCTCGGCTTCATCGCGGAGATCACCTACCGGACGGTCGTCGAACATCCGCACAAGGCCAGCGCGCTGGTTTTCTTTGAGGACGTGGCCTCCGCCTGCGAGGCCGTTGCATTGCTCAAGACCGAACCCGTCGATGCAGTCGAGATCATGGATCGGGCGGCGCTTGCCTCGGTACAGGACCAGCCGGGCATGCCGGCCGAGCTCGCGTCGCTGCCGCCGACCGCGGCCGCACTGCTGATCGAGACCCGCGCGGGCACGGTCGCGGACCTGGACGGAAACATTGCACGGATCCAGTCTTCTCTGAGGCCGGTGAACACCCTCTGCGATGTGGCCTTTACCGACGTGCCGGCCGAGTTCGACCGCCTTTGGAAGATACGCAAAGGCATGTTCCCCTCAGTGGGCGCGATGCGCGAGGTGGGGACCACCGTCGTCATCGAGGACATTGCCTTTCCGGTACCCCGCCTGGCCGAGGGCACGGTGGAGCTTCAGCAGCTGTTTGCCAGGCATGGTTACGACAATGCCATCATCTTCGGCCACGCCCTGGAAGGAAACCTGCACTTCGTGATCACGCCGGATTTTGGCGATCCGGGCGAGATCGAGCGCTACCACGGCTTCATGGACGAGTTGTGTCACCTCGTGGTGGAAAAATACGACGGCTCGCTCAAGGCCGAACACAGTACCGGTCGCAATATCGCACCCTATGTCGAGCTCGAATGGGGGGCCGAGGCCTATGCCCTGATGCATCGGATCAAGTCGCTGCTGGATCCGCAGGGGCTTCTCAACCCCGGTGTGATCCTCAACGACGACCCCGAGATTCACGTCAAGAACTTCAAATCGATGACCGCGGTCGACCCTCTCGTCGATCGCTGTATCGAGTGTGGTTTTTGTGAACCCATATGCCCCTCGCGTGAGCTGACGCTGACGCCCCGGCAACGCATCGTGGCCCTGCGCGAACATGCGCGCCTTCAGGCGGCGGGTGAAGATATCTCGCATTCGCCTTTGTTTACGGACTTCGCCTATGCCGGCGAACAGACCTGCGCGGGTGATGGCCTGTGCGCGACGCGCTGCCCGGTCGGGATCGATACCGGGAAGATGATGAAGCTGCTGCGCGCAGCCGGGCGGGGGGCCGCCGGCAGGAAGGTCGCGCACTGGGTGGATGGGCATATGGCGGGGGTGACGGCCGCAACGCGCGGCGGACTGCGCATTGCACATGCAAGCAGCCGGGTGCTCGGCGAGGTGCCGCTGGAAAGGTTCACCGGGGCAATCCGCCGAATCAGTGGCGGGCGGGTACCGGACTGGCATCGCTGGATGCCAAGGGCCGGAAAAAACCACGGACCTCATCCTGTTGTAAAAAAAACTGATGGGGATATAAGTAAAAAGTGCGTATATTTCAGCGCTTGCGTCAGTCGCAGCATGGGTACGGCCAGCTGTGACAGCGAGTCGCGCGACCTGATCGAGGTCACACATTCGCTGCTGCAAAAGGCCGGCTACGAGGTGGTCGTCCCGCCCCGTATGGATGCCCAGTGCTGCGGTATGCCCTTCAGCAGCAAGGGGTTTACGGAAAGCGCGCAGACGGCGGTGCGCCGCCTGGAGGAAGTCTTGTGGCAGGCCTCGGAAGAAGGCCGCCTGCCGGTACTGTGTGACACCAGTCCCTGTACCGCACGCATGCAGGAACAGTTCGAGAAAGAGATAAAAATTTACGAGCCCGTGCGCTTTATCCGGCAGTTTCTGCTGCCGCAGCTGGACCCGGTCGTTCAGGTGGACAGCATTGCGCTGCATGTCAGCTGCAGCGCCCGCAAGATGGGACTGGAGGAGGATTTCATCGCCGTGGCCAGCGCCTGCGCCAAAAGCGTGTTTTTACCCGAAGAGGAGGGTTGCTGCGGTTTTGCCGGTGACAAGGGGTTCGATGTCCCCGAACTGAACGCCAGCGCCCTGTCGCGGCTCAAACAACAACTACCCGAAGGTTGCGACCAGGGCTGTTCGAACAGCAGGACCTGTGAAATAGGCCTGTCGCGCCATACTGGTATTCCATACCGGTCGATTGTCTACCTCGTGGATCACTGCTTTGCAGCCCGCAAGGCAGTCGGCCGGAGTTAGAGAACCGGGCCACCACAACAACAAAGGCTCGGATTTTTTGAGGCCGGACTGGCCTCTTTTAGCAGCCATGCGCAGCGACCCTGGGCATGGGAGGCGGCAAACCTTTTGCCTGCCGTGTCCTGCGGGTGCGGAAGGGCGCGTTTGCCCGCCTTTGTACCAGCATCCCGGAGGATGAACGTGAGTCAAAAACTGCCGCCTGATATCGATCCCCAGGAAACCGGGGAATGGGAAGAGGCCATCGACGTCGTCGTCGAACGTGATGGCGTCGAACGTGCCGAATTCCTGCTGCGTAAGACCATCGACAAGGCCTACGAGGCCGGCGTGGAGCCGCCGGACACGGCACACACGCCGTATGTGAATACCATTCCGGTCAACCGGCAGCCCGCATACCCCGGCGATCGTGATCTGGAGCGCAAGATCTTACGTGCGTTGCGCTGGAATGCGACGGCGATGGTGGTCAGGGCGAATCGCAAGCCGGCATCACCCGGTGGGCATATCGCCTCCTTCCAGTCCTCCGCGATCATGTACGAGGTGGGTTACAACCATTTCTGGAAGGCCCAGGAGCACCCCAATGGCCCGGACATGGTGTTCATCCAGGGACACACGCGCACCGGGTACCTATGCGCGCGCCTATGTCGAAGGCCGCCTGAGCGATGAACAGCTGGACAACTTCCGGGTCGAGGCCGGCGGCAAGGGGCTGTCGTCCTACCCCCACCCCTACCTGATGCCGGACTTCTGGCAGTTCTCGACCGTTTCGATGGGCCTTGGCCCGATCATGGCGATCTACCAGGCCCGCTTTCTCAAGTACCTCGAACACCGTGGCCTGGCGCAAGGTGGCCGAGACACACAACGAGGGGCGCAAGGTCTGGGCCTTCCTCGGCGACGGCGAGATGGACGAGCCCGAATCCCAGGGCGCGATCTCACTGGCCTCGCGCGAGAAACTCGACAACCTGATTTATGTCGTCAACTGCAACCTGCAGCGCCTGGACGGCCCGGTCCGCGGCAACGGCAAGATCGTGCAGGAACTCGAGGGCAACTTCCGCGGTGCCGGCTGGAATGTGATCAAGGTGCTTTGGGGTACCGGCTGGGACCGTCTGCTCGAGCAGGACCATACGGGGCTGCTGCACCAGCGCATGATGGAATGCATGGACGGTGAGTATCAGAACTTCAAGAACAAGGGCGGCGCCTACACGCGCGAGCACTTCTTCGGCAGGTACCCCGAACTGAAGGCGATGGTCGCCGACATGAGCGACGACCAGATCTACTACGATCTGCTGCGTGGCGGTCACGATCCCGAAAAACTGTACGCCGCCTACGATGCGGCCACCCATGAGGTGGGGCGGCCGACCGTGATCCTGTCACACACCGTCAAAGGCTATGGAATGGGCGAGGCCGGTGAGGGGATGAATATCTCGCACTCGCAGAAGAAGCTGTCCGACGAACAGCTGATCAAGATCCGCGAGCGTTTCAAGATCCCCGTGTCGGACGAAGTCCTGCACCACGCGGGCTTCTACCGCCCCGACCCGGATAGCCCGGAGATGCAGTACCTGCACGAGCGGCGCAAGGCGCTCGGCGGCTATCTGCCGAGCCGGCCGGTAAAGGTCGAGACCCTGCCCATTCCCGATCTGTCGATCTTCGCGTCCCTGCTCAAGGCAACGGGTGAACGGACCATGTCGACCACCATGGTCCTGGTTCGCATGCTGGTGGCGATCGCGCGCAATAAGGAGATCGGCCCGCGCCTGGTGCCGATCGTACCGGACGAGGCGCGTACCTTCGGCATGGAAGGCATGTTCCGGCAGGTTGGGATCTACGCACCCGAGGGTCAGAAGTACGAACCCATGGATGCGACCGACATCATGCCGTACCGCGAATCGGCCAAGGGCCAGATGCTGCAGGAAGGCATCAACGAGGATGGCGCCATGTCATCCTGGATAGCGGCGGCAACCTCCTATGCGAACAACTGCCTGATGACCATCCCGGTCTACATCTTCTATTCGATGTTCGGATTCCAGAGGATAGGAGATCTGGCCTGGGCGGCCGGCGACATGCTCGCACGCGGTTTCCTCATCGGCGGCACCTCCGGGCGTACCACCCTGAACGGCGAGGGGTTGCAGCATCAGGACGGGCATAGCCAGCTGTTCGCCGGTTTCATTCCAAACTGCATCTCGTATGACCCGACCTTCGCTTACGAGCTGGCGGTGATATTCCACGACGGTCTCAAGCGGATGTATGAGCGCGGTGAGAACGTCTATTACTACATCACCACCCTGAATGAGAACTACAGCCACCCGGAACTCCCGGAAGGGTCTGAGCAGGGCATCATCAAGGGGATGTACCGCTTTCAGGCAAGTGCCGGTGATGGCCCAAGACACGTGCAGCTGATGGGCTGCGGCGCCATCCTCAACGAGGTGATTGCGGCGGCGGGCCTGTTGAAGGAGGACTGGGGCGTTGATGCGGATATCTGGTCGACCCCGAGCCTCAATGAACTGGCGCGGGACGGTGCCGATGTCGAGCGCTGGAACCTTTTGCACCCGGACCAGGTGCCACGCAAGAGCTGGGTGGCGGAGTGCCTCGATGGTGCCGAGGGGCCCGTGATCGCCGCCACAGACTATGTGCGCAACTACGCCGAACAGATACGCGCCTTCGTACCGGGGGATTTCTACGTGCTCGGGACCGACGGGTTCGGGCGCTCGGACAGTCGCGAGGCCTTGCGGCGGCACTTCGAGGTCGATCGCCATTACGTGGCGGTGGCGGCATTGAAGGCCCTGGCCAACAGGAAGGTGGACGGCATCAACGGCAAGATGGTCCTGGAGGCAATGGTGCGTTACGGCATCGACCCGGAAAAGCCGAACCCACTCTATGCCTGATCACCGAGTTTGGAGCAGACAACAATGACGAAAGAGATACTCGTTCCGGATATCGGTGACTTTTCCGATGTCGATGTAATCGAAGTACTGGTCCAGGTCGGCGACACGGTCTCGATTGATGATCCGCTGATCACGCTGGAATCCGACAAGGCCTCGATGGATATTCCTGCCGCCGAGGGTGGGATGGTCAAAGAGATCAAGGTGGCGGTCGGCGACAAGGTCTCGCAGGGCAGCTTGATTGCCCTGCTTGAAGGCAGCCCCGAGCCGAGCGTGAACGTGGCGGTGGGTGACGCACAACCGAAGGTCTCGAGTGGCGCGGCATCCTCTGCGCCCGCGGCGAGTGGATCCGGCGATCTTGACCGTGGTGCCATGCTCGAGGACATACACGTTCCCGATATTGGCGATTTCCAGGATGTCGATGTCATCGAGGTGCTGGTGCATGAAGGTGACACCATCAAGGAAGAGGATGCCCTGATCACCCTGGAGTCCGACAAGGCCTCGATGGATATCCCTGCGCCCAGGGGCGGGGTGGTCAGGGAGCTGAAGGTGGCAGTGGGGGACAAGGTCTCCGCGGGCAGCCTCATCCTGGTGCTGGATGTGGCAGGGGCTTCGCCGGCGGCGGGGCCTGCGGTGCCGGCGAGATCGGGCGGCGAGAGGGCGCCGGCGCGTGTGCCAGCCGCGGCCTCGGTCGAGGACGCCGCGGCATTCCGCCGCGCACATGCCAGTCCTTCCGTGCGGCGCATCGCGCGCGAACTCGGGGTCGATCTCGCAAAGGTCGCTGGCACCGGGCGCAATGGCCGCGTAACCGATACAGACGTCCGTAGTTTTGCCAATGCCGGCGGGCAGGCCGCCGCAGTGGCTGCGGCCGTGCCGGTGAGCGGTGCTTCCGCATCTGCGCCCGCGGCCGGCATGGGCATCCCCGTCATCACCCAGCCCGACTGGTCACAGTTCGGCGAGGTGGAGACCTTGCCGATGAGCCGGATCAACAAGCTCTCTGCCAAGCATCTCCACAAGGCCTGGCTGAATGTCCCGCAGGTGACCCATTTCGACGAGTCGGACATCACCGAACTCGAGGCCTACCGCCAGAAGATGAAAGACCGGGCCAAGGAAATGGGGTTCGGTCTGACACCGCTGGTCTTCATGATGAAGGCCGTGGTGGCCGCGCTGAAGGAATACCCGAGGTTCAATTCGGCCATGGACGATGCCGGCGAGAACCTGATTCAGCGCAGGTACTTCAATATCGGCATCGCGGTCGATACCCCGGACGGCCTGATGGTGCCGGTCATACGCGACGTCGACCGCAAGGGCATCTTCGAGCTTGCACGTGAACTCGGAGAAGTCTCGAAACGTACCCGCGAAGGTAAGCTCAAGGCCGCCGATATGCAGGGCGGCTGTTTCTCCATCTCCAGCCTGGGGGGTATCGGGGGCACCAATTTCACGCCAATCGTGAATGCCCCCGAGGTCGGAATCCTTGGCCTCACGCGGGCGCAGCAGCGACTCGTGCGCGTGGATGGCGAGATTGTTGATCGGCTGATCCAGCCGCTGGCGGTGTCGTACGACCACCGCGTGATCGACGGTGCCTATGCGGCGCGCTTCGTCGGATACATCGCTTTCATCCTGTCGGATGTGCGGAATCTGATTTTGTAGCTGCAAGCGCGCTGCGACCGCAAACGTAGGGCAGGCTGCGCCTGCCGAAACACGTCGGGCCCGGCCCGACCTACAAGAGCATAAGAACATGAGCAAACTGGTTGAGGTAAAGGTCCCCGACATCGGTGACTTCAGTGATGTCGACGTAATCGATGTCCTGGTGAGTGTTGGCGACCGGGTCGCCGTGGATGATGCGTTGATCACCCTGGAGTCCGACAAGGCCTCGATGGATATCCCCTCACCACAGGCGGGTGTCGTGCGCGAAATGAAGATCTCGGTCGGCGACAAGGCCTCCGAGGGGACCCTCGTCTGCATGTTGGAGGCCGCGGGCGCGGCCGCTGCTGCGGCGCCGGCCCAGGCCCAGGCCCCCACGGGGGTGACCGCAGCAGCGGGTTCATCCGATATGCAATGCGAGATGCTGGTGCTGGGTGCGGGACCCGGCGGCTACACGGCCGCCTTCCGGGCCGCCGACCTGGGCATGAAGACCGTACTGGTGGAGCGCTGGGACACACTCGGTGGGGTCTGCCTGAACGTCGGCTGTATCCCCTCGAAGGCGCTGTTGCATGCGGCCAAGGTGATCGACGAGTCCGAGGACATGGGTGCGCATGGCATCAAGTTTGCGAAACCCGAGGTCGATATCGATGCGCTGCGGTCCTGGAAGGAGAAAGTGGTCGCGCGGCTGACCGGTGGCCTGGCAGGGCTTGCCAAGCAGCGCAAGGTCGAGGTGCTGCGTGGCGTGGGTGCCTTCGTCGACCCGCATCATATCGAGGTGGTCGGGGGCGATGGCAGCAAGACCCTGGTGAAGTTCGACAAGGCGGTGATCGCCGCCGGTTCCGAGGCGGTGAAACTGCCGTTCGTCCCGGACGACCCGCGCGTGATCGATTCGACCGGGGCATTGGCGCTCGAGGACGTGCCGACAAGGATGCTGGTGATCGGTGGCGGCATCATCGGCCTGGAGATGGCGACGGTCTACGCATCACTGGGGTCGAGGATCACCGTGGTCGAGATGCTGGACAGCATCGTGGCGGGCGCCGACAAGGACGTGATCAAGCCCCTGTTCAACCGCATCAAGAAACGTTACGAGGCGATCCTGCTGAAGACCCGCGTGACCGCGGTCGAATCGACCCCGGAGGGTATGAGGGTGACCTTCGACGGCGTCGGTGCCCCGGCCGAACCGCAATTATTCGACCGTATCCTGGTGGCCGTGGGGCGCACGCCCAACGGCAGGCTGATCGCGGCGGAAAAGGCCGGCGTGGCAGTGGATGACCGCGGCTTCGTGCAGGTGGTCGACACACAGATGCACACCAGCCAGCCGCACATCTTCGCCATCGGCGACATCATCGGTCAGCCGATGCTGGCCCACAAGGCGGTGCACGAGGGCAAGACCGCGGCAGAGGCGGCCGCCGGCCTGCCGAGTCACTTCGACGCCCGGGTCATCCCCTCGGTGGCTTACACGGATCCGGAGGTGGCCTGGGTCGGTGTGACAGAGGCCGAGGCCAAGGCCGGCGGTATCAGGTATGGCACGGGGGTGTTCCCCTGGGCGGCCAGCGGGCGGGCACTTGCCCTGGCGCGGGAAGAGGGCATGACCAAGCTGATCTTCGATGAGGAGTCGGAACGCCTGATCGGTGCCGGGATTGTCGGCGTCGGTGCGGGCGACCTGATCGCCGAGGCGGCGCATGCCATCGAGATGGGATCCAATGCGGCCGATATCGGGCTGACCGTCCACCCTCACCCGACCCTGTCCGAGACGGTCGGGATGGCCGCCGAGGCCTACGAGGGAACCATCACCGACCTTTTCATGCCGAAACGCAAGTAGTCGTCCCGAGGAACCGGGGTCTGCGGTGAGGTTTCCCCGGTCCGGGCTGGACATCCGGTACAGGTATGATCCGCGCCCTTGTTGTGTGCGCTCATCGGAGTGCGAACCAGGTCCGGTGCGGCAGCGGGACCAGGTGACAGAATCCGCCGGATCGATGTCCAGATGTCCGAAACCCTGACCGCGAGATGACCGTGTACGGATTGTTAGAAGTCCCCCTTCAGATTCCGGTCTGTCGGTCGACCGTAACAGAACAGCGGTTTTTCCTCGGGTAAGGAAATCCACACCGGGACGCGCGAACAGACCCCAGTCGGGAGGCTGTTCGCGCGCAACCTCTGGATTTGGTCTACTTTAAATACTTATGCGCTTATAAAATTTATGGTGCTGTAGGGTTGTTGTTAATTTTCGCTCCAAGGGAGAGCACGATGTCGTTTGAAAACGAAGGCCTTACTTTAAGCTGGGATGAGATCAAGGCCGCCTCGCGCCGCATTCTTCGTCTCGAGGGTGCCGAACAGTCGGAAAAGAAGATGGTGCGTGAGTACCTCTCGCACACCAACTGCGACGACGCGCGGGTCAAAGAACATATAGCGATCCCCGGGTACAACTGATCGGGCCGGACCACTTCGGTCTGCGCGTTTCAAACTCGATATCGTCCGTCGTTCCGCGTCCCGCCGCTCATCAGACCGACGGATGGAGGCCTGTGCGGCTCTTTCCGCACCCGATTCGCGAGTCCCCTGACCGGGGGCAGGGCCGCGGTCAGTTTTGCGGTGCCTGCTGCATCTGCATCTGAATCTGGCGCTGCATTTCCTGCATGCGTTGTTTGATCCCGTCGTTGAATGCCTTGACCTCGGCCTGGTCCAGTTCGCCATTGCCGTCTTGGTCCATGTGATCGAACTGTGCCTCGGTCGGCTTCATGAATTCGCCTTTGGTCACCTTTCCATCGCCATCGGTGTCGAACTGCTCGAAGAACATCTTGTCCAGATCCGGCATCGGCTGCGGTGTTGGCTGCTGGGCAAACGCCGGGGCGCTGACGAGGGCGAGGACGATCAGGGTCTTGTGCATGAAAAACGGTCTCCTTGTTGTGGTGGCTTGGCCACGCGCCGGGCCGGGTGCATTCTACCGATTCAGTCGTCCTGTGCGAGTTGCATCAGCAGGTCGTGTCCGGCCGCACTGATAGCGCGCTGGAGTTGAGTTCGCTGGGATTCGCTCAATGGCGGGTCTATGTGTGTGGCTGCGTGTTCGCAGGTCGGCAGAAATTTTCCGATGGCGGCCTCGATACGGCTGCCCGGCAGCATCTCCGGCAACTCTTCAGCGACCGCCCGTCCCTGCCGGTCGAGCAGGGTGACCTCGCCGGAGCGCGGGATCAGTTTCTGCGAATCGTCTGCCTCGTTTGCCGCCTTGAGCGGGGAGACCTTGCGATAGGTCTCGCCCCGGTAACGGAAACGTGCATCCGGTCTGAGCTGGTAGAATTTCACGCCGTGCCGCCTTTCTGAATCGGTAGTCGGTATCTTACTTTGTGCCTGTACAAACCGGTCAATCAAAAGGTGAATGAATGCTCGGAAATCACAATGCCGAAGGCGGGTGCCGGTGAGGCTTGACCGTTTCGTCAGCCAGGCCGCCGGCGTCTCGCGCAGCCAGGCGCGCTCATTGATCCAGCGCGGTCATGTGCGTGTTGGCGGTGAGCCGGTTCGGGATGTGTCGCGCCAGATCGGCAGCGGCGAGCGGGTCGAGCACCTGGGTGGACGCCTCGAGCTGCCACGGCAGGCCTATCTGATGCTCAACAAGCCTCTCGGCCTGCTGAGCGCCACCAGCGACAGCCGGCAGGCCACCGTGCTGGCCCTGTTGCCGGAGGCATTGTCAAAACGCGTGCATCTGGTTGGCCGGCTCGACAAGGAAACCACCGGCCTGCTGTTGCTTACCGACGACGGGGCCTGGTCGCATCGCGTGGCCTCGCCCAACCACGGCTGTGCCAAGACCTATCTCGCCGAACTGGCCCATCCATTGGCGGAGGGCGCCGAATCGAGGCTGCAGCAGGGCCTGCTGCTGCGCAGTGAAAAGACGCTTACCCGTGCGGCGACCCTGCAGCGGATTGATGAAACGCGGGTGCGCATAACAATCACCGAGGGTCGTTATCACCAGGTGCGGCGCATGTTCGCGGCGCTAGGCAACCGCGTGGTCGGGTTGCATCGCGAAAGTATTGGCGGCCTGTCCCTGGATCCCTCCCTGCAACCGGGCGAATGGCGCGAGCTTTCGGTCGCCGAACGTGCCGCTGCGCTGCAGGAATGACCGGCAATCGGGCAGACTTGGAAAAGCGAGTCGCGGCAGCTCCACCTGAAGCCTGTATCCCTTCTCAGTGGTATTTTTCGCTGCTGATCTGACCCGGTTCGCGGCGGCGGTGACGCCGCAGGCCCCGGTCTTCGAGGGCAGCCGCTGCATCGGCGATCATCCCGGAATGACCGCAAAGCATGACATGACTGCGCCCGGGGTCGAGCGAGATCCCTACATGCCGCTCGAGGCGACCGTCAGCCAGGGTTTCCGGGATCCTGCAGGAAAAGCCTTGGGTCGCGGGTTCGCTGGTGACAAAAGGCACGAAGTGGAACCGTTCGCCGTGTTCGCGCTGCAGTCGGGATATCAGCTCGCCATATGCCAGATTCTCGCGCCGGCGGACGCCGTAGCCGAGGATGATATGGTCGAATCGTTGCCACGGCTCTTCGGTCTGCAGCATCGACAGAAAGGGACCCACGCCGGTACCGGTAGCCAGCAGCCACAGGTCGCTGGTCGGACCGGGGATTTCCGCCAGGGTCATAAAGCCGTTGGCGGTATCGGTCAGCCACAGGGTATCGCCCGGCTCAAGGGCCGCGAGTTCGCTGCTCAAGGGTCCTTCGGGCACAATATTGAAGAAGATCTCCAGCAGCGGTTCCTGGGGCGGATTGACCAGCGAGTAGGGCCTTGCGACCCGCTCGTCCCCCAGGTCCATCCCGATCCGGACGAACTGGCCGGCGGCAAACGGTGGCCCCTCCGCCGCGATGGTCAGAGAGAAATGGGTGTCATTCCAGCGCGTCTTGCGCGCCACCTTGCCGGCCAGCCATCGCGTCATGTTTTTTCTCCTTAACGCTGCACATTGGCCTTGAATGCGTCGAAAGCAACCCGTTGGAGAGCCGGGTAATGGTTCGAATTGACCGGACTCAGGGCGGCTTCGCGGGGCCTGTGGCACACTGCATGTGCCCGATGATGCCATGACGAGGAGAGCAGTGGACGGAGGTGTGCGAGGGGCTCTTACCCTGCTGGGATTTGCGCTGATCGCGATGGCGGCATTCTTCGGTGCGCGTCAATGGCAATCGGCGCAGCAGACGTTCACCCGGACCGGACCGGCCGTAGATTGCGATCTGCTCGCCGGACCCTGCCGCCAGGCGGTGGCAGGGGGCTCGGTCACTTTTTCGATCGAGCCTGGGAGTATTCCTCTGATGAAGACCCTTGAGCTCGAGGTGGCAACGGAAGGGCTCGAAGTACGTGCCGCCACGGTGGAGATCCGTGGCCTTAACATGGACATGGGACTCAACAGGACGCCGCTGAGCCGCGAGGCGGACGGCTCGTGGAAGGGCGAAACCATTTTGCCGATCTGCAGTCAGAGGCGTATGAAGTGGGAGGCAGCGGTGCAACTGGACGCGGGACAGCGGCTCGAGGTGCCGTTTGCGTTCCACACCACGCGTCCCTGAGGCCCGGGCGTCTGGTTTGCCTGTTTAAGGGTCTTCTGATATAAACGCCAGCCAAAATGAATCGGACTGGCCGGCTGCTGACACGGGCGTATGGGCCCGGAAGCGGAAACAGGATTCGCCAGGAGAAGAAAGCCATGAAAAAGACCGTCATCGCCGCTGCCATCGTCATGGCTGGCGCCTGCGGTTCGGCCATTGCCGCCGGCGACCCCGCAGCGGGAAAGGTGAAGTTCGCTATCTGCGCGGGCTGTCATGGCCCCACAGGTGCCGGTAATGAGGCACTGAAATACCCGAAACTGGCTGGGCGCGATGCCGCTTTCGTCAGCGAACAATTGCGTGCCTTCAAATCCGGTGCGCGCGATAATGCCACCATGAAGGCCATGACCGCCGGTCTGAGCGAAACCGACATGGATAACCTTGCCGCCTACGTGGCGACGCTGAACTAAGCTCGCTTGAGGTCAGCCGGGGCACTGCGGCGGCGTGTCCGACCAGGCTCCCTTACCTTGCTGTTTTAAACTAGCCGGATGACAGATATGAAAAAGTCGTTGATGATCGCCTCCTTCGCCAGCCTCGCCCTGATGGGTGCCGCGCATGCCGCCGGTGATGCCGAAGCGGGCAAGGCCAAATCCGCCATGTGTCTGGCCTGCCACGGTGCGGATGGCAACAGCCCCGCCCCGAATTTCCCCAAGCTGGCGGGTCAACACGCCGACTACATCGCCAAGCAGCTCAATCAGTTCAAGAGCGGCGAGCGTGTCGATGCAACCATGAACGGGATGGTCGCTGCGCTCAGCGAGCAGGACATGCTTGATCTCGCTGCCTTCTACGCGACTCAGCAGGTTACGGTGGGGACTGCCGCCGAGAGCGATGTCGAGCTGGGCCAGATGATCTATCGCGCAGGTAACCCTACGAGTGGTGTGGCCGCCTGTGCCGCCTGCCATGGCCCCCAGGGCATGGGCAACCCGATGGCCAAGTTCCCCGGTCTGAGCGGTCAGCACGCCGATTACACGGTGCTGCAGTTGAAGAATTTCCGTAGCTCTACACGCAACAACGACGCCGGGTCGATGATGCGGATGGTGGCCAAGAAGATGAGTGATGACGAGATCAATGCAGTGGCCCAGTACGTACAGGGCCTGCAATGATCGGCGGAGTCATCTGCTGAACCGAAAAGGCGGCCCCGGGCCGCCTTTTTTCTTCCTGAGCCCCTGTGCCAACCCTTGCTACACTGGCCGTATGATTTCTGTTGGCGCCGCGGGGTTTCATCGTCCTGCGCAATCCTTCGCGGTTGCAGTCGTGCATGGCAACGCGCAAGAATGCGCACACCAAACACTTTTCCGCTGAACTCGTGGTTTACACACGGGTCTGACTGGCGGTGATAGAGATTACGGAGTAAGCGTGTGAACAAAGTTGTTGTGGCCCTCTTCGCCGGCCTGCTTCTGGCGGCCGGCAATGCCCTGGCCGGTACCTATGAGGAAGGGGTTCAATATGTGCCGATCCAGCCCCAGCCCCCGGTCGTCGCGGGTGACGAAGTGGAGGTGCTGGAGTTCTTCTGGTATGGCTGCCCGCATTGTCGCGACTTCGAGCCGACCGTGAACAAATGGGTATCGGGGCTGCCTGCCAACGTGAAATTCAGCCAGGTGCCGGCCATGTTCGGCGGAGCGGCCGACATGCATGCTCAGGTCTACTACGCTCTGGAGGGCATGGGAGAGCTGGAACGCGTGCATGGGGAGCTTTTCGATGCCATGCACGTGAAGGGTCTCAAACTGCGCACGCGCGGTGAGGTCGACGCCTTTCTGCAGGAAAACGGGGTCGACATGGCCAAGTTTGCCGAGGCGATGAATTCATTCGCAGTAGCGGCGAAGGTCAATCGCGCGCGCGCGCTGATGCGTCGGTACGGGGTGCGCAGCGTGCCGACCCTGGTGGTGGACGGCCGCTACCGCAGCGGGACAGGGTTCAAGAACTACGAGGATATGACTGAAGTTGTCGATTACGTGGTCGATAAGATTCTGATGGAACGCAAGGCCGAGGCAACCCGCTGACGATGAAATCCAAACCGGCATGAATGCCCAACTGGAGCCGGATGGTTTTGATCACCCTGTTGCGTCGGGGCGTGGCCTGCGTCTGCTCAGCTACAACATTCAGGCTGGCATCGATACGCGGCGCTACCGTGAGTATGTGACCAAGGGCTGGAAGCATCTGCTGCCTCACCCCGAGCGTCTGCAAAATCTCAACCTGATCGCCGATATGCTGCACGGCTACGACCTGGTCGGCCTGCAGGAAGTCGACTCCGGCAGCCTGCGCAGCGGCTTTGTCGACATGACCGAGTATCTGGCCAATCGCAGCGGCTATCCGCACTGGTACCACCAGGTCAATCGAAACATGGGTGTCCTTGCGCAGCACAGCAATGGCTTCCTCAGCCGCATTCGCCCGACCCGGGTAAGCAACTACCGGCTTCCGCCCGGCAAGGGACGCGGTGCCATGATGCTCGAGTTCGGAGAAGGCCCGGAGGCGCTGGTCGTCTGCAGTGTGCATCTTGGGCTGAGTCGCCGGGTGCGGGGACAGCAGCTCGACTTCATCAACGAGCTGGTGGGTGAGCGCAAGCACCTGGTCGTGATGGGGGACCTCAACGCCGGCTGTGAAAGCAGCGAGGTGCGCTCGTTTATCGACAAGGTAGGCCTGACCGAACCGGCCTGTGATCAGGCGACCTTCCCGAGTTGGCGGCCGGTGCGTCGGATCGATCACATCCTGGTCTCCCGGTCGATCGAAGTGAGCCGGACACGCGTGGTGGACTATGCCCTGTCCGATCATCTTCCGATCTGTGTTGAGCTGGTCCTGCCAGAGGGTGTCCGTCTGGCCGCTTGAAGGAACTGCGTCGCGGCGTCCAGGGGGTTGTCGCACGCGATCGGCCACCGCGCAGCCTGATGCCCGGCAGTCTTTTCTCCCCGCCTTGCCACCCTCCCACGCACCTATGATGAGTCCTTTGGCTGACGTAAAATTGCCGGGCCGGGTCCACGCTCCGGATTAAGAACTTCCGGCTCCGGGAAAATCAGGCCGTACAACTCGAGGACGATGACGAAATGGCAAACGAGGAAAGAACGCGCGGCAGGGTGTCCCGGGAATTCACCGTCCTGAGCTTTTTCTGGCGATTTCTCGCCGCTGCGGTATTGATTTTCGCCACTTACAACCCGACCCCGTACTCGTTTTTCCACTGGGTGCGCACCGCGGTTGCCGACGGCACCCTTGGCTCGGAGCATTTCCTGGCAGGGGCGGTTCTCCTGATCGGCTGGGCAATCCTGATTTTCGCCACCCGCAATTCGCTCGGTACTGGCGGCGTCTTGCTGGGCGTGGTGTTGTTCGCGTCCGTGGTCTGGTTCCTGATGGACCTGGGCGTACTCAACCCCGATTCCATTACGGCCATGACCTGGATTGTCCTGGCGTGCCTTGCGGGGCTGCTGGCGGTCGGTCTTTCCTGGTCACACATCTGGCGACGCCTGACCGGGCAGTTCGAAGTTGCCGACGAGGACGAGTAGGGTCGGTCGCGACGGGCCGGGATCCGCTCAGTCACAGAGATAGGCCGCCCAGGCGTGGCGCCATGTCTCTCCCGTCTGCTCATGCAGGCGCTGCATGAGCGGATCGCTGGGGCTTGCCTCTCCGGGAAATACGTTGCGCAGTTCGACCAGGATACGACCGCTCACTGCATGACCGCGCCAGTCGAGTTCGTGTGCCGAACATGCCGCGCCGCATGAAGCGCATCGTGCTTCTTCCGAGGCATCCCCCCAACCGGCGAGCCGTTCACGCCAGTCCGGAAATCGCGCCCTGCAGGCGGGGCAGCGTGGTTTGACCGTGTTGGGTCCGGTGACCAGCCGGGGCCGGGCAAAGGGTCCGTGCAGGACCACGTGGCAGAAGCGCAGACTGCCGTCTTCCGGCGGCTTCATGATCAGAAAGGGCGAGCACCCGGCGTAAACCACGTGGCGGCTAAACCCTTCGCCTGCGGCGAAACTGTCGGGCCCCAGTTGCTCCCCGGTCACGTCCAGGGCGTCCAGGACCTGTTTCACTGTCTGGATTTCGGGCGCGGACCAGGGATCTTCAGGGGCCAGGTAGAGACTCGTCGGCTGTGACATCCGGTGGATGTTGGCGCAGCAGACCGGGCCGGGCAAGGCTTGTGCGAGCCATGATGTGTTGTAATGCCGGCATTGCATTGGGATCGTGATGTTCAAGAGTCTATTCATCAAGCTGGTGCGCGCTTATCAACTGCTGATCAGCCCGGTACTGGGCAACAACTGCCGTTACATGCCGAGTTGCTCGGCCTACACGATCGAGGCAATGGAGAAATGGGGGCCCTGGCGTGGCCTGTGGATGGGGATCCGCCGTGTAGGGCGTTGTCATCCCTTCCACGAGGGTGGCTACGACCCGGTCCCCGATCCCCCGGGACATGAACACAGGCACTGACCCTGGCGCCGCGCCACCCCGGATCTTGTCATCGGCCGCCGAGCTGCGCCGGGCATTCGAACACGGGCTGGCGGGACTGCTCGAACAGGACGCGCTCGGTGCATTCATCCTGGTGTTGGCCAATGCCACTTTCGAACGCGAGACCTTTGCGCGGCTGCGTGACCCGCTCGCACTCACCTTCAGCAGATGGGATGAGCGTTTCGAGCGCCGGGACGAGCGCGCGGTCGGGGCGGCCGGGGACGATGTCGCGGTTTTCATGCGCCTGCACCAGCTGGGTTTCAGGAATCTCACGATTACGCGCCGGCGCCGGCTCGGTCCGTGGGAGCTGCAGTTCAACCAGCTGCGCGCCATGCGGCCCCCGCGGATGAGCGGCGCTGCGGTCGACAGTCTTCACCGACCCTTCGATCGCGACGGCTTCCACTTCAACAAGCCGTTCCTGCGAAAAGAGATCTTCTGGGAGGGTGTCCTTGGGGGGGCACCGGTGCGCCTGCTGTACAACAAGTTCCCTTTCGCCGAATTGCACGGCCTGCTGGTGCCGCATCCGGAGGCGAATAAACCACAGTTTTTGTCCCGCGAGGATCATGCCCTGGTTTGGGACATCGCGCAGCAACTGGGCCGGGGTCTGCCGGGTGTCGGCTTTGGCTACAATGCCTACGGCGCCTATGCCTCGGTCAACCACCTGCATTTCCAGATGTTCGTGCGTTCAACCGGGCCTTACACGATCGAGTCGGCGCACTGGCTGCACAACGGCGGCAGCGAGCGGTATCCCCTGGCCGTTCAACGGCACGCGGACCGCGACTCGGCCTGGGGTGTCTTGAGTGACCTGCATGCGGTGGGTCGTACCTACAATCTGATCTACCGTCCCGGCTTGGTATATGTCGTTGAACGCGCGATGCAGGGTGACTTTGTGCACAGCGGTTGGACCAGCGGTTTCGCCTGGTCGGAGCTGGCTGGCGCGGTCACCGTTTCTGACGAGGTCGATTTCGAACGTCTGTCACAAAAGGACATGACGGCGGAATTCGCACGTCTGGTGGTCAGACCCTGATTTCGATGTGCTGCCCCAGGGGCCTTCCCCGGGGGCTGGATGGCCGGCTCAGCGGCGCTGTTCCAACGCGGCGATACGATCTTCGAGCGGAGGGTGGCTGGCGAAGAGCTCCTTGATACCCGCACCGGTGATGCCGAACGCGGCCATCTCGTCGGGCAGGGGCTCGGGGGCCTGGGCATGCTGGAGTTTGCGCAGTGCCGAGATCATCTTGTTGCGTCCGGCGAGTTCCGCACTGCCGGCGTCCGCCCGGTATTCCCGCCAGCGCGAGAACCACATCACGATCATCGAGGCCAGTATCCCCAGCACGAACTGGGCGACCAGGGACACGATCCAGAAGGCCGGGCCGTGGCCGCGCTCGACCTTGAACACTACCCGGTCGATCACGTGACCAATAATGCGCGAGAAGAACACCACGAAGGTGTTCACCACGCCCTGGATCAGGGTCAGCGTCACCATGTCGCCATTCGAAACATGGCTGATCTCGTGCGCCAGTACCGCCTCCACCTCGTCGTGATTCATGGTCTGCATCAGTCCGGTGCTGACCGCGACCAGGGCGGCATTTTTGTTCCAGCCGGTGGCGAAGGCGTTGGGACCACCCTCGAATATCCCGACCTCGGGCATGCCGATTCCGGCCGCCTGCGCCTGTCGTTGCACGGTGTTGATCAACCAGTGTTCGTCCTGGGTCTGCGGTTGCTCGATGATGTGCACGTTCATGCCCTTCTTGGCCATGAACTTCGACAGAAACAGCGATATCAGCGATCCGGAAAAGCCGATGACCGCCGAGTAGATCAGCAGGGCGTTCATATCCAGATCGACACCGTTCTGGGCCAGGATGCCGTCCAGTCCTAGCAGACGGAAAGTAACGCTGATCAGCGCGATGATGGCGATGTTGGTACCAAGAAACAGCAGGATGCGCAGCATATCGGCGTTCTCCGGTGAAACAGTCTAGTTGCGCGGAATGTGCGGCCGTTGATCCTGGAAATCAAGGCCCCGGGGGTTGCCCGACCGACTGGTTTAGCACCGGGATCCGGGCGAGGTGCCTCGCCGCGCCGGCCATGCAAATGCCGTCGGTGACCGGTGCCGGCCCGTCCGGGAGTAATTGTGATCGAACCCCCGGCGGTCAATACTCACCAGTCCCGGACCGGAACTTTAGCCCTGCAGATGTTGTCTTTTGCAGGGTCCGGTACAATTCGATTGGAGAAATTGATCGAGATTAACGAATCCGGCGCAAAATCCATGAATCATTGGCGCAGCGCCGGTCGAGTGCCTCCGAATCGGTCGCAGTCGTCTGCCGGGCCTGACCTCAGCCGTGATGCGCGTCAGCCGCCAGTGGCCGAACAACTGACCACCCCAAAACATAAGGAAGAAATCCATGAAAAAGACCCAATTGATCCTCGCGGCAGCTGTCGCCGTCCTGGCCTCCAGTGTTGCCTTTGCCGCGCCGCCCAAGTTCAAGGACGCGGATACCAACGGTGACGGTTTCGTCGATGTAACCGAGTTCACGGTGACCAAGATCACGGTGAAGTTCGAAAAGCTGGACAAAGACGGTGACGGCAAACTGAGCAAGGAAGAATACGCCGTAGCGCTCGACGAAGACTGCGCATAAAACCCAGGATGGGTGGCGCAGAGCCACCTGTCCGCCGCGACGGCCCCCGGTGCCCTCCCTGGCCGGGGGGGTTCGCGTTTTGGAGCCCCGCATGAGGTCAGTGCCCGTCTGCCGGCGATTCCGGCCGAGCCTGGCTCAATGATCAGCAGGAATCGGGTGGGCAGCGCCCTTGGCCCTGTATAGAGTTGCCGTATGCCAGCTGCAGATACACGGTCCGGTCGCGTTGACCCGGTCGAGGCCGACGAAACCTACTCGCTTATCGAGCGGGCCATCGTTTTTCTGCGCGCGCACCGGGACGGCCAGCCGAAACTGGCCGATCTTGCGGCCCATATCGGCCTGAGTCCATCTCACACCCAGCGTCTCTTCAGCCGCTGGGCCGGCATCAGTCCGAAACGGTTTCTACAGTTTCTCAGCGTCGAGCACGCCAAGCAGCGGATGGGACAGACCGGCGACCTGCTCGGCCTGGCGCTGGATACGGGCTTGTCCGGGCCGGGGCGCCTGCACGACCTGTTCGTGAGCATGGAGGCGATGTCGCCGGGTGAGTTCAAGCGGGCGGCGGCGGATGTGCGGGTCCGCTGCGGCTTTGGCGATACGCCTTTCGGGCGTGCGCTGATCGCATTCACATCGCGCGGTATCTGCCATCTTTCGTTCGTTGAACCGCGGTGCCGGGAGTCCGCCGCGGCCATGCTGCAGGCAATGTGGCCTGCGGCCACCCTGGAGCCGGACCCGGCCGGCAGTTCGGCCCTGCTGGCGAGGATATTCGCCAGGTTGCCGGCCACCGCTGACTCAGGCCTGTCCTTGTGGGTAAGCGGGACCAATTTCCAGATCCAGGTCTGGCGTGCCCTGTTGCAGATTCCGTACGCCGGGCTGCTCAGCTATGGCCAGCTCGCCGCCTTGCTGGGCAGGCCGAATGCCGCGCGCGCGGTCGGCAGTGCGGTGGCAAGCAACCGGGTCGCCTTCCTGATCCCTTGTCATCGTGTCCTGAGGGGCTCGGGTGACTTCGGTGTCTATCACTGGGGTCCCGAACGTAAGATGGCCATGTGCGCCTGGGAAGTGGCGACCGCGGGCACCGGGCAGGCGGGCTAACGGCCTCGCTGATCCAGCTGACGCATGAACTCGCGCATGATGCGGCGGTAGAGCTCGATGCCGCTGACCTTGTCCTCGACGCCCGCGTCGATGTTGGGGTTGTCGTTCACCTCGATCACCAGCACCTTGTTGCCACTCTGTTTCAGATCGACGCCGTAGAGACCGCGACCAATCGCATTGGCCGCCTTGAGCGCGGTGCGGACGACGTTCTTGGGTACCTGCTCCGGTGGCAGGGTGTCGAACGCGCCTTCACGAGGTTTGCCCTTAGAATGGTCGACGATCTGCCAGTGGCCGCGCGACATGTAGTAGCGACAGGCGTACAGGATCTCGCCGTTGAGCACGCCGATTCGCCAGTCGAACTCTGTATAAGTGTAGGCCTGAGCCAGGATCAGCTCGGAATCGCAGAACAGCTGTGCCGCCTTGGCCTCGAATGCCTCGCGATTGCCGACCTTGAAGACCCCCGTGGAAAAGGCGCCGTCCGGCAGCTTCAGTACCATGGGGTAGCCAAGCTGCTGCTCGGCGCGATCCAGTTCGTCACGGCTGAGGATTACACTTGCCGGGGTCGCGATCCGCTGACGGGTGAGCAGTTCGGAGAGATAGATCTTGTTGGTGCAACGCAGGATGGAGTCGGGGTCGTCGATGACGATCAGGCCCTCCGATGCGGCCCGGTGGGCGAAGCGGTAGGTGTGGTGATTGACGTTGGTGGTCTCGCGGATCAGCAGGGCATCAAATTCCGCGATGCGTCCGAAGTCGCGCGCGGTGATCAGTTCCGCGTCCATGCCCTCCGCCCGCGCGGCGCGGATGAACTGCGCCAGGGCGCGGCGGTTCGAGGGCGCCAGCGTCTCGTCCGGGTCGTACAGAATGGCGAGGTCGTAGCGCATGCTGCGCCGGTCGCGCACGGGTCGCCATGGGCGGCGCAGATAGCCAGCCATCGCCTCGAAGAACAGGCCCTCCTGATGCTTGTGCAGCGCCTTCAGTCCGACGCTGCGGATCGAGGTAATGTGCCACGCCCTGGAGTGTTTCAGTTCAACCTTGATCAGCGGTGCCCTGAAGGCCTCGAACAGCGCGCGCGCCAGGTGGCGCAGTTCGTGTGCCTCGCATTGACCGAAACATACCAGCAGCTCGAAGCGCGTGGTCTCGACCGGATGGTCGCGAAACAGCTTGTCGACCTGCTTGTCTAGGTCGCCCAGTTCGGTGCTGTACATCGCCTTGCGGCTGAGGTCCTGGAGCGTGCGCACGGACGGAATGACCTTGTGACCGCGTGCCTCCGCCAGCAACGAGGCGTAGTATCCGGGGCTATGGTAATCGGTGTCACGGCACAGGTTGAGCACCCGGAGATTACGGCGGTTGGACCAAGCGGGATCGACGAGGTAATCGCGTACCGCAACCACCGGGTAGTCGGGAAAGCCTTTCTTCCACTGGCCGAGGCCGTCCAGCAGGATGACGTGGTCACTCATGATTCTTTCCTCCCGGTAATCAGCACGATTGCCCGCAGGCCCTTGCGCCCATATCGCACCATCCGCGCGAACTGACTGCGTCCGATCGGCATATTGATCGAGTCGACCGCAGTCTCGCCTTCGTCGTAATCCACGAAGGGGTCGTTGACGTACACGAAGTGTTCATCGAAGCCGCTGACCACGACCCAGTGGGGTGACTTCTCCTGATAGATCTGCCATGAACTGATCAGCACCAGGGGCACGGCCCCGCGATTGAATGCGGCCTCCAGTGCTGCATCGTCCAGGACGTCGAAATTGATCGGGATCCCGAGTTCGTGGATCTCCCGCTCCATATCCGCCTGGACCAGGGCCATGACCTCCTTTTTTTCCGCGCTGCGCACCGAGTCGATCATCAGCACGCCCTGGTCGTTAACCCAGATTTCGGCACCGAAACCCCGCCGGTGGGCAGCCAGGGCAAGCCCATAGGGTCCGCAGCCGCCCAGCCCCGAGGTCATGAAGATCGTGGTGGCCTCACGCCAGAGTTTGAGCTCCAGACTGCGGTTCGCGATGGTGGTCGGCTCGAGCGCCTGCATGGCCATGATCAGGCAGGCGGGTCCGCAGGTGAAATCCAGGGTCTGTTCGTACCAGGGTACGCGCTGCAGGGGCGGCTTGAGGCGGTTGTCGATCGCCTTTTCGTAGCGCCAGGCGTCCATGTGGTCGGCATAGTAGTCGGCGAGACTGCCGAAGCGCCGATAACCCATGGTCTCGAACAGGGCGATGGACGCTGGATTGTCCTTGCGGATCTCCAGACGCATCCAGGCCCTTTCCTCCTGCCAGGCGGTTTTTTCGGCCTCCTCGACCAAGCCCCGGGCGAGGCCCTGGCCGCGTGCCTCGGGATCCACTGCGATCGAGTACAACCGTGCAGTCGCGGTGCCGCGGCTGAACAGGAGCACCAGGCTGCCGAGCACGGCACCTTTCCGACCAGCGACGAACAGGGCGGCATGACCCCGTTTCAACAGGTGACGGAATTGCCGGCGGCTGATGCGGTCCTCGTCGAAGCATCGGTCCTCGAGGGTGACGAGTGCATCAAGGTCCGATAGGGTTGCAGCGCGGATATGCACCGATGGTCTCTGGCGATTGAAAAACCGCTTATTTAGGGTCAGAAACCTCACCTTGGCAAGCGGATTCGACGCACCTTGCGTACCATGGGGTATTTCGCGATTTTGATCGTGTTAGAAACCCGGTCTGGCTCTGCTGTTCATCCTTATTTGCCGATAAAGACAACAACCCTGGAGGTTGCCCATGCCCAAGCCGTACATTGCGGATACCAAACCGAAACCGGTGTCGCTGAAGGCAGGCGAGACGGTGTGGTGGTGCACCTGCGGCAGGTCCGCGAATCAGCCCTTCTGCGATGGCTCGCACAAGGGCTCTGAGTTCACGCCCCTGAAGTTCACGGCGGAAAAGGACGACCGTTACTTCTTCTGCCAGTGCAAGCAGACCGGGGCGCCACCGCTGTGCGATGGCACGCACAAATCGATCACACAGGATGAGCTGGATGCCCAGGACGGGCTGCAGACGGTCTGGTACAAGGTGGCCGAACGCGGTGAACTGCGCCAGGGTGAGGTGCGCGCGGTGCAGGCCGGTAGTCGGAGCATTGCGCTCACCTGTCATCTTGGACAGATCGGCGCACTCGACAACGCCTGTCCGCATCAGGGCGGCCCGCTCGGCGAGGGCAGCATCGAATGCAACGATGGCGAAAAGGACTGCTGGCTGCGCTGCCCCTGGCATGGCTGGGATTTCGATCCGCTGACGGGCAAGTCTCCCGGCTCTCACGATGACGGTGTCACGACCTACCCGGTTGAGGAGCGCGATGATGGTGTTTACGTCGCCGTGCAGGAATCGACGGTACATACACCGACCGTCAGCGACCTCATGGCCCGGACCATGGCCAACTGGGGTATCACCCACGTATTCGGCATGGTCGGGCATTCCAATCTGGGGCTGGCCGACGCGCTGCGCCTGCAGGAGGAGGCCGGCCGGCTGCGTTACATCGGGATCCGCCACGAGGGTGCGGCGTCCTTCGCCGCTTCGGGTTACGCCAAACTCACCGGACAGCCCGCGGCCTGCCTGAGCATCGCCGGGCCCGGCGCGACGAATATGCTGACCGGGCTTTGGGATGCCAAGGTCGACCGTGCACCCGTGCTGGCCCTGACCGGGCAGGTCAACACCCAGGTGCTGGGGCCGGGGGCCTTTCAGGAGATCGACCTGGCCTCGGCCTTTGCACCGGTGGCGCGTTTCAGCCAGACCGTGCTGCGCGATTCGCGTGCGGTGGAGCTGATGAACCTCGCATGCAAGAACGCCATCGTGGAGCGTGATGTCGCGCACCTGATCTTCCCCGACGAGGTGCAGAGCCTGCCGGCCGGGGAAGGCGCGCAGGCCGGCGGGCCGGAAGGCCGGCTGGGCGATCGCGCGATGCTGCCGGCGACCGATACCCTGGCTGCCGCTTTGCAGAAGCTCAAGGATGCAAAGCGCCCGGTGATCATCGTCGGATACGGTGCCCTGGGGCGCATGGACCAGGTAGCCCAGCTGGCCGAGAAGCTGAAGGCACCGGTACTGACCACGTTCAAGGCCAAAGGGCAGATTGCGGACGATCACCCGCTTGCGGCGGGTGTGCTCGGTCGCAGCGGGACTCCGGTGGCCAGCTGGTGCATGAACGAGAGCGACCTGCTGCTGGTGTTCGGGGCCAGCTTCTCCAACCACACAGGCATTAGCGCCAAGAAACCCATCATCCAGGTCGATTTCGATGCAATGACCCTGGGCAAGTTCCACCCGGTGGAGCTGCCGGTGCTCGGCGAGATCGGCCTCACCGCGGAGTGGCTGTGGCGGGCGCTGCCGGAGGATACCGGGTCTGTGGATCAGCGCCCCGAGCTGGCCGAACGCTGGAAGATATGGCGCGACGAAAAGGCCGCACGGCGTGAACGTACACGAGACAAGGGGCTGAATTCGGCAGGCATTTTCGAGGTCCTGTCCGAGCTGGCCCCGGAGGATGCCGTGATCGCAGTCGATGTGGGCAATAATACCTATTCCTTCGGGCGCTATTTCGAATGTCGCGGCCAACGCATCCTGATGTCGGGCTACCTCGGTTCGATCGGCTTCGCATTTCCGGCCGCGATGGGGGCCTGGGCCGCGACCGAGGTGCACCCGGCCTACCGCAGACGCAAGGTCATCTCGATCAGTGGTGACGGCGGTTTCGGCCAGTACATGGCCGAGTTCACGACCGCGGTGCGCTACGAGATGAACATCACGCACGTGCTGCTCAACAACAATGAACTGGGCAAGATCAGCAAGGAGCAGCGTACCGGGCATTGGCCGGTTTGGCGGACCGCGTTGCGCAACCCTGACTTCTCGGCCTATGCCAAGAATTGCGGCGGTCTGGGCATCCGCGTGACCGCGCAGGATCAGCTGCGGGATGCACTGAAACGGGCCCTTTCCTATGAAGGCCCGGCCCTGGTCGAGCTGATGGCGGACGTGGAGTTGATCTGATGCGTTACGAGGCGACCGAGGGCGTGCCGGTCACCGATATGGTGGTTTATTCGCAGAGCAGTGGCCTGCACTTCATGCTCAATTTCACGGTCGCGCTGGCCCTGGTCATCGGCATGGCACTGTGGTGGCTGGGTCGCACCGGACACGTACTCTGGCTGCAGGTGTGGAGCATCGGCCTGGTGGTGTTCAGTATCGCCTACCTGGTTTCTGCCATGCTGGGTCTGATCTAGCTCAGACCTGTGTAGCTTATTTCCAGGATGACCAGGCGGACATTGCCGCCAGGCGTATCGACTGCGATTTCGTCATCGATCCGGCGTTTCAGCAGTGCCCTTGCCATGGGCGAGTCGATGCTGATCCAGTTGCGCTTGGGATCGAACTCGTCTGCGCCAACGATCCGGTAGCGCGTCTCCTCGCCGGCATCGTTCTCGAGCGTGATCCAGGCCCCGAAGAACACCTGGTCGGTGTCGGTGGGCCGGCTGTCGACCACCTTCAGCGTGGGCAGGCGTTTCTGCAGGTAACGGATCCTGCGGTCCATCTCGCGCAGCTGCTTCTTGCGGTAGATGTACTCGGCATTCTCCGACCTGTCGCCCTCGGCGGCAGCGGCCGAAAGATGCACCACGACCTCGCGCCGTTTCTTCCAAAGGGCATCCTGTTCGCTGTTTAGCGCCTCCCAGCCGGCGCGGGTGATATAGGGCGACTTCGGCGGTGCCGGGGGGCGGTAGCGGCTCATGCCTCGAACAGCCCGTGGGTCACCAGCCAGAGGTAGAACAGGAACACCGCAGCCCCGACCGCAGCCATGATCCAGGGGCCCCGAAGGCTGCGCTTGTCCGATTGCGGCCGGCGGCGGATATCACGTGCCCACAGCAGTGCGCCCAGGAGCATGGCGAGTCCGAGAAACACGCGCCTTTAGAACTGGTCGGTCTTGAGCATTACCAGCGTACAGGCCTCGAACCACTCGATGCCCGCGGCGGTTAGCCGATCCTGGACAAGGCGGCTCTCGGTGCCGGGGTTGAAGATGACCCGGCGCGGTTTGAGCCGGACGATATCGTCGATCTGGGGCTCGAGCAATTGCGGGCCCAGGTACAGGGTGAGTGTGTCGACCGGGTCACTGATGGCCGTGAGGCTGTGCGTGACCGGCAGCTCCTCGATCAACCCGAAGCGGGGGTGGACCGGGGTGATGCGGTAACCGTGTTGCTGCAACAGACGGATGCACTGATTGGCATAACGTGCGGGTTTCGGGCTGGCGCCCAGGACCGCTACGTGGTGATGGCTGTTCTTCATGCTCGACACCTGAAGCTTGTGTGTGGCAGATCATAAACTGTCCGGCCCCGGCACATGCAACGGGATCCCCGGTGAGATATACGGGTGAAACGACCATGCACGACGTAGAATAGGCGCCAATTTTTCGTAGCGGGGTAGTGTGATGATGGGTTCAGCGGCATTGCTGCATGTGATTGCGGTTGTGATTTGGGTGGGCGGGATGTTCTTTGCCTATATGGTGCTTCGGCCGGTCGCGGCCGCTCAACTCGAGCCACCGGTGCGGCTGACCCTCTGGGTGGGCGTGTTCAGCAATTTCTTCCCCTGGGTCTGGTCGTGCGTCGTAGCTATCCTGGCAACCGGTCTGTGGATGATCTTTGCGGTATTCGGCGGCATGGGCGGGGTCGGCCTGTACGTGCATGCCATGCTCGGGCTTGGCATCCTGATGATGCTGATCTTCGCGCATGTCTATTTCGCGCCCTTCGCGCGGCTGAAACGTGCAGTGGCCGCAAAGGATTGGCCGGCTGGGGCCAAGAGCCTGGCACAGATCCGTGTCATGGTGGGTATCAACACGCTGATCGGAATGACGACGATCGCGATCGCGTCCGGTGGACGTTACCTGGCGGTGGGGTAGAGGCCGTCTCGTCCCAATGTCGTATCGGTTTTTTCACCGATGGTTTCGGGTCGCTGGCCTATCTTTAGTGTGTGTTTTCGTCAATTTGCCAAAAAGGAGGCATGATGACTGATATTCAGAATCTGCTCGGTGAAGAGGCCGAGTACCTGCTTGAGCACCGTTGCGACACGATTCCGCGCGGGCTGATGCACTTGCCGGGTCCCGATTTCATCGACCGGGTGACCTCGAGCTCGGACCGCAAAGTTGGTGTGCTGCGTGGCTTGCAGACCCTGTTCGATCACGGCCGCCTGGGCGGTACCGGTTATCTTTCGATCCTGCCGGTGGACCAGGGCGTCGAGCACGCAGGCGGCGCCTCATTCGCGCCCAACCCGATCTACTTCGACCCGGAAAACATCATTCAGCTCGCCATGTCCGGCGGCTGCAACGCGGTTGCGTCCACCCTGGGCGTACTGGGTTCGGTGGGTCGGCGTTATGCGCACAAGATCCCCTTCCTGGTAAAGATCAATCACAACGAGTTGCTCAGCTACCCGAACGAGTTTGACCAGACTCTGTTTGCCAGCGTCGATCAGGCGTTCGACATGGGGGCCGTCGCGGTCGGTGCGACCATCTATTTCGGTGCACCCGAGTCGCGGCGTCAGATCATCGAGATCAGCGAGGCCTTCCAACACGCGCACGAACTCGGCATGGTCACCGTCCTGTGGGCCTATTTGCGCAACAATGCGTTCAAGAAAGACGGGGTGGACTATCACGAATCGGCTGATCTCACCGGCCAGGCCAATCATCTGGCGGTGACCATCGAGGCCGACATCGTCAAGCAGAAGCAGGCCACCTGCAACGGTGGCTACAAGGCGGTCGGTTTCGGCAAGACCCACCCGAAGGTCTACGAGGACCTGACCAGCGAACACCCGATCGACCTGGTCCGCTACCAGGTCGCCAACTGCTACATGGGCCGGATCGGCATGATCAATTCCGGCGGCCCTTCCGGGCAGGATGACCTGCACCAGGCGGTGCGCACCGCGGTAATCAACAAGCGCGCCGGCGGTATGGGCCTGATCTCGGGCCGCAAGGCATTCCAGAAACCGATGGATGAGGGCGTGCGGCTTCTGAATGCGATCCAGGACGTGTACCTTTCGGAGCTGGTCGATATCGCTTGATCTGGCGCTGGTTGCTGAATGCTGCCGACGATTCTTCCGCCAGATCCGGGTGGCAGACGGCAATGAGCGCAGTCTGGTAGTCTCGGACGGCCATGCCTGAACTCGTTCCGCATCACCAAGACCTGGTCGCCTGCCATGACTGCGACTTGTTGCAGCACCTGCCCCCCGAGCAGGGCCGCGGGCGGGTGCGCTGTGTTCGCTGCGGCTGTGTCTTGCACCACCAGGGGCGGGATGTGATCGCGGTACCTCTGGCGCTCGGCATTACCGCGATGATCCTGTTCGTGCTCAGCAACCTATTCCCCTTGCTCGACTTTGGCCTGCACGGGCGGCACGACGCCACCTACCTGCTGGCCGGCATCCAGCAGCTGTTTGCGCAGGGCAGGCCGGCATTGGCAGGGGTGGTGTTGTTTACCACCGTCCTGGCGCCGATCCTGCATATCGGTCTGTTGATCTACCTGTTCCTGCCGTTAGCGTTTGGTCTGCGGCCGCCGGCATTCGTTGCCGCATTGCGACTGATTCAGGGTGTGCTGCCATGGAGCATGTTGGAGATCTTCCTGCTCGGCGTGCTGGTAGCCGCGGTCAAGCTGGCCGAAAACGCCGTCATAGTCCCCGGGCTGGCCGCCTGGTCGCTGGGGCTACTGGTTCTGGTGCTGGCGTTCGCAGCCACCCAGGTTCATCCCCACCGACTTTGGGAGCAGGTGGCATGAGCGCCGCCGCGCTTACAGCTGCCGCGCGAGGCCTGGTGGCCTGTCATACCTGCGGCCTGGTCAGCCGTTATCCTGCGGTACGTTCGGGTCTTCGTTGCCCACGCTGCAGGGCGCCCCTGCATGCGCGCATCCCACGCAGCCTGTCTCGTACCTGGGCCTTTCTGGTATCTGCGATGATGCTCTATCTGCCCGCGAATATGCTGCCGATCATGCAAGTCACCTCGCTTGGCCAAAGGCGCTCGGATACGATATTGAGCGGCGTCGAGTACCTGCTTTTGCACGGGATGTGGCCCCTGGCCCTGATCGTCTTCGTCGCCAGCGTGCTGGTGCCGGTAGTGAAGATCGCGATCCTGGCGTACCTGCTGATATCGGTGCAGCTGCGCTCGCGATTCCGGCCAATGGACCGGATGCGCCTTTACCGGTTCACCGAGTTCGTGGGACGCTGGTCCATGGTTGATATATTCGTGGTGACGCTGCTCGTCGCACTCGTCGATCTCGGGAACGTCGCGCTGATCGAGGCGGGTCCCGGCGCACTGCTGTTTGCCGGTGTGGTGGTGCTGACGATGCTTGCCGCCCGTACCTTCGATCCCCGTCTGATCTGGGACAATGCCGAGTCTGCCGATGTCGAACCAACAGCCCGTTGATCAAACGCTGCCCGAAGCCCTGACCGACGATCGGCGGCGGGTCTCGCTGGTCTGGGTCATACCGCTGGTGGCGGTGTTTGCTGCCGCATGGCTGGGTTATCGCACCTACGTGCAGCAGGGAGAGCTGGTGACCATCACCTTTCAGACGGCCGAGGGGCTGGTTGCGGGCAAGACCCGCGTGCGCTTCAAGGACGTCGATGTCGGTTTGGTCGAGGCGATCGAACTCAGTTCCGACCTGAGCAAGGTGAAGGTGCGGGCCCGCCTGGTTGCGGAGGTTGCAGATTACCTGAATGACCGGGCCCGTTTCTGGGTGGTGCGCCCGCGCCTGTCCGGCGGCCAGATCTCGGGGTTCAGCACCCTGCTTGGGGGCACCTATATCGGTGTCGATCTGAGTAGTGACGGCGAGCCGCGCAGCACCTTCGAGGGCATGGAGACGCCGCCGGTCGTGACCGCAACCGAGCGTGGCAGCATCTTCGTGCTTACCGCGGAAGCCCTGGGGTCCCTATCGGTCGGGTCGCCGGTCCAGTATCACGGCATCGAGGTCGGGCGCGTGGTCGCCTTTGAGCTTCGTGAGCCGAAGGGCGTCGAGATCACGGTGTTCGTGGACGCACCTAATGATGCCAGAGTCGGTAACAATACCCGGTTCTGGAATGTCTCGGGGGTGGAGGTCTCGCTGGATGCGAATGGCCTGCGTCTCAATACCGATTCGCTGGCCTCGATGCTGCTGGGTGGTGTGGCATTCGGGACGCCACCGCACGCCGCTATCGGCGAGCGCGCCGATTCGGATACCGGATTCAGGCTGTATCCGGACGAGAAGGCTGCGCTCAAGCCCAGCTTTGAGCGGCGTCAGCAATGGCGCATGGCCTTTGCGGGTTCCGTCCGCGGTCTGTTACCCGGTGCCCCCGTCGAATTTCGGGGCATCCGTATAGGCGAGGTGGATGAGATACAGTTGCAGCTCGATGCCGACGAGCGCGAGGCGCACATCCCGGTGACGGTCTGGATCGAGCCTGAGCGACTCGGCATCAAGAATGACACGGCGGGTACGGACAAGGTGTCGGTTGCAGAACGCGAGTTGTGGGACCGGCTGGTACGCAATGGCCTGCGTGCCCAGCTCAAGACCGGCAGCCTGATCACCTCCGCCCTTTATATCGATCTCGATTTCTATCCGGATGACCCACAGCGGCAGATCGTCTGGGGGGCGGGTGTCCCTGAGCTGCCGACGGTACAGACCCCGCTGGACGAGCTGCGCGGTCTGCTCAGCCGTCTGTCCCGTCTGCCGCTCGATCGCATGGGCGAGGATCTCAGTCAAAGCCTCGAGGCCCTGCGCGAGACCATGCAGACCACCAATGTGCTGATGGAAAGGCTGGATCGGGAAACGGTATCCGAACTCAACAAGACGCTGGAGCAGACCCGCAGGACGCTGATCAGTGCAGAAAAGGTGCTGTCCCCCAATTCCGCCCTGCAGTCGGAGGCGCACCGTGTACTACAGGAACTGGGTTCGGCTGCACGTTCTTTCCGGATAATGGCCGACTATCTCGAACGTCACCCCGAGGCGATCATCCGCGGCAAAGGAGCCGATACCCAGTGAACATTCGATTCGCCACGCTTTTGCCGGTTGTCCTTGTGACATTTTTGCTGGTGGCCTGCAGCACCACACCGAAGGCGAGTTTCTACACCCTGAACGAAGCCGATTCGGTGGTCCCGCCCGATCGGCAGTCTCGGCTGGTGCTGGCCATAGGCCCGATCGACATACCGCAATACCTGGACCGACCGCAGATCGTGACCCGGGCGGGCGGCAACAGGCTCAGCGTGGACGAATTCAATCGCTGGGGGGGCAGGCTGGATGAGGAGATCAGCCGGGTGCTGGCGCAAAACATCGGGCGCAGTCTGGGTACCCGGAACATCTTCAACTATCCGAGCCGGATAGCTCCCGATGCCGATTACCGCATCGGCCTGGATATCCGTGGCTTCGACGGGGCTTTGGGTGGTGAGGTCACCCTGGACGTGGCCTGGTCCCTGATCGCCGATCGCAGCGGCAAGGTCATGGAGACCGGCCAGACCCTCTACCGGAGCTTATCGGGCGGTGAGGGCTACGATGCCTACGCGGCGGCGCTCAGCGAGACCCTGGAACAGCTCGGGAACGACCTGGCGGCGGCGCTGCACAGACTGGAACCGCAAAAAAAGGCCCGCTGACGAGGCGGAGCGCCGGCGGCAGAAACAAAAAGCCCGCCGGGGTTCGGCGGGCAAGCTCAATAGTCAGGAGGAGTGAGATCCCACGCAACACAGAGAATTCTGCTGTGCGGCGTATGGGCAAAGTCTGGTGCATGGCTGTCGACCCTGCCTTGATCTCCCTCAACTTATCAGCAGATTCCGATCTTCGCTGTGTTTGACCAGGCGGCGGGCGGGCGCTGCCGACATCCGGTCAGTTCGCGGCCTTCGCGAACTGCGATCCGGTCCCCTTCAGCTGCGCCAGATCCCAGCCACATTGCCTCTCCACCGCCGCAAACAGCTCGGCATCCGATTTGTGCAGCATGGTCAGCTTGGGATCGTTGTCGCCCTTCTTTGGGTTCTGGTCCCAGATATATTTCGGCGACAGGCGACAGGCCTTCTTATACTTGGCCGGATAGTAGGCCTCGGCGTATTTGGTCTGTCCCCAGACCTCTGCCCGACGTGGCGCTTCTCCGCGCTGAGCAACCGTCACGACGAGATACTCGCCCTTGTACCTCACCTCGGGGTTGTGTCGAAGATGCCGGCTGCGATTGAAATCGATCGGGGACTCTTTCAGGGCACCGCCGACCAGCTCCATGCTGTCCTGATCGAACAGTACCGGTTCGCCCGTGGGCAGGGTCACCTCGAGCAGGCCCTTGGCGTGGTCGACCCGCAGCGCCGGCAGCTGTTTGCGCGGGAAAAAGTGCAGTTCCCGAAACATGTTGTCGTGACTGAAGCGGCCCGTGATCTTCACGTCGTCGTTGATCGCCAGATAGATGTTCTCGCGCGCACGATCGGCGAAATGGAATGCGTATTCGCGACGCGCGCCCTTGCGCCTCAAGCCGACAGGGTTGATCGTGGGCGATCCGTCGTTTTTGACCGAAAAGCCGATTACCGAGCGTTTGTGATCCGGGTCGTAAAAGAAATAGCTCAGGCCGTCGATGCTGGTCGCACGGCTGCTACGGTCGTAACGGAAGGACTCGCGGATGCCGTCACGCTCGGGTGGCGATTCCTGCGCCAACAGCTCCAGGCCGTCGAAGCGCTGGGGCTGGGCCACGGGCTTCGGTGTGGGTTTCTGCGGCGGGGCACAGGCCGCGACGATGACGGCAAGGCCTAGGACGATGAGTTTGCGCAAGTTTATGCTCCTGTTTCCTGAGGGAGAAAAGGATGGACCAGTGTGTGCGGGTTTATGTGATTCGCGCCACACTTGACCTTGTATCCGGCTACCCTGCAGCCTGGCCGCATGCGGGGAAATGCCCGCACCATTCGCCGGTATCCCGTGCTATCGGCCCGTTGGGCCGGATGTTAACCCGAATCGGGACTCGCGTTGCAACCCGGTGCAGAAAATGATTCCCATCCGCCCCTCTCCTGCCGATGCCCGCCGCATTCACGTTCAATGCCTCTGCGCCTATAGTGGCGGGGTCGAAAATGATACGGATGGACTGGATATGCGGGAACGTGAAGCCATGCGGCTGCGGGCCGGTGGTTGGGGAATCCCGGGTGGGGCCGGTCGCGGTGGGGTGTGCACGGTCCTTTGAGGTGTGAGTCGATCCGGGTGCGTGGCCTGGTGCAGGGGGTCGGCTTCCGGCCGACTGTCTGGCGCCTGGCACGCGAATGCGGCCTTGGCGGCGATGTGCGCAACGATGCAGCCGGGGTATTGATCCGCCTGGTGGGTGCAGCGGCGCAGATCGAGCAGTTCTGCGCCCTGCTGCAACGTCATTGTCCGCCGCTGGGGCGTATCGACGCACTGGAGCGGGCGGACTGCGCACAGGTCCCGGAGATGGTCGATTTTCGCATTGTCTCCAGCGAGGGTGGCGAGGTGCACACGGGGGTGGTTGCGGATGCCGCGACCTGTGGGGCATGCCGGGCCGAGATCTTCGATCCGGCCGATCGCCGCTACCGTTACCCGTTCACCAACTGCACCCACTGCGGCCCGCGGCTGAGCATCGTACGCAGCATCCCGTACGATCGCTCGAACACCAGCATGGACCGGTTTGCGATGTGCCCGGACTGTCTGCGCGAGTACCTGGACCCCACCGACCGTCGATTTCATGCCCAGCCCAACGCCTGCCCGGTATGTGGCCCAAAGGCGGTGCTGGTGGACGGGGAGGGTGCGGCGGTCCGTCATCCCGGCCGCGACGCGGTGGCTGCCGCCAGCGAGCTGCTGGTAGCGGGCAACATTGTCGCCGTCAAGGGTATCGGCGGATTCCATCTCGCCTGCGATGCGCGCAACGCCGCTGCGGTGAACGAGCTGCGGTCGCGCAAACGCCGTTACCGCAAACCCTTCGCCCTGATGGCGCGCGACCTTGGGGTGGTCGGCGCCTGCTGCGCCTGTGATGGTCAGGAGGCGGCGCTGCTCGCATCGGCTGCGGCGCCGGTGGTCCTGCTGGCACGTGATCCTGCCGGCGTGCAGGTGGCCCCCGGTGTTGCGCCTGGCCAGACGACGCTCGGATTCATGCTGCCGTACAGTCCGCTGCACCACCTGTTGCTGGAGGACTGGGAGGGCCCGTTGGTTATGACCAGCGGCAACCTCAGTGACGAGCCGCAATGCACCGCCAATGCGGAGGCGACCCGGCGGCTGGAAGGCCTCGCTGACTACTATCTCCTGCACGACCGTGAGATCGTCAACCGCGTCGACGATTCGGTGGTCCGCATGATGGCCGGCAGGCCCCGTGTGCTGCGGCGTGCGCGTGGCTACGCGCCGACGCCACTGATCCTGCCGCCCGGGTTCGAGCAGGCGCCGGCAGTGCTGGCGCTAGGTGGCGAGCTCAAGAACACCCTCTGTCTGCTCAAGGACGGGCAGGCCGTCCTGTCGCAACACCTGGGCGACCTCGAAGACGCACGCACCGCCGACGAATACGAACGAACCATCGACCTCTATCGCGGACTGTTCCAGCACCATCCGGACCTGCTCGCAGTGGACCTGCACCCGGATTACCGCTCCACGCGGCTGGGAAGGGCATTGGCCGCGCGCGAGGGGCTGGAACTGGTGACCGTACAGCACCACTTCGCGCACATCGCGAGCGTCCTGGCCGATGCGGAGTTCCCGCTCGATGCGGACCCGGTGATCGGCGTGGCACTGGATGGCCTCGGCTTTGGCGACGACGGGTCCATCTGGGGTGGCGAGTTCCTGCTCGCCGATTACCGCGGTTATTCACGGCTGGCGCACCTCTGCCCGGTGCCCCTGCCCGGCGGCAGCCGGGCCATCCTGGAACCGTGGCGCAACCTCTATGCCCAGCTAGCTACCCACCTGGGGTTCGAGGGCTTCATGCGTGACTTCGGCGACCTGGAGCTGGCCGCCTATCTGCGTCAGAAACCCCTGGACATGCTTGCTAAAATGCTGGAAAGGGGAATCAATTCGCCCCCAAGCAGCTCCTGTGGGCGCCTGTTCGATGCGGTGGCCGCGGCCCTCGACATCTGCCGCGAGGGCATCCACTACGAGGGGCAGGCGGCGATCGAGCTGGAGGCCCTGGTGGCGCCCGCGGCGCTTGCTTCGGCTCACGACTACCCCTTCGAACTCGACGACTCCGTATCGCCCTGGCGGCTCGATCCCGCCCCGATGTGGCGGTCGTTGCTAGGGGATCTGCAACAGGCGGTGCCTGGACCGCTGATCGCCGCCCGCTTTCATGGCGGGCTGGCCGCGGCCCTGGCCAGCCTGGCGATCCGCCTGGCACGCGAAAGGGACATCACCACGGTCGCCCTTTCGGGCGGGGTGTTTCAGAACAGGACGCTGTTCGATGCGCTGGTCCGGCACCTGGAAACAGCGGGACTGCGCGTGCTGAGCCACCAGCGTGTGCCGGCAAACGACGGCGGTCTCGCACTCGGACAGGCCGTGATCGCGGCGGCAAGGGAAATGGATTGTAAGGCCCGGCCATTTCCCCCACGTGCTTAGAACTGGCGGTCTGTCCAATCGGTGCCCCGCGGAACCAACCGTTACGCGGGCGCCTCTAAGCCGTTTGTGCAAAACGTCTGGCAGAGGGCCTCTGCGCTGCGCTCAGCCGGAGAGAACCTGCTGCACGCCGCCGCCCGGGCATGCCCGGAGTGGCCCCTGAATGTGCGAGTAATTGCGAAGCAGTACACTATGTCCGGTTGCATCAACTGGGACAAGTTGCGCACGCCAGGCGGCGCAGACCCGTGTTTGAGCGGGTCCTGCAATGGCTGCAGAGACCATGCGTGGCGTCTGCAGCGTGTTTACCGGGGTGATCCTGATGAAGTACGGTGGATTTCTGGTGGTGGCAGGGGGGGTTGTGCTGGCGGGTGCCAGTGGCGCGACCGCCCATGACGCGGCCCTGGTCGACAGCCTTCGCGCCAATCATGCCGCCATGGTTGCGTCCGAGCAGGATTTTCATCGACTCCAGCAGCGTGGCAGCCTCGATGCCTCGGAGGCATCGGACTATGCCGCCTATGTTGCACAGCTGCACCGCCTGGTCGCCGAGGGATGCGCGGCGGTGATGGAGGCGGGGCTGTCGCCACCGCCCCAACTGGGTTGCCCCGAGCGGCCGCCGGTCTTCCTGGCCCCGGCCGCCATCGATCAGGTGCGGGAGCAGACCATCGACGAACAGATCGCCGTCCTCGATGCGGAACTGTTGGGCGGCCTTGGAGATTTCGACGAAATGCTGCTGCGCGAGCAGGAGCGTGTGAGGGCCGAGACCCCCGCGAGTGATGCCGCCGATGCGGCCCAAGGGGAAGGGGCATCGGCGGGCGGCGGCGCCGCGCAAGCGGGTTCTGCCGGCGACGCCGAACAATCGGATACCGGGGCCGGTGCACAAAAACGGGATGGCGGCGAGGCGAGTGCCACGCGTGGCCAGGGTATGGGCCCCGGGGCTTCCGGGAGGGGTGGCAGGCAGGGCGCGCCGCCGGGCATCCCCGATGGCAGCGATGATGACGTGGTGGCACGTCAGCTCCGCGAGGCTGCGGAAAAGGAAACATCGCCCGCTTTGAAGGAGAAGCTGTGGGAGGAATACCGCAAGTACAAGGAGGGAACGCGCTGAGGAGGCGCAGGGTCATGCGATTGTCAATGCTCATGCCGCTCATGCTGCTCGCCCTGGTGCAGGGCTGCAGCACCATGGGGCCGACACGCAATATCCAGGGCAAGGTGCCGCTGAACAGAACCGTCACCGAGTTGCCGGAAGATCGGCTGCTGGACGTCTGGGTGGAACTGTTCGCCCCGGGCAAACTGCCGGAAGACGAGGATGAGGCCCTGGGCCTGTCAATGGAAATCCGCGAGGCCGAGGCACGCTACCTGCCGGAACAGCTCCGCGCCACCATGGAGAACACGGGATACTGGGGTGCAGTCCGCCTGGTCCCGCGTGGCACCATCGGCAGCGAGGTCCTGGTGCAGGGCACCATCCTGGAATCGGACGGCGAAAACCTGGCGCTGGAAATCACGGCCCTGGATGCGACCGGACGCCAGTGGTTCAAGCGCACCTACCGGGACGAGGTCATAGCCTCGCAATACAGGCTCAGCGCCATGGACGGCGAAGACGTGTTCCAGCCGCTCTATAACACCATCGCCAATGACCTGAGCAACTATCGGGCTAAACTGGATCCGGCGCAGACGACCGCGATCCGCCGGGTTGCCACGCTGCGTTTCGCGGCGGACGTGGCGCCGGACGCCTTCGAGGGTTACATCGAGGAAGAGGAGCGACGGGTTCGAAGTCGTGCGTCTGCCGGCCAAAGACGATCCCATATATCGCCGTGTCCTGGCGATCCGCGAGCGCGACCTGCTGCTGGTCGACACCCTGAACGGGCATTTCGACAACTTCTCACGCGAAATGAAGCAGCCATACACAGAATGGCGCAAGGCGCGCAGCGAAGAGGCCAGTGCACTGCGCAAGGTCGAACGCGATGCCCTGCAGCGCAAGCTGCTGGGAGCGGCGGCCATCATCGGTGCCATCGCGCTGCAGGGTTCCAATCGTAATAACAATGCCGGTTACGATGTGCTGCGCGACGTCCTGGTGCTGGGCGGTGCCTATGCGATCAAGACCGGTTTCGACAAGTCTTCGGAGACCGACATCCACGAGGAGGCGATTGCCGAACTCGATGAATCGTTCTCTTCCGAGGCCAGGCCCATGGTGGTCGAGGTGGAAGGCAAGACCCACCGACTCACCGGTTCTGCCGAGGTGCAGTATGCGAAGTGGCGTGCACTGCTCAAGCGCCTGTATGCCACCGAGACCGGCCTGCCCAGTCCCTGATCCGGGCAGAATTCTATGGATACACATCGACAACCCGGGGAAGCGGGCGCGACCGTCCTGCGACCGCCCGGGCAGCCCTCCGACGCGGATCGCGGTGCGTCAGGCGCCCGCTGGTTGTGGCCTGCGCTAGGTGTGCTGCTGCTGGTCACCGCATTGGCCGTGATGTTTGCGCTGCCGGCCATGGTCTCCCCGGTCCAGCCTCCCGCCGCCGCGGAAAAGGCGCCGCCGCCTGAACAGCCGCAGGCCGGCAGCGGGGCTCAGCGCGACCTGGCACAACAGGCCATGCAGGACTATCTGCAGCTGCGTGCCCGGCTGGGGCTGCAAAATGCCCCGGCCTGGGGTGAGCCGGACTGGAGCGAGGCGGCGGCCCTGGCAACCGCGGGCGACCGCCGCTTCGCCCAGAGACAGTTCGAGACGGCAGCTGGCAGTTATCAGTCGGCGCTCGCGTTGCTGCATCGAATGGAGGCCAACCGCGGTGTCATGCTGGCCGCGAGCCTGGAAGCAGCGGAACGCGCACTGGCGGCAAACGATATCGAAGCCGCCATCGCCGGTTTCGAGGCGGTCCTGCTCATCGAGCCGGAACATCCGGCGGCGACCGAGGGGCTGGTGCGGGCACGCAGCCGCCTTGCCAGCATCGCGCAGATGGAACTCGGCCAGAAGGCGGAGTCGGACGGAGAACTGCACGCGGCCCTGGCGGCCTACCGCCAGGCGGAGAAACTGGATGCCAGCCACGTGCAGGCCCGGAAGGCGGTTGGGCGATTGTCTGCCCAGGTCGATGAGCTTCTATTCGGTGCCGCCATGACGCGTGCGCTCGAGGCACTCGATGCAGGCCAGATGGCTGCCGCCGCCGAGGCACTGGACCAGGCCGGGCGCCTGCGGCCAGACGATGGCGCGGTGCGCGATGCGCGACGGAGTATGCAGGAGATGCAGGCACAGGCCGCTTTGAGCAGGCTGCGCAGGCAGGTGGACGACAAGGTCCGTGATGAAGACTGGCAGGCCGCAGCCGGCCTCTACCGCAAGGCACTGGCCATCGACCCGGACGCCGGTTTCGCCCGGTCCGGACTGCACCACGCGCAGGAACGGGCGAAGCTGCATGCGCAATTCGACCACTACCTGGACAAGCCGGCGCGCGTCTATGCCGCCGAGCCGAGGGCGAATGCCGAAAAGCTGCTGGCCGTGGCGAGCGAGGCGCCGCCGGGCGAGCAGCGTCTGGCGCGAAAGATCACGACGCTGCGCGAACTGCTGGCCCGGGCCAGCACCCCGGTGACCGTCACTCTGAAATCAGATGGCGCTACCGACGTGGTGGTCTATCGCGTCGGTCGCCTCGGCCGCTTCGACAGCTACCAGCTGGAACTGCTGCCGGGGGATTACACCATTGTCGGCAGCAGGCCCGGTTACCGGGATGTCCGCAAGGTGATCTCGCTGCGTCCCGGGGTGCGCGTCCCGCCGCTGCAGTTGCGCTGCGAGGAGGCGATTTGAGCCGCGTCTATTCCATCCGCGACGCGCGCGGGGAACGCCAGTTCGGGGCGCAGGACCTTCCGATCTCCATCGGCGGCGCCGGCCAGGACGGCATCCTGCTACCCGGCCTGCCGGACGATGCCGTCGTTGCGCACATTGGTCTGGCCGAGGGCCATGCCTTCATCCAGCCGACCCAGACCGGCATGCAGATGTTCCACAACCACGAACACCTGAGCGAATCCCGGTGGTTGAAATCGGGTGATCTCGTGGAGGTCGCCGAGTCGGCCATCGACTGGCGGGTACAGGGCGACCAGGTCGAGATCCGCGTGCGTGAACGCCAGGCAGTCACTGCGATGGTGCCTCCGGCCTCACCGCCGCCGCTGATCCAGCGACCCCTGCCCGAGGTGGTTGTATCCGGGCCGCCGCCAGCCAGGCAGCGCACCTGGCGCTGGCTTGCCCTGGCCGCCTTCCTGGTGTTGCTGCTGGCCGTGGCGTTCGTGTTGCTGGCGACGCCCGTCACCATAAAGATCAGCCCGCAACCGCAAAGCCGGTCACTGGCCGGGTTCCCGCCCGCGATATCGATCGGCGGGCGACAACTGGTCATGCCCGGGCGCTACAGGCTCAGCGCACGGCACGAGGGTTACCGGCCGCTGGAGCAGGACATCGAGGTGCGATCGGGCGGACTGCAGGTGTTCGAGTTCGAGCTCGAGGAACTGCCGGGGCGCGTCGGCATCTCCCTGCAGCCGGACGTTCCGTTCCGCCTGTTCGTCGATGGTTCGGCAATCGAGATTGACGCCGAAGGCCTTGCCGAGATCCCTGGCGGCACGCGCACCTTGCGTATCGAGACCGAGCGTTACCTGCCGGTAGAGGCGACATTGCAGGTGTTCGGCAAAGGGAAGTCGCAACGGCTGAGCCATGTCCTCGAACCGGCCTGGGCCAATGTGCGCATCGACAGCCAGCCCGGAGGGGCGACGGTGCTGGTCGACGGCGAACGGCTCGGAGTCACCCCGTTGGATACCGAACTCCTTCAGGGCGGGCACGACCTGGTGCTGGCGCTCGAAAAGTACAAGCAGATTTCGGTACGCCAGGAGATAAAGGCCGGGACGGACCAGGTGCTGGACAGCTTCCGGCTGCAACCACTCGACGGGCGCCTGACGATCAGCAGTGAACCCGCCGAGGCGATCGTGACCCTGAATGGGGTGTTTCAGGGCACCACGCCACTCAGCCTGGTACTCACCTCGGGCGTCGAACACCGGCTGCGTCTCGCCAAGCCGGGCTACGAGGATCTCGACGAGATGGTGCAACTGGCCGCCGACGGGGAGGAGTCGCTCGAAGCCCGGCTCAAGCCACAGTACGGGATCGTGTTCGTGACGGCGCGGCCGGCGGATGCAGGCCTGCGGGTGGACGGCAGGGATGTCGGCAAGGCGACCCGGCGTCTGCGGCTGCCGACACGCAGTCATACCCTGGTGTTCAGCAAGCCGGGATACGCATCCAGGAGCGTCACAGTCACCCCACGTGCCGGCAGCAGCCAGAATGTGGAGGTCACCCTGGTCACTGCGAAGCAGGCTGAGAAGGCAAGACAGGCTGCGGCCACACCCGCGACGACCCGCACTTCCGCCGGGCAGGGGCTCAGGCTTGTGCGTCCGCAGGGTATTTTGCGCATGGGTGCCTCGCGTCGCGAGGCGGGGCGCCGCGCCAACGAGAGCGTCCGCCAGGTGCAGCTGGTACGGCCTTTCTATATGGGGGCCCGGGAGGTCAGCAACGCCGAATACCGCAGATTCAAACCGGCCCATGATTCCGGGTCGGCCGATGGCGGCAGCCTGAATCTCGACAGCCAGCCGGTGGTGAACGTCAGCTGGGACGATGCAGCGCGTTACTGCAACTGGCTGAGCCAGCGCGAAGGCCTGCCCCCGGCCTACACCGAGGTCGATGGCCGGATGCGGGCGGTTACACCGACGGGCCGTGGCTATCGACTGCCCGGCGAGGCCGAGTGGGCCTACGTGGCGCGCAAGTACACCCGGCAGTCGGAGCAGCGTTATCCGTGGGAGGGTGGCTTCCCGCCCACCTCGGTGGTCGGGAATTTTGCCGATGCAAGTATTGCGGATACCCTTGCCAATACGGTGCCGGACTACAATGACGGCCACCGCGTGGCAGCACCCGTGGCCAGTTTTGCCGCACGGCCGGAAGGTTTCCACGACCTCGGCGGCAATGTCGCCGAATGGGTGCATGACTACTATGCGGTGTACCCGGGGGAAGCGGGCAGCGTGGTCAAAGACCCGCTGGGCCCGAAGAACGGGGACCACCACGTGGTTCGCGATTCGAGCTGGCGGCAGGGGACGATCACCGAGCTGCGCCTGAGTTATCGTGATTACAGCCGCGTTGCGCGTCCGGACCTCGGGTTTCGTGTGGCACGTTATGCGAACCAGTGAGACGGGACCAGGAATGAAACCATACCCGCGAATGCTCTTGATGGCCGCCTGCCTGGCGGTGAACGGGGTGCTGCATGCCCAGTCGGTCCAGGGCGGGGATCGGACCGGGGCGCCGGATCCCGGTCAGGAGTCGAATACGCCTGGAGCACCCGACCGGGAGCGTCCGCGCCAGGCACCGAGACCGGCGGCCACGTTCAATCCCTCGGAGAAGATCGGTGCCGACAGCGCCGTGTCCTTCCCCGTGGACATCTGAATTCAACCGCAGCCAGCACAGGAACAGCCAGGTCATGAGGAGAGGTTTTCCGGTAGAGCTCGTATACCAGGTGTTCTCGCTGCTGATCGCCTTCATCCTGGTTCATGCGCTCTACGTCAGCGTCATCAGGCCCCAGGCCAGGCTGTTCCTGGAACAGGAGGCGCGGCAGATGCAGTCCGATCCTGACTACGTCCAGCAGCGCTCGTTCTTCGTGGTGGTCAAGGACTACGAGCAGGAGGCCTGCTTCGTCCTGATGCTGTGGGCCTTCGCCATCCTCGGCTTCAAGGGCCGGGCTGCCTACCGGCAGCAGGGACTGCTGGATCAGGACCTGCTGCGGCTGCCACCCGAGCTGCCGATCGGCCCGGAAGACACCCGTGACCTGGTCAGAAGGATCGAGTCGCTACCGCCGTCGACACTGCACTATCTGCTGCCCCGCGCGCTGCTGACGGCCATCGGGCGTTTCGCTGCCACGCGAAACGTACAGGATGTCTCGACCGCGGCGCGCGATGTCTGCGAATCGGAAGGCGAGCGAATGGAGTCCGAACTGTCGATCATCCGGTACATCGCCTGGGCGATACCCTCGGTGGGGTTCATCGGGACCGTGCGCGGCATCGGCGACGCCCTCGGACAGGCACACCGCGCGGTGGAGGGTGACATCACCGGCGTCACCTCCAGCCTGGGCGTGGCCTTCAACTCGACCTTCATCGCGCTGGTCATAAGCATCGTGCTGATGTTCTTTATCCACCAGCTGCAGCTGATGCAGGAGCGCCTGGTGCTCGACAGCGAACGCTACGTCGACCACTGGCTGATCCGGCGCCTGCAGGGCTGAACGGTTTTCCAGGGGCCACGGCAATATGAAGCGTCGCCCCGTTTCGGCCTTTTCGATGTCGTTCCTCGACATCATGTTCTGCGGTTTTGGTGCCGTGGTGCTGCTGGTGTTGATCCTGGATCGCGATACCCTGCGCACCCGCAATGCCGTGTTCGCCGACCTGCGCTCCGAGGTGGTCCGGCTCGAGCAGGAGGCGATCGTCGGCCGCGAGCAGATGGTGACGGCGCGCAACAGCCTGGCGGCAGCGGACACCGAGCTGGTCGAGACCCAGGGCGAGGCCGAGCGGATCATCGAGATCATCCGGCAGCTCGAGATCGAGTTGGCGCGCATGCAAAACCAGACCCTGGCCAGTCAGCGGCACGTCAACGAACTGGCCTCAGACCTCAAGAGCCTGGATGCACAGCACAAGCGGCTGGGCGCGCCTCAGGCCGCGGATCAGGACAGCGGCAGTCAGGTGCGCCGGGTCCAGGGGGAGGGGGACCGCCAGTACCTCACCGGGTTGAAGATGGGCGGCGAGCGGGTCCTGATCCTGGTGGACGTCTCGGCCAGCATGCTCGACGAGACCATCATCAACGTGGTGCGGCGGCGCAATATGGATACCGCCAGCAAGCGCAGTTCGCCCAAATGGCAGCGTACGCTCAAGACCGCGGACTGGCTGGTCAGCAATCTTCCTCCCACCGCGCGTTTCCAGCTGTACGCCTTCAACACCGAGGCCAGCCCAGCGGTCAGCGGAACCGCGGGGACCTGGTTGAATGCCTCCAGCCGCAAGGATGTGGATGCCGCCGTCCGCGGCCTGCGCCAGACCGTGCCGGGCGATGGAACCAGCCTGTACAAGGCACTCGCCGTGGCCGGGAAGCTCTCGCCGAAGCCGGACAATATCATCCTGCTCACCGATGGCCTGCCGACACAGGGTCGCGGCAAGCCTCGTGGCAACACGGTGTCAGCCAAGGAGCGCCTGCAACACTTCCAGGCGGCGGTGAACGTGCTGCCGTCCGGCATACCGGTGAATACGGTGCTGCTACCGATGGAGGGTGATGCCTACGCGGCGGCGGCATTCTGGAAGCTCGCGCAGGAGACGCGTGGCTCCTTCCTGACGCCGGCGAGAGACTGGCCATGAGCCGCCGCACGCGCCGCAGCGTGGAGATATTCAACCTGTCCTTCCTGGACGTGGTCTCGTGTGGATTCGGCGCCATCATCCTGCTGCTGGTGATCGTAAAGATCTCCGAGCCGCACGTCATCGAAAAGCTGGCCGTCGACCTCAATGGGCTGGTGGCGCAACTGGAGGCGGAGTTGCACGAGATCCGGGGGGAGACCGAGGTGCTCGACCGCGAGCTGACCGCCCGCCAGGAGCAGATCTCCGAGCAGCGCGAAAGGCTGGCACGCCTGCAGGGCGAGGAATCCAGCATTCGCGGCCAATACGCCACGACCCGCAACAAACACGAGGCGCAGACCATCATCGAGGGTCAGTTGGCCTCGGCGAAACAGGAATTGAGCGCGGAGATGAAGCGCCTGCTGGGCAGCGGCTACCGGCGCAGGAAACTGGCCGACACGATCGGCGGGGTGCCGGTCGACAGCGAGTACATCATATTCATCATCGACACCTCGGGTTCGATGCAGCAGGGGGCCTGGCCGCTGGTGCTGCAGAAGGTCACGGAGGTGCTGGACATCTACCCCGAGGTCAAGGGCATCCAGGTGATGAACGACATGGGGGACTACATGTTCTCGAGCTACAAGGGCAAGTGGATTCCCGATACGCCGGCGCGTCGCAAGTCGATCATCAAGCGGCTCGCAAGCTGGCAGCCCTTCTCCAATTCCAGCCCGGTGGAGGGCATCGAGGCCGCCATCCGGCGGTTCCATGCGCAGGACAAGCGCATCAGCCTGTACGTGTTCGGCGACGACTTCGCACGTGGCTCCATCCAGACCGTGGTCGATACCGTGGCCCGGCTCAATCGCGCCGACAGCTCGGGCAGGCGGCGTGTGCGCATCCACACGGTCGGTTTCCCGGTGCTATTCGGGCTCAGTGATGCCATCCCCATGAATGCCGTGCGTTACGCGGCCTTGATGCGCAAGCTGGCGGAAAGCAATGGCGGCAGTTTCGTGGGCCTGAACGGCGCCCGCTAATCCCAGCCGATCACCTCGTAGCCGCGATCCTTCAGACAGCGCTGGACGAAGCGTTGAAACGTCGGGTTGATACGGGTCGAATCGATACCGCCCTTCACCGCGCCGGCGGAGCCACCTGCCAGGGCCCCTGCGGCGGCACGCTCGCCGGCATCGCCGCTCACCAGGCCCCAGGCCCCGGCGCCAACACCGCCGATCAGCGCGCCCGCGGCCGCCTTGCTGCCGACCTCGCCGTCCCTGGTGCGGCTGACGCCATAACGGTCTGCGAGCGCCATGCAGTCATCGGTATCGCGTGCGGCCTGGGCCTGGCCGACCTGCTGGATGTGGCTGTTGGGATAAAAGACCGGTCGCTTGGGGCCACCGGCGCAGCCGGTGAGCAGGGACAGGATCAGGAGGCCGCAAGACAGCCGCACGGTGGTGGGCATTCTGGTTCGGGAGGTCATGTTCGCTGACTGATTCGTTCGCTGCCTCTTTGACGAAAACAATAGCACAGGCCCATGGTGCCCCGACCCACCCTCCTGCCTGCATTTTTGCGCGTTCAGCGGTCGTTCAGCTTCGCCGACCGAGAATGATGTCGAGGATCCAGATCGGACCTCATCGGCGGAACAGGAGAGTTCGAAATGAAAAGCACGAAAACAATGGTCGCACTGCTGGTGGCCTCCACCCTGGGTCTGGGCGGAGTGGCAATCGCCGCGACCCAGGACCACGAAGGCGGCGACAGCCGCAGGCAGGCCGCAACGGAACGTACGGGCGAAGATCGTCAGCGGCGAAGCGAGCGCAGGGAGGCCACGGATTCGGAGGGTCGAAGTGAACGTCGACGACCAACAACGGCCGGCAATGACAACCGTGTTGGCGACCGTAGTGAACGTGGCGACCGCAACCGGAGCGATCGGCAGGCGCGTGCCGGCAACAGCGGGAACGACCACGGCCTGGGCCGCAGGGAGCCGCAGCATGCTCGCGCAGACCAGCGCACGGACCGGCGGCACAGCAACAACGGGCGTTACACCGGGCATGATCGTCGCAGCCCGACCAGGCACGCCGACCGCCCGCACGACCGTGCGCGCTCAGACTATCGTTCGGATCGGCGGCACGGCAACAACGGGCGTTACACCGGGCATGATCGTCGCAGCCTGACCAGGCACGCCGACCGCTCGCACGACCGCGCGCGCTATGCCGGGCACGACCGGCGGAAAGACAGCTCGTACGGCATCGGTGGACGCGGTGGGTTTGACAATCGCTTGGACCGCCAGCTTTCCAAACAGCAGGCACAGATCCGGCATGGTCGCCACAGCGGCGAACTGAGCCGGGGCGAGCACAAGCGACTGCAAAAGGATCAGAGCAGGATCGCGCACATGGACAGGCATTTCGGCAGTGACGGTCGTTACACGAAAGTTGAGCGTCGCAAGCTGAGCAATGCCGTTGATCGTGCCAGCAACCGGGTCTACCGGGCGAAGAACAATGACCGGGTTGCATCACGCTCGGGCGGCCACAAACGCAACTGGTGACAAACGGTACTTATACCCGCAACCAGGGCATATGACCGAATAGGGAAGGAGAAAGAACGATGAAAAAAATGAAATACTTGCTGGCGTTCATGGTCGCCGGCACATTGGGCCTGAGTACCGTCACGCTGGCACAGGGCCACGGCAATGGCTGGGGTCATGCCAAGGGTTCGCAGCGTTTCGAGAACCGGGTCGACAGGCGCCAGGACAGGCAGTGGGCGCGGATCAGCGACGCCAGGGAATACGGTGACCTTTCACACAGGGAGGTCAGGGGCTTGCGCAAGGATCAGCATAAGCTGGCGCATATGGAACGCCGCTTCGAACGCGACGGCTATTACAGCCCGAGGGAGAGGAGGGTGATGGACCGGGCCATGGATCGCGCGAGTGATCGGATACACCGTGCGAAGCACAACGATCACGGGCGCGGATATGGCCGCCATCATCGGGCCTCGCATGGTGGTCACCACGGCCATGGACACGGCTACGGGCCCACCACTTATGTGGTGTCGGATGAAAGCTACATTGCAGGCGCCTCGACCAGCAACACGCTCAGTGCGCAGTTGGATGGATTCACGGTAAGTTGGAGCACATTGGATCAGCAATGATCCCTGTAGACGAAGGCCTCCCCCACCGTCGGGGAGGCCATTGCGGGCTGCAGCCACGCGCAGGGCCGCTGTCGGCCCGATACCACCTGGAAAAATCAAACGTAGCAGTCGGGACTTGACCTGGCAGCCGGTGTCGGATTCGTTCTGACTGCCCCGAACCGACCCCGCCAGGGCAACCCGAGACTCCACGCCTGGGTACCGGGACAACCTACATGCACACCTCATCTGACTCGTCGCCAAGCCAGTATTCCAGTGTCTCTTCCGGTGGTGCGCCACTTCCGGCATCGTCCGAGGAATACAGTATCTGTGGCTCATAGTCATCAGGGCCGAGCTGTTTGACAAAGGCGCGCAAATGCGAGCGCGACCCGCAAAGCAGCTCCGTGTAAACCCCGACTATATTGACGCGGCTGGTGTTTTCGATTGCGTGCATGATATCGAGCATGTCGCGTTCTTCGATCCAGGCGCCGACATAGAGCGCCGCCACGGGGCTGACTTTGCCTCCGCTGGTCGGCTCACTCAGGACCGGCTGATTGGCATCACTGTCCGAAACAAGGTTTTGGTACAACGCGGCGAGCGTGGTGTTCTCGAATTCACCAGGCTGCATGCGTGCCGCAGGGTCGTCGAGCCCATACTTGTCGAGCAGATTGAGCATCGCATCCATGTGTTTTTGTTCAGACGCCGCAATGTTGGCGAGAATGAGCAATTGCGTGCCATCTTCCTTGTAGTACTGGTAAAGCTCAGCGTATACGTCGCGCGCCAACTTCTCTTCCTCACGCATGAATGTCAGGTCTCCAATCTCCAGCTCGGAAAGCACGGCATTTTTTGCATACAGGGGGGTGCTCAGGGCCACAAACAGCACGCTGGCAATAACTATGAATTTTCGCGCAAACATGACAAACCTCCGCTTTTGCATTGGCGACATCGCCAGGCAACGGCTCCAGGACGGAAAGCTTGCTGCCTGATGGAATCATAAGTTGCGGATGCGCAAAAGGAATTTCAGTGCAGTTACGAGGAGTTACGAACTGTTACTTGCGGGGCGCTGCCGGGCGGTCATTCGCCAGGCGAGCTTGTGTTGATCGCTGCCTTTCTAAACGGATTTTTCAGTCTGCAACTCGTCAGTATTCGCAGGCCAGGGATGAATAAAGGCTGCTGTTTGACCTAAAACAAGCATTCATCAAGTTAGCGGCACCATTGTGCTCATCATGGTAAAAACTTGAATCAGGGAAATCTAACATTTCAAAAGACATATCAAAGGAGGGAGTCATGCTGAAATCCAATTCAACTACCCGAGTGCTCGCATTGACTGGTGTTGTCATCGTGTTAACGCTGTTTTTGGCCACCAGTGCCGCTTTCGCAGAGGATGACGCAATTGGCTCGGATGAGTACCGAATCTCTTGCATGTCTTGCCATGGAGCTGACGGGCGCGGTGACGGCGTAGTGGCAGCATTCCTCACTGTCAAGCCGACCGATTTGACCTTGCTGGCAAAGAACAATGGTGGCCAATATCCGGAACTGAAGGCTGGCCAATATCCATTCCTGCGCGTCTTTCAGATCATCGATGGCCGGGCCGCTGTCCCTGTCCATGGCGAACGGGCAATGCCGGTCTGGGGTGACAGGTATCTTGCACAGCAACCAGGAAGCGTCAGCTCTTATGGTGGCGATTACGAAAAAGTGGTGCGGGGACGCATATTGGAACTCGTTTACTACATCCAGTCGATCCAGCAGTGATTGGCCTCTGAGATCAGGTCGGACCTGGCGTAAAGAGGATGCATTTCACGGTTGCCCGGTCGAAACGAGCAGCCGTCCTTGTCGCGCTGGGCCAGATACCGAATGGGTCAGCGAAGGCGATGAGGTCAGATTTGTGCGATGACACGCCAAGTGTTGTTTGCTGCCGTTCGGCCCAACCGGGTGGAAATCGACCTGACCTTCGCTCGACTGAATCCGTGACGGCAGCAGTTGTCCGAAATTGCCCAGGATCTGGCAGTGTCTGTCAGGTCATGTCGCGGCCAACCCAAATCATGTCCATTAAAAAATCTGATGGGTTCATTAGTTAAGTCGCATGAAATGATGCCGGACCGTTAGAGTTCAAAGGACAACCTGCGATGCGGTCAGACATCACCCGCTGCAATATGCAGGCCGTTTCAACGCGGGGGCGCGGACAATCCCTTCAGTCCAAGTGATCTCCTGGCCGAATCCGGGATGGTCTCTTTTTTGTATCGATTTTCAGCCATTTTGCCTGTTGGCCAGCGAGTACCTATGAGCAAAGAGAGCCCGACGATCATCTATACGCTCACAGACGAATCGCCGTTGCTGGCGGCCTGTTCGCTGCTGCCGGTCATCAGGACCTTCACCGCCCCTGCGGGTATCCGGATCCGCAAGAGCGATATCTCGTTGTCGGCCAGAATCCTCGCCGAGTTCCCGGAGTATCTGGAGCCCGGACAGCGGGTGGAGGATACCCTGTCCGAACTGGGCCGTCTGACCCAGGAACCCGACACCAATATCGTGAAACTGCCGAATATCAGTGCCTCGGAACCGCAGTTGATAGCGGCCGTTACCGAGCTTCAGGCACGCGGCTTCGGGGTCCCTGACTTCCCGGAGGAACCCCGCACCGAGGAAGATCGGGCCGTCAGGCAACGCTATTCGAAGGTGCTGGGCAGCGCGGTCAACCCGGTCCTGCGCGAAGGCAACTCGGACCGCCGTGCGCCGCCAGCGGTCAAGCGCTATGCACGCAAGAACCCGCATGCCATGGCCAGATGGAGCCCGGCCTCGCGCACACACGTTGCGCACATGCGGGCCGGTGATTTCTATCACAGCGAAAAATGCATGACGATGGAAAAGGCCTGCAGCGTGAAGATGGACCTGGTGACCAAGTACGGTGAGGTCATCGTACTCAAGGAAAAGACCGAACTGCTGGCAGGTGAAATCATCGACAGCATGTTCATGAGCAAGAAGGCCCTGTGTCGGTTCATCGAGGACGAGCTCCAGGATGCCTACGAGACCGGCGTGATGTTCTCACTGCACGTGAAGGCCACCATGATGAAGGTCTCGCACCCGATCGTGTTTGGGCATGCGGTCAAGGTCTTTTACAAGGATCTGTTCGAAAAGCACGGTGAACTGTTCGAGCGCCTGGGCGTCAATCCGAACAACGGCATCAGCAGCGTCTACGAAAAGATCACGTCGCTGCCGCGTTCCGTGCGCGAGGAGATCGAGCACGATATCCATGCCTGCTACCAAACCCGTCCCGAGTTGGCGATGGTCGATACCCGAAGGGGGATATCCAACCTGCACGCCCCCAACGACGTGATCGTGGATGCCTCCATGCCGGCGATGATCCGCGACGGCGGCATGATGTGGGGTACCGACGGCAAGTTGAAAGACACCAAGGCGGTGATGCCGGAGAGTACCTACGCCCGCATCTACCAGGAGATGATCAACTTCTGCAAGACCAACGGCGCCTTCGACCCCACCACCATGGGCACCGTGCCGAACGTCGGCCTGATGGCGCAGAAGGCCGAGGAGTACGGTTCTCACGACAAGACCTTCGAGATCCCGGTCGATGGTGCCGCACGCATCGTCGACGAGGAAGGCCAGGTACTGATAGAACAGCACGTCGAGAAGGGTGACATCTGGCGCATGTGCCAGACCAAGGACGAACCTGTCCGCGACTGGGTGAAGCTGGCCGTGTGTCGAGCCCGGGAGTCGCATACCCCGGCCGTGTTCTGGCTGGACGAATATCGTCCCCACGATGCCGAGCTGATCCGCAAGGTGAAGCGCTATCTTGAGGATTACGATCTCAGTGACGTCGATATCCAGATAATGTCGCCGCTGCGTTCGATGCGCTACACCCTGGAGCGGGTGATTCGCGGCAAGGACACGATCTCGGTCACCGGCAACATCCTGCGCGACTACCTGACCGACCTGTTCCCGATCATGGAACTTGGCACCAGTGCAAAGATGCTGTCTGTCGTGCCCCTGATGAAGGGTGGTAGCCTGTTCGAGACCGGGGCAGGCGGTACGGCGCCGAAGCTGGTGCAGCAGCTGCTGGAAGAGAATCACCTGAGCTGGGACTCGCTGGGTGAATTCCTGGCGCTCGCCGTGTCGCTCGATGAGGTCGGGATAAAGGCGGGCAACGCCAGGGCCAGGATCCTGGCCCGGACTCTCGACGACGCAACGGGACGACTCCTTGACAACGACAAGTCGCCATCACCCAAGACCGGCCAGCTGGACAACCGGGGCAGCCATTTCTATCTCGCCATGTACTGGGCACAGACACTGGCCGAACAGACCGAGGATGCCGGGTTGCAGGCGAAGTTTGCACCGCTGGCAAAGGCGCTGGCCGAGAACGAGCAGAAGATCCTGGATGAACTGGGCGCAGTGCAGGGCCACCCGGTGGATATCGGCGGATACTTTCTTGCGGATTCAGAGAAGACCAAGGCCGTGATGCGGCCGAGTGCGACTTTCAATCAGCTGTTGCAGGCCGCCCGTTAGCCAGCCAGCGGGGGGCGACCGGCACAGATCGCGGGGACGGGCTGGACCCGGGACCTCAAAATACCTTTTCCAGCCCTTTGTCGACATCCCTCAGCATCTCTGTCGGCTGCTCGACCTCCGTCTCGATGCTTTGGCCGATCTCCCTGGCTTCCTCCGTATGAATTTGGGGTTCGTCGAGTGAACCTCCCACACGGATCTGGATCTTGCTGACGTCCTGCAAGGCATCGCCGACGAGCGGAACGAGATTGAGCGCATCGTCCATAATCATCAGTGGGGCCATCAGCGCCTCCACGTTGAGTCTCTCGTTTAGCAGGTCGATCGTACCCTGGCCGTCTACCGTCATGACATCGCTGCTGAAATGAAATTCGTCCAGATTGACTGTGCCGCTCTTGAACCCGAGTTGTGCTGCCATTGCCTCGAATGGCAGACCGTGGCTGGAAAGGTCGCTGAACAGTCTGCCCGAGAAAAGGCTGCGGATACTGGTCATGGAGAGCAGTTTCCCGATCAAGCGACCACCCCTGCCGGACCTGCTCAGGATCCCGCGTCCCAGCGATGCGGCCAGCTGTCCATCGAGGCTGCCGGCGATTGCACCATAGGTGTCGGTGTGGCCCTGCAGTTGGCCCTTCAGCGTGAGCGGACCGCTGATCGGCAGTTTTCCGATTCCGAATAGCGGCGAGATTGCATCCAGGGGTACTGCAGCGATATCCGGGTTCAACGTGAAACTGAACCGGTCCGGATTCCGCAGGTCCGCCGAGCCGTCCATGCTGAAAACCCCTTCATCCACTTTGGTGTCCACCCGATAGCGCTCGATCACCCCCCGCCTGAAAAGCAGATCCAGCTTCAGGTCTTCGAACTCCAACCCCTTGTATTGCCCGCGCGCGGCGCGCACCCCAATTGCAGCAGTCGTTTTGCGGGCGATGGTCGGCAGTTCCGGCATGCGGCTGCCGTCCGCCGTTTTGGGCTTCGTCTCTGCCTGTTGCTGGCCGTCGCTCGGGGTTGCGGGCCGGGGCGTCGAGTCCTCGTGCGGCGGAAACAGGCGATCGATATCCAGCACAGTCGCGGTCAGGGCAAGTTTGATGTCTGGTTCCACCGGATTCGACAGGTGTCCTGACACGGCCAGTTTCTGTTCATTGACCGTCGTGGTCATGCTCTTGATTTCGATACCTTTGCCGATCAGCACCAGATCCATGTCGGTGTCTGAAACGGCAAGACCGGAAGAGGCCAGCTGCAGGCCGGCGTCCCGGGCCGCGAGCATACCCCTGAGCCGGATCTCACCCGGACTGGAGTAGGGAACATGGACATCCACATCCACATCGAGCACGCCGTGTGCCTTCATGTCCTTGAGTGCGGGAACCAGTTCTGCCATACGGGCCAGGTCCAGTCCCCGGGTGATGGCCCGGACATCCACCAAGGGGCTGGCAGATCCGATGTCCGAAACGTTGCCCGACAACCGGAGCGGTACCCCGTCGATCCGTGCGCTGATATCCTGCGCAGAGAACGACAGTGATTTCTCACGGTGGAATGTCACCTTTCCCTTCAGGTGGTCCAGGGTCACGGCCCCGGGGTGTGTGACGGCGCGGACATCCTCGAAAACCACCGAGCCACCCGCCGTCCAGTCTTCGGGATGGCGCTGATCATAATCGGCACTGACGTCTATCTCGGCCGAGATATCGAGACTTTTCAGGCCGTGCTCCAGGAGCAGTTGCTCGACTTGCTGGTCGCCGCCAGTGGCCAGGTGCAGCGGCCCCCTGCTGCTGAGGGCCAGCTTGAATCGACCGCCGACATCGCTGGCCCTGATGTTCGATTCAGGCAAGGCGACCGGACCGATCCGGGCCTGGACCCTCTCGGCCAGCAGCACGTTCTTTTCGAGGGTGATGTGCCCGTTTATTTCTTCGATGGCGGTCGGCGCGAATCCGCGTGGCACCGTGACGCCCTCCAGATTCGCGGCCAATTTGGTATCCGCGAGCAATTGCCTGGGATCTGGCGCCTGTCCGGAAAGATCGATGGCAGGCAGGGCCAGCGCGGTGATTGTCACGAAGCCACCGGAGTGAAGGACAGGATCGATTCGCTTGGCCGACTGATCCAGTTCGCCCCAGGGGATCATCGACGACAGCAGCGGCAGCGCGATTTTCGAAGTTTTCAGGCCCTGCAGCGTGACAGCCGGTCTGCCCCGCCAATCGTCTATCGTGGCCTGGAAGTCGACAGTGAATTGGTCTCCGGTGGGGTTTGCAGCATCGGGCAATGCGACGACGGCAGATGCCCTGGATAGGGTGATAACGGCCGGCTCGATGTCTAAGCTGGCGTCTATTCCGCGAAACAGCGCCGGCGAGTATGCAGTCTTTACCAGGAAATTTTGAAATCCGATGTTTCCGCGCAGCTGGTAGCCGTTCGGCCGTGCGGTCTCGAGATCGAGCGTCAGATCGAGGTCCGCCACTCCGACAACCTTTTCCAGCCTGGACACTTCAGCGACCTTTCCCGCCCCGATCTGTTTCAGCAGTGCGTACACCCGCTCGTCGGAGGTTTCGTCCAGCTTTATCGAGCCGCTCATGCGGGCGTGTATCTTTGGCTTCCCCAGTATTGCGGTGATTTCGCCTGTAACCGGTGGCAGGTCCAGGGAGGCCAGCCGAGCCGTCAGCCCTTCAACCTTGGCGACACCGTTCGTCAACTGAACGGTTCCGGCGATATTCTGAAACTCTGGCAGCTCGTGTGCGGCGGGCAGGGTCACCCCCGCCACATGGGCCGTCATTTCGATTCCCGGCATCCATTCGCCCGGCATCGCGGACAGCTTTTCGAGACTGGTCTCGGCAAGCGCCAGTTTGCTCAATTCAAGCTCGCCCCCTTTCTCGAGGACCGGTCGAATCAGCTCGGTATCCTCTCCAAGCTTCTTCCATGGGATCAGCGGGACCAGGTCGCGCAGGGGCAGGGCGGACGAAGATGCGGTGGCCCTGATCGACGGCCGTCCGCTCCAGTCGTGCAACACACCTTGCACATCCAGCCAAAGTGCGCCGCGCCGCAATGCAATCTTCTCCAGGGTGAGATCCTGCGGATCGAGACCTATCTGGAAATCGAGTTTGGAGTTGCTCCCGGTGAGCGGGGCTTCCCAAAGGACGGCGTCTGCAAAGCTCAAGCGGTCAAGTTCGATGCTCCCCTGTGCATGCAGATTCCGTCCCAGGTCACCCGCGTAATCGACCTGCATCGACAGGCTGCCGGCGAGCCGGTTTTCAAAACCATTGGCTTTCAGATAGGGCTCGATGGCCCCTGCAGAAAGGTCATCCAGGGTCGCATGAAGCCTGAGTTCCGGCCTTTCCAGCTTCAGGTCCCTGGTCAGCCCGCTGAGGGTGCCCCGGGCCTTGATTGAACCCAGACCCGACGGTGCCTTGTCGTGCAGGGATAGCGTGAAGGCCAACGCCTCTTTCGGGCCGGCACGCTTCACCGACAGCGCGGCGTCCGAAAAGACGTGAACCAGCGTTTCGCCCGGCAGGGTGAGGCTGTCGCTCAGCTCGAACCGCTCCACCGCGATCGCCATTTGCGCCACTTCGATCCCAAACGGCAGTTGGATGCCGGTGGGTGCAGGGTCTTCAGCAGGTCGGTTCTTCTCGCGTGCCCCTTGCTCGAGTGTGATCCTGATCCCGGGACTCTCCATTTGCAGTTCTTCCACTGCAATCGTTTTGGTCAGCAGGGCTGGAATCGAGATGCTGGCAAAGAGGCGGGAAAACCTCGCGTCCCCGGCAAAGGCGGATGCATTGATGATTGAGAATTCGTCGACCTCGAGCCAAAGGCGATGACTGATACCCCAGCGGATGTTCCCCAGTGTCACCTGGCCGCCGGTGTTCTTCTCCACCTCGGAGACGATGAGGTCGTGGTAGCGGTTGAGATCCAGAAACCGCGGTGCACCGAGTGCCAACAGGATGCACCCAAGGGCCGTGACGGCGGTGACCGCACCGATTTTTTTCCATGTGCCAATTTTCATTGAGACGGCCGCCCTGGTCTGCGCGTCAACGAGAACTCAACATGCAGGGGTGTAATGCAGTCCCGATCTGCAGTCGGAGGCGCGCGGAAGAGACATCCACTTATACCGCATCGTCGCATCCAAATCACTCGCCAGACGGTCGGCGGTTGCATGTTCCGCCGGGAGGTGATCACCGCCTCCCGGGACTCCGGCCTTTCGTCGCTGCGGATCTGGTCAAGGAAGGTTCAATTCGGCGAAAATGCCTATCTCCGAGTGTTTTTCGAGGTATCAGCCGATGGAAATGCCGATGCAGAAGCAATGTCTGACCGCTTCCATGCTGGAGGTTGGCATGCGCCACTATGCGCGACTGTCGTTCAGCCGGGAGCAGGTTCAGCAGTATTGTGCCCTCAGCGGTGACCACAATGCCATACACTCCGATCCGGAGGCAGCACGCCTTCGATTTCCGGGCGCTCCCGATATAGTGGTTCCGGGTGGCTTGATTCAGATCTCGGTCACCGGGATTTTCGGCACCAGGTTTCCCGGTGACGGTTGTCTCGGGCTCACCTTCGTTCAGGAGCGCTTTCGAAAGCCGGTCTTCCCCGGCGACGAGATCAGCGTGGAAATCGTCGTATCGAGGATACGTGGCCCCTTGGTCGAGGTGGATGTCACGATTGACGATCAGGAAGGCAACCCCATCTCAACTGCCAAGGCAAAGCTGATCGCCCCGGATGATGCTCTTACTATCAGTGGTGGTTGGAACAGCAATAGTGTGTCTTGCACCGGCACCCGGAAAAGACCAGCCTCCAGCGGCGCGATCTGGTCCGGCCCCGTCAGCGTAACTCTATGTTGAAGTGCCTGCGAAAATGGCCGTGCAGATCGAGACGTGCAGCGGGTGAAGCGCTGGTGTGCAACAGGTGGCCGATATCCTGGCCGGCGCCCTGCCGCGTGCTTATTTCGTCCCCGGGCTGAACCTTGAGCCGGAATTCGCGCGTAGAGGGATGCCGCCTGACCAGGTCAGCACCGCGTATCGCCACGATCTGTCCAGCGCCGGGATGAAAGATGTCCACGCAGCTGTATGCGCCGACACCGTCGGGAAATTCAAAGTCTTCACCCAGTTCCATGGCGAGCCACGCAGCCCAGGGATCGAATGCGTAGGCGTACCGCATCGCGCCCATGATGTAGCCACCGGGCGGGCGCAGCGCGATTTCGCCAAACAGAGGTCCCTCATCGGTGAGATAGACCTCGAGGTGGGTGATGCCCCAGTCGATTTTCAGGGCCCCGATGACGCGGCGGTTCAAGGCAAGCAGTGACTCCAGCAAGGCATCATCGAATGCCGAGGGTACGAGATTCACATGGCCTTTCTCGAGGTAGCGCGTGGTATTCGTAAAGCGGATACGGCTGTCGTTTACAAACGATTCGATACTTGCCTCCGGCGCAGACACATAGCGTTCCAGGATATTGCGCCCGTCCTGTCGCAGGACCAGATCCTGTTCGCGTCCGATCAGCTCCAGGCCGCGTCCACCGGAAGATTTTCTGTGTTTTCGCACGACCGGGCTACCGAGGCGGGCGAACGCCTCTGCGGGAGACCGGATGCTCGACTCGGCCATGAAATCGGTCATGGGTACATCGAAATCCGACAGGTATTCCTTCATCGCCAGCTTGTCCCGACAGCGCAGCGCGGTGGTTGTCGGCGACAGCCTTGCTTCAAGCACCCGGCGCGCCACGGCGGCCGGATAGACGGCCGCTTCGGTGCCGGCGATCACATGGGTGTAGTTCGCAGCACCGAACGAATCGCCGATGAACTGCCTGAGCTTGGCCGTCGTATTCCACAGCGGGGCAGTGACGAGCGATTGCGCATCCGCAATGGAAAAGGTTGCCGCTTCCTGCCACACGGAGAACGGGATGTCCCTGCTGCGCAATACCTCGATCAGTGCGCGGCGTGGGCCGATGACCAAGACATGATACTTGTTCAACTCAGGACATCCTCGTCATCAGCCCCCAAGGCGGGCGCCACCTTCCAAGTGTTGCATCGTATCGGGACTCATCGATCCCCTACAGGGGCCGCGGTGGTGCGGGCTCAGTGATCTGCAACGCGGTTGGCCATCGGCACATAGTCGATCTGCGGGCTGCCGGTGTAGATCTGGCGCGGCCGGGCGATCCGCCCCATGCTGTCCTGGTGCTGCTCCCACCAGTGCGCTATCCAGCCGGGCAGCCGTCCGATCGAGAACATCACAGTGAACATGTTGGCCGGGATACCGATCGCACGCAGGATGATTCCGCTGTAGAAATCCACGTTCGGGTAAAGCTTGCGGTCGATGAAGTAAGGATCACTCAATGCGATCTCTTCCAGGCGGCGGGCGATGTCGAGCAAGGGGTCGGGCCTGCCCAGGCTGGCCAGCAGGCGTTCGGCGACCGCGCCGAGCATCTGCGCACGCGGGTCGAAGTTCTTGTAGACACGATGTCCAAAACCCATAAGGCGCACCTTGCTTTCTTTGTCCTTGGCGAGTTGAACATATTCGTCGGGCGTCATCTTGCCGCGGTGGATCTGCTCGAGCATTTCAAGGACCGCGACGTTTGCACCACCGTGCAAGGGGCCCCACAGTGCGCAGACGCCGGCGGCGCAGGAGGCGAACAGGTTGGCCTGGCTCGAGCCCACCATCCGTACCGTCGATGTCGAACAGTTCTGCTCGTGGTCGGCGTGCAGTATCAGGACCAGGTTCAGGGCATCGCGGACCGTTTCATCGCAGATGTATTGATCGAACGGCTGTGAAAACATCATATGCAGGAAGTTCGGCACATACCGCAGCCGCGGATCGGGATAATTGTAGGGCCTGCCGACCGAGTGCCGGTAGGCGTACGCAGCGATCGTGCGGATCTTGCTGATCAGTCGCGCGGCCGCCATGCGGAACTGCTGGTCATCGTCAAGCTCATGCAGCTCGGGATGGAAACACGACAGGGCGTTTATCATGGCCGACAGGATCGCCATGGGCGGCGCCGAGCGTGGAAAGCCCTCGAAATGATGCTTCATGCCCTCGTCGAGATTGGCGAACCGGGTCAGATCTTCAGCGAAGCCGGTGTACTGCTCTTCGTCAGGGAGTTGGCCGAAGATCAGCAGCCAGGCCACTTCGACGAAGTTTGGCGAGTCGGCAAACTGTTCGATCGGGATGCCGCGGTAACGCAGGATGCCCTTCTCACCGTCGATGAAGGTGATGTCGCTCTGGCAGCTGCCGGTGTTGCCATAACCGGGGTCGAGCGTGATGTACCCGGTACGGTCACGCAGCTCCTGGATATCGATCGCGCGCTCGCCCTCCACGCCTTCGAGCACGGGCAGTTCATGCTGCACGCCGTCGAGGATAAGGGTGGCAAATTCGGACATGGTCGGCTACTCGCGCAAGGGGTTAGGGTCAGCGGATCATAGCGCCTTTACCCCGCTCCAATGCAATGCCCCAGCCGCTGTTTGAACTGGCATTCCCGGGGTCGATGGTGATGGGATAGAGCCCGGCCAACGTCCTGCCGTTGGGCGGCCCCCGGAATGATCAATACGGAAGCCCTACAAAAAGCGATTCTCGTCGCTGGCCTCGATACTTGATAACGTCGTGCAGCGCGTATGCGACAAGTTCGGCAACCTGGGGGGCAAGCCAAATGTTTGGTCAATCCAGGAGGATTGAGCCGCGGCAACGCTTGATTTTCTTAGTCTCCAGAAAAGCATCGCAGGTATCGGCGACCAGTCGCGGCAACTGGCCGCCAAACTGGAACAGAGCGAGCGCCGGCGCGAAGAACTTGCCGGACCGCCGATGCCGCGCAGCGGACTTACCGAGCCCCATTGCGCACGGGTGAAGAAGATCGGCGAGAGGTCCCCCGGGCATCTGGTTCATGCGGTGTGCTTCTGAAAACGGAGCCTCAGTTGCCAGGGAAGTCGGGGGCCTGACTCGCGCATCCCATGCATTCCCTGGGCATGCCTCCACCCTTGCGCGAAACCGGGCATCTCTACCACCGCTTTCAGCCAGGATCGGTCCTACGGCAAATTCGCTCCTCACGATGGTAACGGGGTGCTGGGACTACAATAAGCGCCTCAAAACAGGAAACACAAGATCTATGCCGCCGCTTCTCATCATTTCTTCACTTGGCAATCGCTTCCCGCCCGGCAGCAACCGACCCAGGCCGTGTGAAAACTCAAAATCGGGCCGCTGAGATCGTTTCTTCGCTAGAGGAGATTTCGATCAAGGCAAAGTAGACGCATCAGAGTTCGTTAGGGCTTCTCGCGGCTGCACATGGCCGGCTGAGGCACAGATTCAAGTCGATCCCGGCGCACACTCCGTTGCGGAGTTTTCACACAGGCTGGGCCAACTCCCGTCATTCGCGGGCCGCGCGGCGAACTGCAGGTTCATGCTGACCGCGCGGTGGCGGGCTGTTGGTCTGAGTTCGACGCAGAGACATTCTCCAGGTGATGTGGCACAAACGAAAACGCCCAGCACCAGGCCGGGCGTTGGGTTCAGGGCGTGATTCTGGCGTTCATTTGACCTGTATTGTCGCAAGGTACTCGATCAGCGCCAGAATTCGCGTTGTTACGTACTCATCGGTATCTCTCGTCGAGAAGCTCTCGTCTTCGTCATCCTTGATCCGGCCGCGAAATCGATTTCCCCACACGGGCATGTCGCGCGACCCGTGTACGCGCACATCCGCGTTGCCTTCGATGATCGAATAGACTTTTGTCACAGGAAAGACGCCGCCATTGTTCTTTTGCAGCATGGCCAGGTCTGGGGGACTCTTCGTCAAAGATGAAGCAACTGGCCCATCCCCTTTGCCAGACACGCCATGGCATTGAGCACAGCTATTCCTGTATTCAAATTCGCCCAGGCTTATGGCCTGCGCTCCTGTTGAAAGAAAAACCCCCGCTCCGATCGCGATCAGAGCACCAAAACTATGTTTCAACACGACGTATCCCTCCTTTATGAAAGTAGATTCCTTCACACGCTCATCCAAGCGTGGCACATACTCGGTTAACCGCAATGGCATTTTGGTCCGCGCGGTGTCTATGCGCCTATGACGGGGTTGGCTTTACCTGCGAATATCTCTTCTGGGTCGAACTCGGTCATCCGACTGAATCGCTCAGGCATTTCTGCGGGAACTGCCGAGTTCCGCCATAAGCGGAAGCTCGTTAGGCTAGCAACCTGAGCGGGAAACTGGCCGATGCTGGACGTTGATCGTTGCCAGCTGAGATTTGCACAAATCTCTTGCCACACGGTCGCCGAACGGAAATTCTAACCACCACAAAGCCCCTCTTCGGAGGGGTTATTTAGTTGCCGACGAGCATGCGAGCGGGGAAGGAATCAAACTGCTTGACGCACCCGGGTACGTGCTATGTTTGGCCGATGAGACCAACGAAAGGCATCAACCCAGGTGACATCGGCAGCCACTGGAGCACACCCACACCCTCCGAGGTCACCTATGCAAAAGAATACCGAGCCCTGCCCTGCCTCCAGTGCCCCAATCGAGACGGGTGCGAGACCGGGTGCTACCGCTTCAGCCGATACCTTAAATCCGGCCGTTGAGCCGTGGCCCGTCACCGGCCATGGCATGTTGCTGCACAAACCAGATCGCCCTGATCCCTGCTTCACCCAGGCCAAACGATTGTCAGCTTTTGAGGGGGGCGGACCTTCGCGGCGGCGTTCGCTACCGCCGCAACCGGCCAGAAACCGTCATGGGAGCCAGGAATCGCCAATGACCACCAACAGACGAAATCAATTGCCGCTCTTGTGAAAGACAGCGCCGTTTCCGACCAGAGTCTCGCCGCGAATGCTATAAACCAACTGGCCATGCGGTCCTATGACGACAATGTCGTCTCGTGAAACCTTATAGGTTCCGGCAAACTTCATTCCCAGTGCCGTCACGAAAACAGTCTCTTCGTCGCGAAAATCAAGGCGCATCATGTCGTTTGCATCGATCCACTGGTATCCGACTATCCGCGGATCGGCACCTGCCGCGATGGCCTTCTTGCGTTCGTTTTCTACCCTGGAACGCCGCTCCTCGCGGTTCCTCTCAACAATCACAGCGATCTCATCCCGACGCTTTTCGGCTTCGGCAAGATAATCGAGCCTCACGCTCTCTTCCATGACATGCCACGCCTTTACATGTGCCACCCGCTCTCCCGCTTTCGCCAGACCCTTTTCGTTCTCGGGTAGCGCTGCGAGTTGATCTTCGAACTCAGGTAATGCCTGGCGTCCGACTTCCGCCAAGCGGGCATTGAGCGCAGCGACGAAGTCTTTGGCAGCCTGAGGACTGGCCAGTCCTGTGACCGTCCTGTGTAACCTGCTGTTCAGCTCATCGAGCGCAGCGATCCCGGCCCAGTTTTCCGGTATCTCTGGCAGCTCCGTTTCGGCGGCGTTCCTGAGCAATTCGTCGGCCAGAACACGTTGCCTGGCTTGGGCATAGTCCATCAAGTCTTTGCGCTGTTTGATGTTCAGACCCCGCGCATCAGTGCGCTTGACGATCTGATTGATAGTCTCGATTCCTTTTTCACCCGGAGGGACTTTGTCGATCTCAGATTTCGCGTCAACCAAAGCGCTGGCAACAATAGCGAGACGCTTCTTTCGGGTTTCATCGGCAAGTGATCGCCATTCGTCATCAGACAAGATTGCCTGTAGCTCAGCCATGACGGTCTCATAGCGTTGTGCCAGTGCGCGGCGTCTTCTCGGGTCGGCAGGGCTTTGCGAGAATTCTTCTCTCAGGGCGTCCAGTACCGGCGGTTTCACCTCAGCCAATCGTGCATTGATTTTAGGGAGCGCCGAAGCATCAAAAACTGACGTCCCCCGGATCCGTAAGTCTCGAACGATTTGGTATGCCGACTTCGTTGCCGGATTCCCCGGCATTGCCCCAAGCTTTCGCTCCAGCTGACTTAACGCCGCGGAATCATGCACATCCAACCGGCTGAGCAGGCCAAGTGCTCTGAGCGATTCCAGCGATGCGGGCTGAGCGACCAACTCGTTCACTGCTCGATCCAGGCTCGTCGTTGCAGACTTTGGGCTTCGCTGCGGTGCGCGCGCCGCCGTCTCTGCATGGGTCTGAGTCGTCGCCTGCCTTTGCTGTGGGGCTTGAGTTTGCATTTGCTCCATACGTTGCGCATTCTGCTCCCGCCGCTCCCCGTAGCGAACTGCATTGCGAAGGTTACTCGTCAGATACCCTCGAGCTGTTGACAGGGCGGTCTGTTGAGCTTTGTTGCGCGCCTTCTTTGCCTTCTGGATGCAGCCATTCCAAACGCCGCGGGCAGATAAGACATCGGCCTGGGTCCACTGTAGTGCCACTTTGCCGAATAAGGCCTCAAACTCCGGCGACGCCATCGCGTTCGGCAGCCAGATGCGGGTATTCTCGGGGAAAGGTTCCCATCGGTCCTGCTTATCGATGGAGGTGGACCATGCGGCCAGTTCATCACAGGGAGGCGTTTTCAGGTGTTCGGCAACAGCGATCTGGGCGAGGGATGCAGCGGCGATTAGCAGATATGATGGCAGAGCTTGGTTAGTGTCGCGCATAGACTGCCCCTTATCTTAATGCTTTCAAATACGTCGCTGTCTCACATCCATAATGGTCAATTGGCGGAGGCTTCTTGTTCGCTGTCATAAAGAACAAATAAAGCAATAGCTCGAAATAATTCAAGTTTCGAGAAGGGCTGCATTGTGTTGGTTTCTGCCGTGTATGACGATGGGCCTCCAGGTCGGCTTGGGGTCGTTTGCTGCCATTCCGCGGGTATTGTCACCCCCGAGGTCAACACCCCCATCGAAGGTCGGTAGTCGGCCAAAGGACGCGCGACGTCCCTAGGTCTCAACTGCTCTCATGGTCCTGAAGCGGACGCATTCTGCTTGTCTCACTATGGGTGCCAAAGGCGGTTTTTCGGGTGCACTGCGTTATGCCTAAGGCGTGACGGTCACGGCTGACCCCCTCTCTACCGTTATGACAAAGAGCCCCGTCGCAGTGTCTTTTGCCATCCCATGGAGATGCCATGTAACAGCAAGCCAATCGGCCAAGATCGAAGCCAGCGCATTGCAATTCGCTAATAAAGTTATATATTGGGAATCAAAGGAGTTAGTAGGAAAAGGAGTACAGATACGTGTGCTGGAGCAGATACGTCTATTGGGTTATGGGGCTACTGGTTGGTGTCTCGCTGCTGTTGGCCGGCGGCTACTTCGGCGCACGCAGCCTGATGGTGGTCGAAACTGAAAGTCCGCATGATTTCCAAAAGACAATCGAACTGATCAATGTCGAGGCGAAGAAGCTGGACTGGAAGGTGCCGAAGGTCTACCGGCTATGCGATAGCCTGAGAAAAGACGGTTACGAGGTCCGGCCGGTAGCGGTAGTCGAGCTGTGTAAACCCGAATACGCGGCTACCCTGTTAAGCGACGACGCCACGCGGCTCGTATCCTCGTTCATGCCCTGCCGGATCTCGATTTACGAGCGCGCCGACGGAAGCGTTGTGGTTTCGCGTATGAACACCGGACTGATCAGCAGGCTCTTCAGGGGGCGGGTTGCGGAGGTGATGGCGGTGGCCACCGAGGAAACCAAAACACTGATCGATCGAGTCATTGGGGCCCGAAGCGGGGGTGCCGCCGAATCGGAGAAACTCCCTGTTCCCTCCCGCGGCTGAATTCCCCCGAAAACAACGCTCGCCCATACACCAACGGATGCGTGGCCCCCGCATTCGGAGTGTGAAATCCGTGGTCGGTGTCAGACATCGTGAGATGGTGTAAGTCGTTATCATTGGGAGGGGTTGACCCTTCCGGTGGTGGCCCCTCGAGTCGAACCACAGAGCAGCTCTGGCGTCACTGAGCTTATCCGCGAGTTGTACGGCCGTCTCTTCGGAGACGGCCCGGACGAGTTCCCGTCCGAGTGCCGGTTTTGCTTCGAGCCAGGTGCCGGCGATATTGCCCTCTGCAAATCCAGGCGCGTGTGCGATGGCAAGGTACCAGGCACTCAAGTCTGACAGCACTTGCCCGGCAGCGACGATCCAGATCAGGGCTTCCACGAAACCAATGATTGCAGCGAAGTCGGCGCGACGTCTGAAGACGAAGATTGTATGCACCGTCCCGAGCGATACGTCGAGGACCCGTGCAAGAAAGATGGCGAGCATGAGTAGCCACGGGCTGCACTGCTGTCCAGGAATTCGAGCATAAGACCTCACGATGGCGTTGCAACCGCTTCATGAAAGGGATCTTCCTGCCTTCTTCCGAAGACCTGTTGAGAACCGGCGTCAGCGACCGACCCAGACCGAGCACCGTGCATGTCTGGCAATCCGGCTCGCAACGCTTCCCAGCAGCACCCTTCCGATACGACCCTTACCCGTTCCGCCAACGAGAATCAGATCCGCACCGAACTCGTCGGCCGCACCAAGGATCGCTTCACTCGCGCTGGCAGCCTCGAGGACCTGTGTCTCAACTTCAACGGCGAGCGAATCGAGCGCTTCCGCCGTCTCTTTCAGGTGTTGCTTGGCGCCCGCCTTGCGCTGCCTCCACGATTCATTGAGCCGCTGGCGAATATCCATCCGGAATGCCGTGACGAGTTCCAACACAGTCACCACCTTCATGGTGCACCACCGTCTCGCGGCAAACTCGGCGAACTGCGCAATCGCAGCGTTGGAGTGCTCCGAGCCATCGGTCGCCACGAGTACCCGAAGTGTCTCGGAGGGGCCGTCGCCGGCGGAACCCGTTGCTCCCGCCGGCCGGACGATGAGCACCGAGAACGGGGCGTACATGACCACCTTGAGGGCAACGCTCCCTAAGAGGAACTGTTTGAACCCGCGTCGTCCGTGCGAGCCGACCACCGCGAGATCAGTCTGTGTCCGAACCCCGTGCTCGATGATCTCACCGGTGGCGTTGCCCATCAGCACGGTTCGCGACACCGGGAGGCCGAGCCTGGACGCTCGCTCGAAAGTCTGTTGAAGCACCCGATCTGCTTCCATCCGCGCCGCTTCCTGAACGTCGTCACTCTCCGATGAAGTGTGGCCGCCTATGACAGACTCAAGATCCGGCACAACGGTTACGACCGACATCTCGCTTCCCTCTGGAAACGGCAGTCGGGCGAGGAACTCAAGCGACGACATTGTGAAGTCGGAACCGTCTGCTGCGAACAACACCTTCATCATGAATCCCTTTCGGTGAACGCGACCCTGTCTCCACATCCTAAACTGGACAGGCACGTATCGGAACCCTGCTGGGACTGGCCAGGCACCTCGCTGGCGCCGACCCTGTGGCCGAACGGTCGACTCGGGGGCGACACTGGATTGGATCGATTGCTCCGTGCTCGCGGTCAAGCCGCCTGGCTTCGCAACGCCGGTCAATTTGGCGGATTGACAGTGCAGACCCTGGATCTCGCAGCGGCGCTGTTGCTGAACCTGGGCGCTGATATGTGGCGCATGATACGGGATCCGACTGCTCCCCGCGGTGACGTTTGTCCGGCCGGCTTCACGATCAGGTCGAATCGCATTCACACCATTCAGTGAACCAAGTGATTACCAGTACCCGAACGTATAAAATACAGGCGTAGCTCGCGTGGCTGCACCGCCGGATTTGATTGCAACCAGATTGCAGCGGCGGGGGCCAAATGGTCCGAAGCGGAAGGTCCGCACTGCTAAAGAGGGCGCCCGGCTTCTATGCCAGCCCCAGCTGGACCACGTAGGAATCGAGTCATGTTCGGACTATCCGAAATCCTCACTATGAATCGGCGTGCCATAGAGCGCGCTCAACAACACTTGTTCCTTTTCCGTGGCCATCGAGAGCCGAGCTCACTTGGCCGGATCCCATTTGCCAGCGTGGTCGATACAGCCGGGTATCGCCGCGTTCGGGAGATTCCCGTCGGCACAGCAATTGGTTCTCTGTCGCCCAACCAGGCAGTTCGTCAGATGAAGCCTGGTCGTTACTACCCATTCTCGTCTGGGCAGTTCGAAGCAGTGCTCGCGGAGTACGTTCGGGAGTGCCAGTCATGAGCGACCATGAGAAGTTCGACCAGGGGCTCGAGGATGGCCGCCGCGGGATGGTGTCCGGTTCTGAGGATCACAGTTACCAGCTTGGCTACCAGGCCGGATGTGCCATGCACGACAAAGAGGTTCCTCAGGAAGACGTGACGGCGTTCATGATCGCAGACCTCGGGCTCGGGATGTACGAGGAGAACTTTGCGGAGAATAGGCAACAACTGGTCGCCTACGCGGTGAAGCAAGGACTCATCTAGGCGTTGCCGGAGTTCCTCGATCGGCGGGGATGGCTGGCGTCTGACTGGGTTGTGCGAATAAACAGGCAGGTGAACTGATGGCTACACCTTACAGAAAGAAGCTGAAGCCCGGCGAGGCGTTCTACGGGGGAGGTAAGGGCGTGATCGTTCGGACCGTGGTGCCTGTGAAGCCTGTAGCGAAACCAGAGGCTCCACCAACAGAACGGAAACAGTGAAGGTCTGATTTTCGCTGCTGGCCTGGTTGCGGAGGAGGGTGCCACCAGGTCGGAAGACATGACTTCAGGTCGAAATTGAGTTCTCGAGTGGTGGCGACCGCACCATAGAACGGCCCACCATAGTCGGGCTGGTGATTTGTATCGATTCCGTCATCTGACTGCTCCTGTCTCAGAACAAGGCGGATTGCCTTATTCCTCAACATAGGAAACAGACCGGCTGTCTCAGTAACTCAACACGGGCAAATCAGAGCAACGCATACCGCGGTAGCGGTTTAGTCGTGCGAGAAGAGACAAAGAAGCCGCCCATCAAGGCAGCTTTCTCTTTGTTGCAGTGAAGTAGTCGGCTATATGCGCACGAGAGACATTCGCGAACCGAGTCAGTCGGTGTGGGACCGGTTCAATCGAGGATGGCCGGGAACGGCAGCAAACGACACACTGCGGTCATCCCCCGGTACCATGATCGCGGTGTCGGAACGCTTTGCACCGACATCGCGGCTTACGTCAGGAGACGACACCGCATTGACAATGCGTAATTCCGCCAAAACTCGCCTGTCACTGTCGCCCTTGCCGGCATCAAACGATTTTCGGTAGATTCTGAGGCCTCGGCTATGGTTCCACTGCAAACTGCCGCTTTATGCAGTGTCACAATAATCATGCGAAATCTAAGATCCCTCAGCAAAGCTGGGGATCTCTAATTGCAGTGTTCTATCAGGAACTTGCCGAAACTGCCGCCGATGGCCTCAGCCAAACCCAAGTAAGAAGCCTAGTGCCCAGGCTCCTCCAACCATAACGACAACAAAGAGAACGTTCTGAATCGTAAGGCGTGTCTTTTGCGTATTAACAGCGTTCATTCCTAATCACCCCATTCGGTATTGCTGAATGCTTCAGCGGCAAAGATTGCACAAAGCTTAGTAATATTAGCAAACACTAATTCATTTATCAAATCCCCCCCCACTGAAGGCCTGCTTCGTCCATTGCCGTCAGCCAAGCCGATGGCTGAGGGCGCTCAATCCGACGGCGGCTAAGGTCAGCCGTCGGCCAACAGCGGTCCTCCTTCGCCAATTCAAACTCGCCATGGCGGACCGCAACAAAACTTGATGGATTCGGTTGCTCGCCTCCGAGGGGGGCGGAAGCGGAGAATTGTTCGCGCTGGGGTGCACTAGAATCCCATATTGTGAGTTAACGTTGAGTGGATATGTTCGCACGGAGGCCTTATGGACCTTATGCATGTCAAGGCGGAATTCGAAGCGGGCCGGCTGAGCGAGGCGGTAGCGGAACCCGCGGAACAGGGGGACGGCTGGCGGTTACTGTTACATACAGAAACCGGTGAAATACAGGTACTGACCGACCACGCAGGAAGAGAGCGCCTGTTTCACAGCTTGGATCACGCCACCGAAGTGGGGCGGGATATCGGCTTCACCTCCGTGCGCGTAGAGGAGCACTTCTGAATTGCTGAACCGCTCAGCGTGCCATCGATTCCTTCGAGGGCACGCACCCCCATCGCCAGATTTGAAGCTGGTTTCGTCCAGGTTCGGCCACGAAGAGACGTAGCGGCCCCAAGAGAGGGTTCGTTCATTGATAGCGGACCTCGCCGTTGGCCGTCAGTGACAGGCGCTTTTCCAAGGGCTGGGAGAAGCTGGTTGGCTGGCGGCTCTAATTAAGCCCTGAGGGGATGGGGGCCAGGGCGGTGAAGAGTTTCTGGTGTCGAATCTTTAAAAAAAGGCGGTGCGATCGCCGTTCGTTGAGATGGCCGGGGGGTCAGCGGAGTATTCTCTGAATGTGAGAAAGACCCATCGTTTGGAACTTGGACGTCGACGCTATTGGAGGAAGATCATGGACAGACTACGCGCTTGTCTTGGAGCAATACTGCTTGCCGTATTCACTAACGAAGCGGCGGCCTTGGAGCAATATGGTCAGATGTTCTTTGGAACACCAGGATGGCAGGGCGGATCGGCATTCTCGGCCGCCTTCTACGTTGAGCAGAGGCAATGGCCGGCCGGTTACGGGATCAGGCTCTACCTCCCGGATCGCAGAACAGCGGAAATCCATGTAGGCGTGGAGGGCAACAGTCTTCTCATCCGCAGCGAGGGCCAAGAGAAGCTGGCACCCGAGGGCGCCTTCGGGCCGGTGTTCATGCAGTTCGGCAGTTTCAGCCAGCGGTTGACTCTGCCACTGGATGCCGATATCGGTCAGATGAAACTCACCAATCGTGGTGGCGCTATCGAAATCTTCATTCCGAGAAGGCGCCAATGATCGGCAAGCACCCGGTCGTGATGCGAGGCGAGCATTGTCACCCGGGCGGCACGATTGACCGCATTACCTCGGGGTCCTGGATGCAGGCGATGAACCGCACCGCCCCACCGCAGGCCGGGCGGGTTTCGATGCCAAATACCCGTTTAAGGCGTGCCGATTCAACCGGCCGATGAAGCATATGCGGCCTGACCGTCTGTTCTGTCGAAAAGTACGCGTTCGCCGTATTGGAAAGCAGCCGTCGGAGGTGAGTTCCTGTTCAGTGACAGCTCAAGACCGCATAGCGGACCAAATTGGCTCAGAACCTCACCGGCCGCAATGGCCGATGACTTGCCAGTGAGCAGTCGCCTCCAATGGCCGCTGTACTTTGCTACCTGACGCTGAACCTCTGACTGCTCGATCGGCAGCAACGGGTCGGGTCCTGCCGGTCAGGAGTTCAGAAAGCAATGGGATGGACTCCTCCTCACCTACAACTCGGCATCGAGGTGCCAGACTGGAAGTTACGACCAACCAGTCAATAGTGAGAAGGAGTCTGTCATGGAAATTATTCGCGTCGGAGTTGATTTGGCAAAGAACGTCTACCAAGTGCACGGAGTTGATCGGAAGGACGAACCCGTGTGGCGTCGACAGCTGAGTCGCCAGAAATGGCTGGCAGCGATCGTTAAGAAGGTTGAGCCGGGCAGCGAGATCGGGATCGAGGCCTGTGCCGGCGCGCATCATTGGGCGCGCGAGCCGCTCGGGGAGATTTCCTGGCCTATGTCCGTGTATGGACTCCTCCTCGTTTGCAAGCACTTTGTTCGATAACGACAAGGTATGACTGCCTACGTGTATCCGGTCTCATAAGTGATGCCGTATCTGTAGGCATCGGACCCTGATGGGCTATTCGCACGTCGACTCCCAAACGGTGACACGAGTTTGTTAGCTCTACGGACATAACGGGTTTTGCCGACGTCGGTGTCATCTGTTCGCCATCATCCAATGTGCTTTGCAATCATTAAAAGGAATCTGATCGCACTCTCCACTACCTCGGTCGCGCCATGCTCAATTTGTACCTTTGCCGGCGACAAGCCGAGGATCGTAATCCGTAGCGTTGTGCACGATCGCCCAGGCGACCCGCGCAGTCTTGTTGGCCAGCGCGACAACGACCAACCACATTCGGGTGCTTGCGTGCAATCAGCGCTTTCAACCACTGACTGAGCGCGTCGTCGCGATCCTTGGCATGTCGCAGCACGGACCGTGCACCATGCACTAGGAGCTTTCTCAGATAAGCATCACCGCGTTTGCTGATACCGAGCAACCGGTCTTTCCCGCCGGTGCTGTGCTGGCGTGGCGTGAGCCCGAGCGAGACGGCGAAGTCACGCCCTTTGTTGAATGCTTGCGCATTGCCCAACGCACCGGCCAAGGCGCTCGCGGTGAGCGGCCCGATCCCACGCAGCGCAAGCAATCGCCGCGCCACAGGGTCTTCTTTCACGCGCTGTGCGATTTGCTCGTCAAGCAGCGCGATCCGATCATCCAAGTATCGAAGGTCTTCCGCCAGATCGGCCAGTAGACTGCGGAAGTCCACCGTCAACGCGTTCTCGGCATCTTCCAGCCAATCCGGCAACGCCCGGCGTAGCTGCTGGATGCCCTTTGGGGCGACAATGCCATACTCGCCCACGAGACCACGGATCTGGTTCGCTTTGGCAGTACGCTGACCGACAAGCTCCTCACGGATGCGGTGCGCCGCCTGCGTATCCTGCTGGGCAACGCTTTTCACCGTCACGAACCGCATACCGGGCCGACTCATCGCCTCACAGATCGCCTCGGCATCCACCTGGTCGTTCTTGTTGCTCTTGACATAGGGTTTTACGAACTGTGCCCCAATGAGCTTCACGCGAAATCCTCGCGCCTGCAGCTTCCGGGCCCAGTGATGGGCCGAGGCACAGGCCTCCATCCCCACCTCAGCGCCAGGAGCAAGGCGTTGACATAGCGCATCCAGCCACTCGTTGTGCGCTTGAGCTTGGCACGCCATTTGGGCTGGCCGTGACGATCAACCACGTGCACGTGAAAAACCGACTTCGCAATATCCACACCGGCTCTGCTAAGGTTCATTTGGCTTCTCCTCATTCTCTGAATGGCTACTTTGCATCTGCCATTCTGGCGCTTAGACGCCGATTAGTCAGGGTGAGGAGGAGTCCATCCCATTGGTGACGAACCCATAGGAGACGTTGTTGGCTCAAAGTCCCAGCGGCAGCTTTGGAACCGAGCAGCAGACGGTCGCCGAGTACGCCGTCAACTTGTGTTCATCGCCGATGCGGCGGAGAGGGTTGCCGTCACAACAGTCCGTTCTTGTTACAAAGCGGTCGATCACATGGTGCCGTTTCGCCGCCGGATCTGGAGGCTGTGGCGATGCCCAATGCAGCCGAGCGATAGTGGCCTCCCCAACCTAAGCTGCTGATCCAGCAACCGGCCTGCGGGGCTTAGTCACGCGACCTGTCACCTGAAGCCCCTTTCGACCAAGAAAAAGTGCCTAGCGTTTAAGCTAAGCCATTGATCGAATTGCCGCGCCCGACAGGATTCGAACCTGTGACCCCCGCCTTCGGAGCAGGTAGCGACTCTCTCGCAAATCAGAGGGTTTGCGGGGACCTGGGAGCTGGCCCGTCCCGACCTAAGAATGCTGCAGTGCACTAGGCCTTAGTCAGCCATCACCTGTCCTTCACGGTCGCGTAACGACAAGCAGGTTTATGTGCAGACCAGACATGCCCTTGCGACGTGATAAGCACCGCCGCCGTCGACGTCCTCGATGTTGACCAGGGCCAGGCCGCTGGACAGGTCGATGGTCTCGTTGCCACTGCTGCCGAGGACCAACAGGCAGGTTCATGTGCATTGCTGACTGAGCTGAGGATTCGGTGCAGGCTGTTTACTCGGGGGTGAAAATCCGAATCCCTGCGCTTTCCTGCTGCAGTGTTTCCGCCGCAATCGTTGCAGTTGGCATTTTATTTGCTTGGGTTGTCTCATCATTTTGAAGGTGTTTGGCGTTCGTGCGCTAACAGAATTCACGTGGAAGTTGTGCTCGCTCCGACACAGGCCCTATTGTGGTCAGCGTCTTGCGGCCAAGAATTATTGCCATACAAAACCATAACTTATCGAGGAAAGCGATATGGACCTTATTAATCAACTGGTGTCGAACCTGGGCGTTTCGGAAGAGCAGGCCAAGGGTGGGGCCGGTATGCTTTTCAAACTGGCACAGGACAAGCTTAGCGGTGGCGAGTTCGCACAGATTACCGACAAGGTGTCGGGTGTCGACGACATGTTGTCCGCCGCGCCAGCTGCCGCGGGTGGCGGCCTGATGGGCGCTGTCGGCGGCCTGATGTCATCGATAGGTGGTGGATCTGGCAGTCTCGGCGCGCTCGCCAACCTGGCCGGCGGCTTTGACAAGCTCGGTATGGACAGCGGCATGATCGGTAAGTTTGTCCCAGTGGTGCTGGACTTCGTCCGCAACCAGGGCGGTGATGCGGTCGCCAATCTACTGAAGGGCGTGCTGTCGCCGGGTTGATCTCCGGTTCCTTGGTAACCCACCGCAGCGATGTGTTGCCGCCAGATCAAAGCGCCCAGAGACAATGTTGACTTTTCAGCAAGGTCAAAATAGTGCTGTTCAAAAACTTTGTTTCATCATGTATCTCGGCCGGACTCATGGCGCTGCTCATTGTCAGTTCGCCAGCTAAGGCATCGTCTGCCTGCACGGGTTTGGCTTCCGGTCAGTGTTCGGGAAAGTCTGACTGTGTCTGGGTTGGTGGCTATACCCCGCAAGGACAACCGCAAAGTCTCCGGCTACTGTCGGGCGAAAGGCGGCAAAAACGCCACGACCGGTAAAGCGAAGGAGGCGTCGTCTTCCAACAATTAAGAAAGTGACAGGCAAGGAAGCTGCGAAGGTGTCTTCCTGAAAAGAAGTCAAAAAAGGAAAAGACGACTACTTAAAAGAGTACCACCTGAAGGTACCTGCGTTAAGGGACATAACCCCCCGGCTTCGTTCGCAAGTTCCGGGTTTACTCAACCGCTCCTCCGGAGCATTCCGAAGTTAAAGGGATTGCAAGAAAATGCTTGAAGAGTTCAAAAAATTTGCCATGCGTGGCAATGTGGTCGACATGGCCGTCGGTATCATCATCGGTGGCGCATTCGGCACTATCGTCAAGAGCCTGGTCAGCGATGTCATCATGCCTCCCATAGGGCTGCTACTCGGTGGCGTCGATTTCGCAGACTGGTTCATTACCCTGAAGGAAGGCGCAACCGCTGGACCCTACGCCACCGTGGCTGCGGCCAAAGAGGCCGGTGCCGTCACCCTGAATGCGGGACTGTTCATCAACAGCATGATCAGCTTCCTGATTGTTGCCTTCGCCGTCTTCCTTCTGATCAAAGGCATGAATTCACTGCAGAAGAAAGCGGAAGAGCCAGAGGCAGAGCCGACCGAAAAGGATTGCCCGCACTGCTTCACTGCAATTCCGATGAAGGCGACACGCTGCCCGCACTGCACCAGCGAACTCAACGAATAAAGTGCAGGGGAAAAGGCGTCTTATTGCCGCCTTTTTTCATTCTCCACTCGGCAACTAGTGTAGTGCGCCGCACTGCACTGCACTAGAGCACAGCTGGGTCAGTGCGTTTCCAGTGAATGACCAGGATGCGCCACTTGCCGTCTTCCTCAGCCAGCTCAATCTCAAATCGGTTGCCATCGCTGTTTATGAGATACGAAGCATGGATGAACAGGGCTAGACAGCATTGATCCCAAATGCAAAAAGCCCCGCCGTTGGCAGGGCTTCTTTACTCGGTGACTAGCACCCGGCAGCAAGGATTACTGGGATACGACGTTGGTCGCGCTCGGTCCCTTGGGGCCTTGTTCGATGTCGAAGGAGACGGATTGTCCCTCAGCCAGTGATTTGAAACCTTCAGCCTGAATGGAGTTGTGATGGACGAAGACGTCCTTAGAACCATCAGTAGGGGTGATGAAGCCGAACCCTTTTTCGTCACTGAACCACTTAACTGTACCTGTAGCCATTACGGTTACCTCTGTTTTGATTGACGTGTTAAAGCAGACGAATGCTGAGGAATTGCGGAAGGGTCTGCCACGAAAAGCGCGAGAGGAGCTGCCGTAAAACTACAATAACGTACTGCGACGTCGTCACGATGCCTAGTACTTGACTTAAATGCAAGGGTTTTCGCGGATGCTCCCTGACTAAGGGGTTTGATGTCGATTCAGCTGGGGATGATTCATCTTCGTTTGGGGTGATATTGATCTTCAACGGATTGGATGTGAGCCGAGTCAGATAGGTCTTCTGTTCGACTTGGGAGGTTTCTTATCCTCGGCGTTTTGCAGATGTCGGCGTAAACGGCGACGGTCACTGTTCATTCGAACGTAGCTGCCTGAGAAAGGCAGCAAAACCATGCCGGGCAGCAGTCCTGGCCGAACCTTTTCCTTTGGCGGTGGCTCAAGTAGTAGGGCTGATGAATTCGCGCAAACTCGATGCTGGTTTCGCTAGGACTGTGAGTCAATCCGAGCCAGCAAGAAGGTCGGCTTGGTGTTGGTTCCTGCCGAATCAACCAGCGCCTCGGATGGCCAGTCTGCGTCGTCTTCTGCCATTGCCCCGACCCCCAGTATCAGGCAATCTGACACTCGGGCTAACGGGCCGGGGAATGTCCGGTCACTTGATACCGGCCATCCGCTCGCACCTGAGTGAAGAGCGCGATCTGCTACCCCGGAGACCGAGTTCGGTGATGAGCGCAGTGTGTTGTGTCCCGTCATCGGCCCTGATTGCTCGCAAAGCATTCCGAAGAAATGACTGCCGGGCTGGGTAGTGTCTCGTTCGGGAGTTCAAGCCGTCGTCGTCTTGGAGATCTCAGGCGGTCAGGTGTGCCTGGGCGTCGCTGCACCCAAAGACGTGAAGACCTTTTCGACGGCGAACTGCTGGACCAGGAGGGCGATGACTTTCAGCGTGCCTTTAAGTGGCAAATGGGTGAAATCTGGTGGGCGACGAATTTTCTGCTCTTGATGTGTATATACAAAAACGCCACAAGTGCTTGAAAAATATGGCGCGCCCGACAGGATTCGAACCTGTGACCCCCGCCTTCGGAGGGCGGTACTCTATCCAGCTGAGCTACGGGCGCAAAAAACTCGTTGCATATCTGATGCCTTGCGACATCCTGGCCGTTCTGCGAACGGCAGGGCGGTACTCGCGCCGCTGCGCGGCTTCCCCGGCCCAAACCTGCCGGTTCGGGCGTTCGCCCCTTCCATCGCCACGTTAAGTGGCGATCGATCGCCTTTGGCGACCGGTGCTCACCCAGCTGAGCTACGGGCGCAAAAAACTCGTTGCATATCTGATGCCTTGCGACATCCTGGCCGTTCTGCGAACGGCAGGGCGGTACTCGCGCCGCTGCGCGGCTTCCCCGGCCCAAACCTGCCGGTTCGGGCGTTCGCCCCTTCCATCGCCACGTTAAGTGGCGATCGATCGCCTTTGGCGACCGGCGCTCACCCAGCTGAGCTACGGGCGCAAAAAACTCGTTGCATATCTGATGCCTTGCGACGCCGGGCGATCATTCTCGCCTATTTGGGGGTGGGATCACAATGCCGCGCGCGTTTCTCTTCGCCGGTCGTCTTGAAAGCGAAAGTTTTTAGCCAATCAGGTCTGCCAGGCCCTCGATCAGTTGAGCGCGGCTGATGGGTTTGGTCCAGCGGGCGTCGAACGCCATGGCTCGTGTTGTTTCACTGTCGTCACCCGGTGAGCTGGCACTCAGGGCCACGATCGGATTGTGATAACCGTCTGCGCGCAGTTTTGCCGCGAGCGCCGCACCATCGTCACTCCCCAGGTTGAGATCCAGCAATACGGCATCCGGTGATGATCGTCGCACAATGTCCAGCGTGCCGGCTGCATCCTGACTGGTCACGACGTTCAGACCTGCCGATGTGAGGTACAACCGCAGCAGCTCCAGCAGGTCGGAATCATCATCCGCCACCACGACGTTCTTGCCGCACAATGTGTCGAGTTCGACCGCCCGGCCGCCTTTTACGGTCGTTGCCTTGATGCTGAACTCGAAGCGAGAACCGCTACCTTTCTCGGTGCTGAGCTTTATCTCACCGCCCATGGCGCGGACCAGTGCCTGACTGATCGCCAGCCCAAGTCCGGCCCCTTTTGCCTGATTGCCATCGTGGCCCTGACGGAACGGCTCAAAGATGCCTGTGGCGTCGGCTTCGGTGATGCCTGGTCCGGTGTCCGAGACGCTGACCTGCAGGCGTTCCCCCTGCCAGGCAAACTCAACGCTCACACCGCCCTGCCGGGTAAACTTGATCGCATTGCCCACCAGGTTGATCAGGACCTGTTTGAGCCGGGTTGCATCCAGCCAGAGTCGCGGTGGTATCTCCGCATCGAACCACCAGGCGAGCGAAAGCTGTTTTCGCCGCGCTACGGGGCGCAGCAGTTGCTCGATTTCATCGCTCATCTCCTGCAGGTCGCACCCGCTCGGATTCAGCGTCAGCTGGTCGATCTCAATGCGAGCCTGGTCGAGTAGGTTTTCGACCAGGTTGAGCAGGTAACGCGCACCGCGCCCTATGGCATCCGCATGATGTCGCGCCTCTTCGTCGTCCGCCCGGATCTCGCGGAGCTGGTCGCTGTAACCGATCACCGAGGTGAGCGGGGTGCGAAATTCATGCGACATGCGGGCAATGAAGCTGCTTTTCAGCCGGTTGGCCTGTTCGAGTTCGCCGATCAGCTTTTCGCGTTCGTCCCGCAGCAGCTCGAGATCATGCGCGGCCTGCTGGCGTGCCTGCTGTTCGGCGTGTTCGGTGCTGGCATCCAGCAAAGCGACAGCCCAGCCCCCTGGTAGCCGCAACACGTGGATATGACAGACGCAGGATCCAGGCAGTTCTACAAAACGCCAGGCCTGGGGTGTCTTGTCTTGAGGATCGGCGGTCGCAAGAATCGCCAGTTTATGGTCCATCCGGATGCCGGGTTGCAGCTTGTCGAAACCGTACGGACTGCCGTCCCCGCGCGCACCCAGCAGGCGCAGGTCGTTGTCGATTTCCACAAAGAGGGGGCGGGTCTGTCTCGCCAGCACCTGGTTGATGTGCCGGCTGATCAGCTGCAGTCCTTCGGTCATGCCTCGTGAACCAGTTGGGCGCCGAGCAGGGTGAATGCGGTCTCCACGCCCTCTCCGCTCAGGGCGCTGCTCTCGCTCACCGACCAGCCGCGAGACTTCAGACCGGCAATCAGGTCGTCGTTCAACGCCCACTGGTCGCCTAGGTCTGCCTTGTTGAGCAGCACGCTGAAGGGGGTCGGGCCCAGTTCTTTCTCCACCGTTCGCTGAAGCTCAATGGCGTTGTCCAGGGTTGCCGGGCGGGTGCCGTCGATCACCAGCAAGTAGCCGGACGCGTCGCGCAGGTAGCTGGTATCGATGCGCGCGAACTCGCTCTTGCCGGCAATGTCCCATAACACCAGTTTGAGCCCGTCACCCGAAGGCAGACTGATTGTCTTGGTATCGATCTTGACCCCGAGCGTTGTCAGGTAGCGATCGTCGAAAGCATTGCGAACGAAGCGCGATACCAGACTGGTTTTGCCCACCGCGAAGTCACCGATCATGCAGATCTTGCGGGCCTTCATTCCTTTCTTCCGGAGACATATGTCGACTGCTCAACCCCGAGCACCCGAAACTCGACGCGCCGCATCTGGTCGTTTGGTCCCGCATGGTTCGGTGCCAGGGTGATCGCCCGCAGACTGAAGCCGGGCATCGGTACGTCATAGGCTGCCAGCGATTGCGCCACCCGCGCTGCGCGTTCGCGGGCAATGAACTGGTTCTGCTGCGGCGTGCCGCTCCCGTCGGTGCGGCCGATGATCTGCAGCTCCAATGCCAGTTGCATGCCCTGTGCATGCTGATGGGCCTCGCCGATCAAAGCGGCGAGCGACTCTATCTTGGAAAGTTGCAGTTCATCCAGTTCGACTCCACCGGCAACCGCAAACTCGATGGTACTGGATTCGATCATTCCGATCAGGGCGGTGAGGCGTTGCATCTCCAACGGCTGGAGTCGGTCAAAACGCAGGCTGTTCAGGCCGGCCACCGGGGGGGATGTCGGCGGCAGTGATCTGATCCAGACCAGGGGGGCCTCGCCGGTGATCTCGGCATGACCATCGCTGACATGGATGGTCACCGATTCCGGCGGTTGCAGCAGCTCATTCAACTGGCGCTGAATACGCGCATCCAGATCTTCCAGCCTGGTGTCGTCATAGTGCGCCACACCGGGGACCGTGGTGGCCAACAGGGCAGCACGCGTGATCCATGCTGCGGGGGCGGAGCCGGTCGCGGTCAATATTCCGCTGCGATCGAGCTCGAGTGTCACGCTGTCCGGTGGTGCCAGACGCTGCTGAGAGCGTTTCATGGCGGCGGCGTGATCGGATGACTGAAAGCCGCGGAAGCTAAGGCTGTAGTCGCCTGTCGGCAGGCCGCTTGCTGCGAGCACGCTGTCGGGGCTTGGTGTGAGCGGGTCGTGCAGGCCCTGCAGTTGCAGTCGGCCGTCACTTAGCTGCCAGTCGGTCAGCACGATGCCGGGTGCGCTCGAAAGTGTTGCCACGGCGGCAGTCTGCAGGGCCTGGTGCTCGGCGGCCGCCTGCCGTGTCTGCCACTGGTCGTATCCCCACCAGGCAAGGACGCCGGCGGTGGCGAGCAGAATCAGCAGCAGTGGCCAGGGGAACTTCTTGCCCGAATTCGTTGCGGTCTCCGTGCGCAGGCAGGGCTCCATCAGCGGGGCCACCGGGGTCGCCTGGGCCGGATCGCCGTCAAAGCCTTCGAGCAGGGCGGAATGACGACGGTGGATCTCTTCGAGCACCGCGGCCAGTTCATCGCGCAGACTGACCGGGGGCACGCCTCGGATTGCGCATGCCAGGTAAGCCTTGGGTCCATGGATCAGCCAAAGCGTGTGATCACCGACGTCGACGGTCTCGAGTCTGGAGTCCTCGCCTTCCGCGTCCAGGGTGTCGTGGATGAAATCCCGGATGGCTGTCAGCATGGCGGAAACGGCGTCTGCGTCGCCTGCGTGCGCCGGGTCCTGGCTCAGGTGCTGAATCAGCAGGCCGCTGCCACCCTGGATCAGAAACGCGTCTTCAACCCGGTAGCGCAGCGTATGCCGCAGCACAATCTCGGCGAACGGGACACCGCTGCGCGCGGCCTCGATGCGCCATTTCATGCCCTTGACGGTCAGGCTGTGTTCGAGGCCCTGATTGATGTGCTGCACCAGCTCGCGCATGGCCTGGGTGATGGAGCGCCGGATGGCGGGACCCATTACCGGGTAAAGGATATCGGCGAAAAAGCCCGGGTTGCGCTTTATCGAGCCCTCGATGCATTCCAACACCGGCACTTCGAGCGAACGGGTGAGCTCACGCGGCGAGTCCTGGTACGCCCTGTGGAGCGACGAGGGCAGCGATTCGGCGACCCGCAGGTTCTGGACCTCGGGATCGCGCGACTCTTTCTCCAAGCGCTGGATGGCTGTCTGTTCCGGGCCCACCAGTAATGTCTTGAGAGTCGCAAGGGCACTATTTTCGTCATTCGCCGCCGGTTGCGGGGGCTGATTGTCTGTGCTCATTTAGTGGACGGGCTGCGCAGCTGACTCGCCAGGCCTTCGAACAGCGCTGCCAACTGCGAACGATCGGCGTTTTCCTGTTGCAGGCGATCCAGTGACTGCGAATACTCGGTCAACGACTGCCCGAGCCTGTGCGCGGTATCTTGCAGATCGCAGTCGAGCAGGGTGATCCTTTCGTCGGCCTTGCCCAACAGCGTGCGCAGTGCGTTGTCGAGGCCCTCGAGTGAGGTTTGCTGCTGTTTGCCCTGTGTCTCTAGCTCTCGGCGCAGCCCGGCGAGCCCCTTGTCGATCCGCTGGTCCAGCAGCTCGCGTAAGGCGGCATCCTGTTCGTTCAGTCGGGATTCGATACGGTCCAGACGGTTTGCTGTCTGGCGATCGTGCTCGCCAAAAAGGATCTCGCGGATCTGTGCCATGTTCTGTTCGTCGGCAGACTCGCTGCCGACACGACTGAATCCGATTTTGTCTCCCATTTTTCTCAATCCCGTCATTAGGTTACGTAGTTTTCACCTTCAGGGTAGCAACTTTTCGGACAGCAGATAAAAAAACCCGCTCCAGAGGAGCGGGTGAGGAGTACGTCGAGGGAGGGACATCCGCCCGACGTTCACATCGACTCAGCGTCGGTGTTCAAATCACTTTCAGGCTACGCAGGGTTTTTATGGTCAGCTGACCGGAGGCCAGGCCGTTTGCCTTTTGGTACGAGGTGACAGCATCCATCGTGCTTCTGCCGAGAACGCCATCGACGGCCCCCGGGTTATGTCCGGCGTTGCGCAGCGCCATCTGCACTTTGCGCACGATGTCCGGCGAGGTGTTGGTTTCGCACAGGATCGGGCGCCATTCGAGGTGACCCTCGGATACCAGGACCTTGTCACTGACATCCTGGTACTCGGCCGGAATCTCGATGCGGCGCTCAGAGGCTTTTTGGACCAGCTTGCGCACTTTCACGGTCTTGTACTGCTCGGGTATATCCACCGTCACGGTCTTGGCCGGCTCGACCACGACACGGCGCTTGACCGTCTTGTATTCTGCCGGGAGTGCGACCTCGCGCACGCTGGCCGGGGTCTTCACGACCTTCTTGATCACCGTCTGGTACTGCGCCGGAACTTCGATCAGACACATGATCTCGCCGGTGGCGTTGTCGATTCGCTCGATCGGACCACGGCCCCTCTTCCAGGTGGTGTAGGCATCACGCACCAGGACCTTTTCCTCGACGTTCTCATACACGGCCGGCTGCTCGATCAGCTGGGTCGAGGCCTCTTTGACCAGCACCTCCTCTTCTTTCCAGCCGTACTTGGCCGGGATCACTTTGAGTTGTTGCGAGGCCTCCTGGGCCAATACTCGCTGTTCCACCCATTCGTAGCTGGCCGGCGTGGTCTCTACGCGCTCACCGGCCTCGCGCTTGAGCACGGTCTTGGAGACCGGCTTGTACTGGGGTTCTACAAAGGCGCGTGCGTAACACTCGCCGGGCTTGGCCGCAGGTGGCAGCAGGCTGTCGGAACCGCCTTGGCCCTGCAGCGACGCAATGCGCTGATCGCGGCTGCTGATTGACTGCTCCAGGCCGGCCACGTTGCTACGCAGTTCGCTGTTTTCCTTTTCCGCGGTCGCCAGGCGTGAGGCCAGGTCGCCCTTGGGTTGGGTCGAAGTACAGCCGCCAAGCACGGCCGAAATGGCTGCCGCGGCGATACCGAGTTTCATTTTTTTGTTCATGGGGCATATTCTCCTCGGGCTTGGTGCAGGCGGCTGGTCGCAACCCTGTCGGGATGCGCGGACGCCGGATGTTTTTTCCGCATCCCGGACGGGCGCTGCAGGCAAGCAAGTTCACGTTGTTATCAAGCGTTCAGCTTGGTCGTGGGTGCTGTAGCGTGCAGATAGAGACCACGCGACATCACCCCATACACAGGGTTCAGAGCACTTGCCGTGCCAGTTCGCGGCCAATTCCCCTGGTGATTGGGTGATGTGGAATAAAAACAGTGACTTGCGTTTTCCCGCCGAGACTTTGTTGGGAACGCGGCGCCTGCAGCGATGTCGCGGGATGTCTTGATGCGCGGCGGTCGCGGCAGAACCGTCGGGGCTGCCCGACATTTGGGGCTTGTGACGTACGAGGGTCAGGCTCGGACGGTCCGCCCGAACTGTCTCGCCGGCGAATGCTCAGACGTAATCGATACGCACTGAACGCAGGAAGGCGTCGTAGTCCTCGAGTGCGGCGTCGACCGCCGCGGGATCCTGCTTTTCTGCGGCGGCCTCAAGTGCCTGGGAGATTTCTCCGAGCCGGCCGAAACCGTAGCTCGCGGCGCTGCCGCGAATGCGATGGGCCATGCGCGACAGCAGATAGAAATCACTGTTTGCCTGCAATTGACGGGCGAAAGCCAGGTCAGACCAGCGGTTGCTAAGGTACTGCGGGATCAGGTCCGCCAATTCGGCGTCGACTTCGACGATGGGTGCAGCAGTATTCATCGGCAGCTTCCTGGGTTTGGTCGTATCCCCGAAGCAAACTTCAAGCCAGCCTTTCAGGGTTGGCATCCGCATAAGGTTTCCTAGGGCCTGTTCACACTGCAAACACACCAGCGACGGCGGCCATTTTTTTGCAGGACAAGGCGCAGTGAGCGCTTTGTACTCAGTGTACATGAGCGAATTGCAACGCAGGCCTGCGGGAAAATGGCCCCGTCCCTTCGGGTTGCGCCCCAAAACGGGCCATGCAGTGTTGCTCGTCGTTCGTTTAGAGTCACCAAACATCTCTCCTCGCGCCTTGCCTGACCCGTTTTGGGGCAGCAACGCTTGCGTGTTTGCAGTGTGAACAGGCCCTAGTGTCAGCTGTTGCGCTGCCGGAAGGCTTCCGGCCGCAGGCAATGGCGGCTCAGCAGGTTATAAAATTCGGTCCTGTTCCTGCCAGCGATTTTTGCCGCAACCGTGACATTGCCATTGGTAGCACGCAGTAGCCCCGCGATATAGCGCCGCTCGAAACTGTTTTTGGCCTCGTCCAGGGTAGGCATCCCGAGGGTTTGATCCTGCAGGGCCTCCATCACGAGCGATTTGGGGATCATAGTGCTGTTGCTCAACACTACGCAGCGTTCCACCACATTTTGCAGCTGGCGGATATTGCCTGGAAAAGGCGCCTGGATGAGTGCCGCCCTGGCCTCTGGTGCAAAACCCCTGACCGGTTCATCGCTCCGATCGGCCAGGCGCTTGAGAGAGAACTCGAGCAGTGGCGGGATATCCTCGGCACGCTGGCGCAGCGGGGGGACGTGCAGGGGGACGACATTGAGCCGGTAATAAAGGTCCTCGCGAAACTGCTTTCGCTCGACCATCTCCGCCAGGTCCTGGTGCGTGGCTGAGATCACCCGCACATCGATCTTTACCGAATGCAGGCCACCGACCGGGCGTACGGTAAAGTCCTGCAGTACACGCAGAACCTTGGCCTGCAAAGAGAGCGGCATATCGCCGATCTCATCCAGAAAAAGCGTCCCACCATTTGCCGCCTGAAACAGGCCCGAGTGGCGTGAAGTGGCACCGGTAAAGGCCCCTTTCTCATGACCGAAAAGCTCTGATTCGAGCAACTCACCCGGCAAGGCGCTGCAGTTGATGCTGACAAAAGGCTTCTCGCGGCGGGGCCCAAGTTCATGCACGGCGCGCGCGATCAGTTCCTTGCCGGTGCCGGTCTCGCCGCTGAGCATCACCGTGCTGGTTCCCGCTGCGACACGGTGCACTCTGCCGATCAGTTCCTGCATGACGGCCGAACGGTAGACCAGCTGCCCTGCCGAGGTCTTGAGATCGCCAGCCTCGAATGCCGGCGGCGGCGTGATATCGACCGCTTCGGCCACGGCGGACAGAAAGCTTTCTTTGTCGAAAGGTTTTTCCAGGAACGCGGTAACACCCAGATGCGCAGCCTCGAGTGCGTCGGGCACCCCGGCTTTTCCGCTCATGATCATGGTCGGCAGCACCGGGTCCTGGCGATGGATCTCGCTCAGCAGGTGGAGTCCGTTCATGTCGTCCATGATCAGGTCGGATATCACCAGATCCGGTCGCGTCTGCTCCAGGCTCGCCAACGCTTCGGCACCGCCGCTGGCAGTGTCCACCCGGTAGCCGGACAGACTCAGCCAGCGGCTGCACAGTGCCAGATGATCGCTGTCGTCATCGACCAGGAGGATATGGGGTTGCCTGTTGGGCTCGGCGTTAATGTTCATGCGTTCTCTGACGCGATTTCCATGTCGCGACTTTACCGACTCGCTGCACCGCCGTCACCGGCCGCGGAGCGCGCCCAGCTGAGGCGCCGTAAGTGCTCATAGGTTCTTTGCACAAAACATCATGGTGCGACTCTGATCATGGGGTGCGCTCGCCTCACCCCATCAAATTTGCGTTGCGCCCTGGATCAAGGCCTGGGTCGTCTGCTCCAGCAAAAGGATGCCCAGGGCAAAGGTGAACACGCCCAGCACCGCGGTCAGGCCGTTGTGGGCCCAGGTCAGGCTGCTTGCCGACCAACGCAGCGGCAGGCTGATGACAATCGCCAGGACCGTCATCCCTACCACCGAACCTACGCCGAATATGGCGATGTAGGCGAGACCTTCCCAGACTGACTGCACAGTCGCCAGCGCGAATACGACCAGTGCCGCCGAACCGGCCATGCCGTGCACCATCCCCACGAGCAGCGAGCGCAGTGGCAGGTGGCCGTGGTGTCGATGACGATGTGGGTCGAGTGTGTGGTCCTGGCCGCCCGGATGGCTATGGGCGTGGAAATGGGTCTCGGCGGCGTGATGGTGGGTATGGAAATGCACCCGCTTTCGCCAAAGCTGACGCAGCACGTCTGCGCCCAGCAACACCAGCATCAAGCCGACGATCGATTCGAGCACCAGGGCAAGCTGTGGGCCGATGATGCCGTCGACGAGCAGGACGGTGCCCCCGAAGAGCAACAGGGTAAGGGTGTGCCCGACACCCCAGGCCGCGCCCTGGCGCGCGGCATCGCGCAGGCTGCCGCCGCGCGTGGTGAGGCTGGCCACCGCGGCAATATGGTCTGCCTCGACTGCATGCTGCAATCCGAGGAGTAGGCCGAGAATGAGGACGCTGAGCATTGGTGATCCCGCATGAAGGTGCGGGATTATCCCAACAAAAACCGGGGCGGGACACTGTGGTTGGTCAATCGGCGGCCAGTTTTCCCGCCGGGGTGGGCCACCTTTGCCAGATTGACGGACAAATACACGAGATATAAAAAATTAATGCCCATATCAATTAAAATTTGTCTATCCTTGTTTTTACCGACCGGTGCGGCAGACAAACGGGGCGTGAGACCACGGTGTCATATCGGGGAGATTGACCGCTGAATTTGGAGGAGAAAGAAAATGTCCCTAGCAGCAGCGACATATACGACACGTGTCGGAGCCACGGCAGTACTTTTTGACGACGACGGGTTCCTGCTTGATTGCAAGCTCTGGAACCGGACCCTGGCTCAACAACTGGCCGATCGCTCCGGGATCGGTCGGCTGGGATCGACCCATTGGATGATTATCGATTTCGTACGCGACAGATATTTTCGGCTCGGGGCGATGCCGCCGATGCGCAACATGTGTCGCCGCCTGGGTGTAGACCGCGATGCGGTGAAGAAGGCATTCGGCAGTTGCCGCGATGTCTGGCAGATCGCCGGACTGCCCAACCCGGGTGGGGAGGCGCTCGCCTACATGGACTGAGCTACGATCAGCTTGCGGCAAACGCCGGGCCCGAGGAGATATCCCCGGCCCGGCGTTTCTATTTAACGACCTCGTTGATCAGCAGTTGCACGCTCTCGGGCGGATTGCCGCTGTCCACCACCACGTCGGCGGCGGTGATGTCGCCGGGCTGGGTGCCGGCCTGGCCGCTTTTTGAGATCTTTGCGCTCACCTTGACCCGCGGGAAGGAAGACAGCTTCATCGCCGGCATCATCGCCATGGCATCGGTGAGGGTCACCTTCAGAGGCAGGTCGCCGACCTGTTGCCTTGCCACGGCCAGGGGCATGGGCGGCCCGCTCTCTGCACGGGCCAGCACGAATACCGTGTCCGTGGGTGAGACCTGCTCCATGAGCGAGGGCGCCAGGGCCACTTCGACAACGATGGCCGCACCGTCGGCATCGACCGACTCGGTGGCGGTCGGCGGGGCGGCGGTCGGCGGGGCCGCGGGTACGCTTGGTGTGGCGGCCATGATCGGCGGCAGGGCGGCCGGTGCTGCAGGCAGTTTCCCCCCGGCCTGCGAAATCATCTGCCCGAGTTCGCTCTGCATGGCGGGTTCGCCTTCCAGCAGCGGATAGGCGTGCTGCCAGTAGCCCAGTGCGGTGGCGCTGTCGCCATTGTCGAATGCGGCGTTGCCCAGCAGCCAGAGTGCGGTGACGCTGTCAGGGTCGATACTCAGGGCTTTTTCCAGAAGCTCGATGGCGCGCGGGCCGACGTGCCGGCCGTCGCGCATCGACAGTGCGTCGGCCAGGGACAGCAGTCCGGCCGGCTCGTCCGGCAGCAGTCCGACCACCTGTTCGAAGGCGTACACGGCCTGGGTGTAGTTCTGCAGGCGCATGTAGGTGCGGCCGAGCAGGAACCAGCCCTGGGCGTTGTCCGGGTTTTCCTCCATGCGCGCGCGCAGCTGTTCGACCAGCTCGCTGACCGGCGGCATCTCGCCCGCCGCGCCGTGCCCGGCGGTGGCCGGGGCGGCGCCCGGCATGCCGGCGATCAGCTGTGGTGAGCCGATTTGCAGGTAGGTCGGTATGGTGATCAGGGGAATCAGGATGGCAGCGGCCAGCAGCGCCCAGCGCCCACCGCTGCCGGCGGTTGGCGTGTTGATCTCCGCCGTGCCCTCGAGATCCTGGGCCAGGGCCAGTTCGAGCTCGCGCCTGGCCTGGGCAAATTCCTCGTCGGACAGGCCCCCGGCCTCTTTTTCGTCAACGAGGTCGGCGAGGCGCTCGCGCGCGATTTCGACGTTGAAGCGCTCGGTGCTGTCGGAACTTGCGGCGTGGCGCCGCAGCAGGGTCGGCGCGAGTAATGCCAGTGCCACCACGATCATGGCGGCAGTGATAATCCAGAAAAGGGTCATGCGTCTCTCTTGTCTTGGTCGATATCGAGCAGTGAAGCGGCGGCCTTGAGGGTGGAATCGTCGACGTTGATGCCCTGCTCGGCGCGGCGCCGGCGGATCGTGCGGACCAGGAGACTGACTCCGATCAGCAGAATGATGAAAGGGCCGGCCCACAGCAGCAGCGTATTGCTGTTCAGCGGTGGCCGATAGAGCACGAATTCTCCGTAGCGCTCGACCATGTACCCGGCGATCTCTTTCTCGGACTTGTCCTGTTTGACCATTTCGTAGGTCTTGCGGCGCAGGTCAACCGCCAGCTCCGCATTCGAATCGGCCAGGTTCTGGTTCTGGCACACCAGGCAGCGCAGTTCGGCGATCAGTTTGTTGTAGCGTTCCTCGTGCTCCGGGGTGTCGAAGCTCGAGTACCTCGACCTTGGCCTGGGCACTCAAGGCGAGCAGCATGCCGAGGATCGCGAGGATCAGCTGCAGGCGCTTCATGAGGCGCTCCCTCCGGCGGTGAAATAGGGTTTGAACTTTTCCTCCCAGACCCTGGAATTGACCGCCCCGGTGTGTTTTTCGCGCACGATGCCGTCGGCGTCGATCAGGAAGGTCTCGGGTGCGCCGTAGACGCCCCAGTCGATCGCCGCATTGCTGTTCGGGTCGAATCCGATCTGCTGGAAGGGGTTGCCCAGGCGTGCCAGCATGGCCTTGGCCTCGGCGGCATCGTCGCGCCAGTTGATGCCGACGATCGGCACCTGCTTGCGCTCGGCGAGATGGACCAGGTACTCGTGCTCCTTCCAGCACTCCGGGCACCAGGTACCCCAGACGTTCAGCAGCCAGACCTTGCCGGCCATATCGGCGGGGCTGACGGTCTGCGCGGGGTCCAGCAGGTCGGGCAGCGCGAACTCGGGTGCCGCGCGGCCGATGAACTGGGTCGGCACGTCGCGCGGGTTGTACTCACCCTCGTTCATCTTGCCGAGCACGAACCAGAACAGGCCGGCCAGGGCGAGAAAACCCGCCAGGGGGACGATCGCCCGGTTCATGCCGTTGCCCCTGCGGTATCCGCATCGGCCTGGCGGGCGCGCCGCGCCAGGGTGCGGTAGCGGCGGTCGGTGGCCGCCAGGCCGGCGCCGAGCGCCATCATCAGGCCGGCCAGCCACAGCCAGCGCACGAAGGGCTTGTGGTAGATGCGCAGGCTCCAGGCGCCCTTGCCCAGATCCTCACCCAGGGCGACGAACAGGTCGCGGGTCAGGCCGGCATCGATCGCCGCCTCGGTCATCGGCATGGTCTGCACCAGGTAGATGCGTTTTTCCGGATGCATCTCGGCGATCACCTCGCCGTCCTTGCTGGCCACCAGATCACCGCGGTAGGCGGTGTAGTTCGGGCCTTTGGTGGCCTTCGACGCCGAGGAACTCGAAGCTGTAGCCGCCCATCTCGTAGGTCTCGCCCGGTGCCAGACTGACGTCCTTCTCGGTCGAGTAGATCGAGGTCAGGGTGACGCCGACGATGAACACGGCGATGCCGAGGTGGCCGAGCACCATGCCCCAGAAGCCGCGCGGGATGTGGCGCCAGTTGCTGTGCGGTCCGAGCCGTTCGCGGATCGCGACCACGGTGGATGCCGGTTACCCAGATGGCCAGCACCATGCCGAACGCCGCCTGCCAGACGAACGTCGGTGTCAGCAGTATCGGGTAGGCGATGCCGATCACCAGGGCGAGGATGAGCGGTATCCGCAGCCTGGGCCAGAGGTTCTCGAAGGTGTCGCGCTTCCAGCGCGCCAGCGCGCCGATACCGACCAGCATCGCCAGCGGCGCGGTCAGCGGAATGAACACGCTGTTGAAGTAGGGCGGGCCGACCGAGATCTTGCCCAGGCCCAGCGCATCGACGCGCCAGCGGATACAGGGTGCCGAGCAGGATGCTGGCCGCGGCCACCACCAGCAGCACGTTGTTCAGCAGCAGTCCGGTCTCGCGCGACAGCAGGTCGAAGCGCACCGAGCTCTTGATCTGGTTGGCGCGGATCGCATACAGCGCCAGCGAGGAGCCGACCACCGCCATCAGGAACATCAGGATGAACACGCCGCGCTCGGGGTCGGAGGCGAAGGCGTGCACCGAGGTCAGCACGCCGGAGCGCACCAGGAAGGTGCCCAGCAGGCTGAGCGAGAAGGCGAAGATCGCCAGCAGCACGGTCCAGGCCTTGAACGCGCCGCGCTTCTCGGTCACCGCCAGCGAGTGCATCAGCGCCGTGCCGACCAGCCAGGGCATGAAGGAGGCGTTCTCGACCGGATCCCAGAACCACCAGCCGCCCCAGCCCAGTTCGTAATAGGCCCACCAGCTGCCCAGCGCGATGCCGATGGTCAGGAACAGCCAGGCGACGTTGGTCCAGGGGCGCGACCAGCGCGCCCAGGCCGCATCCAGGCGGCCGCCGAGCATGGCGGCGACGGCGAAGGCGAAGGGCACCGCGAAGCCGACATAGCCCATGTACAGCATCGGCGGATGGATGATCAGGCCGAAGTCCTGCAGCAGCGGATTGAGGTCGCGGCCCTCGGCCGGCGGCATCGCCAGGCGGTCGAACGGGTTGGAGGTCAACAGCATGAACAGCAGGAAGCCGATCGCGATCAGGCCGAGCACGCCGACCACGCGGGCGATCATCACCAGCGGGATGCTGCGGCTGAAAACGGTCACCGCGCCGGTCCACAGCGACAGGGTCAGCGCCCACAGCAGCAGCGAGCCCTCGTGGCCGCCCCAGACCGCCGAGAACAGGTACTGGGTGGGCAGCTGGGTGTTCGAGTTGTGCGCGACGTAGGCGACGCTGAAATCGTGGGTCAGGAAGCTGTAGGTCAGCAGTGCGAAGGCGATGAACACGAACAGCAACTGCAGGCGTGCGGCCGGGTAGGCCAGCATCATCCAGCTGGTGATGCCGCGCTGCGCGCCGAGCAGGGGGAACACCGCCTGGACGACCGACAGCGCCAGGGCGATCAGGAGTGCGATTTGACCGAGTTCTGGGATCACTGGGATTTGCCTCCGGGGTGTGGCCCGTCGATGCTCTTGCCGGCGCTTTCGAGCGCAGCCGCGACTTCCGGCGGCATGTAGGTTTCATCGTGCTTGGCCAGCACCTCTTCGGCCACGAACACGTTGTCCGGCCCCATCCGGCCCTGGGCGATGACGCCCTGACCTTCGGCGAACAGGTCGGGCAGGATGCCGTTGTAGGCGACCGTGACCCGCTTGGCCATGTCGGTGACGACGAAATTGACCTTCAGCTCGCCCTCTTCGCGCTTGACGCTGCCGGCCTCGACCAGGCCGCCGAGACGGAAGATGTGGTTTTCCGGCGCCTTGCCTTCGGCGACCTCGGTCGGCGAGAAGAAATACGACAGATTGCCTTCGAGGGCATTCAGCACCAGGTAGGTTGCCAGCCCGAGGGCGGCCAGACCGACAATGACGATACCGAAGCGCTTGTGTCTGGCTTTCATTGACTTGACCTCTTGTTCGAGTCGCGCCATGCGCGCGATCCGCTTTCTTGATCTGTTCCTGGCGCGGCCGCGCAGCAGCAGGGGTTCGGCGATCATAACAGCGCGGTGACGCCGAAAGAGCCCCAGACGTACAGGGCATGCTTGCCCATATCGAGTGCTTCCGGCATCTCAGTTCTCCTCCGCGATCAGCTGTCTTGCACCCAGTTGGACGAGCGCTCGCGTTCGAGGATGATGGCGCGCACCCGCACCATGGCGACGGCGATCGAATAGGCCCAGAAGCCCAGGGTCATGATCAGCATCGCGAGCAGCATGGTGTCGTCCATCGAGCTTTCCTCGTTCAACTTGATGGTCGAGCCCTGGTGCAGCGTGTTCCACCACTTCACCGAGTAGTAAATGATCGGGATATTGACCACGCCCACCAGCAGCAGGATCGCGCTGGCGCGGTCGCCGCGGCGCGGGTCATCGATCGACGATCGCAGCGCCATATAGCCCAGATACAAAAACAGCAGGATAAGTTCCGAAGTGATGCGCGCATCCCAGACCCACCAGGTGCCCCACATCGGTTTGCCCCAGAACGAGCCGGTCCACAGCGACAGGAAGGCGAACATGGCCCCGGTCGGTGCGATGGCCTGCGCCATCATCGCGGAAAGCCGGGTGTTGAAGACCAGACCGAGTGCCGCCCAGCCGGCCATCACCAGATAGAGGAACATCGACATCCAGGATGCCGGCACATGCACGAAGATGATCCGGTAGCCGTCGCCCTGCTTGTAGTCGGTCGGGGCGACGAAAAAGCTCATGTAGAGGCCGATCGCGATCAGCACGACGGCGATCAGGGTGGATACCCAGGCGATCTTGCTGGCCAACGGATAGAAGGTCGCGGGCGAGGAGAATTTGAACCAATTAATGAAACGGGAAGACATCGTGCCTCGGATTGTGTCTGTCTGTGGGCCCCGGGTCAGTGAGACCGTCACTGGTGCCGAAAAATCAATGAGCCGCCCATTGTGCCCGGAATTTTTTCGAATTCCTTGATCTGGCTTAGATTCACGCACGATTTCAGCGTCGTGAGCCAGCGCCCGCGCGCGTCGCGGCGTAGAGCCTACCGGACTCACCAGACAGGCGCAAAGCCCATGCGGTACGTCGGTGTCTGGACCGGTCCTAGTCTTCCGCCACCCGCAGCGCGGCGGCGGTGGCCAGTGGCGTCAGCACCAGGCTGCCGACCAGGATCGCGGCCAGCATCGACAGGTGGGCGATTGTCCGCCAAGCCCGGATACGGTGGCCTCGACGGCGCCGGCGCCGAAGATCAGCACCGGGATGTACAGCGGCAGTACCAGCAGCGCCAGCAGCACGCCACCGGAGCGCAGCCCCAGGGTCAGGGCGGCACCGATGGCGCCGATCAGGCTGAGCGTCGGGGTGCCCAGCAGCAGCGATACGATCAGGGTCTGCAGTGCGTCCCAGGACAGGTCGAACTGCAGGCCGAGCAGAGGCGCCATCAGCACCAGCGGCACCCCGCTGACCAGCCAGTGCGCCAGCACCTTGCCGGCCACCAGCAGGGCTACCGGCTGCGGGGTGAGCAGCATCTGTTCCAGCGTGCCGTCGCGATGGTCGGCCGAAAAGATCTGTTCCAGCGCCAGCATCGAGGCGAGCAGCGCGCCGACCCAGACGATGCCGGGGGCGATCAGGCGCAGGGTGTTGGGCTCGGGGCCGATGCCCAGCGGAAACAGGCTGACCACGATGGCGAAAAAGATCAGCGTGGTGAAGACGTCGGCACGCCGGCGCATGGCGATCGTCAGGTCACGGCGAATGATCCAGAACAGCGGTTCAAGCATGCTCTGCCCCAGGGTGATGGTGCGGGTGTGCTCGCCGATCATGGCCACCTCCTGGTGGGTGGTGATGATCGCCATGCCGCCGTTCTCCACGTGACGGCGGATCACGTCCTGCAGCAGTTGCACCGCGGCCACGTCCAGGGCGGTGAAGGGCTCGTCGAGGATCCAGACGCTGGCGTCGTTGGCCAGCAGGCGGGCGAGCGCCACACGGCGTTTCTGGCCTTGCGACAGATGCTTGCTGGGAAGGTCTTCATGGCCCTTGAGACCGATCTCTGCCAAGCACTTCCCAGGCGCGTGCCTCGGCAGTTTGAACCCGTCCAGGGTGGCCGCGATGCGCAGATTCTCGACCGCCTCAGGTCGCCCTTGATGCCGTTGAGGTGGCCGAGGTAGAGCAGGTGGCGCGAATACTCCTCGCGCAGGCTGCGAATATTCTTCCCGTTCCAGCGGATTTCCCCGGATTCCGGGAGCAGCAGGCCTGCCAGGGCGCGCAGCAGGGTGGTCTTGCCGCTGCCATTGTGGCCTTTCAGATGCAGCAGTTCGCCGGTGTCCACGGCAAAACTAAGGTCGCGAAACAGTTCCCGGTCGCCGCGCACGCAGCACAGCGCCTCGATCTGCAGTGCGGGCTCGGTTCTGCCATCGGACATTGGTCTGCGGCGACCCGATGGACCAAAGCCTGCAAGTCTACACGAATCGGCGCAGTGCCCGGGGTCGCGCCGCCAAACCGCGCGCCCGGTCATGGAAACTCGTGCACCAATGCGGCAGAAAACTCGTTTATTCTGTCGCGCGTGCCCGGTCCGGTAACCCGATGCCTGGCCGGGACAGGTCCTGGTCCCGGCAACTGTCCGGGGGCTGTTGCATCGGCAGTGGGGAGGAATCAGTGGTAAAGAACAAGCAGGCCACAGTCATTCCGGCACCGACCAAGTGCGCCGATTGCCCGATACGGAGAAGGCGTTGTTCCAGGTGATCGCCGACGAGTATCTGCAGGACGCCGAGACGCGCCGGACCGCGCAGTACCGGCTGGCGGCGCGCAGCCACCTGTACCAGGAGACGACGCCCGCGGCGATGGCCTACACCCTGTTCGAGGGCTGGCTGCTGCTGTACCGCACGCACTCGGACGGCAGTCGCCAGGGCCTGCGGGTCGCATTGCCGGGCGATTTCGTCGGCTATGCGCCCATCTGACGGACGTCGCTATACAGCCACGGCGCGCTGGCCATCACCGACGTCGTCGTGTGTGGTTTCCGCCAGGCCGATCTGCACGCCATGATCGACCAGTCACGCCGATATCGCGCGCCAGATCACCAACATCCAGGCGCGCTATATCGCGACCTGTGAGTCCAATGTGCTCGGCCTGGGCCGCAAATCCGCCGAACAGCGCATAGCGCATGCGATCGCCGATCTCTATCACCGTCTCGAACAGCGTGCCGAGGTCGATGCCAGGACCCACAGCATGCCCTTTCCCCTGACCCAGGAGATGCTGGGCGAACTGACCGGCCTGACCCCGGTGCACACCAACCGCGTTTTGCGCAAACTGCGGACGGATGGCGTCATGGTCTGCGAGCGTCAGCGGGTCGAGATCCTGGACCTGCCGCGCCTGCTCGAAGCTGGCCGAATATCGGGCCAATTTCATCGGCTGAGCCGTTCAGCAGTACCCCCGCCACACCCAAGCCGTTATAATCGCCCGGCATTTTCCCGGGCCGGGCCCGGTAGACCGTTGAATTTCCGAGGAGCGACTATCGTGTCCGCACAAAACGACACCGCCTTTCTGCGCATGTTCATGATGATCCTGGGGGCGCTCGTGGCCTTCACCGTCATCATCCTGATCGCTGGCCAACCTGATCATCGGTTCGGTGGAAGAGGAGCGTGGTGAAGACCCGCGGCTGCGCGCAGTCGATCGCCGAGCGCATCAAGCCGGTGGGTTCGGTAAATGTCGGCTGCTGCCGATGCGGCACCGCCGGCTGCGCCCAAGAGCGGTGCCGAGGTTGTCGCTGCCGCCTGTAATTCCTGTCACTGTAGCCGGCGTGCTGGGTGCGCCCAAGATCGGTGATAAGGCCGCCTGGTCACAGCGCCTGGCGGCCGAGGGTGGTGTCGACGGTCTGACCGCCAGTGCGATCAAGGGCAAGGGCGGCATGCCGCCGAAGGGTGGCGCCATGGTCAGTGACGCCGAGATCCGTGCGGCGATCGAGCACATGCTGTCCAAGAGCGGTGTGGATGGCGGCGGCCGCGGCGGCGCCCCGGCCGGGCCGGCTGGACGGCAGCAAGGAGATGGCCGGCGATGCGGTCGATGCTGCCAAGTCCATGGTCGCGGCCGTAATGCCGGCGGTCGCTGCACCGCGCTGCCGCTCCGGCGCCGGCCGCAGCAGCCGCACCGGCTGCGGACCTGGCCAAGGGCAAGGCGGTCTACGGCGCGGCCTGTTTCGTCTGTCACGGACCGGTGCCGCCGGTGCCCCCAAGCTTGGCGACAAGGCGCTCTGGGCGCCGCGTATCGCGCAGGGCATGGACGGCGCTGAATATGAATGCGCTGCAACGGCAAGGGTGCGATGCCACCGAAGGGTGGTCGCATGGATCTCGCCGATGCGGACGTCAGGGCCGCGGTGGCCTACATGGTCAGCGAGGCGCAGTAAGGCGTAGCGGAAGGCGCGCCAGCCGAAAATGTCGGGCTCAGCCCGGCCTCCGTTGATTTCGTGGCCCAAACGCAGGCTGTACCTGCCGGCGTCGGCCACAACTTGCCTCAGGTGTCCAGCATCGCCTTCAGGCTGGCGAGGCTGGCCTTGCCGCGGGCCTGTTTCTCCTCGTCCGACAGCTTGGCGCCGCGGCCTTCCCAGCTGCAGGTCGTCGGCCGGCAGTTCCTGCAGGAAGCGGCTGGGTTCGCAGCGCTGCAGTTCGCCACCGCGCCGGCGCCGTTCGGCGCAGGTCATTACCAGGGTCCTGCGCGCGGGTCAGCCCGACATAGGCCAGGCGTCGTTCCTCGGCGATATTGTCTTCCTCGATGCTGCTGCGATGCGGCAGCAAGCTCTTCTTCCATCCCGACCAGGAAGACGTGCGGAAACTCCAGTCCCTTGGCGCCGTGCAGGGTCATCAGCACCACCCGGTCGCCGCTGTCTTCCTCGTCCTGGCGCTCGATGATGTCCATCAGCGCCAGGTGGTTGACCATCTGAGCCAGGGTTTCGCCCTTGTCCTCATCCTCCTGCAGTTTCTCCAGCCAGCCGACCAGTTCCTCGACGTTTTCCCAGCGGCGTTCGGCGGCCTTGTCGCTGTTGCTGGTCTGGTTCAGCCAGTCGCGATAGTCGATATCGCGCAGCAACTGCGTGCACCGTGTCCACCGGCGGGTCGGACTCGCTGGCTGCGGGCCAGCCCGCTGAGCCAGGCCGCAAACTCGCGCAGACGCTCCAGCGGCGCGGGCCTGCATAGCTGTGTCGAGGCCGAGTTCGTCGATCGCGTCGAGCAGTGCGCATCCGCGCGCGCCGGCATAGTGCGAGCTTTTCCAGGGTGCCGGTGCCGATCTCGCGGCGCGGCGTGTTGACGACGCGCAGGAACGCGCTGTCGTCATCCGGGTTGGCCAGCAGGCGCAGGTAGGCCATCACGTCCTTGATCTCGCTGCGCGCGAAAAACGAGGTGCCGCCGCTGAGAAAATACGGCACGTTCTGGGTGCGCAGCGCCTTTTCGAACGGGCGCGCCTGGTGGTTGCCGCGATACAGGATGGCGAAGCTGCTGTAGGGCGCGCCGGTGTTGAAGCGGTGGTGGATGATCTCGCTGACCACCCGCTCGGCCTCGTCGTCTTCGTCCTTGCAGTTGACCACGCGCAGCAGTTCGCCCGGGCCGAGTTCGCTCCACAGGCGCTTTTCGAACACGTGCTCGTTGTTGGCGATCAGGGTGTTGGCGGCATGCAGGATGCGGCCGGTGGAGCGATAGTTCTGCTCCAGCTTGATCACCTGCAGGCGCGGAAAGTCCTCGCGCAGGCGGGCCAGGTTTTCCGGTCTCGCCCCGCGCCAGGCATAGATCGACTGGTCGTCGTCGCCGACCACGGTCAGCGCGCCGCGGACCCCGACCAGCAGCTTGACCAGTTCGTACTGGGCGCCGTTGGTGTCCTGGTATTCATCCACCAGCAGATAGCGGATGCGGTTCTGCCAGCGTTCGCGCAGTTCCGGGTCGGTCGCGCAGCAGGGTTACCGGCAGCAGGATCAGGTCATCGAAATCCACCGCGTTGTAGGCTCGCAGTGCGCGCTGGTAGGCGCCGTACAGCGCGGCATGGAAGGCGTCGAAGTCATCGTCGGCATGGCTGAGTGCGGCTGTCCGGGTCGATCAGATCGTTCTTCCAGGCCGAGATCTGCCAGCGGGCACGCTGCAGCGTCTCTTTGTCGGCCTCGTTCTTTTTCGACAGCTCCGCAGCAGCTGCTCGACATCCTGCTCGTCGAAGATGCTGAAACCGGGGCGCAGGCCGGCCGGCCTTGAGCTCGCGGCGCAGGATGTTGAGGCCCAGGGTATGAAAGGTGGAGATGCGTCAGGCCGCGGCCGGTATCCGGCTCCGAGCAGCCTGCCGACGCGGGCCTTCATTTCGCGCGCCGCCTTGTTGGTGAAGGTGACAGCGGTGATGTGGCGCGCGGCGATGCCGGCATGCTCGATCAGGTGGGCGATCTTGGCGGTGATGACCCGGGTCTTGCCGGAGCCGGCGCCAGCCAGCACCAGCAGCGGCCCGTCGAGGTAGCGAACCGCCTCGCGCTGGCGCGGGTTGAGGTCATTCATGACGGCAGCGGCTCAGGCGTCCTCGCCAAACAGCGGGCGTTTGACCCGGTACAGGGCGGAGATGTCCTCATCGCCGTGGCCGTCGGCCATCAGGCGCTCGTAGTGCACCAGGGTCATCTCGACCATCGGCAGCTGCACATCGTCAGCGGCCAGCATCGCCTGGCAGATCTTCAGGTCCTTATGATGCAGGGCGACGCGGAAACCCGGCTCGAAGGTGCCGCGGTCATGGTGCGGCCACGGTGCTCGACAAACCAGTTGCCGGCGGCCCCGCTGCTGACCACGTCGACCACCTTGTCCATGTCGAGGCCCTGATGCTGGCCGAACGCCAGCGCCTCGGTCACCGCCTGGTTGATCCCGGCACACATGATCTGGTTGACCGCCTTGGTTGCCTGGCCGCTGCCCACCGGCGCCCATATGCACCACCTTGCGGCTGATGCTCTCCAGCACCGGCATGACCTGTTCCAGGACCGCCGCGTCGCCACCCACCATCATGACCATGGTCGCCTTTTCGGCGCCTTCCTTGCCGCCGGATACCGGGGCGTCGAGAAAATGGATGCCATGTGCCTCCAGCCGTTCGGAGACCTGTGCGCGCGGTGTCGATGCTGACGGTGGAGGTGTCCAGGACGACGCTGCCCGCCGTCATGACCTGCGCAGGCGCTCGACCACCTGCAGCAGGTCGGCGTCTGCGGAACCGAGGTGATGACCAGGTCGGCCTGCCCGGCCGCGGCCTCGAGCGAGTCGGCAAGGGCAAAGCCATGTTGCGCGGCCGCCGCCTGCGCGCGTTCCGGCGAGCGATTCCAGGCATGGCTGAGGTGGCCGGCGCGGAACAGATTGCCTGCCATGCCGGCGCCCATGGCGCCGAGGCCGATTACGGTGGTTTTCATGCTGGCACTCTCTGGTGTGAAATCGATGTGGATGGGTGTGTCCCGGGGGCACAATCGTACCCATCGACACGACGGCGGCCAAGTGGCCTGTAGGGAGGCCATTATCGACATGTCATGACAAGGGGCGGCAGGAAACGCTGTGTCCGCGGATGAAATCGCGGAATATCTTTCCGATCTGACCGGCCCGATCAGCTGTCGGCTCGGCGCGCACTGGCACCACCCGAAAGGCCGAACAGACTGCACGCTTGCTGTCATGCCGTTTCTGGTGGTCAGCGGTGGCCCCCCTTAATCCAAATATTGAAATTGCCGCAGAAACCCAATCATTCAGGATTCCGCTAAATTTTCGGCACTCTTACGCCCGCAATGATGTTCGTTATCTCCCAATGCGGATGCCATTGGCTTTGACGGTGTAATGCCTGGACTGGTGATGGCTGAAGTCTTTGACGGCGATTATTTTGGTCGGGTCATCTTCTGAGGGGTTGCTGGCTGCGTCGCAGTCGAGCCGGCCTGGCAAGTCGCGAACTTGGCGGGTCATCGTACTGGCCGGGATTGCGGCTTCGTCCATGACACTGATCAAGCAACGGGATCGGTGCCGATGATTGGCCTCTGTATCATTGCATGTTGGCGATGACCGGGCGACCGTGCAGCCGATGCCACCACCACCGCCACCGCCGCTGCAATCAGGCGATCCACTCGAGCCCCAGGTCACCATCCGGCGCACGGAGCGCGAGGTCGTCTACGAGTATCGGCAGAACGGCCGGCTGGTCCTGGTGCGGGTGCAGCCCGGGTCGGCCCCCCCTACCATTTCGTTGATATCAATGGTGACGGGACCCTGGAATACCGTCCCGGCGAACCGGTCGGCAAAACATCAACCAGTGGGTTCTAAAACGCTGGTAGGCGGACTGCCCGTGTCAGGCCCCGCTCAACGCGGCAAGCAGGCAGCGCAGGGCCTGGCCACGGTGGCTGATCTCGTTCTTGCGTTCGGCGCGAGTTCGGCCGCACTGCAGTCCTCTTCAGGGACGAAGAACAAGGGGTCGTATCCAAAGCCGGCGTCGCCCTGTATGGCGGTCAGTATCCGGCCCTCCCAGGTTCCCTGGCAGATGATTGGGGTGGGGTCGTCTGCGTGCCGCAGGTATACCAGCAGGCACTGAAAACGGGCCCCGCGCTGTGCTTCATCCACCCCCGACAGGGCCTGCAGGAGCTTCTCATTGTTGGCGTACTGCCCCGCCCTGGCCGGCGTAGCGCGCGGAATAGATGCCGGGTGCACCGTTGAGAAACTCGACCTCCAGTCCTGAGTCGTCCGCGATTGCGGGCAGGCCCGTGTGCGCCGCGGCGTTGCGTGCCTTAAGGATCGCGTTCTCGACGAAGGTCAGTCCGGTCTCTTCCGCATCAGGCACCGCAAAATCGGATTGCGGTACGACTGTGATGTCGCGATCGGCGAGCAGTTCGCTGAATTCTTTCACCTTGCCTTTGTTGCTGCTGGCGAGGACGACGCGTTGGGTCATTTCATGGGCTCCTGAAACGCTGTTACGTGCTCCGGGACTTCGCCGGGTTGCGTTGAGGGATGGCGGTGCATGCCGGCCGCTCAATCGCCGAGTACCTCGTTCTGGGCGGCAATGATCTGCGCCACGCCGGCGCGGGCGAGATCCAGCATGCTGACCATCTCCTCTGCCGAGAAGGGCGTGCCCTCCGCTGTACCCTGGACCTCGATAAAACGCTGCTGGCTGTCCATGACCACGTTCATGTCGGTCTCGGCGGTCGAGTCCTCGGCGTAGTCGAGATCCAGCACCGGGGTGCCGTCGTAGATGCCGACCGATACCGAGGCCACGTTGCCGATGATCGGGTCGTCCTCGATGCTGCCCTTCATGCGCAATTTTGCCAGCGCCTGGCTCAGTGCCACAAAGGCGCCGGAGATCGCGGCGGTGCGGGTGCCGCCATCGGCCTGGATGACGTCACAATCGAGGGTGATGGTCCGTGGCCCAAGCTTGTTCGAGGTCGACGGCGGCGCGCAGGGAGCGACCGATCAGGCGCTGGATCTCCATGGTGCGGCCGCCCTGGCCGCCGCGGGCCGCCTCGCGGCCCATGCGGCTGTGGGTGGAGCGCGGCAGCATGCCGTATTCGGCGGTTACCCAGCCTTGTTCCTCGTCGCGCAACCAGCGTGGCTGGCGGTCTTCGACGCTGGCGGTGCAGATCACCTTGGTGTTGCCGAATGCGACCAGTACGGATCCTTCGGCGTGCATGGTGAAGTTCGGGGTGAAGGTAATCGGCCGCATCTGGTCCGGCGCGCGTCCGCTGGGTCGCATGGTGTTTCCTTAAGGTTGTGGATTCGCGATTTTTGCCAGCATGCTTTTCAGATGCTGGATGGCTTGGTCGAGCTGCGGATCCTGCGGTGATGCCGCTTGGTCCGCTGATGCGGCCGTGTCGGCCAGCCAGCGCAGCGCGACCGCAGTTACGTTATCGCTGTTGGGTCTCGTTGCGGCCGCTTTCACCAGCGAATCCAGTTTGCCGTCGATCGTCGACCGGTTGTCATCGAAGGCTGCGGCCAGGGTGCCGTTGGGACCTGCCCCCACAGGCCGTCAGAACATAGCACGATGGTGTCGTGCTGTTGCAGCCGGGTCGGTGCGCCACAGGTCGTGGTCGGCGGTTGCTCCAGTCCGCCGAGGCAGCGCGTCAGGCTGGAGCGCGGGCGCGAGGCCTCGCGGCGCTCTGGCGCACGAACCGGGTCTGTGCGTGGTCGCGGGTCTGGTGATGGACCTTCCCCTCCCGGATCAGATAAAGGCGGCTGTCGCCGACGTGCGCCCAGAAGGCCGTCCCGTCCTGAATCACGGCCAGCACGGCGGTGGTGCGCGGCGCGACCGGTGGTGCCTGGCGTCGTCCGAAGCGGATGATGGCCTGGTGTGCCTTGCCTATGCACTGCAGCATGAAGCGTTCCGGGTCATCAAAGGCTTGCGGGCACGCCGGAACAGGGATTCGCAGACGTCGATCAGCAGCTGCGCCGCCACCTCGCCGCGGGGGTGTCCGCCCAGACCGTCGGCCAGACCCAGCAGCACGGTTTCGCCGCCGCACAGGACCAGGCAGCGATCCTGATTGCATTTGCGGTCGCCGGTCAGGCTTGCCTTGGCCGCCTCGAACTGCCGTTCCTGGGCATTCATCCGGTTTTCTGCCTGCTGCCGGAGGGCGTTTTGGGCACGGGTATCCGGCCGAGCAGGGCGTCTCGCAGTTCGCCTGCGGTCCTGGGGCGATTATCAGCGTCTATCTGCATCGCCCAGTCGATAGATTCGAGAATCTCACGCGGGTAGTGCTGGCCAAAAAGCTCGATTGCCGGCACCAGTTCATCGTTGGCGTGGCGCTCCACGGCCGAAGGTGGCGGTTTGCCCTCGATGCAGGCACGCATGGTGGCACCGACGGCATAGACGTCGGTGCTGGGCCCAACCTTGGCCGAGGCATAGTACTGCTCGACCGGGGAAAAGCCGGGTGTGACCACCTGCGCCTTCTTTTCGCCGACGTCGTCGAGATGGTAGGCGGCACCGAAATCCAGCAGCAGTGGGTTGCCCCCGGGGCGCAGGTGGATGTTGCTCGGCTTGATGTCGAGGTGCAGGTGCTGGCGGCTGTGGATGAGTTCCAGCGCGTCCAGCAGCGGAGGGAACACGGTCATCAGGAAGTTGGTGCTGAGGCCGCCCTGGCGCTTCTTGATATAGCGCCCGAGGTTCTTGCCGGGCTCGTAGTTCATCACCAGATAGGCGGTGTTGTTGGCCAGGAAACAGTTGCGCACATGCACGATATTCGGATGGCGCAGGGTCGCCAGTACCCTGGCCTCCTGGTAGAACAGGCGGCGACCGCGCTGAAAGCTCTCGTCTTTTCCTCTTTGGCTACCGAAACGGCGAGTCCGTTCAGGCGAGTGCCGAAACGTTTGGGCAGATATTCCTTGATCGCCACCTCATCATGATTGTCTTCGTCTTCGGCCAGATAGATCAGGCTAAAGCCGCCGCTGCCGATGAGTTTCGTGATCCGGTAACAGTCGAGCACTATGCCGATTGGAAGACTGTCGCGGGGGCGTGATGTCATACGATCGCGTTGGTCACGGTGCGTTGATGGGCGATGCCCCTTATCATACACGCATTGCCCGGGGTCGATGGGATGCCGGAGCCTGAACTGAGGTCAGTATGATTCGAAGCATGACGGCGTTTGCGCGCCAGCAGGGACACGGCGAATACGGCGAGCTCACCTGGGAAATTCGTTCGGTCAATCACCGCTTTCTGGAAACCACGGTACGCCTCCCGGAAGAACTGCGCGGCATCGAGCCGGCGGTGCGCGAGCGTGTGACGGCGCGCCTGGGGCGCGGCAAGGTGGAGTGCAATCTTCGTCTGAAGACGCTGCGGGGCGGGGCGGTGGAGCTTCAGGTCAACGAGCGCATGGTCGAGCAGATCCTTGCTGCGGCGGACAAGATGGCTCATCGGCTGCACAGCTCGCATCATCCCAGCATCATGGACGTCCTGCGTTGGCCGGGCGTCATGGAGAGCGGCGAGCAGGATTTCAGCCCGGTACAGGAGGCGGCGCTGGTGCTGCTGGATCAGGCGCTCGGTTCACTGCTGGAGGCGCGTGAACGCGAGGGCGCCAGGCTCGCGGATCTGATTGTACAGCGGGTCGAGGGGATGCGCGGGCAGGTCGAGACGGCACGCGAGCGCATGCCGGTCGTGATCGATGCGGTGCGGGAACGGCTGCGGGCGCGTCTCGCCGAGGTGGCCGGAAATCTCGACCAGGAGCGCCTGGAGCAGGAGATGGCGTTGCTCGCACAGCGTCTGGACGTAGACGAGGAGATGGATCGTTTGCGCACCCACCTCGACGAGGTCAGCCGGGTGCTGCAGCAGGACGAGCCGGTCGGCCGGCGCCTGGATTTCCTGATGCAGGAACTCAACCGTGAGGCCAACACGCTGGGATCGAAGTCGGCGGACAGCGAAACCACGGCGGTCTCGGTCGAGATGAAGGTCCTGATCGAGCAGATGCGCGAGCAGGTGCAGAACATCGAGTAGGGCTGAAAAAAAAAAAAAAAAAAAAAAAAAAAAAAAAAAAAAAAAAAAAAAAAAAAAAAAAAAAAAAAAAAAAAAAAAAAAAAAAAAAAAAAAAAAAAAAAAAAAAAAAAAAAAAAAAAAAAAAAAAAAAAAAAAAAAAAAAAAAAAAAAAAAAAAAAAAAAAAAAAAAAAAAAAAAAAAAAAAAAAAAAAAAAAAAAAAGGGGGGGGGGGGCGTATGTGGACTCCTCCGATTCTGCAAGGAGTTTCGGTGTAAGTGACGGAAGCACGTGCGTATGTTCGGGCTCTTGGTGGGGTGCGACCCCTGGCCCCCGCTGTGTACGTGCACCTTCAGACCTCATCGAGGCAACGATCTCGAAGATCTTTGCAATGAACAGGTTCGCTGAAGGCGTCGGGTTCCTTACACGTCTTTCCTCGGCAGAAACAGGGTGCCTCAGGCCGCCAAAGCGGCCGGGGCATAGGCCGTACTGTGGCGCAGCATCGCCCACGCCGTGCGAATGTTCCGGTTGGCTAGCGCTACCGCAGCCCGTCCCGGCCCGCGGCGGGCCACCAGCTGCTTCAGCCATTGTTCGGTGGCATTGCGCGGCTCGCGCTTGTTCAGCGCGTTGACCGCCGCCCGACAGCCGACGATCAGCGAGGAGCGCAGCCGTTGATCACCGCGGTAGCGCCCGATCCCGCCCAGGCGCACCTTGCCCCCGCTGCTGTGCTGCTGCGGCGTGACCCCGACACAGGCCGCCGCCTCGCGACCGTTGCGAAAATGCTGACCGTCACCTAAGCGCAGATACAGCCCGATGGCATTCTTGTAGCCCACCCCCTCGATCGCCTGCAGCCGCCGGCACGGCTCCACCGTGGCGCTGTGTGCTTGCAGCAGGCGTTCCGCCTGCGCCAGCCGCTCGGCCTGCTCGCCCCACTGCGACCACAACACCGCCAGACTGTGGCGCGCCGCCATCGGCAGGCCGTTCTCCGCATCTTCAAGCAGCTCGGGCACCCGCCGGCGCAGGCTCGCCATCCCCTTCGGGATCACCAGACCAAACTCCGCCAGCAAGGCCCGCAGCACATTGCCGCTCGCCGTGAGCTGGTCCGACAGGTGCTCCTGCACCCGCTTGCTGGTCTGCAGACCCTGCTGCTCCACGCTCTTGATCCCGACCGTCTTGAGCTGCGACTGCTGTGAAGCCACGCCGATCGCCAGCGCATCGTTGCCATCGGTCTTCTGACCCTCCCGATACGGCGTTACTCGCTTGGGCGGGATCAGCACCGCCTCATGCCCACAGGCCTGCGCCAGCCGGCCCCAGTAGTGCGCCCCACCGCAGGCCTCCATCGCCACCCTGGCAGGCGGCTGCTTGGCCAGGAAACTCGACAGCTGCTTGCGGCTCATCGTCCGGTTCGACAGCACCGTCATCGACCGGTCAAACAGGCACACCTGGAAAACCGACTTTGCCAAGTCGATCGCGATTACTCTAACCTTGCTCATCGTGAAAAAAAAAAAAAAAAAAAAAAAAAAGGGGGAAAGCAAGACCATGTCCGAATCCGGAATTCTTTTTATTGTCTCTGCCCCCTCGGGCGCCGGCAAGACCAGCCTGCTGCGCGAACTCGTTCCGGCGGACGCGGCTGGTGGTGTCGGTCTCGCATGCGACCCGGGCGATGCGTCCCGGCGAACAGGATGGCGTGCATTACCATTTTGTCACCACCGATCGCTTCGAGCACTGGTCGAGGAAGGCGCCTTTCTCGAACATGCGAGGGTATTCGACAACTACTACGGGACCGCCGAGCCGCGGTCCGCGAGCAATTGGCGCAGGGCCTGGACGTGGTCCTGGAGATCGACTGGCAGGGGGCGCGCCAGGTCCGACAGCGATTCCCGGGGCGGTGTCGATTTTTATCGCACCGCCGAGCATCGCGGCCCTGCGCGAGCGCCTGTCCGGGCGCGGCCAGGACAGCGAGGAGATCGTCGATCGCCGCATGGCGGATGCGCGCAGCGAGCTGTCGCATTTCCCGGAATACGACTACCTGGTGATCAATGATGATTTCGAGACGGCGTTGGCCGAATTGCGTGCGATCTGTCCGCCGAGCGACTGCGCGAACCGCGCCAGGCCGGCCGTTTTGCCGACGCCCTGGCGGCAGATGCTTGGCTAGCGGGCAAAATCATACAATGCAGTTCGCAATCGAATTTTTCCGATCTTGGAGTTGTTAACGCACCATGGCCCGCATCACCGTAGAAGACTGTCTCGATAACGTCGATAACCGTTTTGACCTGGTTCTGCTGGCCAGCCGCCGCGCGCGCCAGCTGGTCAACGGTGTGGATCCACTGGTGCCGTGGGAAAACGACAAGCCAACCGTGGTCGCGCTGCGCGAGATCGCCGAGGGCCTGATCACCGAGGAGACCGTTGCCGAGCCGGAAGAGACCACCGATTCGATCGATGACGAACTGGCCGCTGCACTGGCCGGCGAACTGGGTAGTCGCAGATCGGGCAACGATGATGAGTAGATGCCGGAGGTGGATGCGACGCGCACTGAGACGAGCGCACCCCTAGCGTCGCGCGACTCCGCTCGCGACGAGCGTCCGACGACGCACGTTTTCTGATCAGCGACCTCTGCGGCTATCTCGAAAGCTACCTGACCCACGAGCAGGTCAGCGAGGTCTACCGCGCCTACCTGTTCGGCGCCGAGGCCCACGAAGGGCAGAGCCGCCTTTCCGGCGAACCCTACATCTACCACCCCGTTGCGGTCGCCCGCATCCTCGCCGGGATGCGCATGGACCATCAGTGCCTGATGGCCGCGATCCTGCACGACGTCATCGAAGACACCGAGACCGCCAAGGAGCAGCTGGCCCGCGAGTTCGGCCCGGAGATCGCCGAGCTGGTCGACGGCGTCAGCAAGCTTACCCAGATCAAGTTCCGCTCGCGTGCCGAGGCCCAGGCCGAGAATTTCCGCAAGATGATGCTGGCGATGACCAAGGACATCCGGGTCATCATGATCAAGCTCGCCGACCGTCTGCACAATATGCGCACGCTCGGTGTGATGGGGCCGAACAAGGCGCGTCGCATCGCGCGCGAGACGCTCGACATCTATGCGCCGATCGCCAACCGCCTGGGCATCAACAGCATCCGCCACGAGCTCGAGGAACTCGGCATGGCGGCGCATTGGCCATGGCGCTACGAGCATCCTGCGTGCCGCCCTGCGCAAGCGGCGCGGCAACCGCAAGGAGGTCGTCGGCAATATCGAGGAGGTGTTGCGCAGCCGACTGCAGCAGGAGGGCTTCGACGGCGAGGTCTACGGCCGCGAAAAGCACGTCTACAGCATCTACCGCAAGATGCTGGAGAAGAAGCTGCCGCTGAGCGAGCTGGCGGATGTCTACGCGTTCCGCATCATCGTCGACTCGGTCGACACCTGCTACCGGGTGCTCGGCGTCGTGCACAACCTGTATCGCCCGGTGCCCGGCCGCTTCAAGGACTACATCGCGATCCCCAAGGCCAACGGCTACCAGTCGCTGCACACCGTGCTGTTCGGCCCGCACGGCCTGCCGATCGAGATCCAGATCCGGACGCGCGAGATGCACCGCGTGGCCGAGGAGGGTATCGCGGCGCACTGGCAGTACAAGGGTGCCGGCGGCGGTGCGCATGACCCCGGATGCGGCGGCCGACTGGCTGCGCAACCTGCTCGAGGTGCAGAAGGATTCCGGTAACTCGATCGAGTTTCTCGAGCATGTCAAGGTCGATCTGTTCCCGGACGAGGTCTACGTGTTCACCCCGCGCGGCCAGATCTTCGTGCTTGCCGAAGGGCGCCACCGTGATCGATTTCGCCTACGCGGTGCATTCCGACGTCGGCAACCAGTGCGTGGCCGCCCGCGTCGACCGGCGGCTGGCGCCGCTGCGCACCCAGCTGCGCAACGGGCAGACCGTCGAGATCATCACCAAGCCGAACAGCCGGCCGAATCCGGCGTGGCTGGATTTCGTGGTGACCGGCAAGGCGCGGGCGACGATCCGTTCCTTTCTCAAGCGACTGGAACACAAAGAGGCGGTCGAGCTCGGCCGCCGCCTGCTCGAGCGCGAACTGAAGCGATGGGGCGCAAGCTCGATGAGGTCGGCGACAAGGAGCGACGCGGCTGCTGGACGAGATTGGCTTGGCAGCTTCGACCAGCTGCTGGAGCAGATCGGTCTCGGCAATCGCATGTGCAAGCTGGTCGCGCGGATGCTGGTCGTCGGGCGAGCGAGACATCTGACGCCGAGGACGGGTCGGCGGATTCGCTGACCATCAAGGGCACCGAGGGCATGGTGGTCAGTTTTGCCAAGTGCTGCGGCCCGATCCCCGGCGACCCGGTGGTTGCGATCTTCAGTCCCGGGCGCGGGCTGGTGGTGCATCATCACGACTGTCCGAACCTCGGCGATTTCCGTCGCCAGGGGCAGAGCTGGCTGGATGTGCAGTGGGCCGACGACGTCAGTGGCGAGTTTTCCACAACGATCCGGGTCGATGCCGGCAACCAGCGCGGCATGCTGGCGACGATCGCCTCATTGATCGCGGAAGAAGGCTCGAATATCGAAGACGTGCGCAGTGAGGAACGGGACGGACTGAGCACCAGCCTGCGTTTCGTCGTCTCGGTGAGGGGGCGCAAGCACCTTGCCAACATCATCCGGCGCCTGAAGAAGGTGCCGTTCGTGTTGCGCATCAGCCGGGTGATCGGCTGAGCCGGTTCGCCAGGCTTGGCCCCGCAGCGGTGACCGGGCTCAGCCTGTTCGCTTTGCATAGAATTAGAAGGCGACGAATCAGTGAAACCGAGCGGTCGGCAAACGGCGGTTCGTAAGATAGTGACGAGCCGAGGGAATAGCGGAAAATGCGCCTGTCCTCGAAAACGGACAGACTGTAGTCGCCACTTGGCCGCCGCGGTTTGCTGGTAAATCAATTTAGAGATTCTCGCGCGCTGCGGTTCGAGCTGCAACGCGACTGGCAGCTCAGACCGACCTACTTTCGCGGCAGATCAGCGCGGGATGCGTCTCCGAATTCCGACAGGCATCGTGATACCGCTGAAATTTGCCGCCTAAGCTGACGGGCAGTGCCCGCAGCCTATGGCAGGCGCCGCCCGATGGCCAGATCCACCAGGTATAACAGCTGATTCCGCGATTCCGGGTCTTCGCTGCATTGCGCTCGGAATGACGGTGTCAATTGCCTGGGTCAGCGCCTGTGGCAGTGTGCCGCATCACACCCTCGTGCAGTTCAAGCCGCTGTTCCCCGCGCATCACCGCAGCCAGGATCTCCCCGGCCAACGAGTGTCGCCAGCCTTCGAGCAGCACGCAATCGGGCTCGCCGCGCACGAATTTCTCCAACTCTTTGCGCGTGGCGATCGCCAGCGGCGACAGTTGGTGCTGGTCGGCGATCAGGCGCAGTGCGGCGCTGAGCAGGTCGACCATGGCCTCCTGCTGCGCATCCAGCGGCGTTGGGCGGCCCTCGTCGGTGGGCCATTGCTCACGCGGCGTCTCGGCAGCCTCGTTGATCAGCCCGATCAGGGTCTCGCCTTCGCGCCGGATCTGGCCCGGTTCGAGCCCGCGGATCTTTGCCAGCCCGCCGGCATCGCGCGGCATGCGCCGGCTGAGTTCGATCATGACCTCGTCCTTCAGCACCCATTTGCGCGGCAGGTCACGTTCGCGCGCCTGTTGTTCGCGCCAGGCCGCAAGCTTCTGCAGCACCGCGAGCTGTTTCCCGCGCAGCAGCTGTTTGCCCTTGGTGCGTTTCCACATGCTTCGCGGCTCGGGGAAATAGGTGTGCGGATCGGCCAGTGTCGCGAAGTCGGCCGCCAGCCATTGCAGGCGCTCGCGGTCGAACAGGTGGCCGCGCATGTGCAGGTACAGCTGGCCGAGATAGACCACGTCATCGAGGGCATAGCGCTGTTGCGCATCCAGCGGGCGCTGCGACCAGTCGGTCCGGGACTGGTCTTTCGGCAGCTCGATGTTCAGCAGCTGCTTGACCAGGTTGGCATAACCGATCTGGTCGCCGTGCCCCAGCAGGGCGGCGGCCGGTTGGGTGTCGAAAACCGGCATCGGCAACTGTTGATAGTCGTGCAGGAAGATCTCCAGATCCTGGCGTGCCGCATGCAGCACCTTGAGGATGCTGCCGTCGTACAGGATGTCGAGCAGGGGATCCAGGTCGTCGAGCTTGAGGGGGTCGATGCAGGCGGCCACCTCGCCGTTGCAGACCTGGATCAGGCAGAGCTGCGGGTAGTAGGTTTTTTCGCGGATGAACTCGGTATCGAGCGCCAGCCATTCACTGCCCTTGAGCTGTTCGCAGAGCGCCAGCAGCCCTCGGGCGTGTCGACGAATTGTTCTTGCATCGTTTCATTCCTGTGCGGGGCGCCAAGGATAACATCGCACGGGGTGCGCAAAGGCGCGCGCGTTAAGATAGGCGTCATCGGGCTAAGTGGACGTGTTTATGCTCGCACTGTTAAGGTTTTTCATTCAGCTGGCGCTCTTGCGTCGCGGGCCCCAGGATCTGCCGGCATCCCCGGTGTTGCTGGTGCTGCTGGCGGTGTTCAACGTGCTGATCGGCACGGCAAACGGGGTCGAACTGTTCGGTGGTCCGCGCGCGGCACTCGGCGCCAATCTGCTGGACCTGGTGCTGACCATGGTCCTGCTGTTCGCGTTACTGCAGTTCAAAAGGCATGTGGCACGCTGGCAGCAGACCGCGAGCGCCTTTTTCGGCCTCGGCGTGCTGGCGGGGCTGATCATGCTGTTCGTCGATCGCCGGCCGAGGCGCTCGGGATCAGCGGCTTCGCGATGCTGCTCGATCTGATTCTGGCGATCTGGCTGCATATCGCCCTGGGCAACGTGTTGCGGCATGCGCTAGGGGTCCCGCTGCTGGCGGGCGTTATGATCGTGCTCAGTTACACGGTCCTGGCTTTCAACCTCATTGCCCGAATCTTTCCTCCGGTACTTCCTTCCTAAATGAAAATTCACATTCTCGGGATCTGCGGCACCTTCATGGGCGGTATTGCCCTTATTGCACGCGCCATGGGTCATCAGGTGTCGGGATCCGATGAAAACGTCTATCCGCCGATGAGCACCCAGCTTGAAGCGGCGGGTATCCGGCTTATGCAGGGCTACGATCCGGCACACCTGGATCCGGCCCCCGATCAGGTGGTGGTCGGCAACGCCATGTCACGTGGCAACCCGGCTGTCGAATACATGCTCGAGCGCGGCCTGCACTACAGCTCGGGGCCGCAGTGGCTGGCGGAGAACGTGTTGCGCGATCGCTGGGTGTTGGCGGTTGCGGGTACCCATGGCAAGACCAGCGACATCGGGCATGCTGGCCTGGATTCTCGAATATGCCGGCCTCAAGCCGGGGTTTTTGATCGGCGGCGTGCCGGAGAATTTCGGTGTGTCCGCGCGTGCCGGCGACAGCGCCTTTTTTCGTCGTCGAGGCGGACGAATACGACACGGCCTTTTTCGACAAGCGGTCGAAGTTCGTGCATTACCGGCCGCGTACCCTGGTGATGAACAATCTGGAGTTCGATCATGCCGATATCTTCGATGACCTGGAGGCGATCCAGCGTCAGTTTCACCACCTGGTGCGCACCGTGCCGGGCAACGGCCTGATCATCTCGCCGCTGAACGATGGCAACCTGCATGATGTCCTGGACATGGGGTGCTGGACACCGTTGGAGCACTTCGACCCTGACTTCGAGGCCAGTTGGCACGTGATCCGGGCGACGCCGGACGGCAGCGCGTTCGATGTCGTGTGCGAGACCGCAGACTGTCGGCAGGGTGGAGTGGTCGTTGACCGGGCGACACAACATCAGTAACGCCCTGGCGGCCCTGGCTGCGGCGCGGCATGCCGGGCGTGCCGCCAGCGGTCGGCGTTGAGGCACTGGCCGAATTTCGCAATGTGAAACGCCGCATGGAGTTGCGTGGCGAGATCCGCGGTGTCCGTGTCTACGACGATTTTGCCCACCATCCAACGGCGATCAGCACGACCCTGGATGGGTTGCGCAAGCAAGTGGGCGGGCAGCGAATCCTCGCGGTGCTCGAGCCACGTTCCAACACCATGCGCATGGGTGTGCATGCCGGCATGCTGGCAGATTCACTGGCCCTGGCAGATGAGGTCTGGGTTTACGCACCCGGGAGCCTCGGCTGGGATGCCGCGAGTGTCTTGCGTGGGCTCGGCAGGCGTTTGCATGTGCATGACAGTACGCAGTCGATCGTCGATGAGGTTTGTGATGTTGCCGTCTCCGGTGACCAGGTGCTGGTGATGAGCAATGGCGGGTTTGAGGGGATTCACCAGCGCTTGCTGGATGCTTTGGCTGGAAGATTGGGTTTTGATTCATGGGTTTTGTTCGCGCTGACGCGCGGGTTCGTTTTTTGATGTGCGCGGCGGCGTCAACGGGATCGGGAACAACATCCACCCTTTGTAGGGCGGGCTGTGCCCGCCGCAAGATGTCGGGCACAGCCCGACCTACGAAGTGCCCGGTAGCCTTTGGTGCAGCCGAGTAACGCGGGTGCGCTCCGCCGAGCGCTTTCAAAAATAGTCCGCGCGTCAGCGCACCCCCCCCCTATCGCACACGATCGATAAGCCTGAAACCCTACAAAGCGATCCCGCGTTAAGGCTTCGGCATGCTTAAATAGGCCCTATGAGCAATTCACAATCACCGATCGCCGTCGCCTTCACCGGCGCCTCCGGTATCCAGTACGGCCTGCGCCTGGTCGAATGCCTGCTGGCCGCCGATCGTCGCGTCTACCTGATGGTCTCGCAGGCCGCGCAGGTCGTGGTCAACATGGAGACCGATCTCCAGCTGCCCGGGCAGCCCGGTGAGATGCAGAGCTATCTCTCGCGCGCATTTCTCTGCGCGGCCCGGGCAGTTGCAGGTGTTTGGCCGCCAGCAATGGACTGCGCCGGTTGCGAGCGGTTCGAATCCGCCGGAGGCCGTGGTCATCTGTCCCTGCACGACCGGCACCCTGGCCTCGGTGGCCAACGGTATCTGTGACGACCTGATCGACCGTGCCGCCGATGTGGCGCTCAAGGAGCGGCGCAAGCTGATTCTGGTGGTGCGCGAGACACCCTTCTCGACCATCCATCTCGAGAACATGCTGCGCCTGTCGCAGGCCGGTGCGGTCATCATGCCGGCCAATCCCGGGTTTTTATTTCCGACCGCAGTCTGTGTCCGAGATCGTCGATTTCATGGTGGCGCGGGTGCTGGATCACCTGGATGTGCCGCATACGCTGAGTGAGCGTTGGGGTGATGGTTGCCGAGCCGCCAGTGCCGTATTGAGCGGGTGGCGCTGTTCCCGCTCAATGTGGTGCTGTTTCCCGGTGGCCTGTTGCCGCTGCGGATATTCGAGCCGCGCTACCTGCGCATGGTCAGCGAGTGTCTGCGGGGCGAGCAGCCTTTCGCGGTGGCTGCGATCATCGATGGCCCCGAGGCAGGAGGTGTGGCATCGACCGCGAATACCGGAACCTTGGCAAGGATCATCGACTGGCAGCAGGAGGATGACGGTCTGCTCGGGTTGCTGTGCGAAGGGGAGCAGGTGTTTTCGCTGGGCGAGGTTACGGTGGAGCACGATCAGCTGCTGCGTGCCGAGATCGTGCGCCGCCCGCTTGCCGCGCCGCAGCCGGTGCCGCGAAGGAATGTCCTGGATGGCTGAACTGCTGGATGATGTCTGCAGCATATCGGGCCGCCGTACAAACGCCTGGCAGTCCCGATCCCAGTGCCGACCACGTGGCCGCGCGCCTGATCGAGCTGTTGCCATTGCCGCTGGCCGAGAAGCAGGCCCTGTTTGAGATGGACGGTGCGGTGCAGCGCTGCAGCGCTCTGCTGGGCTTGATCCAGCTCAGCCGACTGCTGATTGATCCGTCGACGGGCGCCTGCATGAAGCAGCCCCAGACCACGACGATCAGGCCGACAGCGGCGACCGGAAAAATCAGATAGCGCCAGTCGCCCGCTTCGCCCATTTCTCCGAGCAGGATGCCCGGGGCCAGGTAGGCCGGCGCCCAGACCAGTGCCGACAGCACGTTGGCGATATAGAAACGCCTGGGTGGCATATGCATCAGTCCCGCCACCAGCGGAACGATGGCGCGAATCGGGCCGAAGAACCGCCCCAGCGCGACGCTGATATCACCGTATTTGTCGAAGAAGTTGATGCCTTTCTGCAGATGGTCCGGGTGCAGTCGGAACCAGCGCCAGCGCTCGGTCAGGTATTCGAAGTGGTGTCCGAGCCAGTAGCTCAGGCCATCGCCGATGATGGCGCCGGCGACGGCCCAGGCGCACATGCTCCAGAAATCCAGCACGCCGGCGCCGATCAGTGCGCCGGCACCGAGCAGGATCACCACGCCCGGTACCAGTACGCCGACGATGGCCAGCGATTCCGCCAGCGCCACGGCGAACACCACCCAGCCCGCATAGCCCGGGATTGTGTCGGATCCAGTCCAGCGTCTGGGCGAAGAACTCGGTCAAGGAAGATCCGATCTCGCGTTGCGGGACGCAAAGAACTCCGAGCACCCAGAGGCCGCAGAGGGCATATATCCGAACGCTTTCGTGTCCGCTGCGTCTAGGTGTCCTTTGCGTCTTCAACTCGGTATTGCGATTCAGGCGATCGCGGCAAAGGATGCGCGCGCGGCCTCGAGGGTCGCGGCGATGTCGGCGTCGCTGTGCGCGGCGGAGACGAAGCCGGCCTCGAATGCCGACGGCGCGAGGTAGACGCCATGCTCCAGCATGGCATGGAAGAAGGCGCGGAAGCGTTCCTGGTTGCAGGCCATGGATCCGGCGAAATCGGTGACCTTGTCCTGCTCGGTGAAGAACAGGCCGAACATGCCGCCGAGGTGGTTCTCGGTCAGCGGTACGCCGGCCTGCGCTGGCGGCCTCGACCATGCCGCCGACCAGGGTCTCCATCTTGGCGCCGACGCTCGTCGAAGAAGCCGGGCATGGCGATCAGCTCCAGGGTCTTCAGCCCGGCGGTCATGGCGACCGGGTTTCCGGACAGGGTGCCGGCCTGGTAGACCGGGCCGAGCGGGGCGATCTGCTCCATGATGTCGCGTCGGCCGCCAAAGGCGCCGACCGGCATGCCGCCGCCGATCACCTTGCCCAGCGTGGTGAGGTCGGGCGTACATCGTAGACCTATTGCACGCCGCCCAGGGCAACGCGGAAACCGGTCATGACTTCGTCGAAAATCAACACGGCGCCGTACTGGTCGCAGACTTCGCGCAGAGCTTGCAGAAAGCCGGGTCTGGGCGGGATGCAGTTCATATTGCCGGCGACCGGTTCGACAATAATGCAGGCGATCTGCTCGCCGGCTGCGGCAAAGGCATCGCGCACCTGGTCGGCATCGTTGTAGCTCAGCGTCAGGGTGTGTTTCGCCAGGGCCGCCGGACACCCGGGTGAGGTGGGTTCGCCCAGGGTCAGTGCGCCGGAGCCGGCCTTGACCAGCAGTGAATCCGAATGGCCGTGGTAGCAGCCCTCGAATTTGACGATGTTGTCGCGCCCGGTAAAACCGCGCGCCAGGCGGATGGCGGACATGGTCGCTTCGGTACCGGACGAGACCATGCGCACCAGATCGAGCGACGGCATCAGTTGGCACACGCGGTCAGCCATGCGGGTTTCGATTTCGGTTGGCGCGCCGAACGAAGGCCGTTGGGAACCACCTGCGTACGGCCTCGATCACGTCGGGGTGGGCATGGCCGACGATCATCGGGCCCCATGAGCCGACATAGTCGATGTAGCGTTTGCCGTCGGCATCGAACAGGTAGGGGCCGGCGGCGCTGTCGAAGAAGACCGGGTCGCCGCCGACGCCCTTGAAGGCGCGGACCGGCGAATTCACGCCACCGGGGATGTGGCGTTGGGCGAGTTCGAAACGGTCGTGTGCGGCGCTCATCGATTGGTCTCCTCGACAGCGGTGAAACAGGGTGAAAAGGCGCGGGCGGCGGCGGTGATGTCGGGTGCGGCAAAGACCGCGCTGATAACCGCCAGCATGTCTGCGCCGGCGCCCACCAGGGCCGCGCCATTCTCGGGGCTAATGCCGCCGATCGCAACCACGGGCAGCGCCAGTTCGCGGCGCGCGCGGCGCAGCAGATCCGAGGTCGGCATGCACCGCATGTGGCTTGGTCGGCGAAGGAAAGAAGCTGCCGAAGGCGACGTAGTCGGCCCCCTGGGCCGGCGGCCTGTCGGGCAAGTTCGAAGCGGTTGTAACAGGTGATGCCGATCAGGCTGTCCGGCCGGCAGGCGTGTGCGCGCGCTGGCCGAGGTCCGCGTCGTCGCTGCCCGAGGTGCACGCCGTCGGCGCCGACGGCGGCGGCCAGTTCGACGTCGTCGTTGATCAGGAGCGAGCGCCCCTGCTCGCGGCACAGGCTCGCGAGGGCCGTGGCTTCGTCCAGGCGGCGTCGCGCGTCGTCGGACTTGTCGCGGTACTGCACCAGGCGCGCGCCGCCACGCAGGGCCGCCGCCACCGTTGGTCGTGATGGTCGCGACCCCGAGCCGCCGGTCTTCGGTGATGACGTAAAGGCCGTACAACCGCTGGTCCATGGTGCAACGCCGTGGCAGCCACTGGTCCAGCACCCGGCCCTGGTGGCCTGGTCGAGCGCCTGCCAGGTGAACTCCTGCGCTGCGGCTGACCGCGCCGGCCGGATCGTCGCCAAGCGCCAGGCGGGTGGCACAGGCGCTCGCCAGAGTGCAGCCGGAACCATGATAGCGCTGGGGAAGACGGGGCCAGCTGAATGCCTTTGGCGGATCATCAGGCCTGAACAGCTGGTTTGTCACCTGGTCGCCCGCGGCCTCGTCGGCGCCGGTGATGAGCACCGCATCGTCCCTGCCTGCAGAAGCAAATGTGCGGCCTGATCGGTATCCTCGCAGCGCGCCAGTCGGCGCGCCTCGGCACGGTTTGGGGTTACCAGGGTGCACAGGGGCAGCAGATGTAAGCGGATTGCACCGGCGAGGTCCACCCGGTCGAGATCAAAGCCACCCCCGGCGGCGAGCACCGGGTCGAGCACGACGGGACCTGCGAACCCTGAAGCAGATCGCGTATCGGTGCGATCAGGTCGTCCGATCCGATCAGGCCGATCTTAATCGCATCCGGGCCGATATCGTGCAACAGGGTTTCGAGCTGGAGGGTGAAGAACTCTGCGGGGGTGGGCAGGATGGAGACGATGTTTCGGGTGTCCTGGGCGGTCAGTGCCGTGACCAGTGACAGTGCCCGGCAGCCGAGCGCCGTGACGGTCTCGATATCGGCCTGGATACCGGCACCGCCGGTCGGATCCTGGCCGCCGATACAGAGGATGCGCGGGGCTTGCTTCATTGGGGCGCGATTGTATCAGGAGGGATTGTATCGGGGGCGATGTGGCCCGGCGAGGACAAACCCTGGCGCTTACCGGCGTTTCAAGTTTCCGGATCTGGCAGAATTGGGCCCGACAAGAAATCAACAGCCCTGTTCGATGAGGAAACCGGTGCATGAAGACCTACATGTGTGTGATCTGTGGCTATGTTTACGACGAGGCCAAGGGGCTGCCCGACGAGGGCATCGCGCCCGGGACCCTTTGGGAGGACGTGCCCCTGAACTGGCAGTGCCCGGAATGCGGCGCGGGCAAAGACGACTTCGAAATGATGGAGATCTGAGTCGGTAGACCGCCGCGGGCGATCGATTGCGATATTGGTCTCGCTCGCGGGCTGCGGAAATTTCTGGATTTTTCTGGGCGCCGGGCTAGGCCGGTGCGAAATCTGGGCTACACTTCCAACTGTCCAACGCGTGAATCAAATGCCGCAATTTCAAACACTTGTGGCCGCCGTTCGTTTGCCTGCACGCTTCGGCCCTGAGGAGATGCCATGCAAACCGACACCGATGAACTGCTTGCGATCGCACACCGGTACTGCGCGGTGATCGAATCACTGGATGACGGGAATCGCGAGCCGTTGGCGCAGCTCAATGAGATCCTGCCGCGCCTGCATGCGGCCATGACCGCCGTGCCACTGCAGGACGACGGTGCCTACGACCCGCACGTCGATCTCGATCAGCGGTTCGAGCTGTTCAGCCGGCTGCGCCGCCTGCTGGGCGATCTGGACGCCTACTGGATGGAGTACGATGTGACGCCGGACCGCCAGGAGATGAGCGGCAGCCTTGCGGACGACCTGACCGACATCTACTGCGAACTCAAGAACGGCCTGAAGCTCCTGAATGGGTGACGATGACAGGGGCCCCACGCTCGGGCATTGGCGTACCGGGTTCTGCAAGCACTGGGGCCAGCACGTGGTGGATGCCGAGCGGCACCTTTACACACTTTCTGCACGGGATCGTCTGTGCTGAAATTTGGCGGGGCAGGTGCTACCATGCACGGCATTTCCTGAATTTTGAGCCCCAGAGGTGGTCACCATGACTCAAGTAACCTTGCAAGCAACCTTGAACGAGACCGATCTTACCCTTACCACGCCGGCGATGGGCAAAATGGCCGAGCTGCTGGGTCAGGTGGAGGAAAACATCCACGGTGTGCGCGTGTTCGCCACCCCGGGCGGCTGCAGTGGCGTCAGCTTCGGCATGACCTTCACCGACCAACTCAATGATGACGACAACGTATGCGAATTCGAGGGTGTCCGCGTGATTGTCGACGCCGGTACGTTGGAGTATATCCGTGGCGTTGAGATCGATTTCGTCGACGCCGGTGACGGCGACGCCCGCTTCGTATTCAACAACCTGCAGCCGGTGTCCTCCGGCGGCGGCTGCGGCACCTGTGGTTCACAGGGATCACAGGTGGCTGTTCCTGATCCAGGCCTGAAGCCCGCAGGTAGGAAAGCCCGCGCAAGCGGGCTTTCTTCGTTTCACGGTTGGAGGTTTCGGGGCGGTGGGCTGTGGAGCTGCCGGACTGGCCTCAGCCGTCGGGCTGGAGGGTTGTCGCCGCCGTTTCCATCGAGCTGCACGCGCACCCAGTCGACGTAAGGGGCGGTCTCCTCGTCCATCTGCAGCGCCATGTCGAGGTTGTGGCGTGCCTTGTCGGGATCATCCGAGATTGCCAGTAAACCCAGGCCAGGCGGGCGCGCTCGACGGCGTCTTCGCGAAACCCGAGTGAGAGACGCAGCTGCCTTGCGGCCCCCTCGAACTCCCTCGCATCGATCATGGTGAGTGCCAGGGCACGGTGCCGCGATGCGTCACCGAGACCTTGCTCCATGGCAGTGGCGAGCAAGGGATAGGCCTCGACGAATCTGTCCTGGGCCGCCAGTGCGACGCCCAGATCGGCCTGTGCCGGAGGGGGGGTGCCCCTGCGTCTCCACGATCTGCCGGAAACTGGCCTCCGCGGCCTCGAACTCCTCCATCGAAAGCTGCGTCACACCCAGCCAGTAGGCGGCAAGCGCATTTTCCGGGCGGACCTCCAGCACGGCTTCGAAACTGCCGGCCGCATCCGGGTACATGCCGAGTTCCCATTGTGCGCGACCAAGCTGGAAGTAGCCGTCGGAGGGCGACCAGTAACCGGTGAAGCCCTTGTCGCGCGAAGCCTCGATGGCGGCCAGCGCATGGTTGAGCGCGGCGGCTGCGTCGCCCCGCTGCAAGCGGCCTTGGCCAGTTCCACCCGGCCTTCGATATAGTGCGGGTCGCTGGCGATCTCACTCTCGAACAGACCCTGTGTGGCTCCACCAGCGCGCATTGGAAAAGCCGGTGATCACCCCCAGCACGAGGATCAGAGGGACGAACACGACCGCCTCGCTCCCGGCGAAAAGCTGACGTCCGATCGGGCGCCAGAGCAGAAAAAGCCCGTAGGCGACGGCGAACGCCAGTCCCCATGACAGCGAGGTAGAGTGTCTGGCTGCTGTGATAATGATCGCTGGGAAACAACCCGACCCCCGGGACCAGCCACAGCAGGAACCAGGCGACCCCGAACGCGCTCGGGTGCCCCAGTCCGCAGCCCCAGCAGGGTGGCACCGAGGATCAGCAGGAATCCAAGCAAGGCGGCGACCTCGGTCGAACCCCAGGCAGCGTGATCGGCCATGCATCCGAGACGATCGGTTCGGCGGGCAGAAGGGCCTGGTCGATGAGATACCAAAGGTGTCGCAGCGCAGTGCCGGTGTTGTTGAATGCGCTGTCGGTTGGATAATCGGCACCGAACTGCAGTGCCGCCCAGCACCAGGCTGCGGTAGCCGATCAGCAGCAGCAGCACACCGATGATCAGGGCCAGGCCCTTCAGGCGCACGGGCGAGATCCCGGTCACGGCACCGCGACCGCGCTCCTTGCTCTCGTAGGCCGGCGATCAGCAGTGCCGCCAGCGGCAGCATGTAGGCGGTTTCGTGCGCCAGCATGGCCGCCAGGCGTGATCAGCCCCAGTGCCGATCAGCCAGCGTCTGGTCATGGCCATGGACGCGACTTGGTGGTGGCCTGCAGTCGGGTAAAGATCACCAGGCCCATACGCTGAGGACGGCCGCCAGCAGGTAGGGGCGGCCGCCGATCCAGGCGACACTGGTCACTGCGCCGGGTGAACGGCAAACAGTGCGGCGGCCCAGGCGGCGATGCGGTTTCCATGCCGGCGTTGCGACAGCAGGTGGCGGCCGAGCGCATACAGGCCGACGACCAGCAGGCCATGCAGCAGGACGTTTTCGAGATGAAAACAGAACGCGCAGTCGCCCCAAAGGCCCCAGCTGATGCTGTTCGACAGCAGGGTCAGCGGTTGCCAGGTCCCGGCCGCGCGATCCGCCGACGCTCCGGTGACCCGCGCGCGGTAGGCCTGGCGGAACTGCTCAGGGCCGGCCGGCACATCGGTCAGGCTGGTCAGGCGATGTGCGCCCTGCAGGATGTCTTCGCGGTCGCTCCAGACGAAGTCTCCGCCCAGGGCGCTGGCATACACGACGAGTACCAGCAGACCCAGCAGCAGGATGTGGTTTCGCCGGTCTGTGCGAGCTGTTCCGGCGTCTGCCGGCTGCGGTGTCTGCGTGAACCTGGCATGGCGCTACACCGGTTTGAGGACGGCCAGCAGGATGATGCCGATCAGCAGCAGTACCGGGACTTCGTTGAACCAGCGGTACCATACATGGCTGTGCCGGTTGCGATCATGTTTGAAATCCGTCAGCAGCTTGCCGCAGTACAGGTGGTAGGCGACCAGCAGTGCCAGCAGGACCAGTTTGATCTGCAGCCAGAGATGGCTGCCGAAGGCCGCCCAGGCATAGTCGTGCAGCATCCAGAAACCGAACACCAGGGTGAACATGGCGCCCGGCGTGGTGATGCCGAAATACAGCTTGCGTTCCATGATCTTGAAACGGTCGATCGATGGCCGGTCGTCGCTCATGGCGTGATACACGAACAGGCGCGGCAGGTAAAAAAGGCCGGCGAACCAAGTCACCATGCCGATCAGATGCCAAGCTTTGAGCCACATGGTTCTCTACTCTTTGAAACGTCAGTAGGGTTGCGCGGATACGTGTCTCGTCGAATGTGGCCGCGCTCGGAATAGTTGATGTTTCCGTCAGGGTCGATCAGGAAGGTTGTCGGCGTGACCTTGATGCCGCCAAATGCCTTGCTGATCTCGCCATGCACATCAAGCGCGATCGGGTAGCCCGGCTTCGAGTTTCTCCACCGCGCGATCACCGCCGGCGGCGGGTCGTGCGGCACGGCGACGCCGATCACCATCAGGTCATGGTCTTTCATGTCTCCTGCAGCCGTGTCAGCCGCGGCATGTCGCGCAGGCAGATCTCGCAGCTGACCGACCAGAAATTGATCAACACGCTCTTGCCGCGCAGATCGGCTGCTGTGCAGTTGCGGCCATCGAGCAGATTGAACGTGACCTCGGGCATCGGCTTGGCGCTCGAGACATCAGCCACGCGGCCGCGGCCACGACCAGCACGGTGGCAGACAGTCGGCAGGATCTGCATGTTCATTGCGGGGGTCCTCCAGCGAGGCGGTCGATCGGTCAGGGTACAGCTCTTTCAACACCTCCTGGCGGCGTGCCTCCAGCCCCTCGCCATGATGCGGTTCCTGCGGCATCTGCCGCCGAACCAGCGTCGCACGGCGTGCGCGGCGCGCTTGATGGCCCGCCAGATCTTGGGCAGCAGCCAGATTGCAGACGAGCAGGAACAGGATAAACAGGACGACGAACAGCCAGGGATGATTCAGCGCCGCCCAGAGGCCGGCAAACACCGAGACATCTTCGGCGACCGATGCGCCCCAGTTGCTGAACGGGTTCCGGTGAGGTATTGATCATCACCCGGGTGCCGGCCTTGGTGGCGTGGCTGGCCGCGGCTGACACCACCGCCCAGCAGCAAGCCGATCAATTCACCGGCCTGGCCCATATCCAGTCCCTGGGCGGCGCCGGCGGCCATCAGGGCGCCGGCCGGGATGCGGATGAAGGTATGCAGTGCATCCCAGCCGGTATCGACGCCGGGGATCTTGTCGGTGAAAAACTCGACCACGTACATGCCACCGGCGGCCAGCATCACCGTCGGGTCGCTCAGGACCTCCAGGCCGGGTGGCAGGTCGACGTGGCCGGCACCCCCCATCCAGCCCAGGACCAGGATGGCGGCATACAGATTGATGCCGGAGGCCCACGCGGCCCCGAGCATCAGGGAGATGACTTCGATCGTTTCCATTCGCTTGCTCCTGCTGTTTCCCCGGCATCGGGGTTGCGCATCACGCGGTGATGCCGCGCACCGGCGGGTGTCGCCCGCCCGACTTTAGCATGGGGGGCAAAATATGCACCAAGCGCGGCCGGAAGCCGACCGCTGAGTGCAAAATCGGGGGTGCCAACTTCCATGCCGATTGCGTTTAGAATACCGGTCCTCGAATCAACTGCTAAGGACCCGCTGAGTCACGATGATCAAAATCGGAATCGTTGGCGGCACCGGCTACACCGGTGTGGAACTGTTGCGTCTGCTGGCGACGCATCCGCAGGCCGAGGTCATTCAGATCACCTCGCGTGCCGAGGCGGGGCGCCAGGTCTCCGATCTGTATGGCAATCTGCGCGGGCACTTCGATCTGGCTTTTTCCGAGCCGGATGCGGCGCAGCTGGCCGCGTGTGACCTGGTGTTTTTTGCAACCCCGAATGGCACGGCGATGAAGATGGTTCCGGGGCTGCTCGAGGCCGGCACCCGGGTGATCGATCTGGCGGCCGATTTCCGTCTGCAGGATCCGGCCGTCTGGGAACAATGGTACGGCATGCCGCACAGCTGCACCGATGTGCTTGCCGAGGCCGTGTACGGGCTGCCGGAGCTGAACCGCGAGCAGATTCGCGGGGCCCGCCTGGTGGCCAATCCGGGCTGTTACCCGACCGCCTCCGCGCTCGGGTTTCCTGCCGCTGGTGGAGCAGGGCCTGGTGGATACAGCGAGCCTGGTGGCCGACTGCAAGTCCGGCGTCAGCGGTGCCGGTCGCGGCGCCAATGCGGCCATGCTGATGGGTGAGGTGGGCGAGAGTTTCAAGGCCTACGGGGTGGCCGGGCATCGTCATCTGCCGGAGATCCGCCAGACCTGTCCGGGGTCAGCGGGCAGCCGGTGGGGCTGACCTTTGTCCCGCACCTGGTGCCGATGATCCGCGGGATCCATGCCACGCTGTATGCGCGGCTGAGCGCAGAGGCCGGCGATCTGCAGGCGCTGTTCGAACAGCGCTACGCCGACGAGCCCTTCGTTGATGTGCTGCCGGCGGGCAGCCACCCGGAGACGCGCAGCGTACGTGGCGTCAACCACTGCCGGATCGCCGTGCATCGGCCGCAGGGTGGGGACACTGTGGTGGTCCTGTCGGTGATCGACAACCTGACCAAGGGTGCCGCCGGTCAGGCGGTGCAGAATATGAACCTGATGTTTGGTCTGGACGAGCGTAGCGGTCTGGATCAGGTTGCATTGCTGCCTTAGACGAACATGGGTAAGAAAAAACCGACACGCGTGATTACGCCACGTATCGTTCAGCCGGGCGAGGGCGGTGGCCGGCCCTGGTTGTGGCTGTTGTTTCTGGTCGCGCTGGCGGCCTGGTCCTGGCAGGTGTTCGAGTTCGGGCGCCAGCAGGCCGGGTTCGATGCCGGGCGCAACGACGGTGGAAGATGAGCTGCAGCAGCGTATCGACGAACTCGAGGAGGAACGCGATGCGCTGCGCGCCAGCGCGGCTCGATTTGAGCGTGCCGGGCAGATCGACCGTGCCGCTGCCGACGGCGTTCAGTCCGAGGTCAAGGCGCTGCAGGATGAACGCGCTGAGCTCAAGCGCGAGGTGGCGCTGCTGAAACCCTGGTTTCCGGGGGTGAAAAGAAACGCTGGTTCTGGGAGAGTTCAGCCTGACCCGGCTGGACGAGCGCAATTATCGCTTCGAGGTAACGCTGTCGAAGCGTACGGATGACCAGGAGACGGTCAGTGGCCAGGTCGACGTTGAGGTCAGCGGAAAGATGGACGGCGAGGCAGATTCTCGTTATGCGCAACTCACTGACGGCAAACGCTCCAATATCGGTATTCGTTTCAAGAGTTTTCAGAAGCTGAAGACGGATCTCAATTGCCCGAGGGGCTTCGAACCCGAGCTCGATCGAGGTGACGGTCAGGCCGGAGGGTAAGAAATTCAAATCATTCGAACAGGCGTACGACTGGAAGGTGCCGGACGCCTGAGAGAATACATAGAGGAAAGTGATCAGATGGCGCGAGGAAGACGTTTCAAGGCCCCGAAGGTGTCGACCGTGATCGGTCAGGGGACCACGATCACCGGCGACGTTCAGTTTGCCGGTGGATTGCACCTGGACGGCATGATCAGGGGCAAGGTGACCGGTGAGGCCGAAAGCCGGTCGACCCTCACCGTGAGTGAGCAGGGGGCGGTCGAGGGTGATGTGCGGGTGGAAAACCTGATCCTGAACGGGGCCGTGATCGGTGATGTCTATGCGAGCGAGCGCGTCGAACTGGCCACCAATGCGCGGGTGAGCGGCACGGTTTACTACCGCCTGCTGGAGATGGCCATGGGAGCAGAGGTCAACGGCCAGCTGGTGCACAGCGAGGAAGAACCGAGATGCCGGGCAACGATGGCGAGAAGACGTCCGGCGGCCGGGAGCGGGAGCAGAGGCGGAGCGGACCCGGATCTGAATACTTGACTAAATTGATCGGGAAAAGCATAATTTCGCATCGAACGGGCCACGACGGCCCCGTTAACCCTTGTGAGCAGGTGGTTGTATGACTGAACAGGCAATGGCGAACAGCGACGCCCTGGTATTTACCTCGGCTGCCGCGAAAAAGGTGTCCGAACTTATCGCTGAAGAGGGCAACCCGGATCTGATGTTGCGGATCTACGTCCAGGGCGGCGGTTGTTCGGGCTTTCAGTACGGGTTCACTTTTGACGAAACGGTGGGCGAAGGCGACGAGCAGGTGGTGACCGACGGCGTGACCCTGCTGATCGATCCGATGAGCGTGCAGTATCTGATGGGTGCCGAGGTGGATTATTCCGAGGGCCTGCAGGGTGCGCAGTTTGTGATTCGCAATCCGAATGCGAGCACGACCTGTGGTTGCGGGTCTTCGTTTTCGACCTGACCGTTACTCCGATCCGTATGGCAAAAAGGGCGCCCGCGAGGCGCCCTTTTTCGTGGCCTGAACTGCCAGATCAAAGGTGCCGTCTTACCGCCACCACATCCGGCTCGTCTGCATTGTGCACGGTGCGGAAGCCCAGCCTCTCGCACAGACGCAGCATTTTGCTGTTGTGTGACAACACCTCGCCTTCCATGATTTCGATACCGCGGTCCCGGGCGACCGTCATCAGTCTCTGCATGAGTTGGCGACCGATCCCTTTCTTCTGCCAGTCGTCCGCGACCGTAAGTGCAAATTCGCATGACTGCTTGTCGGGGTTGCTGACATAACGCACGACCCCGAGGATGTGCGCATCTGGCGTATGCTCGTTCATCACGGCGATCAGCGCCATCTCGCGGTCGTAGTCGATCTGGGTAAAGCGCGCCAGCATCAGCGGTGTCAGCTCTTCCACGCTCTGCATGAAGCGGAAATACTTGCTCTCGGCCGACAGGTTCTTTACGAAATCCTGTTCGATCTCTGCGTCTTCCGGGCGGATCGGCCGCACCGATACATCGGTGCCGTCCGGTAGCTGCCAGGTCGTTTCCAGCTCCGGCGGATAGGGATGGATGGCCATGTGCCCGTAGTGCGCGGTGCTGGTCTTGGGCGGCGCCACGACGACGCGCGCATCGACCGCGATAACGCCGTCCTCGTCCACCAGCAAAGGATTGATATCCAGCTCCTGTATCTCCGGCAGTTCACAGGCGATCTCGGAGATCCGTTGCAGCACATCGGTGAGCTTCGACGATATCTGCCTGCGGCAGGTTGCGGAACTGTTTGAGGAAGCGCGCTGCACGTGTGCCGCGTATCAGATCCTGGCTGAGGTATTCGTTGAGCGGGGGCAGTGCGACCTGGCTGTCGGCGAAGATCTCCACCGCTGTTCCGCCCGCGCCGAAGCTGATCACCGGCCCGAACACCGGGTCGTGCGCGATGCCGATCATGATTTCGCGTGCATGCGGCCGTTCGACCATGGGTTCGATGGTGACGCCGGATACTCGTGCATCCGGGCTGTGCGCCTTGACCCTGTCCATCATCTCGCGGAACGCGGTACGCACAGAGCGTGGTTCACGGATATTGAGGCGTACACCGCCCACATCCGATTTGTGCGTGATATCCGGAGAATTGATTTTCATGGCGACCGGCAGCCCCACGCCCTCGGCCGCGATCAGGGCGTCTGCCGCCGAGTTGACGTTGATGCTGGGCGAGGTCGGGATGTGAAACGCCTTCAATATCGCCTTGGCCTCGGCGTTGCTGAGCGTGTAGCGGCGTTCGCCCATGGCATGTTCGATGATCAGGCGCGCACCCTCCACGTCCGGTTCGCGTGTGTTTCGACAGTGGGGCCGGTGCCTGCAGCAGCGCCTTCTGGTTGCGCCGGTAGCAGGCCAGATAACCAAACGCATCCACGCCGGCCTCCGGGCTGCTGAACTGCGGGATGCCCGCCTCGGCGAAACGCTGGCGTCCTTCCTTGACCAGGTTCGCGCCCATCCAGCAGGCCAATACCGGCTTGTTGACCTCCTTGGCTGCCGCGATCACGCCTTCGGCACAGGCGGTCGGGTCGGTCATCGCCTGCGGGGTCAACAGCACCAGCAGGCCATCGACGTTCTTGTCGGCCAGTACGATCTCGGTAGCCGCACGGTAACGCTCGCTGTCGGCGTCGCCCAGGATGTCGACCGGGTCGCTGTGTGACCAGTGTGTGGGCAAAACAGCACTCAGCTTGTCGATGGTGTTGGGCGACAGTTCGGCCAGGGGAACATTCAGATCACTGGCACGGTCGGCCGCCATCACGCCGGGGCCGCCGCCGTTGGTGACGATGGCCAGGCGAGGCCCTTCCACGCGCGTGCCGGAGGCGAGGGTCTGGGCCGCGGCAAACAGCTGGTTGACGGTGGTTACACGCACCGCGCCGGCACGTTGGATTGCCGCATCGAATACCTCATCGCCGCCTATCAGGGCGCCGGTGTGCGACACGGCAGCGCGTGTGCCACTTTCGTTACGGCCGGATTTGACCACGATCACCGGCTTGAGGCGTGCAGCGACCCGCAGGCCGCTCATGAAGGAGCGCGCGTCCGAAACGCCTTCGATGTACAGCAGGATGCTCTTGGTCTCGGGGTCGACCGCCAGATAATCGAGCACGTCGCCGAAACCCACGTCGGCGGTGGCGCCAAGCGATGCGACGGCAGAAAAGCCGAAGCCGCTGGAGTCCGCCCAGTCCAGCAGGGCGGTACAGAAGGCGCCGGACTGCGCAACCAGTGCGACCTGCCCGGTCTGGTACGCCACTCTTGGCAAAGGTTGCGTTCAGCCCGACCCGGGGCCGGATGACACCCAGGCAGTTGGGGCCGACCAGCGGGATATCATAGGTTCGCGCGATATCGACGATCTCGTGCTGCAGGAATTCGCCCCGTTTGCCGATTTCGGCGAAACCGGCAGACAGCACGACCGCGGCGCCCACGCCGTGTTCGCCGCATTCGTGCATGACGCCCGGTATGGCCGGCGCGGGTATGGCGATGACGACCAGATCGATCGGGTGATCAATGTCGTTGATCGAGGCATAGGCCTTCAGGCCCTGAATCGTCTCGTGCTTTGGGTTGACCGGGTAGATCTCGCCCGTGAAACCGCTCTTCGCGCATATTGCGCAGGACTTGCGCGCCGACAGAGTTCTCGCGCTCAGAGGCGCCCACAATGGCGACCGATTGCGGTTCAAAGATCTTTTTCAGATAGTGTTTTTTCTTCATCTCATTACAGCTTTAGATGGCTCAGAATGGGGGCACGACGTTGTCCGCAGTTGGCGACATAATACCCAGTTTACGGCATAATTGTTGCACTGCAACAAAGAAAGCGGCAAGATCGAAAAAAATTGAGGGAAACCTTCAGATGGCGATTGCGTACATCTCTCACTACGACTGCCAGTTGCACGATATGGGGCATCACCACCCCGAACAGCCCGCCCGGCTGAGCGCGATCAATGACCGTCTGATAGCCACCGGGCTCGAGATGGTCCTGCACCAATATGATGCGCCGCTGGCGACGCGGGAACTGCTCGAGGCGGTCCACGATTCCTCATATATCGACGAGATATATGCGGCCTCTCCCAGCGAGGGGATCAGCTGGGTGGATGGCGATACGGCGATGAACAAGCATTCGCTGACTGCGGCCCTGCGTGCCGCCGGTGCGGTAGCCCTGGGTGTCGATCTGGTGATGGAGGGCAAGGCCAAGCACGTGTTCTGCGGTGTCAGGCCGCCCGGGCACCATGCCGAGCATCACCGGGCCATGGGCTTTTGTCTGTTCAACAATATTGCGGTTGGGGCCTACCACGCCCTCAACAAATACGGCCTGGAGAGGGTGGCGATCGTCGATTTCGATGTTCACCACGGCAACGGTACCGAAGATATCGTCACCGGTGACGAACGCGTCCTGTTCTGCTCGACCTTCCAGCACCCGTTCTATCCGCATTCCGGATATGACAGCACGGCAGCGAATATCGTCAATGCACCGCTGCCATCCGGCGCCAACGGCAAGGCCTTTCGTGAGGCGGTCGAGACCCACTGGCTGCCGCGGCTTGAGGAGTTTGCATCCGCAGCTGATCTTGATCTCCGCCGGTTTCGATGCCCATCAGGCCGATGACATGGCCAACCTGAACCTGGTCGATACCGATTACGGCTGGATTACGCGCCGGCTTGTGTGAGCAGGCCGACCGCAGCGGCAATGGGCAGGATCGTGTCGTCACTGGAGGGTGGCTATGATCTGCATGCCCTGGCGCGCAGCGTCGAGGCACACCTGAAGGCCTTTCTGGGCGACAACTGAGATCGAATGTTTTGTGGAGTCCAGTGAATCCGCTTCCGGTTGAAATCTGGATCAGGCGGGATGAATCGCGCCGAGGATGCGTGGCCCGGCGGCGCCGGTGACGGCGGGCAGGTTGCCCGGCTGTCCGGAAAGGGTGCGCTGCGCCAGCCAGGCGAAGGCCATCGCCTCCATCCAGTCGGGGTCTATGCCGAAACCTCGGTGGATTCGACCGGCAGTTCCAGACGTGTCCGCCAGAAGCCTCATCAGGGCGGTGTTGCGTGCGCCGCCGCCGCATACCAGTACGCGTCGCTGTGCCGGGGCATGCCGGCGGATGGCGTCTGCGACGGTCTGGCAGGTCAACGCCATCAGGGTGGCCTGCACCCGTTCGGCTGGCAGGCGGAGTGCCGGCGAGCCTCTGACTCAGCCAGGAGGCCGAAAAATACTGCGTCCCGGTGCTCTTCGGCGGTGGCAGTCTGAAAGAAGGGTATCATCGAGCATGACGGCCAACAGGCCCGGGTCCGGCTGACGCCGAAGCGGCCCAGGCCCCGTCCTCGTCATAGGCCTTGCCCAAGTGCTGGCGGGTCCAGATGTCCATCAGGCAATTGGCCGGGCCGGTATCGAACCCGAACGCCGACCGTTCCGTATCGGCCGGCAGGACGGTGATGTTGGCGATACCGCCGAGATTCAGCACGACGCGGTCTTCGCCGGGGTCGCGCAGCATGGCCTGGTGAAACGCGGGTGCAAGCGGTGCGCCCTGGCCACCCGCCGCCATGTCGCGTCGGCGAAAATCGTTGACGGTGGCGATGCCGGTGCGCTCGGCGATGAGGTTGGCGTCGCCAGTCTGCATGGTGGCGGGGGGCTGGGCATCCGGTGCGTGGGCGACGGTCTGGCCGTGACAGCCGATCGCCGTGATCTGCCGCGGATCTATGGCGTGTGTCCGGAGCAGGCCCTTGACTGCTTCAGCAAGGAAGATCCCGACCTCGCCATCCAGCACCGCGAATGCGGTTGCGTCGAGCGGCGCCCCGCAGCGACGGCCTGCAGCCGTTCGCGCAGTGCGGGCGGCCAGGGGGTGCTGGACGTTGCGGTCAGTCTCGGTGTTGCGCTCAGAAAACTCCACCAGCGCCACATCGACGGCATCCATGCTGGTGCCCGACATCACGCCGATAAGTTTTTGCACGGCAATCAGCGTCTCGTGGCGACCTCGGAGCTCGCGATCATGGTGTCAGCCGGAATCGCGGCAAGCTGCGTGAGCAATGGATTGACCGCCTTGTGGAACTCGGCGATTTCCGACTTCGGCAGCGAGAGAGATTTTGGCAGCTTGACGCGCAGGGGATCGCGATGTTGGCCGCTCACGCGGAATTCGTAATGCAGGTGCGGGCCCGTTGCCAGGCCGCTCTTGCCGACATAGCCGATAACCTGGCCCTGTTTAACACGGTTGCCGGTCTTGGCGCGTTTTGAGTAGCCGGAAAGGTGGGCATACAGGGTGGTGTATTTGCCCGCGTGCTCGATGATGACCGTCCTGCCATAGCCGCCTTTGGTACCCCGGTGAATCACGCGCCCGTCGCCGGTTGCCTTGACCGGGGTGCCTTTCGGGGCTGCATAGTCAACACCCTTGTGCGAGCGCCATTTCTTCAATACCGGGTGCCAGCGTTTGGGGTTATAGCGTGAACTCACCCGCGCAAACTTGATCGGCGTGCGGATGAACGCCCGGCGCTTGCTTTTCCCATCGACATCGAAATAGCCGACTTCACCGTTGCGGTCTTCGTATCGGACTGCTTTGTATGCCTCGCTCCGGTTGGTGAACTCGGCGGCAAGTATCGGGCCGTTGCGCAGCTTCTCGCCGTCGAGGAAGTGCTCCTCGTAAAGCACACGGAACTGATCACCGGCACGGATCTCGAGTGCAAAATCGATATCCCAGCCAAAGATGGCCGCCAGTTCCATGATCTGACCGTCGGAAAGGCCGGCCTTCTGGCCGTCCGCAAAAAGTGAGGACTCGATCACTCCGGCCGCGGATGCAACGCGTTTTTCGACCGCCTTGCTCACCTCTTCGATCGTGATTTCATCATCCGCGATCGCGATTCGGATGCTCTCGACGCGGTTGCGATGCAGTTCGAGCCTGGTGAGTTCGTGGTTGTCGTCGAATTGGAATCGCAGCTTCTGACCCGGCCGGATCTGGGCAAGTGACTTGGCTTCTTTGCTGCTGTTGATGATCTCATGAAGCAGTCTTGCGTCCAGGCCCTGGAGATCGAAAATCCTGGCCAGTGACTCCCCTTTCACCACGCGGTGCTCCGTCCATCGTGGCTGCGCTTCTGCTTCCGGCGGTGGCGACGCGACAACCAGGCCTAGCCTCAGGTTGTCACCCGGGGTTTCGGCTTTAGCCACGATCACCTCGGCCTCATCCATCTGGCTGGATAGAGGCTCTTCGGGCGATGCATCCACCGAGGCCTGTACCTCGCGAGTGGCCTCCTCGAGCAGACTGGGCGCAGGTTCCGAGGCCGTCTGATCCAGGGGCAGCTCGATGGTGGTGATTTCCGTGCTGATTTCCTGTGCCTGGGCATCCGGTTCCGGGACGGGTTCCGG
>CAVWEI010000008.1:187500-286994 GCA_963753845.1 uncultured Gammaproteobacteria bacterium
CATCCTTTAAAGAAAGCGTAATAGCTCACTGGTCGAGTCGGCCTGCGCGGAAGATTTAACGGGGCTTAAGTTGTGTACCGAAGCTGCGGATGCCGCAAGGCATGGTAGAGGAGCGTTCTGTAAGCCGTTGAAGGTGTGCTGTAAGGCATGCTGGAGGTATCAGAAGTGCGAATGCTGACATGAGTAACGATAAGAGGGGTGAGAGGCCCCTCCGCCGAAAGCCCAAGGTTTCCTGCGCAACGTTAATCGGCGCAGGGTTAGTCGGCCCCTAAGGCGAGGCAGAAATGCGTAGTCGATGGGAATCAGGCTAATATTCCTGAACTTTCTATAACTGCGATGGAGGGACGGAGAAGGCTAGGCCTTCCTGGCGATGGTTGTCCAGGTCCAAGCGCGTAGGGAGTGTCCTTAGGTAAATCCGGGGACACAATCCTGAAACGTGATGGGGAGGCTCTACGGAGCCGAAGTGGTTGATGCCAAGCTTCCAGGAAAAGCTCCTAAGCTTCAGGTTATAGAAAACCGTACCCCAAACCGACACAGGTGGGCAGGGTGAGTATCCCAAGGCGCTTGAGAGAACTCGGGTGAAGGAACTAGGCAAAATAGTACCGTAACTTCGGGAGAAGGTACGCCCCTGGCGGTTTACGCTGCTGGGGGTCGCAGTAACCAGGTGGCTGCAACTGTTTATTAAAAACATAGCACTCTGCAAACACGAAAGTGGAAGTATAGGGTGTGACGCCTGCCCGGTGCCGGAAGGTTAATTGATGGGGTTAGCTTCGGCGAAGCTCTTGATCGAAGCCCCGGTAAACGGCGGCCGTAACTATAACGGTCCTAAGGTAGCGAAATTCCTTGTCGGGTAAGTTCCGACCTGCACGAATGGCGTAATGATGGCCACACTGTCTCCACCCGAGACTCAGTGAAATTGAAATCGCAGTTAAGATGCTGCGTTCCCGCGGCTAGACGGAAAGACCCCGTGAACCTTTACTACAGCTTTACACTGGACTTTGAACCTATCTGTGTAGGATAGGTGGGAGGCTTTGAAGCCGAATCGCCAGATTTGGTGGAGCCAACCTTGAAATACCACCCTGGTATGTTTGAAGTTCTAACCCAGGCGCTACAACGTCGGGGACAGTGTATGGTGGGTAGTTTGACTGGGGCGGTCTCCTCCCAAAGAGTAACGGAGGAGCACGAAGGTACCCTAAGTACGGTCGGACATCGTACGGTTAGTGCAAAGGCATAAGGGTGCTTGACTGCGAGACAGACATGTCGAGCAGGTACGAAAGTAGGTCTTAGTGATCCGGTGGTTCTGTGTGGAAGGGCCATCGCTCAACGGATAAAAGGTACTCCGGGGATAACAGGCTGATACCGCCCAAGAGTTCATATCGACGGCGGTGTTTGGCACCTCGATGTCGGCTCATCACATCCTGGGGCTGAAGTCGGTCCCAAGGGTATGGCTGTTCGCCATTTAAAGTGGTACGCGAGCTGGGTTTAGAACGTCGTGAGACAGTTCGGTCCCTATCTGCCGTGGGCGTTTGAGAATTGAGGGAAGCTGCTCCTAGTACGAGAGGACCGGAGTGGACGATCCTCTGGTGTTCCGGTTATCACGCCAGTGGTATTGCCGGGTAGCTATGATCGGACAGGATAACCGCTGAAAGCATCTAAGCGGGAAGCCCCTCCCAAGATAAATTCTCACTAGACTCTTGAAGTCTCTGAAGGGCCGTTGAAGACTACAACGTTGATAGGCTGGGTGTGGAAGTGCAGCAATGTATGAAGCTAACCAGTACTAATTGCCCGTGCGGCTTGACCATATAACACCCAAAATTTTTGGGCAGAGTGAAACTGACGACCCAAGCGTCTGATCGATCAAACCGAATGCATGTTCAACGCGTAGCGATGAACACAACAGTTTGCCTGGCGGCAATAGAGCATTGGAACCACCTGATCCCATCCCGAACTCAGAAGTGAAACGGTGCATCGCCGATGGTAGTGTGGGGTTTCCCCATGTGAGAGTAGGTCACTGCCAGGCTTTAATCCGAAAACCCCGGTCGCGAAAGCGGTCGGGGTTTTTTTTAACCTGACCGATGGCCATTAGTGTCGTCGCTTGTGGTTGAATGACACAACTTTGTCCGTACGTGCCCCCGCAAATGAAGTCTGCTCTGAGTCGTTTCTTCAGGTATTCCCTGGCCTCCGGGCTTGCCGGCGTGGTGGCCCTTGTCGGTTTGGGTGGTTTGAACCTGTACACCTATCATCGGTTTACCGATGAAACGATTGTCGCGACCCTGAAGTTTGAAGCCCTTGGCGAAGGCTCCCACCGTGTGACCATCGCTCCGGTCGGTCGGGAAACCCGTCAAATGGATCTCGCCGGTGATGAGTGGCAACTGGACGTGCGCATGATCAAGTGGACGGATTGGCTTACGTTTCTCGGCGAATCTCCGCTTTACCGGCTCGATCGTTTGTCCGGGCGCTATATCGATATTGCAGACGCGCGCGCTAGAGGCCAGACGATGTACGCACTCACCGAGACGCCAGGTATTGACGTGTGGGCCTTTGCTCGCCGCGCCGGAGACTGGCTGCCAGGTATCGATGCGGCTTATGGGTCGAGCGTCTATCTGCCGATGGGTGACGGGCTGTCTTACGTGGTTTCCATCTCGCCAACGGGGCTGCTGGCTCGCAAGTTGGAAGACGGGGGGCGGCATTGAGCACGGTGATCAGGTACGAGCTCGTGTCCCTGGACATGCGCGCCCACGAGTTTGTCGTGCGCCTGCGCGTGACGGAGCCGGCCCCACAGGGACAACGCCTGCAACTTCCGGCATGGATCCCGGGCAGCTACATGATCCGCGATTTCGCGCGCAACATTACAGCGATCTCGGCGCGCGATACTCATGGCCCGGTCCCTTTGTCCAAGCTGGACAAACAGACTTGGGAACTCGGTCGATGCGACGGGGAACTCGTCGTGGACTATCGTGTTTATGCCTTTGATCTCTCGGTACGTAGCGCCTACCTGGATCACACCAGGGCCTATTTCAATGGCACAAGCCTGTTTCTTCGTGTGTCCGAGCGTGTGGGGGCTCCTTGGGAGCTGCGCATTTCCCGGCCGGAGGATCCGGCTGCAAGGGATTGGCGGGTGGCGAGCGCCTTGCCCGCCGCAGACGTCGATGAGCGTGGTTTTGGGGTGTATGCAGGTGAAGGATATGCAGGTCTCACCGACTGTCCGGTAGAGATAGGTATCTTCGAACGAGCCGAATTTAAGGCCGAAGACACCTGGCACGAATTGGTGATCAGCGATGGTGGCCGGTTCGATATGGATCGCATATGTCAGGATCTGAGGCCTATCTGTGAGGAACATGCAGGTTTGTTTGGTGATCTGCCGGTGTCCCGGTATGTCTTCCTGAACCTCGCCACAGCCGATGGATACGGTGGCCTGGAGCACTGTGACAGTACCAGCCTGATGTGCAAGAGATCGGACCTGCCGAAGGCCGGTCTCGATAGACCGGACAAGGGCTACCGCCAGTTCCTCGCGCTCTGCAGCCACGAGTATTTCCACCTTTGGAACGTCAAGCGGATCCGGCCTGCGAGGCTGGCCGAGGCCGACCTGACAACCGAGGTCTATACGGAGCTGCTCTGGGCGTTCGAGGGGATAACCTCCTATTATGACGAACTGGCGCTTGCGCGCTGCGGTGTGCTGTCTCCGGAGGAGTACCTGGATCTCTTCGCGACCACTGTCAGCCGGGTGTTGCGGACACCGGGCAGGGCCCGCCAGTCGATTGCCGAGTCGAGTTTCGATGCCTGGACCAAGTTCTACAAGCAGGATGAAAATTCACCCAACGCGATCGTCAGTTATTACGCCAAGGGGGCGCTGGTGGCGTTCGGGCTCGATGTGACGATGCGGGAGCAGAGCGGCGACGAGAAATGCCTGGACGATCTGATGCGCAGACTCTGGCACCGCTTTGGAAAAACCGGGCAAGGAATTCCCGAGCGTGGAATAGAACAGGAGGTCGCAGATCTACTCGGCGAGCCGCTGGGCACTTTTTTCCGGCAGTACGTCTATGGCACGGAGGACCTGCCCCTGGAGCAATGGTTTGCCCTGGTGGGTGTCGGCTTCAGGGCACGTGCCGCCAGCAATGTGGATGATCCCGGTGGCTACCGGTCCGATGCGCCGACCGGCAACGTCGGTCCGGGTCTGGGCGCGCGCTTCGAAATGCAGCCCGGCGGGCTGCGCCTCACCCAGGTCATCGCCGGCGGCGCCTCTCAAGTGGCAGGTTTGGCCCCCGGTGACCTGCTGGTCGCCGTGGATGGTGAACGCGTTACCGACTCCAACATCAATGGCTTGCTCGGTCACGTGCAGGGTGAGGCCACAGAAGTGCATTATTTTCGTCGCGATCGGTTGTATATGACGACGCTGCCGTATCGACCGGCGTCACCGGACACCTGCGATCTCTGGTTGACGCCGAAAGCGGCGCTGAGCCCGGACGTGGCGAACCGGCGGGCGGCATGGCTGCGGTCCAACCGAACCAAAACCAATTAGGTGGTGTTGTGCTGGTCCGCGAACATTTGCTAAATCTATTGTCAGACGGCCGCTTCCACTCGGGACAGCGGCTGGCGCACGTGCTTGGTGTCAGTCGCAGCGCGGTATGGAAGCAGATTCAGCGGTTGGAATCCGACCTGGGCCTGGGGATCCATGCAGTCCGTGGCCGCGGTTATCGCCTGGTCGCGCCATTGGAATTACTCGATGGCGAGAAGATCAGGCACGAAATCAGCGCGGCTTCGCTCGCCTACCTGGACACCATGTCGCTGTTGTCCACGACGCAATCGACCAATGCCTGCGGCCTTAAAGATCCGCCTGGCAGCAGCGGCCGGGCGCGTGTATGGCTGGCGGAACACCAGACCGGCGGCCGTGGCCGGCGGGGGCGGCGCTGGGTATCGTCCTTTGGCGAGAATCTTTATGTGTCCCTGGCTTGGCGGTTCGATCTGCCGATGACCGAGCTCGCCGGTCTCAGCCTCGCTGCGGGGGTCGTGGTGGCAGAGGCCCTGGGGAGTCTGGGTCTCGAGGGCCACTCGCTAAAATGGCCAAATGACGTAGTGGTCGATGGCCGTAAGCTGTCCGGTATCCTGCTGGAGGTCTCGGGTGAGGCCGACGGGCCGGCGACAGCGGTGCTTGGCATAGGCGTGAACTTTCGAGTCCCCCAGGAACATGGCGCGCAGATTGAACAGCCATGGACCGATCTGTCGCAGGCGAGCCGGGTGCCAATATCGCGCAACCGGCTGGCCGGGGTATTGATCGATCAACTCATTCTTGCCTGCCGGCTTTTCTCGACCGACCGATTGTTGCCCTTCCTCGATCGCTGGGAGATTTTCGATGGCCTGGGTGGGCAGGGAGTTCGGATCCTCGGCGGCAGTCAGTCCATCGAAGGTGTCTATCGCGGCATTGCACCCTCCGGTGCCATGGTGCTGGAGGATTCGTCGGGTCGTCGCAGTGAGCATCATGCGGGGGAAGTGAGTTTGCGCCGGGATGCCTGCACATGACCGCACTGTTGGTAGACCTCGGGAACACCCGTTGGAAGATGACCCATACCGAAGGCGCGGCAATCGGCCGGGTCGTGGATGGCAGCTATGATGACCTCGGCAGGCTGCGCGCGGCCGCACTGGGTGATGCCGATCGGGTCGACGCCATTTGGCTTGCCAGCGTGGTGGATGCGCACACCACGGGACTGGTTTCCACGACACTGCAGCAGGCCCTGGGAACTGCGGTTCACGATGTGAAATCAACCGACCCCATGCCGGGTCTGGTATCCGGTTATCGCAAGCCGGAACAACTTGGCATAGACCGCCTGCTGGCGATGGTTGCGGCGCGTGCACGGGTGCCACAGGCCCTGTGCGTGGTCGACGCCGGTACCGCGGTGACCGTCGACTTTGTTGACCCTGATGGACAGCACCTGGGCGGTTTTATACTGCCGGGCAGGCGGATGTTTCGCGAATGCCTGCTGACCAACACCTCGATTCCGCGCGACACTAAGGTGGACGAGCGCGCGGTTCTGGGATGCGACACCCCAACCGCGGTGGCCCTTGCGGGGCGCTACGCGGTGGTCGGGATCGTCGAGCGGTTCGTAGCCGGACCCAAGTCCCTGTTTCCTGGCCAACGGGTAAATATTTTTGCTGGCGGTGGTGATGCGGACGACCTCATGGAACTGCTGCCACCCCCATGCACCAAACTTGACCACCTGGTTTTGCGAGGGCTTGCCGTGATCGCGGCAGGCGGAGATTCCTAGTGCGCTGGTTCATTGCCCTGTTGGTCGTCGCCAACGTTGTTCTATTTTTCTGGGTTCAGCAGCAATCCAGGCCGCTGCCGGGTTCGATGGCGCTCCCGCCACCGGACGTCGGGCGGCTCCGTCTGATGACTGAGTTGAAAGAAGACCCACCGGCCGGCGGCGCCGGGGACGCTATCGTACCCCCGGTTGAACTCTCACCGATCCCGGTCGAGGAAGAAGCGGCGATCCCACCGGTGTCTTCTTTCCAGGGGGATCCGATGGCAACAGCACCAGCCGTGGATTCGGCGCAGTCTCCGGTGATTGTCGACACAGGCACAGCGGCCATCGATGCAGCCTCCCCCGAAGTCGAAGTGGCGCCGGAACCGGCCGATCAACCGATACACCCGGTGACGGAGCAGGTGGAGGCGATCCCGGTGGTATCGGTGACTGTCCCTGCGGGGGCCGGGATCGTGGAAGACGAGATTTCCGAGACGACAGATCAGGTGGACGCGCCGTTGCCGGAGCCGAAGCGGGTCGCGACCCTAGCGCAGGAAAACGAGACAGGAGTTGCTGAGAACGGGCAAACCGATCTGCAGCCAGAGGAAGTTTCTGCGTCGGGCGATCTGCAGCCGGGAAATGCCATCGAGCCAGAGGATCTGATGGCAGAGACGATCCCCGGGCCGGTGCTGAACGAAGTGGCACCGGCACTCTGCACGCGGGTCGGGCCATTTGATCCCGAGGATGCCGACAGGCTGATCTCGAAATTGCCCGTATCCATCACGTTGCTGTCGGATTTCACCGAAGAGTATTCGAGTGTCGACAGGTATTACGTGTTGATTCCGCCGCTGCCCTCGCGGGCAGCCGGCAGGCAGAAGCTGAAGGAGCTCGCGAATGCCGGTGTGACTGATACCTGGCTGTTTCCGTCCGGCGAGTACCGCAACGCCATATCACTCGGGTTTTTCAGTCGCGAGGGCGGCGCAAGACGCCATGCTGCCAATATGGCCAAGAAGGGCTTCGCGGCCGAGGTCAGGGAGAAGACCTCCGTTCGGGAACGCCGCTGGCTTTTCCTGAAGGACGCCAATGGCGGGGCGCCAGGGTCGGGCATGCTGCTCCCGGAAGGGGTTATCGTCGAGCAAAAGACCTGCCCTTGATCGGACATGTTTCGAAGTGTCTTGTGTTTGGCCGGCCGTTCTTGCTAGAGTCTGCGGCCCACCTCACTTGGACGGGCTTTTCAGGCCTGCGCAATCCGGCATCGGATCCTGGCTGCGCTCCCTGATCTGTCGTGATAGTCTTCACACCGCGCCGGCGTAGCTCAGTTGGTAGAGCAGCGGTTTTGTAAACCGCTGGTCGGGGGTTCAAGTCCTCTCGCCGGCTCCAATTACCTGAATTCAACCCGTGTTTGCCCGGCCACCCGTTAAGGTCGGCGGGTTGCCGAGCTTGATCAGAACACCGTGTATCCGTCAAAAACAGGCCCATCCACGCAAACCCGCTTCATGGCCGGCCCCGTGGGTGTGCTGACCTCCACCACGCAGCCGGCACAGCCGCCGACAGCGCAGGCCATGAATTCCTCAAGTGACACCTGCACGGGCAGTCCGTAATCGCGCGCGAGATTGACGACCGCTTCGAGCATGGGATGGGGGCCGCAGGCATAGATGCCGACCTCGGCGCGTTCCTGTTCACTCAGGCCGTCCAGCCAGCACCGGCCGAGTTCGGTCACGTAACCCTGGTGGCACCCGGCATAGCCCTGCAGGCTGGCCAGCCTGCAGGGGATGCCCCAATCCTCCAGCAGTGGCATGGCCCCAATGACGCCATTGGGGATGCCCTCGAGCATGAACTGCGAGGGTCTGGGAGCGAACGGAAACGGGACCTCTGAGCCGAGTATCACGAACGGCCTGCTGGGGCTGTTTCGCAGCGATTCAGCAATGAAGATCATCGGCGGCATCCCCACACCACCGCCGATCAGCAGCGGTCGTTTCTCCCTGATCTCGAATGGCACGCCGATCGGCGCGAGCATGCTGATACGCTCACCCGGCCGACGCCGGGCCAGCAGCCCTGTGCCTTCGCCGAGAGCCTTGTAGAGGAAGTCCACCCAGCCGCCCTCGGCCGAAGTGCGCATGATCGAGATCGGGCGGCGCATCGGCCGCTGCGGGTCGACCGTGAGATGCGCAAACTGGCCGGGCCGGGCGCGTTTGGCACAGCCGGGTGCCTGTACCCGCATCACGTACTGGTCACCTTCGAATGCCTCGTGACTGATGATCTCGGCCTCTTCGACCAGGATGGTATCGCGGTGGGTTCTGTCCATCAGTCGTCGTCCGTTGCGCGGTAGACCACGCGGCCGTTGAAGATCGTATAGGTTACGCGGGCAGGGAAGTCCCAGCCGTCGAAAGGAGTATTGCGGCCTTCGCTGCGCATCCTGTCGACATGCAGGGTCCAGTCCCGATTCGGATCGAACACGCACACATCGGCCGGCGATCCGATACCTAGCCGGCCATAGGGCAGGCCGAGGATGTCGGCAGGTCCGCTGGTGACACGCGCGAGGGCGCTGGGCAGGTCGAGCACCTTTTCCTCGACCAGTCGCAGGGTCAGGCCCAGCAGGGTCTCGAGGCCGGAAATGCCGGGTTCAGTCTCGGGGAAGGGGCGCTGCTTTGCATCCGGTTCATGTGGCTGATGGTCCGAACAGATGGCGGAAATGGTCCCGTCGGCCACCGCGCGGCGCAGCGCATCACGGTCACTGAGCGTTCGGAAGGGCGGTGATACATGGCATTCGGCGACGAAGCCGTCGACGTCCATCTCGGTCAAATGCAGTTGATGCACTGCCACGTCGGCCGTCACCGACAGGCCGGCCGACTGTGCCTCCTTAATCATGCGTGCCGCGGTCTGGGTCGACAGGTTGCGGAAATGCACCTGGGCCTGGGTGTGCTCGGCCAACGCCAGGTCGCGTGCGACTGCAACGCTTTCCGCCGCGGATGGGATGGCAGGGAGGCCTAGGCGCGTAGATACCGCGCCTTCGTGTACGCAGCCACCGGCGCGCAGGTGACGGTCTTCCGAACGGAGAAAAACCGGCAGGCCAAAGGTGGCCGCATATTCGAGCGCTCGGCGCTCGACCAGGGTCGAGGCGAGTGGCAGGTGTGCATTGCTTACGGCCACGCAGCCTGCATCCTTAAGCGCCGCCATCTCGGAGAGCCGCTCGCCCTCGAGTCCGCGCGTCAGGGCACCGGTGGTCAGTATCCTGGCCTGTCCCAGTTTTTTGGCGATGCGGTGAACCAGTTCGACGACCGCCGAATTGTCGATGACCGGGTTGGTGTCCGGCGTGCAGAGCAGGGTGGTGATGCCGCCGCGGGCTGCCGCTGCCGTCTCGCTGGCCAGGGTGGCCTTGTGCTCGTAGCCCGGCTCGCGCAGGCTGGCGGCGAGGTCGACCAGTCCCGGACACACCACGCAACCGCGCGCATCGATGATCTCGTCGGCATTGAATTCGGCCGGCGCATCCCCGACCGCTACCACCAGTTCGCCGTCGATGTGAAGATCCAGCAGGTCGTCGATACCGTGGGTGGGGTCTATCAGGCGGCCATTGATTATGCTAATGCTCATCCTTCACCCCCGAGGTCCGCCTGCGACTGCATCGCCATCGACATCACGGCCATGCGCACCGCGATACCGTAGCTGACCTGTTGCAGGACCACCGATCTCGGGCCATCCGCGACCGCGGAGTCCAATTCGATCCCCCTGTTCATGGGGCCGGGGTGCATCACGATCGCATCCGGCTTGGCGTGCTTCAGGCGTTCCTCGGTCAGGCCGTAGAGGCGGAAATACTCATGTTCGTTCGGCAGCAGGGCGCCGTCCATGCGCTCGTTCTGCAGGCGCAGCATGATCACCACGTCCACATCCCTGATGCCCTCTTCGAGGCTGTGAAAGACGTGGACGCCTAGCGTGCGTGCCTCGGTCGGCAGCAGGGTGCGGGGACCGACGATGCGGACCTCGCTGACCCCCAGGGTGTTTAGCGCAAGAATCTGCGATCGTGCCACCCGTGAGTGCAGCACGTCCCCCACGATCGCTACGCGCAAGGGGGTGAAGTCGCCCTTGTGCTTGCGGATGGTGAACATGTCCAGCATGGCCTGGGTCGGGTGGGCGTGGCGGCCGTCGCCCGCGTTGATGACACTCACGCGCGGCGACGCGTGCCGGGCGATGAAGTGCGCGGCGCCGGACTGCCCGTGGCGGACCACGAACATGTCGGAGTGCATTGCCTCGATGTTTCGCAGGGTGTCGAGCAGGGTTTCGCCCTTAGAGGTCGCCGAGGTACTGATGTTGAAATTGATCACGTCGGCAGACAGCAGTTTGGCCGCCAGTTCGAAGGTGGTGCGGGTGCGGGTGCTGTTCTCGAAGAACAGGTTGGTGATGATGCGCCCGCGCAGCAACGGGACTTTCTTGACCGGGCGGCCGGGCAGGGTCGCGAAGGATTCTGCCGTGTCGAGAATCTGCAGCAACAGCTCGCGGCTGAGACCCTCGATGGTCAGGAAGTGGCGCAAACGGCCATGTTCGTTCAACTGGAGATTGTGGGGTGGCTGGCTTGGCATATCGGGCTGCAGTTTAACGCCTCGTCCGGGTCCTTGTGCGGAGCCCGTGGTGTATCTCGAGACTGAGTGGGTCGGGTCCGGTCAGCTTGATGCGGTCCTCCAGCGCGAGCGGTGGGCTCAGTCCGATCACGTCCGCCTGTACCGGCAGTTCACGGCCGCTGCGCTCGATAAGGGTGACCAGGGTGATGGAGGCCGGTCGGCCGAAATCGAAGATTTCGTTCATAGCGGCACGGATGGTGCGCCCGGTATGCAGCACGTCGTCGACCAGGATGATGTTGCGGTCGTCCACACCGAAGTGGATCTGCGACGGTTTGACCTTTGGGTTGACGCCGATCCGGGTGAAGTCGTCACGGTAAAAACTGATGTCCAGGAGGCCGCTGGGCTCGGCCAGCTCCAGCAGGGCATTCAGGTGCTGCGCCACCCAGGCCCCGCCGGTGTGGATGCCGATCATGGCCGGGTTGTCGAGGTGCCGGTCGCTCAGCCGGCTGCGCAGCACTTGGGCCATGCCGCCGATCAGGTCGAGGATGGCATCATGCTTCATGAACAGGGTGCTTTCAGTCATTGAGCCAGGTTTCCAGGATTAGTTTGGCAGCGTAGGAGTCTACCTTGGTTGGGTCCTTGCCTGCCTCTCTGCCTAGCTGGGTCCAGGCCTCCCGGCTGGTCAGCCGTTCGTCGGCCATGTGTACCGGCAACCGGAAACGACCATGCAACTGGCGGGCGAACCGCTTCGCACCTTCCGCGTTGTTGGCCTCGCGCCCGGTCATCTCGAAGGGATGGCCGACGACCAGGGCTTGTGGCCGCCACTCATCGAGCAGCCGCCCGATCCTGCCCCAATCGGGCTTGTTGTTGACCAGGCCCAGGGTTTCGAGGGGTGAGGCGGTGCCGGTCAGTGGCTGACCCACGGCAACACCGATCTTGTGCGTGCCGTAGTCGAACCCCAGCAGCACCTCCATCAGGCGTGTCCGGCCTCGCTGCTGAGCAGGTTGAGATCGACCCCCAAAAGACGCGCGGCGGCTTCCCAGCGCTTTTCCGGCGGCAGTTCGAACAGGATCGACTGATCCGCGGGGCCGCTCAGCCAGGCATTTTCCTGCAGTTCGCGCTCGAGCTGCCCGGCGCCCCACCCGGCGTAGCCGAGTGCCACAAGGGTTAGGGCCGGGCCGTCGCCGCGTGCCATCGCCTCGAGGATGTCACGCGAGGTCGTGACGCTGATGTCGTCGTTCACCGCCAGGGTGGAATCCCAGGGAGTGGTGTGGCTGTGCAGGACAAAACCCCGCTCCTCTTCGACCGGCCCGCCAAGGTAGACGATCTGCTCGCCCGCATCACCCAGGCCACCCTCGATCTCCATGTGCCTGAGTACGTCTGCAAGGCTCAGATCGGTAGGCCGGTTGAGCACGATGCCCATGGCGCCCTGCTCGCCGTGCTCACAGATGTAGGTGACCGTGCGGGAAAAATTCGGGTCCTGCAGGTTCGGCATCGCGATCAGCAGCTGATTTTTCAGAGATTCGGTCTGGCTCATGCCCGAAGTATCGTGCGCCCGGCCCGATGCGGCAAGCGAATCAGTTGGACGAGAAAAGGGTGTCGCCGTCGAGAAACTGCCAGGTCCGCGTGATGTCGAGTACATCGACCTGTTTCCTGATCTCGGGGGGGAAGGGGGCGAAGGGCGCCGACATGCGCACGATCCTGGTGGCGGCGTCGTCGAGTAGTTTGTGGCCGGATGAACGCACGATGCGGATGCGCTCGACACTGCCATCCGAGCGCACCGCCACGTGCATCAGCAGGTTGCCATAGAGCCTGTTGCGTTTCGCCTCATCCGGGTAGTTCAGGTTGCCGATCTTTTCGACCTTGCTGCGCCAGGCCTCCAGATAGGCCGCGTACTGGTATTCCTGAGTGCTGGCGTTGACTGCCTTGCGCCGTTCCTGGCGCGAGGCCGAGAGGCTGCGGCGGTCCAGTTCCGAGGTCAGGCGGTCGATCTCCTGCTGGGTGCTGGCGAGCAGTTGGCTCAGCTTGGTGCGTGGCTTGGCCTTGACCTTGGGCTTCGGCGGTGCAGTGGCCTCGACACGCGGCGCCTCGGCAGCGGCGATGATCTCGGGCTCCGGGGTCGGCTTCGGCTGCTCGGCGCCGGAACGCTCGAGCTCCAGCGCAGGCTTGGGTATGGGGCTTGCCTCCGGGTTGCCGAGCGGGCTGGTCTGGCGTTCCTTGATCGTTTCCTCGCCGCCGCCTTCCTGGCTCTGCTGGGCCAGGAAATCGGGATTCTCGGTGGGCTTGGGCTTGGCCTTGGGCTGCACCAGGGTGATGTCCAGGGTGCGCTCGGGGGCGGGTGGCCTGTCGCGAGAGACATCGAAGCTGATGCTAAGAATGATGAACGCATGAACGGCCAGCGCCACCACGAGTGACAGCCCCAGTGGGTCATTGGAGCGCGGAAGCGCAGGATTGCCGTTGATGTCCACAGATCTCTGCCCTGAAGGCTATGCAAGCGGCTTGCTGATGATCACTTCACGGTTGCTGCGATGAAGCTTAACACGTGCCTGCATCGCCGGATTCATGTGCACGCGGCCCTCGCTGTCGGTCAGCATGACGTAACCTATCCCCATTTTCTTTGCCACCCGGTGCCAATCTTTCGGACCGGCGATAAACAGCGCGGTGGCGGCGGCATCGGCGATCGTGGCGCTCGGGTGCAGTACCGTGACCGACGCCGTGCCGGTCGCCGGATAGCCCGTGCGTGGGTCGATGATGTCATGGTAGATCCGGCCATCCCACGCAAAGTTCCGCTGGTACCCGCCGGCCGTGAAGACGGCCTCGTTGCCCATGATCTGCAGGGTCGCGAATATGCCCCCGCCCTCAGAGCCGCGAATTCCGACGCTCCAGGGGTGGCCGTCGCGTGAACCGATGGCACGCAGATTGCCGTCGACACTGATGCTGGCGTTGTCGATGCCGAGTTCCTGCAGGCGGGCGATCCCCTGATCGATGGCGAATCCTTTCTGGATCGCACGGAAATCCAGCTTGACCACCGGGTTGGAAGACGAGATCCGAATGCCGTCGATCGTGATATCGCTCATGGTCGGCCGCGCGGCGACGACCAGGTCGATGACATCCGCCGGGGGTGGGCGCAGGCACTCGACCGGCCGGTCCTGGAATCCCCAGGCCCGGATAAGGTGTCCGATCGCCGGGTTGAACAGGTCTTCGCTCTGCTTGGAGAGCGTCTTCGACAGGCGCAGCAGGGGGAGTACCGAGGGTGGCGCCGCGAACAATGGGCTGTCTTCGTTGAAAAGGACGTTCATGCGCACCACAGGGCTTTCTTCCCAGGCGTGCCAGGCATTCTCCATCAGCGAGAAGTCGGTTTGCAGTATTCGTGTGACCTCGGCTGCCCTGCGTCGGTCCACCCCAATCAGCGTGACCTCCAGGACGGTACCGAATGCACTCATCCTGCCCCTGGAAACGGGGTCTTTTGCGCCACAGCCCACCATGCCTGTGAAGGTGAGTAGAAGTCCAATCAAGGCGCCACCGAGTCGCGGCAAGACAAGCATTCTCATACGGCGAGTTTCTGCTCGATGCAATCCATGAGGTTGGCGCTGATATTGAGGTCGTACAACTGATCCAGTTCGCGCACGCATGTTGGGCTGGTGACATTCACTTCCGTCAGGAAGTCCCCGATCACGTCCAGACCGGCAAACAGTATCCCGCGTTCACGCAGACGCGGGGCAACAGTCTCCACGATCTCGCGATCCTTGTCACTCAATGCGACACCGATGCCGCTGCCACCTGCCGCGAGGTTGCCGCGATTTTCGCCGGCGCTGGGGACGCGGGCGAGCGCGTAGGGTACCGGTTCGCCGTGTATCACGATGATTCGCTTGTCACCGTCACGGATTTCGGGAACAAATTTTTGTCCCATGGTGAACCGGGTGCCATGCGCGGTAAGCGTCTCGATTATGACGTTCTTGTTGGGGTCTCCCGCCCGAACCCGGAATATGGAGGCGCCGCCCATGCCATCGAGCGGCTTCAGGATGACATCCCCATGAGTGCCGATGAACGCATCGAATTCGGCATGAGAACGGCTGACCAGGGTGGGGCAGCAAACTTCGGGGAACCAGGCGGTGAACAGCTTTTCGTTGGCATCGCGCAGCGCACTCGGGCGATTGACGATCAGGCTGCCACGTGCCTCCGCCTGTTCGAGCAGGTAGGTCGTGTAGACGTACTCCATGTCGAACGGCGGGTCCTTGCGCATCAATACGACCTCGAGTTCGTCGAGCGGCCGGATACATGGCTCGCCGAGCGAATACCAGTCCTTCGGGTCGTCCCGCACCCTGAGCGGCCGCATGCTGGCCAGGCAGCGGCCGTCGTGCAGGGCCAGGTCCCTCTGCTCCATGTACCAGAGCGGGCAGCCGCGCCGCTGGCCCTCAAGCAGCATGGCAAAGGTGGTGTCCTTGAAAACCTTGATTGTTGAGATCGGGTCCATCACGACGCCGAGAGAGAAAGCCATGGACTGTGTTCCTCCTGCGATGCTGAGCGGCAGACAGTCTCACACACATCAGCTAAAGGTTGAGCGGATAACGCCGAGGTATTCTTGCAGACCCACAATGCGCTTGCTATTTTGACCCGAATTAAATGCCTTTCCGCATCCGCGACCACAGATAATGCCGAGAAGGCGGCGTGGGGGTGCCAATGAACCGCCCCGGCGTATCGGAATGTGGCAGCGGGCCCACGACGAGGGCGCTGGCGGGTTTCCTTGGCGCGGCATTGCTCGGCCTGGTACATACCTTCACGCACGCGGCAGATGACCCTTATCTGCGGATGCTCGAAGCGGAAGTCACTAAGGTCGAGGGTGTTTCTACCGATACAAAGGGGGATGGTGCCGCCCCGGCGGCCGGGACCGGTGGATCGGCGTCGCTGGCGTCACGTGAGCATTTCGAGGCAATGCTTCGTGAGACACACGTGGGGACCTACAGTTTTTATCGCAGGTTGCCGGAACGAAGCCGTGAGGAAATCTTCATCGATTACGGTAACGGGGCGTCCACGGCGGCGCTGCGTGACAAGATCGTCGACAGGTTCCTGCATCCGTGAAGGGCGGAGTCGGCGCTGCAGATCGTTGTATCAGAGGGAAAAAGATGGATTGGTTCTTGCGTCAGGGTTGTTTGGTCACGTTTTTCTGCCTGGCGCAGAGCAGTGGCTCATTCGCTGCCGCCCAGCAGCAGGCCGGCGAGTTCATTCCACTCGTCGAGGGCAAGCCCTATCTTCACGTTATCCACGAGGGGCGCTCGGTAAAGGTGCAACGGGTCCAGGATCCCGACTACGAATTGAACGGGTATTTCGCCAGGACCGCACGTGAATGTCCGCCGTTCTGCATACAACCGGTAACCCCGGCACCTGCGGTGGCGACCATCGGCGAGGTGGAACTGTTCGATTTCATGGAGACCAGGCTGCGGGACGGCAACGGCGTCCTGATCGATGCCCGGACCGGGGCCTGGTATGAAAAAGGTACGATCCCGGGTTCGGTGAACTACCCCTTCACCCTGTTCGGCAAGGGCAAGGGTGATCCCGAACTGGTGGCCGCGCTTGAAGCCTTCGGGGCCAGAAAGCGGGGCGAGGTCGGGGCCGTGGATCGTCTGCTGGATGGGCTGGGCTGGAGTGACAAGCTAAACAAGACCGAGGATTGGGATTTCTCTGCGGCCAAGGATCTGGTGCTTTGGTGCAACGGCCCCGCCTGCGGACAGTCACCACGTGCAATCCGCGGTTTGCTGGAGGCCGGTTATCCCAGCGAAAAGATCATGTACTACCGCGGTGGCATGCAGATGTGGCAGCTGTGGGGCCTGACCACCGTGGTGCCGAGCCAGTGATCGGGGCGTATTTTTCGAATACACAGGGGACGACTCGTGAGCAGTGAGGACGCAATGAATATTGGCGGTTTGAAAGTCATGGTGATCGACGACAGCAAGACGATTCGTCGCACCGCAGAAACCTTGTTGAAAAAGGCCGGCTGTGAGGTGTTGACCGCTACCGACGGTTTCGAGGCGCTCTCGATCATCGCAGACAACCATCCGGACCTTATATTCGTCGACATCATGATGCCGCGGCTCGATGGTTATCAGACCTGCGCCCTGATCAAGCACAACGAGTTGTATAGCGATATTCCGGTGATCATGTTGTCCAGCAAGGATGGCCTGTTCGACCGCGCACGGGGCCGGCTCGTTGGCTCAGAGCAGTATCTCACCAAGCCGTTCACCCGTGATGAACTGCTCGGGGCGATCAAGAAACACGCCGCCAAGGCCGCCTGACGGTGCCGGCACCTGCTGACCTATCGAAACGAGACCAATGGCAAAGATTCTGATCGTCGACGACTCGGCCACCGAACTGCATGTGCTGGCCAAGATCCTGCAACAAGGGGGACACGAGGCGCTCACCGCATCGGACGGCGAGGCAGGTATCGCGGCCGCAAAGTCTCGTGCGCCCGACGTGATCCTGATGGACGTGGTGATGCCGGGTATCAATGGTTTTCAGGCGACGCGGAAACTCAGCCGCGACCCGAAGACCCAACACATCCCTGTCCTGATGGTGACAACCAAGGACCAGGACACAGACAAGGAATGGGGCATGCGACAAGGCGCCAAAGGCTATCTGATCAAACCCGTCGATGGCCGTGAATTGCTGCTCAAGATCGGCGAGTTGCTGAGTTGAGCACCATGATAAAACTTGCGGACAGCGCACTTTCCGCCGACGACGCCATGTCGGCGCTTGCCGAAATTGAGCACCGCAGCCACCAGGCGGCACAGCGTCTACCCAAGATGGGTGTGGTGAAAGACTATTGGGATGGCCTGGTCTTCAATGTGGCCGGGGTCCGCATGACCGCGGCCATGAATGAAGTCAGCGAGATGCTTCCCTACCAGGAAAGAATAACCCGGGTCCCGGGCGCCAAACCGTGGATGCTGGGGCTTGCCAATGTGCGTGGCAGTCTGCTGCCGGTGATCGATATGCAGATCTACCTCGGCGCCAAGGCCGTGGTTCCGTCGAAAGCATCGCGAATCCTTGTGCTGCGTCTGCGCGGCCTGGTCGCGGGTTTGCTGGTGCCTTCGGTTCAGGGGATGCGTCATTTCAAGTTGCGCGACCGGGTGTCGAATGCGCGCATGAAAGGTGCCCTGGGGGCCTATGTCTATGAGGCCTTCAGCTTCGAGGAAGAGGTGTGGCCGGTGTTCAGCATGTCGGCGCTGGCGGCAGACCCCGAGTTCCGGTCAGCCACCACATGAACGGTGAACACCGAAAAAGGGCTGCAGCCTCCGTCTTGAGAATCATTTGTTTATCGCGAAGGGAATGCTCAGCGTCGAGCTGACCGACTCAGGAATCCGTCTATGAAAAGTACTTTGAAAACATCCGCCGGTGGCAATCGCGCGATTCCTATCCTGACTGCACTGGTTCTTCTTACGGTCATCGGGGCGATTGTCGCCTTCGCCTTCGTGTCACGCGTGGCGGGATACGGGGAACAGTATCTGTTACGTGTATCCGAGCAGCAGGTGCTCAGCCAGAAGATCGCGAAGTACGCGCTCGAGGCATCTGCCGGTGACCAGCCAGCGTTCGAACTGCTGCGATCCACCAACGACCGCTTCATCACCCTGATGGAAGAGTTGAACAATGGTTCCCCGGACTCCGGGTTGCCGCCGTCGCCCGCGTCGATGTCCGAACCCCTGCGCGAAGTGGAGAACCGATGGCTCGCCCTGCGTGCCGATGTGGACGAAATTCTCTTGAACCAGAACGCGATCCTTTCGATCCGGGAATTCGTTGATGTGATCAACAGGTCCATCCCGCGTCTCCAGGCGCTCTCGGAGGAGATCGTGGCTATCCTGGTTCGTTCCAAGGCTGACCAGCAGCAGGTCTATGTCGCCACCCGGCAGCTGATGCTGGCCCAGCGGCTTGGAGACAATGTAAGCCGGGTGCTTTCCGGTGGGGCCAGGACCGCTGCGGCCATTGACCAGTTCAGTCTCGATACGGAACGTTTTGGCCGGGTGCTCAACGGCATGTTGACCGGTGACGTGGGTATTGACGTTGAGCGGGTCGACAACGCGGCGGCCGAGGCGAAACTGGCAGAGGCGGCGGTTCTGTTCCGTTCGATCAACGATCACGTTGCGGAAATCATCGAAACGGCACCGCGTGTGCTGCCGGCGATGGAGGCAAGCGGTGAAGTGACGGCGGCCTCGGATGCCCTGGACGTGGCCACCAGTGAGTTGGCGGCCGCTTATAACAGCGACCAGTACGCCACCAGGCTGGGACCGATCAGTGTCGGTCCGGCACTGGTATCCGTACTGGGCCTGGTGGCCGCGGCCCTGCTGCTTGCACTCGGTTTTGCGCTCTTGCGCGATGCACGAACCCGTGCCCAGCAGGCCGATCAGCAAAACCTGAGAAACCAGGCGGCGATTCGTCGCCTGCTGGACGAAATGGTCGATCTCTCTGACGGCGATCTGACCATCGAGGCGACAGTCACTGAAGACATCACCGGGGCCATCGCGGACTCGGTGAACCAGGCGGTGGAGGAGATGCGCAACCTGGTAACGACCATCAACGAGACATCGGTCCGCGTTTCGGCTTCGGCACAAGAAACCCGGGGTACTGCATTGCGCCTGGAAGAGGCCTCTGATCACCAGAAAAATCAGATCGAGAAGGCGTCCGGGACCGTAAAGGCGATGTCTCAGGCGATGAGCCAGATGGCCGACGAGTCGAGCAAGTCTGCCGAGATCGCGCAGCAGTCGGTGGATATCGCGGCTGCCGGTGGCGGCACTGTTCGACGAACGATCGCCGGCATGGACAATATCCGCGAGCAGATTCAGGAGACCTCCAAACGCATAAAGCGTCTGGGCGAGAGCTCGCAGGAGATCGGCAATATCGTGGAACTCATCGAGGATATCGCCGACCAGACGAACATACTTGCACTCAACGCTGCAATGCAGGCGGCCATGGCCGGTGAATCCGGACGCGGCTTCGCGGTCGTGGCCGACGAGGTGCAGCGGCTCGCGGAGCGTTCCGCCAATGCGACCAAGCAGATCGATGCCCTGGTCAGGACCATTCAGGCGGATACCAACGAGGCGGTGAGCTCGATGGAGTCGAGTACCTCACAGGTCGTGAGTGGCGCCGAACTTGCCGAGGATGCGGGTGAGGCCCTGCAGCGTGTCGAGCAGGTATCGCAGGAGATCGCCAGGGCGACCGAAGCGATCGCGGCACGACTGCAGCAGCAGTCGCTGGAGGCGGGTTCGATCAACGATACGATGAGTGTCATCCAGGGGATCACCAGCCAGACCTCGGAAGGCACGGAGCAGACGACACAATCCATTGAGACCCTCGCCCAGATGGCCGAGCAACTGCGTCAGACGGTGGCGCGCTTCAAGTTGCCGGACGATGAGGGGGTGGTCGCTTGAACGGGAGCGCTCGCATGATGATGCCGGAACTGCGTCAAGATCGGAGTGCGCTCCGCTGGATTCGGGGTGAACTCGACCAGACCTTGCGCGAGGCGCGCAACTCACTCGAAGATTTCGTCGAGGGCCAGGCAGATCGGCTTGGCGCTTGCGTCGACCTGTTACACCACACCCACGGTGTACTGGACATGGTCCAGGTCTACGGTGCCGCGATGCTCGCGGACGAGATGGAGCAACTTGCCCTGGCGTTGTCGCAGGGCGTGGTCAAGCGGGTCGAGCCGGCTGCCGAGGCATTGATGCTCGGTCTGGTTCAGCTTCCCGCGTATCTGGAAAAGGTCGAGCACGGCGGTGCCGATATACCGCTCGTGCTGCTCCCGTTGATGAACGACCTGCGAGCCGCGCGCGATGCGCCGCTGGTCACGGAGACCTCCCTGTTCGCCCCCAGGCTCAACGCCGTCATTGCCGCGGAGACCGTGCGTCCGGGTTCGGGCAACCGGGAACTGCCTCATCTGATACATCTGCAGCGCAGCCACTACCATCGCGGCCTGCTCAACTGGATCCGCGGACAGGATGTACCGGCCTCGCTGGGGCAGATCCGTACCGTGCTGGACGCGCTCAACAGCGCGGCGGGAACCGCCCGTTTTCGTCGCCTGCTCGACGCCGGCGAGGCGCTCGCGGTCGTGCTGCTCGATGATGACGAGGCCCCTGCGCTGGCGGTCAAGCCTTTGTTCGGCAAGCTGGACCGGGTATTCAAACAGATTCTGGACCAGGGGGAGGAGGCAGCGATGCTCGACTTCCCGGTGGATCTGCTGAAGAACCTGCTGTACTACATTGCGCGTTCCAACTCGCAGGACCCTGCCGTGGTCGCGGTGAGGCAGGCGGCGGATCTTGCAAACAATTTCCCGCAGGACCAGCAGGACGGACAGGCCGTCGGTGCCCTGGGTGGCCCCGACCGGGAGTTGTTTCAAGCGGTCGGTGAGGCACTTGCCCAGGATCTGCGCGACGTCAAGGATCACCTCGATCTTTACATGCGCAGCGATCGCAGCCAGCCTGAGCGCCTGACGGGGTTGGCGCAGCCGATTCAACGCATCGGCGATACGCTGGGTATGGTGGGGCGTGGTGAATTGCGCTCACGGCTCAAGCATCGCTGCGACGAACTGCGGGCAGCCGAACAGTCGGGTGAGATGGTGCCCGATGATCGCCTGATGTCGATGGCCAGCGATCTCCTGCTGGTCGAATCGTCGCTCGCCAGCCTCTCTTCCGGTGTGGGGCTGGCGGTCGATTTCGACGAGCCTATGGAAGGAACGGTTTCGCAGTCGCTGTCAGAAGGCGAGATGAACCGGCATTTCCGCAGTGCGGTCGATGAGGCCCTGGTCGAGTTGGCCAAGACCAAGGACGCGATCCTCGAGTATCTGGACAAGCCTGACCAGGCGGAGCTGCTGGCCGGGGTGCCGCAGTATCTGCAGTCGGTGGCAGGTGTCCTGCAGATGCTCGAGCTGCCCGAGGCCGCTCGCCTGCTGGGTGAGCTCAAGCCCTATATCGCCGGTCTGGCGAGTGGCGAGGAGGCCGTCCCCGACAGCGAACAACGCGATGCCCTGGCCGATGTGGTCATCAGCGCGGAATGTTATATGCAGAGCGCGGTCGAACCGGGCGATGATCGTCCGAGGATCCTGGCGTATGCAGAGGCCGCGCTTCAAAGGCTTGGTCTGAGCGGCGCGGCCGACGATGCGCCCCCCGCCGTCGCGGGGCAGGTGGCGGACGAGGTACCGCAGGCATCAGCGGATGTCGCGGTAGTCGACGAAGTGGCGGATCAAGCACCCGGCGACGGGACTCAGCAGCCTCCGGGTGCCGAAGAGGATACGGGAACCGTCGAGGGCATCGATTCTGAAATCCTCGAGATATTCGGCGAGGAGGCGGAGGAGGAACTGGCGGTCGTCGAGCGCTGTTACCCCAAGTGGCGGGACGATCGGGAGGACCGCGAGTCTCTGCAAACCATGCGACGCTCCTTCCATACCCTCAAGGGCAGCGGGAGAATCGTTGGGGCCAGCAATATCGGGGAGTTTTCCTGGTCGATCGAGAATCTGCTAAACCGGGTGATCGACGGTACCGTGCCTGAAGGGCAGGACCTCATCCAATTGATGGACGAGGTGGTGGTCGTCCTGCCCAAGCTGGTTGCGGAGTGTCAGCACCTGCAGGATCAGGGGACCGATGTATCCAGTCTGTCCGAGCGTGCGTTTGCTCTTGCTGCGGGCGAGAGCGGGGCGCCGGAGGCGGGTGAATCAGCGAAACCCGAGGCCGTGGCCAAACCGCCTTCGTCAAGACAGCCCCCCTCGTCGCCCCCGGAATTGTCGATTGTCGGTGGGGCCGATATGGACAAGGAGTCGGCTGTCGCGGACATCCCCTTGGTGGCCGCCGAAGAGTTGCAACTGGAGGAGTTGGAGCCCTCGGCGCTGGGCGAGGACCCGTTCGAGGCGCTGACGGAACTCTCCGGACAGACCGATAATGCGACCTCCGTGCCGGACGATGAGGTCACGGTCGCGGATACCGATGAGGCGCTCGAGCGTTCGGGCCTGGAACGGGAGGATGAAGCCGCCGAGGTGGATCTGTCGTTCCTCTCACTCGATGGTATCGAGTCCGATTCCGCGGAACCAACAGGGATCTCGTTCGAACCGGCCAGTGAAGAGGCCGAGCCCGGGCCGATCGTTGCGGGACCGGGTCCTGCGGACGAATCGATTCTTACCGATGCCCAAGTGAACGACTCCGAGTTCTCCGAACTCGAGTCGATCACCCTCGGTGCCGCCGATTCGACCCTTAACGCGGTTTTCAGCAACGAGGTGCAGGGACATCTGGGTGTGCTGGCCGATTTTATTCGGCGCTGTCGTGAAAAGTCGGATTGCTGTGATTTCGACGAGGGCGTCCGGCGTGCAATGCACACCCTGCGGGGGAGTTCGCGTACCGCCGGTGTACCGGCGATGGCGGAACTGGCCGGCGTGTTGGAAGACTTCAGCAACAGCATGTCCGGCCTGCATCGGCAGACAGATTCGAATACGCTCGACATGCTCGACCGGAGCCACCGAATGCTGTCCTCCATGGTGGCCACGGTTGAAGATCCGCGTGTCGAGGTGCCCGGCTGGGAGGGGCTGCGTGACGAGGTGCGCGCACTGGTCGCCGAGATGGGGCATGAGCGTGCCGCCGCGCAGAAGACAACAGAGGGCTCTGCGTCCCAGGATGAGCTCGATCCTGAGTTGCTCGAGATCTTCCTCGAAGAGGCAAAAGAGCTGCTCGAGGCGCTCGAAGGCGAACTTGCGGACTGGGAGTCGGCGCTCGATGACCCGCATCCCGTCGCCAGGCTTCAACGCACCCTGCACACCATCAAAGGGGGTGCGCGCCTGACCGGGATTTCCACGGTGGGTGATCTGAGCCATGCCCTGGAGTCGGTGCTGGAAAGCATCACCGAACGTCGCCTTGAGGCCAGCGAAAGGTTGCAGGGCCTGGTAAGGCACGCAAGCGATGCCTTGGCCCAGGATGTCGAGCAACTGATCCGCGGTGCCATGCCGGGTCCACATCCAACGATGGTCGCGCGCCTGGAGGCGGCGGCCCATGGTCGGGAATGGGATGATGTCGCCCCGACGGAGGCGGCAATCGAACCGGCGGAGGAGGTGCCGCAGGGACCCGGGCCGGAACAGGCCCTGGAGCCTGCAATTGATCTCGACCCGTCACCCGGACAGGCAGGGGCAGAGACGGCGGCGGATGCTGAGCTGGGCGAAGATTCCGAGCTGCTGACAGATTCGCAGCTGATGACCGACTCCGAGCTCCTGGCGGACTCCGGCTTCCTGCCGGGCGGCCTGGCGACCGGGATCGAGAAAGACCAGGCGCCCGACGTGCCCGACCGCGACTCGACCATCGTGCAGTTCCCCGTTGGCGAGCAGCTCGAGGAATCAGAAGGTTTCGTTCCGCGGCGTCCGCTGCCGAAAGAGGAGCCGGCGCCCGTAGCCGGCAACGAACGTGTCCGTGTCTCCTCCGATGCGCTGGACCAGATGGTCAACAATGCCGGTGAGGTCAGTATCTACCGCGCACGGCTCGAACAGCAGAACAGCACTGCCGCCTTCAACCTGGGCGAACTGCAGCAGACCACCGACCGTCTGCGCAGTCAGCTGCGGGACCTGGAACTCGAGACCGAGGCACAAATACTGTCCCGTCACGAACGCGAGGTTGACACCAAGGCCGATTTTGATCCGCTCGAGCTGGATCGTTACTCGACCATGCAGCAACTTTCCCGGGCCCTTTCCGAGACCGTGGAGGATTTGTCCAACCTCGGCCAGTCGCTTAGCGATCTGAGCCGCGACACCGATACACTGCTGTTGCAGCAGGCCCGGGTCACCACAGATCTCCAGGACAGCCTGTTGCGCACGCGAATGGTCAAGTTTTCCAGCCGTGTGCCACGCCTAGAACGCGTGGTGCGGCAGACCAGTCACAGCCTCGGCAAGCAGGCCAATCTCGACGTGATCGGTGGCGAGGGGGATATGGACCGCGCCATCCTCGAGCGCATGATGAGCCCGCTCGAGCACCTGCTGCGGAACTCGGTGTCCCACGGGATCGAGGGCAAGGATATCCGCCTGGCAAACGGCAAGGCAGCGGAAGGCCTGATCACACTGCACCTCGCGCGCGAGGGCGCCGACGTGGTGCTCACGCTGTCGGACGACGGAGCCGGCCTGGACCGTGAGCGTATTCGCTCAAAGGCGGTCGAGCGTGGCCTGGTCGAACCGGAGGCGGTGATCGAGGACGACGACCTTTATCAGCTGATCCTGCAACCGGGGTTCTCGACCGCGCAGGAACTGTCGCAGGTGTCCGGGCGCGGTGTTGGGATGGATATCGTGCTTACCGAGGTGAAACAGCTTGGCGGCACCCTCGAGATCGACTCGCAGCCGGGGCTCGGTACCAGTTTCACCATCCGGCTGCCATTCACCCTTGCGATCACGGACGCCCTGCTGGTGACTCTGGGCGAGGAGATATATGCAGTACCTCACAGCAGCATGGACGGTGTCGTGCGCATACCGCTCGATGAGTTGCGCGCCATCTACACCGGTGATCAAACCTCATTCAATTATGGGGATCGTGAATACAGCGTGCGTTATCTCGGGTCCATGCTGGGCAACCAGACACCGCATCTGAGTGAGGCGGCGCGATGGCTGCCGATGCTCCTGGTAAGGTCCGGCGAGCATCGGGTGGCGATCCAGGTGGATTCCCTGCTGGGCAACCGTCAGATCGTGGTCAAGTCTATCGGTGCGCAGCTGAGCACAGTGCGCTGGTTTACCGGCGGCACCATTCTGGCCGATGGGCAGATTGCCCTGATCCTCGATGTGAACAGCCTGGTACGCATGGATAGCGCACAGCAGTCGGTGCCTACCCTGGTCGAAAGCGGTCCCGTGAGCAAGGGTGTCTCGGTCATGGTGGTCGACGACTCGATCACGGTGCGCAAGGTCACCAGCCGTCTGCTCGAACGCCATAATATGCAGGTCCTGACCGCAAAAGACGGAGTCGATGCAGTGACCCTTCTGCAGGAGCATCGTCCCGACGTCATGTTGCTGGATATCGAGATGCCGCGGATGGACGGCTATGAACTGGCCCGCCACATGCGCAGCACCCCGGAACTCAGTGATATACCGATCATCATGATCACTTCGCGTACCGGCGACAAGCATCGCACCCGTGCGTTGGAACTCGGTGTGAAGCGCTACCTGGGCAAGCCCTACCAGGAAGCCGATCTGCTGGAGAATATCTATACCATCCTGGCGGATGCCGGATCGTGACCGGAGTCGATGGTGAAATCCGCTGCATGCTGATTCCACTGCGGGCGGGACGATTGCTGCTCCCGAATGCCGCGGTTGCCGAGGTCATCGGGTATCGTGAGCCGGATCCATCCGCGCAAGGGCTGGCCTGGCTGCAGGGCAAGGTGAGCTGGCATCAGCGCGAAATCCCAGTGATAGACTTCGAACGGCTGCTGGGGCGGCCTCACCTGGGTGCGGGTATCCGGCAGCGTATTGCGGTCTGCTATGCGCCCGACCCGGAAGCCGGGTGGCCGATGCTGGGGCTGGTGGCACAGGGGATACCACGCCTGTTGCGCATCGGACGGGAGTCCATCGACCTGGCCAGGGTCCGGAAGGTGGGTGAGGAAGCCATTCAGATGGTGCTCTCGGTTGCCGGCGAGGAACTGCTGGTCCCCGATCTGGAGTACCTGCAGGCACGCCTGCCGGCAGCCTGACGCGGGCCGCCGCCCCTCTCAGCCGTTCAACGAAAATCACCCCACAGGGTCTGGATCGCGGCCAGAGCCGCGACCGGTGCAGTTTCGGTCCGCAGCACGCGCGGCCCCAGCCTCACCGGCGTGAAACCACCTGCCGTTGCCAGGGCCCGTTCGGTCTCGCTCAGTCCGCCTTCCGGGCCGATCAGCACGTTCAGCTTGTCACCGGGAGCGGGCAGTGTCGCCAGGGTTTGGTCTGCCCTGTGGTAGAGCACCAGGCCGCCTGGGTATCCGCCCAGCCAGTTGGCCAGGCTCGAAGCAGGATGAAGCGTCGGCAGCAGGCTTCGGCCGCTTTGTTCACACGCACTGGTGACGACGCCAGACCAGTGTGCGATCCGTTTTTCGAGGCGGTCCGCCTGCAACTGCACCATGCTGCGCTGCGTGAACAGCGGTGTGATGGCATTGACGCCGAGCTCGACCGATTTCTGGATGGCGAGATCCATGCGTTCGCCGCGCGATACACCGATCCCGAGGTGCAATTGCAGCGCTGCCGGCTGCTCATGGGATAAAACACCCTCTATCTGCACCCTGCAACCGCGCCGGCCGCAGCTGATCAGTTCGGCCGAGAAATCACTGCCACTGCCGTCGAACAGCACGAATTTCTGTCCCTCGCGCAGGCGCAGGACCTGGCTGATGTAACGGCCGGTGGACTCGGCCAGCTCGATGTCGCTGCCGGGTTGGAGCTCCTGGTCGGCAAAAATGCGGGATATGCGCACGTTCAGTCGATGATCACGCCGATATCGTGGGTGGCCATGCTTTTGCCCGGGCGCACATCAGGCGGGTCCGTCACCAAGCCCGAGGTTGTCCCAGATCGCAAGCGTCGGCCCGGCCTGATTCATGGTGTAGAAATGCAGCCCGGGCGCGCCCATGTCCAGTAGACGCCGGCACAGGTTTGTGACCACTTCGTTGCCCAGCGCACGGATGCTGTTGATGTCGTCACCGTAGGCCTCCAAGCGCTTGCGTAGCCAACGTGGGATCTCCGCGCCGCAGGCATCGGAGAAACGTACCAGATTGCTGAAATTGGTGATCGGCATGATCCCGGGCACCACCGGGATGTCGATGCCACGTTTTTCGCATGCGTCGATGAAGCTGGCGTAGGCGTCGGCGTTGTAGAAGTACTGAGTGATCGCAGAGTGCGCACCGGCTTCGACTTTACGCTTGAAGTTGTCGAGGTCCCTGGTGAAATTGGGGGCCTGCGGGTGCATCTCGGGATAGGCGGCCACCTCGATTCGGAACGTCTCGCCGAAGCGCTCCCGAATCAGGCTGACCAGTTCGTTGGCATGGTTGAGGTCACCCATTGAGCCAGCACCGGAACCCGATGGCAGGTCGCCGCGCAGGGCGACAATGCGGTCGATGCCCTGTGCCTCGTAGCGTTGGAGGATCCCGATGATCTCTTCACGCGTACTGCCGATGCACGACAGGTGCGGCGCAATGTTGATCCCCTGGTCCCTGGCCCAGTCGACGGTGGCAAAGGTGTTCGCCTGGGTGGACCCGCCGGCACCGTAGGTGACCGAAAAGTACGCGGGATTGCGTGCATTGAGCGTGGCAATGGTCTGATGCAGTTTCGCGATGCCCTTTTCCGTCTTGGGCGGGAATAGCTCGAAGCTGAAGATCTTTGTTTGTTCGTTCATGGTGATCCAGGGACGCAGAGTTCGCAGAGAAGCACAGAGCACGCGCACTTGTCAGGTCTGACCTGCCCGGATGTCCTCTGTGTTCTCTGCGTCCTGATTTTAGTAACGGTAGCGCTCGGGCTTGTATGGCCCTTCCAAGGGCACACCGATGTAGTCGGCCTGCTCCTTTGTCAGCACCGTCAGCTTGGCGCCAATCTTTGCCAGGTGCAGGCGCGCCACCTCCTCGTCCAGTTTCTTCGGCAGGATGTAGACGCCGATCGGGTACTGGTCGGTCTTGGTGAACAGCTCGATCTGAGCCAGCACCTGGTTGGTGAAGGAGTTCGACATCACGAAACTGGGGTGGCCGGTGGCGCAGCCCAGGTTCACCAGTCGCCCCTCAGCCAGCATGATGATGCGCTTGCCGTCCGGGAAGATGATGTGATCGACCTGCGGCTTGATGTTTTCCCATTCGTACTTGTCGACGCCGGCGATATCGATCTCGTTGTCGAAGTGACCGATGTTGCACACGATCGCCTGGTCCTTCATCGCGGCCATGTGGTCGTGGGTGATGATGTCCTTGTTGCCGGTGCTGGTGACGAAGATGTCGGCGAGCGGCGCGACATCGTCCATGGTGACCACGCGGTAGCCTTCCATCGCCGCCTGCAGGGCACAGATCGGGTCGATCTCGGTGATCCATACTGTCGCGCCCAGCCCACGCAGGGACTGCGCAGAGCCCTTGCCGACGTCGCCATAGCCGCAGACTACCGCGATCTTGCCGGCGATCATCACGTCGGTGGCGCGCTTGATGCCGTCGACCAGCGACTCGCGGCAGCCGTACAGGTTGTCGAACTTTGATTTGGTCACCGAGTCGTTGACGTTCATTGCCGGGAACAGCAATTCACCCTTGTTCAGCATCTCGTAAAGACGGTGCACGCCGGTGGTGGTCTCCTCGGTCACACCGCGGATCGATTCGGCCATCTTGTGATAGCGCTTGGGGTCCTCGGTCAGGCTGCGCTTGAGTACGCCGAGGATCACCTTCAATTCCTCGGGGTCCCCGTCCTTCGGCTCGGGCACTGCCCCGGCGTCTGAGTACTGGACGCCCTTGTGGACCAGCAGGGTGGCGTCGCCACCGTCGTCCAGGATCATGTTGGGCTGTTCGCCGTTCGGCCAGTTCAGCACCTGCTCGGTACACCACCAGTACTCTTCCAGGGTCTCGCCCTTCCAGGCGTATACCGGGATGCCGGCGGCGGCGATGGCTGCGGCGGCATGGTCCTGGGTCGAGAAGATGTTGCAGGAGCACCAGCGCACCTGGGCACCGAGTTCTACCAGGGTCTCGATCAGCACGGCGGTCTGGATGGTCATATGCAGGGAGCCGGTGATGCGCGCGCCGCTCAGCGGTTTGGTGCTGCCGTACTTCTCGCGCAGGGCCACAAGGCCCGGCATCTCGGTCTCGGCGATCCGCATCTCCTTGCGGCCCCAGTCGGCCAGTGACATGTCGGCTACTTTGAAATCGGTGAACTCACTCATGGTTGTTGACTCCAGCTTCAAGAATCGTGAGTGAGCGCCGTTTTCCAAAGTCTGTATCCGTACCCAAGCCTGGCCCGATGATCATCAGGTCGCAGCGCCCCTCGGGGTGGAGTTGTAGTGCCTCAGGATCACAGCCGGATCCGCTTAACGGCGAAGGCGGGGATTTACAAGGCACCGCGATTTTACACATCTGGGCGGAATTTTCGCGTTAAACACCTCATTTTTCAGGGACTTTCTGGCGTTTTTCCCATGTTTTGCAGTGCAACATGAATGCAGAGTATTGAGAAAACACTGTACTCGCGTCCTTTTTGCGCTATTTTTCACTCCAGCGACCAGAGAGTCCGCTGATAACAGATCCTGTTCAACAGGACGTTGCATAGTCAAAGGAGGAAGTGATGGCTGAGCCCAGTGTGGTCCGCCCGGATGAGGTCGACCCCGAAATTGAACCGCTCTTATATCCCTGCAACAAGCTTGGCCTGGACGCGCCTTTCCGCTGGCTGAAACTCGGCTGGCAGGATCTCAACCGCGCCCGCGCGCAAAGCCTCGTCTACGGGGCGGGTCTCGCCGTCTTTGCTTACCTGGTCACAGTGCTCGCTGTGGTGGGTGGCAACGTGGTGGCCCTTTTCTCACTGGCGGTGGCTTTCATCCTTGCGGGACCCGTGCTCGCGTTCGGGTTGTACTCGATCAGCCGCCAACTCGAGCAGGGGCGCGAGCCGCGGCTGGGGATATGCTTGAGAGAGAGTCGCAACCATTTGCGCAACGAGCTGTTGTTCGCCCTGGTGATGTTGGTCGTACTGCTGGTGTGGGCACGCGCGGCCTCGATGGTGCACGTGTTCTTTCCGGTCGGTGAGGAACTTGGTGTCTTGGGGTGGATCGAGTTTCTGGCGGTGGGCAGTGCGGTGGGTTCGATATTTGCCGCCATCGTATTTTCAGCCAGTGTCGTTGCGTTGCCGATGATGCTTGACCGCAACACCGATGCAATCACGAGCGCACTGACCAGTGTCGCCGCCGTGATCCAGAACAAAGGCGTGATGGCCCTGTGGGCTTTTTTGATTGCCAGCCTGGTTCTGATCGGCTTCGCTACCGCCTACCTTGGCCTGGTGCTCGTCCTTCCCCTGATCGGCCATGCGTCCTGGCATGCGTATAAAGAAACGGTCAAGGCGGAAGACACAGAATAGCCCGCAGCCTCCAGAAACGAAAAAAGCCAGCCGTCGGAGGTTGGCTTTTTTGTTCCTGCCTGCGGTGAATCAGAGGCCGGCAGCGTCCCTGAGTTCGTCTGCCTTGTCGGTCTTCTCCCAGGTAAAGCCTTCGTCCTCGCGACCAAAGTGGCCGTAAGCGGCTGTCTTGAGGTATTTGATCTTTTTCGTATTGAGCAGGTCGAGCATCCGCAGGATGCCGAAGGGCCGCAGATCGAAGTGCTCCCGTACCAACTCGGTGATTCGCTCATCGGTCACGTTTCCGGTGCCGAAGGTCTCGATCATGATCGAAGTGGGTTCAGCCACACCGATCGCATACGAAACCTGGATCTCGCATTTTTCGGCGAGCCCGGCGGCGACGATGTTCTTGGCCACGTAGCGACCGGCATAGGCGGCCGAGCGGTCCACTTTCGATGGGTCCTTGCCCGAGAATGCACCACCGCCATGACGTGCCGCACCACCGTAGGTGTCGACGATGATCTTGCGGCCAGTCAGTCCGGCGTCACCCATCGGGCCACCAATGACGAAACTACCGGTCGGGTTGATGTGAAAACGGGTGTTTTTGGTCAGCAGGCCGGTCGGGTCGAGGATCGGCTTGATGATCTCGTCCATCACCGCTTCTTCCAGCGTGGCGCCGGCAAACTCGGCGGCATGCTGGGTCGAAAGCACCACGGCATCGATAGCGACCGGTTTGCCATCCTCGTAGTGCAGGCTGACCTGTGATTTCGCGTCCGGGCGCAGCAGCGGCAGGATGCCTTTCTTGCGCACATCGGCCTGACGCTCGACCAGCCGGTGCGCATACTGGATGGGCGCCGGCATCAGCACATCGGTCTCATTGGTGGCGTAGCCGAACATCAGTCCCTGGTCACCGGCACCCTGTTCTTCCGGCTTTGCGCGGTCGACGCCCTGGTTGATATCGGGCGACTGCACGCCGATCGCCGACAGCACGGCGCAGCTGCCGCCGTCGAATCCCATTTCGGAATTGGTGTAACCGATGTCTCTGATCGTCTGGCGGATGATCCGCTCGTAATCGGGTCTTGCGGTGGTGGTGATTTCGCCAGCGATCATGACCATGCCTGTCTTGAACAGGGTCTCGCAGGCCACGCGGGCGTGACGGTCTTCGGCCAGAATGGCGTCGAGAATGGCGTCCGAAACCTGATCAGACATCTTGTCCGGGTGCCCCTCGGATACCGATTCCGAGGTGAATATGAAATCACGCGCCATCGCCCACTCCTCAAGATGCCTGTCAATGTAAAGCGGTCCCGCGAACAAACCGCTGTTTGGCGCGCGATTCTACACGCTTGCCCAGTCAGGCGCATTCTGTGCCGAAGCTGGCGCGGGTAAAGGTGCGACGGGTTTGCCTGCCGGTCCCCGAAGGAGTCATCATTGGCGGCTACCCGGGCCGAACCCGAGTGAAGCGTCGATCCGTGCCGATCGACGATTCTTTGTGAGCAGACATTGTCGGAGGTTTGAGATGGTTTCTTTGCAGACGCCGGTGTGTGAATTTGGCAAGGTGGCCCCGGAATTCAAGCTCCAGGGCGTGGACGGGCGCCAGTGGAGCCGGGACGACTGCATGGGGGAGAAGGGACTGCTGGTGATGTTCATCTGCAACCACTGTCCCTACGTCAAGGCGGTTTTGGACCGTATCGTGCGCGACGCTGCAGACCTGAAGTCGCTCGGACTGAACTCCGTGGCGATCATGTCGAACGATCCAACGGATTATCCTGAGGACTCTTTCGACAACATGCGCGTAGTGGCGGAGAGGAACCGGTTTCCGTTTCCCTACCTGCTGGACGAGTCCCAGGCAGTGGCCAAGGCCTATGGTGCGGTCTGCACCCCGGACTTCTTCGGTTACAACGCCGCGGGTGAGCTTCAGTATCGTGGCAGGCTCGACGAGAGTCGCAAGGAAGCGGCGCCCGAAGGCGCCAGACGCGACCTTTTCGAGGCCATGAAGCAGGTCGCAATGACCGGCCAGGGACCTCTTGAGCAGGTTCCCAGCATGGGTTGCTCGATAAAGTGGATCGAGTGATAATGTGGAAAAGCATGTAAAAACAATGACTTGCAATATCGTGCAAGGTCGATTCTCTGTGTTTATGGGTGTATTGGAATATTCGGGGAATTACTTATTGCCCCGGTTTATACGGGTGGGTGAGAATACACCACCTTAACAAGGGTCATCGGGTTGAGGATTGGTCGGAGGCAGAACGACCCCTCGGATAGGTGCAGCGCACCGCCACCAGTCGCCCTGCTGCGATTGAGGTAAGCCCGCCACTACACGAATTCAGTTCGCTCCCGGGCGTTCGCCCGGGGGACGAAAGATTCTTTGTCTTTGACAGGAGGGACTCATGTCCTCACGCAGAGAGCTCGCCAACGCCGTTCGCGCGTTGAGTATGGATGCCGTTCAGAAAGCCAATTCCGGTCACCCGGGTGCCCCAATGGGCATGGCGGATATCGCCGAGGTGCTGTGGAATGACCACATGAAGCACAACCCGACGAACCCTCATTGGGCCGATCGCGACCGCTTCGTACTGTCCAACGGCCACGGTTCGATGTTGATCTACTCCCTCCTGCACCTGACCGGCTACGATCTGAGCATCGACGATCTCAAGAGCTTCCGTCAGCTTCATTCCAAGACTCCTGGCCACCCCGAGTACGGTTATGCGCCTGGCGTGGAGACCACTACCGGTCCGCTGGGTCAGGGCATCACCAATGCGGTCGGCATGGCGGTCGCAGAGCGTGCGCTGGCTGCGGAGTTCAACGAGGACGGTCATACCATCGTCGATCACAACACCTATGTGTTCCTCGGCGACGGCTGCCTGATGGAAGGTATCTCGCACGAGGCATGCTCGCTGGCCGGAACCCTTGGTCTGGGCAAGCTGATCGCGTTCTGGGATGACAACGGCATCTCGATCGACGGCCACGTCGAGGGCTGGTTCACCGATGACACACCGAAGCGTTTCGAGGCGTACGGCTGGCACGTGATTGCCGATGTGGACGGCCACGATCCGGCGGCCATCCAGAAAGCGATGGAATTCGCCAAGGCGATGACCGACAAGCCGACCATGATCTGCTGCAAGACCACGATCGGTTTCGGTTCGCCGAACAAGGCCGGCAGCCACGCCTGTCACGGTGCACCACTGGGCCAGGAAGAGATCAACCTCACCAAAGCCGCGCTGGGCTGGGATCACGACGCCTTCGAGGTGCCTGCCCACGTCTACAAAGGCTGGGATGCGAAGGAGAAGGGCGGTGCTGCAGAGGCCGCCTGGAACAAGAAGTTTGCCGCCTATGAGGCCGCTCACCCGAAACTGGCCGCCGAATTCAAGCGCCGCATGGCCGGCGACCTGCCCGCCGACTGGGCGGACAAGGCCGACGCCTTCGTGGCCCAGTGCAACGAAGAGGCCAAATCACCTGCAACACGCCAGGCGTCGCTCGCGTCCATCGAAGCCTATGCGGCCGCGCTGCCGGAGCTGTTTGGTGGTTCTGCGGACCTCGGCTGTTCGAACCTGACCGAATGGTCCGGTTACAAGCCGATGCGCGCCGACATGCCTGCAGCGAACTATCTGAACTACGGTGTGCGTGAGTTTGGCATGTCCGCCATTGTGAACGGCATCGCACTGCACGGTGGTTTCATCCCGTTTGGCGCGACCTTCCTGATGTTCTCGGAATATGCGCGCAACGCGCTGCGGATGGCGGCGCTGATGAAGGTGCAGTCGATCTTCGTGTATACGCATGACTCCATCGGGCTGGGCGAAGATGGCCCGACCCACCAGGCGGTCGAGCAGATCCCGACCCTGCGCCTGATTCCCCGTATGGATGTCTGGCGCCCCTGCGATACTGTCGAAAGCGCGATCGCATGGCGTGCGGCATTGGAGAAGAACGACGGTCCGAGCTGCCTGGTCTTCTCGCGTCAGGGCCTGCCTTTCCAGACCCGCGATGCCGCACAGATAGCAAACATCTCGCGCGGCGCCTACGTCCTGCGAGACTGCGAAGGCACCCCTGACGTAATCGTGATTGCCACCGGTTCCGAGGTCGGCATTGCGGTCGAGGCGGCCGAGGCCAGCAGCAAGCGCGTACGGGTCGTTTCGATGCCCTGCACCAGCGTGTTTGATGCCCAGGACGCCGAGTACAAGGAATCCGTCCTGCCCGCAGCCGTCACTGCCCGTGTCGCCGTCGAAGCAGCCGTCACCGATGGCTGGTGGAAGTACGTCGGCAGCAACGGCAAAGTCGTTGGTATCGATACCTTCGGCGAATCCGCACCGGCGGGTGAGCTGTTCAAACTGTTCGGTTTCACGGCCGAGAACGTCGGCAAGGCGATCGACGAGGTCGCGGCCTGATCCGATCGAATCAGATGACCGGGCACCTACTGTGTCGTGGTCCGGTCATCTCGACTTATTCAAGACTCGCATAACGCTCTGAGGAGAATCTCGAAATGGCTATCAAAGTAGGTATCAACGGTTTCGGTCGTATCGGCCGCATGGCTTTCCGCGCAATCGCGCAGGACTTTTCCAACGATCTGGAAGTCGTCGGCATCAATGACCTGCTGGATGCCGATTACCTCGCATACATGCTCAAGTACGACTCGGTCCATGGCAACTTCAAGGGCGACATCGCTGTAAAAGGCAACAACCTGATCGTAAACGGCAAGACCATCCGCCTGACCGCAGAGCGTGATCCTGCCAACCTGGCCTGGGGTGACGTCGGCGCAGACCTGGTGCTTGAGTGCACCGGTTTCTTCCTCACCGAAGAGACCTGTCAGAAGCACATCGACGCAGGCGCCAAGAAAGTTGTGATGTCTGCGCCTTCGAAAGATGGCACCCCGATGTTCGTCTATGGTGTCAACCACGAGACCTACGCCGGTCAGGCCATCATCTCGGCCGCGTCCTGCACCACCAACTGCCTGGCGCCGGTCGCCAAGGTTCTGCATGACAACTGGGGTATCAAGCGTGGTCTGATGACCACCGTGCATGCCGCCACTGCCACCCAGAAGACCGTTGACGGTCCGTCCATGAAAGACTGGCGCGGTGGCCGCGGTATCCTGGAGAACATCATCCCGTCGTCCACCGGTGCGGCCAAGGCCGTCGGTGTCGTATTGCCCGAGCTGAACGGCAAGCTGACCGGGATGGCCTTCCGCGTGCCGACCTCAGACGTTTCGGTTGTCGATCTTACGGTCGAGCTGGACAAGAGTGCGTCCTACGACGAAATCTGTGCTGCCATGAAGGCCGCCTCCCAGGCCCCGGGCATCGGCGAGACCCTCGCCTACACCGAAGACAAGGTGGTTGCTACCGATTTCCGCGGTAACAGCAATTCCTCCATCTTCGACGCGGGCGCCGGCATCGCGCTGGACGGCACCTTCGTCAAGGTCGTCGCCTGGTACGACAACGAGTACGGATACACCTGTAACATGCTGCGTTTCGCCAAGCACGTAGCCGCCTGACGGGTTTGGGGTTCGGGGGCGCTTCCCCCGGACCCCGTACCTTCGATCCAGAGACATTCGCAAAGATCCGGGTCTTTTCAAATATCTCTCAGAGACACCAACGGAGTACTCCCATGGCCTTCATCAAGCTCACCGACCTCGACCTTGCCGGCAAGCGCGTGCTGATTCGTGCCGATCTGAACGTGCCGGTCAAGGACGGCAAGGTTACCTCCGACGCCCGAATTACAGCCTCCATGCCGACCGTGGAGCATTGCCTCAAGGCAGGTGCCAGGGTCATGGTCATGTCACACCGCGGTCGCCCCGAAGAGGGTAAGGTGGACGAAGAGAACTCCATGCAGCCTATCGCCGATGACATGTCGGCCAAGCTGGGCAGGGAAGTGCGTCTGGTCAAGGACTACCTGAACGGTGGTTTCGAGGTTGCCAAAGGTGAGGTTGTCCTGCTGGAGAATGTGCGCTTCAACGCCGGTGAGTCGAAGGACAGCGAAGAGCTCTCGAAAAAATATGCGGCCTTGTGCGATGTGTTCGTGATGGACGCCTTTGGCACTGCGCACCGTGCCCAGGCCTCTACGCACGGTGCGGGCAAATTCGCCCCGGTGGCCTGCGCGGGTCTGCTGCTGTCGGAGGAACTCGACAGTCTGGCCAAGGCGCTCGCCGATCCGGCGCGCCCGATGGTCGCCATCGTGGGTGGCTCCAAGGTCTCGACCAAGCTCACCGTGCTCGAGGCCCTGTCCGAAAAGGTCGACCAGCTGGTCGTCGGTGGCGGTATCGCCAATACCTTCCTCAAGGCCATGGGCAACAATGTCGGCAAGTCGCTGTGCGAAGATGACCTCGTAGATACCGCAAAGGCACTGATCGAGAAGATGAAGGCGCGCGGTGCCAGTATCCCGATCGCGGTCGACGTGGTGGTGGGCAAGAATTTCGCGGAGGACGAGCCGGCCGTGATCAAGGCCGCGGGTGACGTGGCCGACGACGAAATGATCTTCGATATCGGCCCCAAGTCGGCGGCCGAACTGGCCGAGATCATCGGCAAGGCCGGGACCATCGTCTGGAACGGCCCGGTGGGTGTGTTCGAGTTCGACCAGTTCGGTGAGGGTACCAAGACCGTAGCCATGGCGATCGCAAACGCCGACGGCTTCAGCCTTGCTGGTGGTGGCGACACCATTGCAGCGATCCAGAAGTATGATATCTACGACAAGGTGTCGTACATCTCGACGGCGGGTGGCGCCTTCCTGGAATACCTCGAGGGCAAGACCCTTCCCGCGGTCGCCATGCTGGAAGAGGCCGCGCGCAAGTAAAGGGAGCCTCCAGTTCGAAGGGAAAGTCCGGCAAACCCACGGATGCGCTGTTTGCAGAGATCCGCAGGGTACGATTGCCGGATGTACCGAACGAATATCAGCGGGAAGGTGATTCACCATCCCACAAGAAGGACAGATGCTTAGACGCACAAAGATCGTAGCAACGCTGGGCCCGGCAACGGATAACCCCAAGATACTGGATGAGGTGATCTCAGCCGGTGTGGATGTCGTTCGGCTGAACATGTCGCATGGCACCCATGAGGATCACGAGCGGCGAGCGGAGTGGGTGCGGAACCGGGCGCGTGCCAGCGGGCGTCAGGTGGGTGTGCTGATTGATCTGCAGGGGCCGAAAATCCGCTGCGGCAAATTCGTCGATGGCAAGATCGATCTGGCACCGGACGACCGTTTCATTCTCGACACCGACTGGGATATCGATCTGGGTAACCAGGAACGCGTCGGTGTGACTTACCCTTCGCTCCATCTGGAGGTCGCGCGCGGTGACACCCTTATCCTCAACGATGGGCTGATCGTATTGTGGGTGGATGATGTCCAGGACACCGAGGTGCGCTGCAAGGTGGTCGTCGGTGGAATCCTGTCCAACAGCAAGGGGATCAACAAGCTGGGTGGCGGCCTTTCAGCGCCCGCCCTGACCGAAAAAGACAAGGAAGACATCCGATTCGCCGCGCGCATTGAGGCGGACTATCTCGCGGTCTCCTTCGTGCGCTCGGCCGAGGATGTGCATATTGCCCGTCAGCTGTTGCGAGAGGCCGGTGGCCAGGGCGGGATCGTATCGAAGATCGAGCGTGCCGAGGCGATGGACTGCATCGAGGAAATCGTCGATGCGTCCGACGTCATCATGGTCGCGCGCGGCGACTTGGGCGTTGAGATCGGTGATGCCGAACTGCCCGCTGCACAGAAGCATCTGATCAGCACCGCGCGTTCGATGAACTGCGTGGTTATCACCGCGACACAGATGATGGAGTCGATGATCCAGAATCCAATCCCGACCCGCGCCGAGGTTTTCGACGTGGCCAATGCGGTGATGGACGGCACCGATGCCGTTATGCTGTCAGCGGAGTCTGCTGCAGGCAAGTATCCGGCCAAGGCTGTCGAGGCCATGGACCGGGTGTGCAAGGAAGCGGAAAAGCAGTCGCAGACCCGTCAGTCCGATCACCGCCTGCACTCGGTGTTTGGACGCATCGACGAAGCAATCGCGATGTCCACCATGTACACCGCCAACCATCTCGGGGTGACCGCGATTGCAGCTCTGACCGAGTCGGGATCAACCTGCAAATGGATGTCGCGCATCTCCTCGGGGATTCCGATCTATGCGTTGACGGGCCAGGTTGCGACGCGAAGAAAAGTAACGCTGTACAGGGGGGTGTATCCTGTCAGCTTCGACCTCGAGCCCGGTATCGACTCACGCCAGGCCAACACCGAGGTCATCGAAGAACTTCAACGTCGCGGCGCTGTGCGCGACGACGACCTCGTTGTGATCACCAAGGGCGACCTCAACGGCGTCTCCGGTGGAACCAACGTGATGAAGATCGTGCGGGTCGGCGAGCATTTCCCGCCGGGCGGCAATACCAATTATGATTGATACCCTCAGTACAAGGAGCAGACAATGGCACTGATTTCCCTGCGTCAAATGCTGGATCACGCCGCCGAACATGGCTACGGCGTCCCCGCTTTCAACGTCAACAACCTCGAACAGATGCGCGCCATCATGGAAGCCGCGGACGAGACCGACTCCCCGGTCATCGTACAGGCCTCTGCCGGTGCACGCAGCTATGCCGGCGCGCCCTTCCTGCGCCACCTGATTCTCGCCGCGATCGAGGAATTTCCGCACATCCCGGTGTGCATGCACCAGGACCATGGCACCTCGCCGGCAGTCTGTCAGCGCTCGATTCAGCTGGGCTTCAGCTCCGTAATGATGGACGGTTCGCTGGGCGAGGACGGCAAGACTCCCGCGTCGTACGAGTACAACGTCGACGTCACCCGCCGCACCGTTGAGATGGCACATGCCTGCGGCGTCTCGGTCGAAGGTGAACTGGGTTGCCTGGGTTCGCTCGAGACCGGCATGGCCGGTGAAGAGGATGGCATCGGCGCCGAGGGCGTGCTGGATCACAGCCAGCTGCTGACAGACCCGGAAGAGGCGGCGGACTTCGTCAAGAAGACCGGTGTGGATGCTTTGGCGATCGCCATCGGCACCTCACACGGCGCCTACAAGTTCACCCGCCCGCCTACCGGCGACATCCTGGCGATCGAGCGGATCAAGGAAATCCATGCGCGTATCCCGAATACTCACCTGGTGATGCATGGTTCTTCTTCGGTGCCGCAGGACTGGCTGGCGATGATCAACGAGTTTGGCGGCGACATGGGGCAGACCTACGGTGTGCCGGTCGAAGAGATCGTCGAGGGTATCAAGCACGGCGTGCGCAAGGTCAATATCGATACCGACCTGCGCATGGCCTCCACGGGCGCCATCCGCAAGCACCTGCATGAAAACCCGTCGAACTTCGATCCGCGCAAGTTCCTGGCTGCCGCCACCAAGGGCATGAAGGCGATCTGCAAGGCGCGTTACGAGTCCTTTGGTACTGCCGGTAATGCCTCGAAGATCAATGCATTGAGCCTGGATGCCATGACCGACCGTTACCTGTCTGGCGAACTCGACCCCAAGGTCAACTGAGCCTCGGCGGTATAGACAACAAAGGGCGCTTCGGCGCCCTTTGTTGTCTGCAGGTCAAAGCGACGGGATCGACAACAGCGGTACGTGCAGTTCACGCATGACCCTGTCGGCAGGGCTGCCGCGCAGGCGCGCAAACAGACCCAGGCGGCCACGCGTCGTCGTTACCACCAGCTCGGCCCGAAAATCACGCGCGGCCTCCAAGATCAGCCCGGGCGGCTTGCCTTTACGGGCCTCCTGGCGCCAACGCTGACCGGCCGCCTGGGGCAGATGGAATTCCGGCGCCAAACCGGGGTCACAGGTATGCAACACCAGTATGTCCATGTCATTGCCGCCGAGTGCCGGAAGCCATTGTTGCAAATAGTTCAGTACCGGCTTGGGGTCCTGCCGTGTATCCAGCGCACATAACACGCGGTTGAGCCGGGTCTGGCCGGTCTCGGGGTCGACGAAGCCGCGAGCTTGTTTTGGCAGCATCAGCGTATGGCTGTTGGTCAGGTCGCTCACTGTCTCGGCAACCGAGGGATTGAAGAGCCTGGCCGCGCCGGTGCGCCCCTCGGTCGCCATGACCAGGAGGTCAGTGGGGCTCTTGCGCAGGTAGTCGGTGATGCCCTGGCGCGGATCCGTGTCGCGCACGGCCATCTTGGTGACGTCGATATTGAGCAACTCGGATACCGACGATCTCGGCGCATCCTCGGGCAGCAGGCCCCAGCGGGCAAGGGTGGCACGCACCCCGGGGAAACGATCCCAGGGGACGGATCTGTGGCTCTCCGAACCGGCGTGCAGGAGTGTCAGCCGCGCCTGTTTTGCGACCGTGAATGCCAACGCATGGTAAAAGGCATGCTCACTCTCGGGGCTGAAATCCGTGGTGACCAGTATCTTTGGTGTTATCCGTTGTGGGTCCTGCACTTGACCTGTCTCTTCTGACCTTCGCGCATAGTAGCCGTTATCTGACTCGAGTGGTGCGGGAGCCATGTTGGATTCAACCGAACCCGGGGCGGCCGATGTATAGTCGGGCTGTAACCCAACCGGAAAGCTCTGTGTATTCCGACAAGTTTCCATGTCCCTGCTGCGGCCACCGCGTGTTTGATCATCAACCCGGGTTCAACCAGCTGTGCCCGATATGCGGCTGGGAGGACAGCCTGGACCAGCTGCGTTTTCCGACCATGCCCGGCAGCGCAAACCATGTCAGTCTTTGCGAGGCCCAGCGGAACTATGTCCGGCACGGTTCATCCGAACGGCGCAATCGCGGCCTGACGCGAACGCCGTTCGAAGACGAACCGCGTGACGAGCAATGGCGTCCGATAGACATAGGGCGCGACAATATCGAGGAGCCGCAGCGTGGCCGGAAATACGCCGATTCCTACCCTTATGAAGATACCACCGTGCTTTATTACTGGCGATCGACCTACTGGCGCCGCGTCGTCGGTTGATCGTTCAATACAGGCGTAGAGGGGGTTCGTTGAGTATCTCCAGCTGCAGACGGAGGTCCTGGATATGCTGAGACCAGTAATGGGGCGTTTCTGCCCAGGGGAATGCCGCAGGAAAGGCCGGGTCCTGCCAGCGCCTGGCAAGCCATCCGCTGTAATGGATCATCCGCAGGGCGCGTAAGGGTTCGATCAGCGCCAGCTCGCGCGGGTCCATCTCGTGGAATACCGCGTAGCCGTCGAGCATCGCGCTCAGTTGTACCGTGCGCTCGGTGCGGTCACCGTTGAGCAGCATCCAGAGATCCTGCATCGCCGGTCCGTTGCGGCAGTCGTCCAGGTCGACGAAGTGCGGACCCTGGTCGGTCCACAAGATGTTGCCGTGGTGGCAGTCGCCGTGCAGGCGAATGGCACTGGCGCCGACCTGACTGAATCGCGCCTCAATCTCGTGCAGCAGGGTCGAGCTGAGCTCGGCATAGCCGTCGAGTTCATGCGCTGGCAGCAGCGGGCTTTGCATCACGTCCCCGCGCGCCGTCCATCCCATGTCCGCCGCGTCCAGCGACGGCCGATGCACGAACGGCTCCGCCTGCCCGGCAAGATGGATACGCCCGATGAAGCGGCCAATCCATTCCAGCTGGTCCAGGTCGCCCGGCTCGGGGGCACGGCCGCCGCGCCGCGGAAACAGGGCGAAGCGAAACCCTGAGTGAGTGAACAGGGTGGCATTCTCCGGCCCTTTCCAGGGTGCTACGACCGGGATTTCAGCTGCCGCAAGTTCGGCGGCGAACTCATGTTCTTCGATGATTGCCGCGTCGCTCCAGCGGTCCGGCCGGTAGAACTTGGCGATCAGCGGCGCCTGGTCCTCTATGCCGATCTGAAGTACCCGGTTTTCGTAGCTGTTCAGCGCGAGGATGTGGCCGTCGGGCAGGAGCCCGGTGCTCGCCACGGCGTCCAGCATCAGGTCGGGGGTGAGGTGCTCGTAAGGGTGGCTCAAGGCCGATCGGCCTGTCTGAGCGTGACGTCGATCAGTTCGCGGTTGAAACCGTCGATACGGATGTCACCGATCATGATGACCGGCACGCCGCGCGCCCCGAGCCGGGCAAACATCTTCTGGGCACGCGCGTTCTGCTGGACATCCAGCTCCTGGAAATGCATGCCCTTCTGCTGCAGGTACTGTTTTGCACGCCGGCAGTGCGGACAGTCGCGGGTGCTGTAGAGGGTGATGCGTGGCGCTTTCATGGATGGTGGTCCGGGAGGTGTCGGAAGATGGCCTTGAGTGTTCCCCGGGAGCGGGCGGCGGAGCTCACTCAAAGTCCCGTCAGGCGGCTCTCCGCCTCGCGGTACTTCTGTGCGGTCTGGTCGATGACCTGCTGCGGGAGCTCGGGCCCGGGTGGTGTCTTGTCCCAGTCCAGGGTCTCGAGGTAGTCGCGCACGAACTGCTTGTCGAAGCTGGGCGGGCTGGAGCCAGGGCGGTACTGGTCGGCAGGCCAGAAGCGCGAGGAATCCGGGGTCAGGACCTCGTCGATCAGGTGCAGCCTGCCCTCCTTGTCCACACCGAATTCGAACTTGGTGTCCGCGATGATGATGCCGCGCCCGAGCGCATAGTCGGCAGACTCGGTGTATATACGCAGGCTGGCATCCCGTACCTGCGTGGCCAGATCAGGGCCGAGCAGTTCCGCCGTGCGCTCGAAATCGATGTTCTCATCGTGGTTTCCCAGTGCGGCCTTGGTCGACGGGGTGAAAATCGGCTCGGGCAGCCTGTCGGCCATGCGCAGCCCGGTCGGCAGCGGGATACCGCAGACGCTGCCACTGGCCTGGTAATCCTTCCAGCCCGAGCCGATAAGGTAACCTCGTACGATCGCCTCGACCGGAAGCGGCTTGAGCCTCTTGGCCACGACCGCGCGGTCCCCCAGCCGCTGACGCTCGGCCTCGTCGCTCACCACCTCGGACAGCGGTCGATCGCTCAGATGGTTCGGGATGATTCCGCGCGTGCGTCCGAACCAGAAATTGGCCACCCGGGTGAGTACCTCACCCTTGCCGGGGATGGGTTGCGGCAGCACGACATCGAACGCCGACAAACGGTCGGTGGTCACGATCAGCAGATGGTCGTCGTCGACCTCGTAGACGTCGCGGACCTTGCCCCGGTTGATGAGCCGCAGTCCGGACAGCTCGGAGTGGTACAGAGCGTTCATTTCATTCCCGTATGGATGGAAAGCGCGCAAGTATAGCGCCCAGCTTGGCATGATGGCATCTTGTCACTCCTATCCCACGACCAGACCGGAAACAGACAGTGAAACAAGCCGTTCCCGCCGAGACACCCTACCTGAGTGCATTCCGCGGCAGCTTTACCTCCGCCCTGCGATGGCCCCAGCTGGATGCCCTTTGGGGGCAGGTGCGGGCGCAGCCGGAGGGTTGGTTCCTGTACGCGGTGGGCGAGCCGCCACCCGGGGCACCCGCGACGTCCGCAGACCTGCTGCGCTTCATCGACGAGATCGACCGGCTGTTGCGCAGGGAACACGACGAAGATTACTGCGGGATCGTCTATGCGGACGATCCGGTGGCGCCGACCATGGTCAAGATCTACGATCCCAACAATCTGGGGGTCTCCTGCGGCTACAGTGACAACCCGCCGTTACCCGGCTGGGTGCTGAGCCGGCTTGCGCCCGTTGATCTCGCGGCCGCACGGCAGCCCGCCGGTCGCCGGCGCTGGTGGCAACGCCTGTTCAGCGGCTGAATAGCCGCGGGGCGGAAAGGGTAAAGCCTGTCGGGCATGGATGTTAATATCCGACAAATTTCATGGTTTCAGCATCCGGCCCTGCAAGGCAGCCGGGAGCGGGGCCCTGTCGGAGCAGCAGAATGAGCGAACAGCAACAGCAGGCCCTCGGCGAGATCACCCAGGCGGTCATGGGGCTTCTGGATTCCTGGCAGCTGGACACACGCGAGATCCAGGGGGTGCTCTGCCTGTCCGAAAAGGTGCGGGTGCGTGCCCTCAACAAGTTTCGCGACGGCAGCGATGTGTTTCCCGACGACCCGGCGGTGCTTCGTCGCGCCGGCTACCTGCTGCGGATCGCCGATGCCCTGCGTACCACCTATCCGATGAACCCGCACATGTCCGCGCGCTGGGTCAGGCAGGGGCATCGTCGCTTTGGAAAGCGCACCCCCTTGTCGATCATTCTGCGTGACGGTGAGAGCGGTTTGATTGCAGTGCTGTCCGAACTCGACTGCACCTTCTCCTGGGATCTGACCGGTTCCACCTCGATGGGATATCGCCCCACCGGCTCCTGATCTCTTCGTTGCCGAGGGTCGGGGCTTCCCGGCCTTACATCAGGCCGTCGTGTCGGGCCTCGTCTTCGGGCAGAATGCGCAGTTGCTTGAGTTTCCAGTCGCCACCCTCGCGCTGCAGCAGCATTTCCACGGCCTGTGCCAAGCTGCCCCCTTCCGCGGTTTGTGTCGTCTCCAGGGCCTTGAACAATATGGAATCACCGCTGGCGGTACGCAGTTTGAGCCTGCTGTAATCGAGTGCCTTGATCAGGCCCTGCGGGAATTCGTGCGCGCACTGCCGGTACCAGTCGTCATAGCCGAGGGTGTCGAACCCCGGTACACCAAAGACCATCACCTGCGGCGATATCATCGCCATGTGGCCCTGCAGGTCGCGTGCAAGGGCGGTTGCAACGAATTGGTCGAGCCAGGATTTGACAACTGCATCGGTCATGAAACACCACCAGCAAAAAGGAACAGCGAAGATTTGAGCATGACATCCGGTCGTCATTCACGCCTGTCGCATGTGGGCTTTTTTCTGCAAAGTGCTCCCGGTCGCCCGATGGCCATCAGAGAAGTCCGTAACATTATGAAAAACCGTAAGAAAGCCTGCCAGTGACGGATAGTGGTCGATCTCGGTGTTCAAGGGGGGGCGTTTTGCCGGGCAATCCCATTGGCCATATCGCCGGACGACAGACACAGGTACAATTTGCACCCTTTTTTTCCATACCTCTCGGTGCATTCCTGTGATTCAGAATCTGCGTAACGTCGCGATCATCGCGCACGTCGACCATGGCAAGACGACCCTGGTCGACGAACTGCTCAAGCAATCCGGCACGCTGGGCGAGCGCTTTGGCGTGGTGGAGCGCGTCATGGATTCGAACGACCAGGAGAAGGAGCGTGGTATCACGATCCTGTCGAAGAACACCGCGCTGCGCTGGAAGGATTACCGCATCAACATCGTCGACACACCTGGGCACGCCGACTTTGGTGGCGAGGTGGAGCGGGTACTGTCCATGGTCGACTCGGTCCTGCTGCTGGTCGATGCCCAGGAGGGCCCCATGCCGCAGACCCGGTTCGTCACCCAAAAGGCGTTCAAGCATGGCCTGCGCCCGATCCTGGTGGTCAACAAGATCGACAAGTCGGGTGCGCGCCCGGACTGGGTGATCAACCAGGTGTTCGAGTTGTTCGACAATCTGGGTGCCAGCGACGAGCAGCTCGATTTTCCGATAATCTACGCGTCGGCGATCAATGGCTATGCCTCCGAAGACGACAGCGTGCGCGAAGGCGATATGACGCCGGTGTTCCAGGCCATCATCGATCACTGTCCGGCGCCCGATGTTGACCCGGAAGGCCCGCTGCAGATGCAGATATCGAACCTGGACTACAACAGCTACGTCGGTGCCATCGCGGTCGGCCGCGTCACCCGCGGCACTATCCGGCCCAATCAGCAGGTCATAGTGACCAAGTACGACGGCAAGAGCTACAAGGCCAAGATCGGGCTGGTATACGGCTACCATGGTCTGGAGCGCCACGAGGTGCGGGAAGCGGGTGCGGGCGACATCATTGCGATAACGGGCATAGAGGCGCCGAACGTCTCCGATACCCTGTGTGACCCTGAACACGTCGAGCCGATGCCGGCGCTGTCGGTCGATGAACCCACGGTATCCATGACATTCCAGGTCAATGCATCACCCTTTGCCGGCAGATCAGGCAAGTATCTGACCTCGCGTCAGCTCAAGGATCGTCTGGAGCGCGAGTTGATCCACAATGTGGCGCTACGCGTGGAAGAGGGCACAGACCCCGAAAAGTTCAAGGTCTCGGGACGTGGTGAACTGCATCTTTCTGTACTTATCGAGAATATGCGTCGCGAGGGATTCGAACTGGCGGTATCGCGTCCTGAGGTTATCTTCCGAGAAGTCGACGGTGAGGTCAGCGAGCCGTATGAAGCGGTTACGATCGATATCGAGGAGCAACACCAGGGCTCTCTGATGGAGACAATGGGGGGGCGCAAGGGCGAGCTGAAAGACATGGTGCCCGACGGCAAGGGCCGGGTGCGGCTGGACTATATCGTTCCGTCGCGTGGCCTGATAGGTATCCAGACCGATTTCATGACAATGACCTCCGGCACCGGTCTGATGTACCACGTGTTCGACCACTACGGCCCGGCGCAACATGGTGGCATCGCGCCGCGCAAGAACGGTGTCATGATCTCGAACGGTCAGGGCAAGGTACTGGGTTTCGCGCTGTTCAATCTGCAGGAGCGAGGCAAGATGTTCGCCTCGCCTGGTGACGAGGTCTACGAGGGCCAGCTGGTCGGCATTCATTCCCGCGACAACGATCTGGTGGTCAACCCGCTCAAGGGCAAACAGCTGACCAATGTGCGTGCATCGGGCAAGGATGAAGCCATTGCCCTGGTGCCGCCGATCAAAATGACCCTGGAACAGGCTCTCGAGTTCATCGAGAACGATGAGCTGGTCGAGGTCACGCCGAGTGAGATCAGGCTTCGCAAGAAGTTTCTCAAGGAGTTCGAACGCAAGCGCCTGCAACGCGGCTGATCTGACGTCCACCCGTCGGGATGGCGGGGAGCTGGCCGGCTGGCGAGATTTCCAGGTTAAACTTCAGCCCCATGAAAGACCTTTATCCCGAGATCCGCGCCTATCGCACCCAGCAGATTGCGGTGGACGATGTTCACACCCTTTACCTCGAAGAGGTGGGTGACCCGGAGGGTTTGCCGGCGCTGTTCCTGCATGGCGGCCCCGGTGCCGGTTGCGAGCCCTATCACCGGCGTTTCTTCGATCCCGAACGCTACCGGGTGGTGTTGTTCGACCAGCGTGGTTCCGGCCGTTCGACGCCGCATGCCTCGCTGGAAAACAACACCACCTGGGATCTGGTCGCCGATATCGAGAAGATCCGCGAGCATCTCGGGTTAGACCGCTGGCTGGTTTTCGGCGGCTCCTGGGGATCGACGCTGGCGCTGGCCTATGCGCAGACCCACCCGGAGCGGGTCCGGGCCCTGGTATTGCGCGGCATATTCCTTTGCCGTCCACACGAGATCGCGTGGTTTTATCAGCAGGGTGCCAGTCGCCTGTTCCCCGACTACTGGGAGGATTTTATCGCCCCGGTCGACCCTGCCGGGCGTGGCGACATGCTGACCTCTTATCACCGGCTGCTCACCGGCCAGGATGAGCTGCGTCGCCTGGCGGCGGCCAAGGCCTGGTCGGTCTGGGAAGGTCGCACCGCGACCCTGCTCCCGGATGAGCGTGTTGCCGCCCATTTTGCCCAACCGCATGTGGCCCTCAGCATGGCCCGGATCGAGTGCCACTACTTCATGAACGATGCCTTCCTCCGGCCCAATCAGCTGCTGGAGGACGCGGGCCGGCTGGAAGGCATCCCAGGGCTGATCGTGCATGGTCGCTACGACGCCATCTGCCCGCTGGAGAATGCCTGGGAACTGCACCACGCCTGGTCCGGGAGTGAGTTGTCGATCGTTGCAGACGCCGGTCACTCTGCCGCCGAGCCGGCGACGCGACGCCGCCTGGTCGAGGCAACCGACTACTTCGCCACAGAAGGGGTGTGAATCGCGGGTCTGCTTTGCGGGGCAGGCCCGGGCAGGTTTGTTCGCATGTGGCTAGCCCGCATCCGCCACCGGCCGGAAAGCGACTGTGCTACAAAGCATTGACTCATCTACAGAAGCGAACCAATCTGCGCGTAGCTATAGGTTTACACTCTGTTTCGTCGCTTTCCTATCCCGGTCCTGGCGGTTTCTCGCGCGCTCCGGCTTGGTCTTCACTCAAATGGTAGCTATGGCTACCACTTTCGCTCCAGTCCGGCGTCGGAGCGGCTGCGAAATCCACCAGCATCCGTGATGCCGGTGACGGGTGCGGGCTAGCTGGGCAGCTTGTCCAGCAGGCTTTGCAGTGAATTGCTGTCGGTATCGCTGATATCGATGGTCTCGAGGCCCGCCCAGTATTCGTCCGGGCTGTTGGCCGGCGTACACCACAATATCTTGACGCCCATCCGGACGGTTTCTCCGCCGAGTTCCTTTGGCGCCTTGAGCTTTAACTGCAGGATCCCGTCGGTATACAACTGGCGTGTCGTGATGAGCATCATCCCGCCCAGCGACAGGTTGCCGATGATTCCGAGGTGCTCGTCATCGATGCCGTTGAAAACTGCCAGGCCCACGTCGTAGGCATCGATTCTGTCGTTCTTGCGACGCTCGTTCACGGTAAGTCGGTCTCCTGCTCAGGCATTGACGGAATCTTCGAGAGCGCGTCGGATACGCCGCAGTGATCGTGCAACAAAACTCGATGTTTCCTGTTGCATGGGGCGGACCGTGCCCTCGCGTATCCTTCTTGCGACGGCACCTGCAGGCATGAGTGCGACCTTCGCGCCATGTTGGTCTACGAACAGCATGTTTCGGGTATGCGGGTTGACCCACAGGAGCTTCACTGCCTGCTCCTCTTTCTTGGTCTTGTCCTGCATGACAAACCAGTTGCCCGCCTCGCGCATGATCTTTTCGGCAACCTTCCGATCCTCTTCGGTCAGCGGCGCCTCCGGTGCCTCTGTCGCCGGCCGGCCGGTATCGGCCGTTGGGGCGGGCTTGACCTGTCGGGCCGGCGGGACTGCCTCGGCGGTCTTGTCCGCAGTTGAAACGGGTTGTTCCGGGGCCTTGTCGAGTGCAGCGATGACACGGCGGATGTTCTGGTCGTGGTGCGGGATAAGGCTGCCTACGCTGCTTTCCATGCGTTGGGTGAGGTCGTCGCGCATTTCCTTGCCAAGTGGCTGTCCCTTGGCCGCATAGACTGCGGCGGCCACCAGGGCCTCGCCGACACTGTAGGCATTGCTCCAGGCATGTGATTCGGTGTCGAGATCGTTGCGTAGAAGCAGCAGGGTGAGGTAATCGGCGTAGGTGGTCGACAGAAAGGTGATGACGGTCGGCGTGACTTCGATATCCCCGGTGATGTCGTCAATAGTCTTCTTGACGATTTCCTTGGCCTGGTCGAGGCGGGCCCGGCCCCGTTCGGCCTCCAGTGTGCGGTCTTCGGCCGCATTTGACAGTTGCTCGAGCTTTTTCTCGGCCTTCTCCAGCTTTGCGATCTGCTCGACAAAGAAATCTTCCTGCAGGGTATCGTGCTTGAGTATCCGTGTGACGATCTCCTGCAACTGCGGATAGATCCCGGCGCGCAGATTGTCTTCGCGCACCCAGCGTATGCCGGCGTCGAGCATGCGCTCGAACAGTCTGCGCGCTGGATGGTCGGTGTTGTCGAGAAAGTCCTGGCTCTGGACCGCGATCTTCAGGTAACGGGTATGCAGGTGGCTAAGCAGCGTCTTTACGGAGTTGGGGAGCAGCTTCTCGTTCAGCATCGCCTCGAACAGCATGCCAACGATGTCGATTACATCCTCTTCCCTGCGTTCGAGCCGATCCTTGCCGACCAGGTTCTTGATGATCTGCCGCTGCTTCTGCAGGGCGTGCTTTACCTTCATCAACAGAGCCGGATCGATGGCCACCTTGGAACCGCCGACTCCCGACGGTATCGGGACAGGGTGCGGTGCTTCCCGAAGTACCAGGGCATCTGCAATCGCCTCGCCGACGTTTGCTGCGGTCGGCGTTATCGGGACGGAGGTGTGCAGGGGCTGGGCCGCCTCCTGCTGGCGCTTCTCCATCAACAGCGAACTAATTGCCGACAGCGTTTCGGTCGCGGTCGGGGTTGCCGGGCGCAGGCGTTGCACGGGTGTTTCTGCCGATGCACCCGCCACTGCTTCGCCGCCGGCATTTTCGGTGTTATCGGCGGTCGGCCCCGCGGGGGCTCCCTGGTCTCTGCCCTGGGCGGCACCACTGCCTGGCCCGAAGCGCTGGTAGTCGAACTTGAGGTTGGGCAGGATCCCGAGGTCGGCCAGGCGCTTGTTGAAGCTGGTATACAGCTCGCCGAGGCGACTCATCACGTAGCGGTCGAACAGGGTATAGAAGACCAGTCGTACCTCTTTTTCCACATCCAGCTTGCGGCTGGCCGGGTCGAACACCCGGATTATCTGCATCGGGCTGGCCGGGACCTGATCGATCGAAATGGGGCGACCTCCCAGGAGAGCGGAGAGGCGCTGGGCGAGGCCATGCAGCTCGCGCATCTGGCGGTTGACCGTGCGTTTGGCGATGGTCTCGAGGGCCAGCGAGCGCTCGTAATCTTCCACATCGACCAGGCTGAGCGTGTCGGCGCCGAGAGTGGTGGTGCTGCCGGGCTGGGCCGCGAGCGACAGCATGCTGTCGCGCAGGCTGCGTTCAAACTCACCGACCATAGCCTCTTCCTTGAGGTAAAATTCCCGCTGGGCATCGAAAAACAGGCGCTGCAGCCTGTTGTTTTCTGCCGCATCGGCGAACTCGAGCAGTACCTGGCTGGAGGATTCGAACAAATGCCGGAACCCTTCGACCAGACTGCTGACTACCTCATCTTCCCATTCGAGCAGTATCTTCTTGGTATTAGTCTGCATCACTCCGCATTCCGTTCCCCCGGGCCCGGGCCGTCAGGTAAATTCGCTCAATAGTACCTTCTTCATCGGTATTTGAGTCGGTTTACTTGAGTGTCGCGTACAAAATCGGGTCACTGGGCGAATACATCACAGGAGAACACGATGATCGGTTTACTGCAGCGCGTGACGCGGGCCGAGGTCGAGGTGGAGGGGCGAAGCATCGCCCGTATCGGCCCCGGGCTGCTGGTCCTGGTCGGGGTGCAAAAGACGGACAGCGAGACACAGGCCGACCGGTTGCTCGAACGCCTGCTGGGTTATCGGGTGTTTGAGGATCAGGAGGGAAGGATGAACCTGAGCCTGATCGATACGGGCGGCGGCCTGCTGCTGGTGCCGCAGTTCACCCTGGCCGCGGACACGGGCAAGGGCAGGCGTCCGGGGTTCTCGGGTGCCGCCACCCCGGATGAGGCCGCGCGTCTGTTCGGCTATCTGCTGGCGTGCGCAGGCGGCAGGGTCGCGAATCTTCAAAACGGCGAGTTCGGCGCGGATATGCAGGTGTCCCTGGTCAATGACGGCCCGGTCACCTTCTGGCTCGAGGCCTGAGCCCGGGGCAGACTGTCGGATTTGCCCAAGAACAACTGAATTGGCGTAGAATCCAGACGAAATCACCCATCAAAACAGGAAGCTACCGGTGGCCCGTAGCGCGAGCATCAAACGCAATACCTTGGAGACACAGATCACCGTTTCGATCGATCTCGATGGGAGTGGCGCGTCGCGCATGGAAACCGGAGTCCCGTTTCTCGAGCACATGCTCGACCAGATCGCCCGCCACGGGCTGATCGATCTCGACATCGTCGCCAAGGGTGATCTGCATATCGATGCGCACCACACGGTCGAGGATCTGGGTATCACCCTGGGCCAGGCCTTCGCCAAGGCGATCGGAGACAAGAAGGGCATCCGCCGCTACGGTCATGCCTATGTCCCGCTGGACGAGGCCCTGTCGCGGGTGGTGCTGGATCTGTCCGGCCGTCCGGGGCTGGTGTTCGACGTCGATTTCACGCGCGGCATGATCGGCGGTTTCGATGTCGATCTGTTCCATGAGTTCTTCCAGGGCTTCGTCAACCATGCCGGGATCACCCTGCATGTCGACAACCTCCGCGGCAGCAATGCGCACCACCAGGCCGAGACGGTGTTCAAGGCGTTCGGTCGGGCACTGCGGATGGCGATCGAGCCTGACGCGCGCCTGGGTGACGTGATCCCGTCGACCAAAGGCAGCCTTTAGAGGAAAAACGCGTGCAACAGAAGATTGCCGTGATCGATTACGGCATGGGAAACCTGCGTTCGGTGGCCAAGGCGATCGAACATGTTGCCGGAGACGCCGAAGTCCGCACGACCGATGACCCGCAGTATATTGCTGCCGCCGATCGGGTGGTCTTTCCCGGCCAGGGTGCGGCGCGCGACTGTATGGCCGCGATCGGTGAGCATCACCTGAACAGGGCCATACTGCGTGCTGCCGAGACCAAGCCGTTCCTTGGCATCTGTATGGGCCTGCAGGTGCTCATGCAGCATTCCGACGAGAATGGCGGCACCGATCTGCTCGGCCTGTTCGCCGGTCAGGTGAAGCGCTTCGATGGTCTCGCGATGGGCGACAACGGGCTGCCGCTGAAGATACCGCACATGGGCTGGAGTCCAGTCCATCAGCTTGTCGATCACCCCTTGTGGGAAGGGATCGCGGACCAGAGCCGATTCTATTTCGTGCACAGCTACCGTGTGGTACCCGAGGATGTATCGGTGATAACGGCAACCACGGACTATGGTGTGCGATTTACCGCTGCGGTTGCGCGCGATAACCTGTTTGCGACGCAGTTCCATCCCGAGAAGAGCGCGGACCTCGGGTTGCGGCTGCTCAGGAACTTCGTGGACTGGCGTATCTGAGAGCTTTCAACGGCGATTTCCGATGACTGTGGCCGGAGTTGCACAGGGTGCGCAGCACAGACCGCTTCACCTTCATCAGTAGAGAGTCAATATGATCCTGATACCAGCAATCGACCTCAAAGACGGCAAATGCGTGCGTCTGCGCCAGGGGGTCATGGAAGATGACACGGTGTTTTCCGAAGATCCGCTGGAGGTTGCGCAGCGCTGGGTCGATGCCGGTGCCCGACGCCTGCACATGGTCGACCTGAACGGTGCGTTCGCCGGTCGACCGGTCAACGCGGACCCGGTGCGGCGCATTGCTGATGCCTTTCCCGATCTGCCGATCCAGGTCGGCGGTGGAATCCGCGATGCCGAGACCATCGAGGCCTATCTGGATGCCGGCGTGCAGTGGTGCATCCTTGGGACCAAGGCGGTGCGCGAGCCGCATTTCGTATCCGAGATGTGTCTGCAGTTTCCCGGTCACATCATCGTTGGCCTGGACGCGAAAGACGGCAAGGTCGCTGTTGAAGGCTGGTCCAAGCTGTCGCGTCATGACGTCATCGACATGGCGTTGCACTTCGAGAACGACGGCGTGGACTCCATCGTGTACACGGATATCAGCCGCGACGGCATGATGCAGGGGGTCAATGTCGAGGCCACGGCGAAACTCGCCAACGAGGTGCGCATCCCGGTGATCGCCTCGGGTGGCATCACCAATATCGGGGACGTGCGGGCATTGTGCGCGGCGGACACCGACAACATCGTCGGTGCCATCACCGGGCGTGCCCTCTACGAAGGTACCCTGGATCTGGCCGAAGGCCAGAGGCTGGCGGATGAACTGAGTGCCTAGTGGGACGCAGAGTTCGCTGAGGAGCGCGGAGGACACAGAGATTCCATTGCCTGAATCTACTCTGCGTTCTCTGTGTTTCTCCGTGTCCCCTGCGTCCCTTTGAGGAATATCTGGATGGGCCTGGCCAAAAGAATCATTCCCTGTCTCGATGTCGACGCCGGCCGCGTGGTCAAGGGCGTAAAATTCGTCGATATCCGCGACGCCGGTGACCCGGTGGAGGTCGCGCGCCGCTACAACGAGGAAGGCGCCGACGAGATCACCTTTCTGGATATCACGGCGACCGCGCACGAGCGTGACACCATTGTGCATGTGGTCGAACAGGTGGCCTCGGAGGTCTTCATCCCGCTGACCGTCGGTGGCGGCATCCGCAAGGCGGACGATGTCCTGCGGATGCTGAATGCCGGTGCGGACAAGATCGCGATCAACTCGGCCGCAGTCTTCAACCCCGAGTTCGTGAAGGAAGTGACCGACCGCTTTGGCTCGCAATGCATCGTCGTTGCGATCGACGCCAAGCGGGTCGACGATCACTGGGAGATATTCACCCACGGCGGGCGCAAGCCAACCGGTATCGATGCGGTCGGCTGGGCGCGCAAGATGGCCGATTACGGCGCCGGTGAGATCCTGCTCACAAGCATGGACCGTGACGGGACCAGGATCGGTTTCGACAACGAGCTGACGCGCGCCGTGGCCGAGGCTGTCCCGATACCGATAATCGCCTCGGGCGGGGTCGGCAATTTGCAGCACCTGGTCGATGGGGTGAAGCAGGGCGGTGCGGACGCGGTGCTGGCGGCGTCGATATTCCACTTTGCGGAATACAGCATCGGTGAGGCGAAGCGCTTCATGGCGGCGCAGGGCGTCGAGGTCAGGATCTAATGTCTGCCTGGCCACTGCGCAGTCATACGGCGGTGGCCGGTCTTCGGGCGCCGGATATGCGGGCGCGGTTTCGGGCGAACACATCCTTGGGGGCGGCATGAGCGATATACTGGACAAGCTCGCAGAGGTGCTGGAGCAGCGCAAGCAGGCGGAGCCCGACAGCTCCTATGTCGCGAAGCTGTACCACAAGGGTCTGGACGCGATACTCAAGAAGATCGGTGAAGAGGCCACCGAGACGGTTATGGCGGCGAAAGACGGCGATCGTGAGAGGATCGTCTGTGAAACTGCCGATCTGTGGTTCCATTGCATGGTGCTGCTGGCGCATCAGGGTCTGCACCCCAGCGATGTGACCCGCGAACTCGAGCGACGATTCGGGCTGTCGGGGCTGGAGGAAAAGGCCGGCCGCGCCGAGTAGCCTGCGCATGGGGTATCATGCCCGACGATAATATCTAACCCGCCGTCAATCGGGCGGGCCAACACCGGAGAGACACATGGGTTTTGGTGGAATCAGTATCTGGCAGCTGTTAATTGTGCTTGCGATCGTGCTGGTGCTGTTCGGTACCAAGCGACTGCGCAATCTGGGTGGTGATCTCGGCAGCGCGGTCAAGGGCTTTAAGAAGGCGATCAGCGACGAGGACAAAAAGACCGACAGTGAGCCCGAAAAGCTCGAGCAGGCCGACGAGAAAGTGATCAACGGCGAAGCCACCCGCGAGAAAGACAAGCAGTAACAGGTCCGGGCGCGGGGCGCTGGTATGTTTGACGTCGGCTTCTTCGAGCTCCTGCTCATCGGAATCGTGGCGCTTCTGGTCGTCGGGCCGGAGCGGCTGCCCAAGGTCGCCCGCACCGCGGGCATGTGGCTGGGTCGCGGGCGGCGCTTCGTCAATTCGGTAAAGGAAGACATCGACAAAGAGATTAAGGCGGACGAGTTGCGCCAGATCCTCGACAAGCAGAAAAAGAGCAACCCGCTGCACGAAATCGTCGAAGACACTAGGAAGAGCTTCAATCAGTTCAAGTCCGACACCGAGTCCAAGGTCGAGATAAAGCAGAAGCCGACCACCCCCGAAAGCAAAAATGAGTGACAATTCGTTGTTGCCTGAGCAGCCGTTCATCAGTCACCTGATCGAACTGCGCGACCGCCTGATGCGCATGGTGCTGGCGGTTCTCATCATCTTTTTGGGCCTGTTTCCGTTCGGTAACGACATCTACGTCTTCGTTGCCGACCCGCTGATGAAGGTGATGCCGGAAGGTACCAGCATGATTGCCACCCAGGTGGCGTCACCCTTTCTGACCCCGTTCAAGCTGGCCCTGGTCGCGGCCGTTTTCATCGCCATGCCCTACCTGTTGCACCAGTTCTGGGGGTTTATCGCGCCGGGGCTCTACCAGCACGAAAAACGCCTCGCAGTGCCTCTGCTGGCCTCGAGCGTTTTCCTGTTCTACCTGGGTGCGGCCTTCGCCTATGTCGTGGTATTCCCGCTGGTGTTCGCCTTCCTGACCGGGGTCGCGCCGGAGGGTGTGGCGGTGATGACCGACATCACCCACTACCTCGATTTCGTCCTCACCCTGTTCTTCGCCTTCGGCCTGGCGTTTGAGGTCCCGATCGCCACCATCGTACTGGTGATGGCGGGTGCGACCACGCCCCAGAAACTCGCAGCCAAACGCCCCTACGTGATCGTCGGTGCCTTCGTGATCGGCATGTTGCTTACACCGCCGGACATCATCTCGCAGACCCTGCTGGCCCTGCCGATGTGGCTGTTGTTCGAGGTGGGCCTGCTGCTTTCCCGGATGCTGGTGAGAGACCGGGCGAAGCGCAAACGCGAGGAAGGTGAGGCTGACGCCGATGATGATGCGGGCGTCCCGGCCGCTGCGGCCGCGGCTTCGACCGTTGCCGGGGCCTCCGCCGAGGCGGGCGATGCGGCCGAGTTCAGTCCACTCGACGAACAGCAGATGGAAGACGAGTTCGATCGTATCGAATCCGAGTTCGACGCGCTCAACGAGGCCCCGGTGGATTCCGACGACGACCTGCCTGACGAACCCGACGACTACGATGATTCGGACGGCTCGGAGTCGGCCAAGGAGCCCGGGGATCAGCCCATCAAGTGGACTGACGACGATTCGGTCAACATGCTCGACGAGGAAGATGACTTCCCCGCCCGTACCGCGACCGAGGCGCTGGTGGAAGCCAAGCTCGAACAGGTCGCCGCCCTGCGCGCGACCGAGGCCTACGACGAGGCCCGCCGCCTGCTCTACGAGGTCCTTGCCGATGGCAATCAAAGCCAGGTTACCGTGGCACGCAATATCCTCGAGCAACTCGACAGCTGAGTCTCGGGCCGGGAGCCAGCGTTGAAGACACTAGTCCTGCTCCTTTTTCTCGCCATCACCACGCCTGCCGGGGCATTGCAGAACCAGCTGGCAGACCATCCCTCGCCCTATCTGGCGATGCATGGTGAGGATCCCGTCGCCTGGCAGGACTGGGGGCCGGAGGCCGTCGAGCTGGCGCGCGAGGAGGGCAAGCTGTTGTTCATATCCAGCGGCTATTTCTCCTGTCACTGGTGCCACGTGATGCAGCGCGAGAGTTACCGCGACCAGGATATAGCCAAGATCCTCAACACCCGTTTCGTGCCGGTAAAGCTCGATCGCGAGTTGCACGGTGCCCTGGATGGCTACCTGATCGATTTCGTACAGCAAACCCAGGGGAGTGCAGGCTGGCCCTTGAACGTCTTCCTCACACCCGAGGGTTACCCGCTGATCGGTGTGACCTATCTACCGCCCGGGCGCTTCCGGAAACTCCTCCTGCGCCTCGACGCCACCTGGAAAGACGAACGCGGCAGGATGCGCGATCTGGCGCGTCGAACGGCGCTGCAACTGAGGCCGAAGCAGGTGCCGGCAGAGTCCCTGCCCATGGACGTCGCGGCACTGCGTGCGTCGCTGCTGGCTCAGGCCCTCACGGCCATGGACCTGATGGAGGGAGGTTTTGGCGACCAGAGCCGCTTTCCGATGGCCCCGCAGCTGCTGGCCCTGCTCGAACTTCAGGCGGTCGCCCCAACCCCGGAGCTGGCAGAGTTCCTTACCCTGACCCTGGACAGGATGGCCGATGAGGGGATGCGCGATCAGCTCGCCGGGGGTTTCTTCCGATACACCGTCGACCCCTCGTGGCAGGTGCCGCATTTCGAGAAGATGCTGTATACCCAGGCATTGCTGTCCGAGGTGTACCTGCGTGCAGCACGGCTGTTCGGGCGCCCGGACTATGCGGCGGTGGCGCGCGATACCCTCGAATTCGTGATGCGCGAAATGGGCGGACCCCAGGGCGCATTCATCGCGAGTTTCTCTGCGGTCGACGGTGCCGGGGTGGAAGGTGGCGTCTACCTGTGGACGATCGACGAGCTTCATGCCCTCTTGGGGGAGGAGGATACCGCCCTGGCGCGACGTTACTGGCGCATGCAGGATATCCCTGCGCTGGATGGCGGTCACCTGCCACGACGTGGCGAGGACATCGCCAGGATCGCACAGCTGACGGGCCAGGACGAGGCGTTGCTGAAGACGCGTATCGAGGCGATACGCACCAAACTGCTTGCAGCGCGTGCGACCAGGATGCTGCCGGCTGACCGCAAGGAACTGGCTGGTTGGAACGGCCTGATGCTGGCGGCCTTTGCCACCGGCGCAATGGAGTGGGGCGACCCACGGCTGCGTGCCGCTGCAACCCGGGTCCGTGATCATCTGCGCAACCGCCTCTGGGATGGCCAGCAGTTGCGACGCGCCCTGTCCGGTGAGCGTGAGCTTGGGAACGCTTCACTGGAAGACTACGCCTATGTCGCGTACGGCATGGCGCGTTACGCCGACCTCAGCGGCGACCCGGTCGATCGGACCTTTGTTGCCGCGCTGCTGCACTTCGCCTGGCAGCATTACTTCGGTGCGGACGGTTGGCGTATGGATGATCGGCCGCTGATACCGGGCATGGGTGCGGAATCCGCGATGCCGGAAGGCGCCCTGCCTGCACCCTCGGCGGTCGCCATCCGCCTGTCGCTGCAGAGCGATGACCCGGCGCTGGTCGAAAAGGCCGTGACCGCGGCCAGGCTAGGTCGCCGGCAGGCTGAGCAGGATCCCTTCTGGTATGCCGGGCATCATGCGGCTTTGTTGGCCGCGCGCGATCGGGCGGCTGCAGGTGTAGCCAGGTAAAACCTGCGATGGTCGGTCTGGGTGCGAGGTGGACGATCCGTCGGGTGGTCTCAGAATCTGGTCAGCACGGATATCCCGACCACATGCTGGTCGTAGTTGGGGCTGTTCTGGCCCAGGAGAAGTACCTCGGGAATGGTGGCCGGACCAACGCCGTCGAGGGACCAGTCGTCTTCGGAATATTTTTCATAGCGGTAGCTGAACTTGATCTTGGTCTCGTTGCGCCATTGGTAATCCGCGAACAGGCCAAGGCTTTGCAGTCTGGACGAGAGGTTGGGGTACGGGATCACCGGGGGCAGCGGGTTGTCGTTCTGGATATCGCTCTCGCCCGTTGATCTGCTGAAGACATAGTCGGCGCCGAACTCCAGGCGGCTATCCTTTCTCCATCGCAGGCCGAGGCCGAAACTGTCCACCGTGTCCTCGTTCTCGGTGAACCAGTCGGGCTCATCGGGTACCTGACTGCCGGTTTGATTCGAATGGTATATCTCTCTGCCGGCATAGGCATGCCCGGAGAGGTCTTCACTGACCTGATACGAGGCATCGAGCATGAACGCGGTCTGCCTGGCATCGGTCAGTCCGACCTGGGTCTCATCGTAGTCGTCATCGTAGTGTTGCACGTTTGCGCTCAGCGCCAGGCGATCGGTGGCTTGGTAGGAGACATCCAGGCCGCCGGAAACGCGGTCTCTGTCCGAGATGTTGTATTTGCGCAGCAAAGGGTTTTCGCCGGGAAACGGCTCGTAAGTCGTGCCAGTGCGCCTCGACTTGCCGCCGTTGAGCGTGAACTGCACATCGTCGAGCGGCTTCAGGTGCAGTTTGAGCTGGCCCAGGTCCTCGGTGGTCTTGCTTACCTCCGACGGGGATCGCTCGAAGGTTTGGCGGCTGAGTTCGCCACTCAGGCGGGCCACGCGGTTGATCCGATAGCCGGCGTCCATCTGGAGGGTGCGCTTGTCGTAACTGTACCCCGTATTGATGGCGGTGGCCGGCGCGCCTGACAAACCACCCGAGCTGTCGTTCCTGTAGTAGGTATAGCTGTCTTCCGAGATGTCGCTGTCGCGCTTTTGCATCCGGTAGGAGGCCTTGAGGTCGAGTCCGCGCACGGGGCGCGAGGACAGGGTCAACAGGGCGTTGTAAAGGTATACCTCCCCATCGAGAGAGTCTCTCGGCAGCGTATGAGGGGTCACCCCGGGGTTGACCGTGTCGGCCTGAAACTCCTGATCCTGCAGCATGACGCCGGCGGATACGAATCCGGTCAGCCGGGTGGTGCCGTGCAGGGTTCGGCCGCCGGACAGCCTCAGCTGGTGAAACTGGTTGCTCGGCGCCAGCGAGGTGCTGCCCAGCAGTCCCCGCGAAGATGTGCTGTCGAAGGGGCTTTCCCAGGCCAATTTGTCGAGACTGTTGTAAAAGAACGAACCCTCGTATGCAAAATCCAGCTGACTCAGATCGGTCAGATAGCCCAGTGAGGCCTTGAGCTTGTTGGTCGTGTAATCGACAGGGGACGGCAGGATGGACGAGCGGATATTGCCGGGGGATGTCCCCAGCGCACCGGCCATCTCCTGCAGGCCATTTTTCGTCTCGGTCTCGTAACCCAGGGCGACGGTCCAGTTATTGTTGTTGTGCAGCAGGGTGCCGACGCCCAGCCGTTTGCGCATGGTGCCGATATCGACCCCGTACAGGCTGCTGTCAAGGCCGGTCATGCCGGTGGTGGTGTCCGCATCTGCCCAGCCCCCGGGCAGCGACAGGTAGTTGCTGTCGACACCGTCGAAGACGGTCGATCCCACAAAGTCGTTGAAGGGGATCTGGGCGTAGTCGACGAACGCCTTATAGCTGCCCTGCGAACCCCAGTCGATACGGATGGATCGGGTGTCCAGTCCCAGGTCCAGTCCGGCTATGTCGGCATAGCCACGCTCCCCATCCGTGCTGCGCATGAACAGCTCACCAGTGAAATACAGCCCCTCATCGGCGAGTCCGTTGTAGCGCCCGAACCGCATCGAATCCTGGGACACGAACAGGGCGCCGAACTCCACCTCCGCGAGGGTGGTGAAATCCGAGATCATGGGTTCGAACAGCGGGTAGCCCTGGGTGCCGAAGGTCAGAAAGATGCTGTTCTCGTTGAAGTCACCGGAGCCTGCCGGCTGCCCGCTGTCATTGGAGTCGCGACGGGTATACCTGATACCGGTCGTGAAATAGGCGTTGCGTGCAATATAGTATTTGACCCCGGCCCCAGCCGAGAAGGTCTTGTCCAGCAAATCGGATTGCAGATAGTCGGCGGTGTCATAGCTGAGGCTGAGATACGGGATCAATCGTGGCGAAACCCGGTACTCGATGCGACCGGAAACGAGTGTGTCGACGTACCCGGGACTGCCCGCCAGGGTTGTTTCGTTCAGCGAACGCTGCAGATTGGCGGTCAATCTGGTTGCCGGTGAGGGCGCGAGGCTCAAACGGCCACCAAAGTCGGGCTTGCTCACGTTGTCGAAGTCGGGATCCTCGTATTGCTGGCTGATGATGCCGAGGAAGCCCTCGGCATCGTTGCCGCCACCAAAGTCATGTTTCAGCCCGAGTGCGGCGCGGTAACCCTGGGAGTCACGGTCGTAGCCGTTCTGGTCCGGTGTCTGATCGTAGTTGCGGCCGTCGTACAGCGCCTGGGCGAATACCTCGCTTTGATCGTTCAGTTGGTGGGTTGCGCGAATCCCCAGTCCGAGCAGATCGCGGTCACGGTCGGTGTTTATGATCGGGCCGTTGATCGATTCGACATTGTTGAATTTCAGCGTCTCGTAGGTCCCGCCGAGGCGATAGGTGGTATCGCCAAATACGGTTTTTATCCCGGCATGGGCGTTGACGCTGCGGTAAGTGGTCGGGGTCAGGCCGCCGACGGTGGCATCGAGCGAATCACGGGCTTCATGCTCGAAGCTCATGCCGAGCCCGCCAAACAGATCGGTCGTCTCGCTTAGATTGTAGCGGCCTTCGGCGCTGGCCCAGTAGTCGAGAAAGTTCTCTGTGTCGTAATCCCAGTAGCGCCCGAAATCCGCACCGGCCTCGAAACGAAGGCTGTTCTTCGCCCAGGTGGAATCGATCTTGATTTGCGGTGAGACGAGGGTGATCCAGTCCGACACCGTGCCCTTGTCGGTGGCGTAGATGTTGTCGTCGTACTCCTGGGTGATCGAGAGCGAGGGCCTGACGCGAAAGTACTCGGTATGGTATCCAGGCTTTTTCCCGGGTGTCGTCTCTCCCGGTTGCGTCGCCAGTTCGGTGTCCACAGCGTCCGGCTCGGCAGCCGTGTCTACCGCCAAGGCTGCCGTAGGGGCGAGCACTGCGATGGTCATCAAGGCTGTTCCGAAACGTGAGCTCGGGCTCTTCACGGCGTTCCCCCGTTGGGGATTCTATATAGGGGGTGACCCCCGCTCAAGCGAGCGAATGAAGTGTCAATTGGGTTATGGTTGTAAGCCGGCGAACAGGCCCTGCCGGGTGCGAGAATGGAGCAGTCAGTCGTGAAGGTCATTGCATTGGGATTGTGCGCTCTTGTTGCCTTTGCCAGTCAGTCAGTGAACTCCGCCGACCGGGAGCAGCCGGCGGTGTCCGGGGACGAGTACATGCGGCTCGAAGTCTGCGAAGCCTGTCATGAAGAGTACGTGAACGATATCAAATCGACCCCGCACTGGATGACCGGTGATCTGCGCACGCCCGCAAGTGTCTACCAGTGTGCGAGTTGCCACGGCAATGTCGATCAACACGTGGAAAACGAGGGGGGGGCTGATGTCGGGGGAATGAAGTCCTTCAGCAAAGCCGGCATGATGACCGCCGCGGAGCAGAATGCGGTCTGCATGCAGTGCCACAAAGAGGCCGGTCTGATGCACTGGGCTGGCAGTGGCCACGCCGCGGAAGACGTCGGCTGCGTTGCCTGCCATCGCATACACGAGGAAGACCTGGTGCGCTCGCGTCGCAGCGAGGCCGAGGTGTGCTATTCGTGCCATACGGAGCTGCGCGCGCAGGTCAACAAGCCCTATGGACACCCACTGCGCGAGCAATTGATGACCTGTGGCGATTGCCACAATGCCCACGGTGGCGTGGGCGAAGCCGATCTGAAAACCTTTACCGTCAATGAGGCCTGCTACGGTTGTCACGCCGAGAAACGTGGGCCCTTCCTGTGGGAACACCCCCCGGCGGCTGAAAACTGTCTTCTTTGCCATAGTGCCCATGGTTCGATACACCGGGGCATGCTGGAGCGTCGCGAGCCACTGCTTTGCCAGTCCTGTCATGAGCCGGCAGCGCTCGCCAACAACCCGCGGGGACCGCACGCGCAGCACTCGCGTCTGGGCTTGAGCTACCGCCCGCCGGGGGGAACCACTGATCTTGGGCCGGGAGGGCCCGGTGGACGTGGGATTTCGAGGCTGGTCATGGGGCAGGGTTGCGGCAACTGCCATGGTCATGTTCATGGCAGCAATCATCCCGCCGGTGCCACGCTGATGCGCTGAGGTTCCTGAAGCGATCAGGGGCAATCTTGTCCGGGTTTGCGGCCCAGCACCCCGGTTGCTCGAACACCCCGCGGTTTGAAAGTGTTTCAGATTGTTTCTGAAATACGCTGTCCGTTAACGATCAAAACACTCCTTCCAGACGTTTGTCGGGGAGCGCTCGTATACTGCAATCGAGGGCGCGCGGTGTTCCATTTTCCACTGCTTCTCGCTGCGGACCGGGCGGTGGTAACGGTAATCGAAGCAACCGTGATCAGCTGGTCCGGGTGCCCCAGCCAGGCCGTGGTGAGCCGGATCGTTGAAAGTCAGTGACCGCCGGCAGGGTTCAGTCCCCGCCGTTTGAGGCCGGCAGGTGCAGTTTGAATACGGCGCCACCGTGCGGTGGTGACGAGACGCTGACTTGCCAGCCGTTTGCCTGGCATAGCTGGTGCACGATGGCCAAACCCAGTCCACTGCCCCCGGTGGCCTTGTTGCGCGAGTTCTCGAGGCGGTGAAAAGGCTGAAATATTGCCTCCCGCTCTACACTCGGGATCCCCGGGCCCTTGTCGATCACCCGGATATCGATGCCACTCGCCGAGCGGCCGCAATCGAGCGTCACGGGTTTGCCCTCGCTGTAGCTCAAGGCATTTTCGACCAGATTGGTAAGGATGCGTTTCAGCCCGTTGGCCTTCAGCGGCCGCACACAGGCGTGGGTTTGTCGGAAAATGATATCGCCCCCGGCCTTGCGGAAATCCTCGGCAATGCCTTCGAGCAGGGCATTGACGTCGGTCTCGACATCGTCCTCGCGACCGAGACCCCGGGCCAGTAGCAAAGTCTGCGAGATCAGCCTTTCCATCTCGGCGATGTCGTGGCAGAGGCCCTCGATAAGTTCGCCGTTGTCCTCTCCCCTCAACAGTTCCAGTTCCAGCCTCATGCGCGCCAGCGGCGTACGCAGATCGTGCGAGATCCCGGCAATCAGCGTGGTGCGGTTCTCGAGCAACTGGCCGATCTGGCCTTCCAGGCGGTTCAATCTGCGCGCGAGGTTGGCGAGTTCGCGTGGGCCGGTTTCGGGGATATTGGCGCTGAAATCGCCTTCGCCGATGCGATTCGTCGCTTCCGCCATGGCGGCGAGTGGACGGGTGATGCGGCGGACCAGCAGGATGGACATGGCGAAGGCGACAAACAGTCCCACCACGGTCAGAAATGGCAGGATCACGAATATGTGGCTTTGCAGGCGTTCCTCCCGGAAGCCCAGGCGCATGATGCGTCCGCCCATCGGAAAGTCGGCCCACAGCCAGCCCCCATGGTCCGGGTGCTGGTGAATGAATACAGGCTGTCCGATAAGCTCGCTCAAGGCCGTTTGCAGGTAATGCAGATACGAATGGGAATCGAGGCGGCTGGGGTGTGCTGCCTCCGTCTGAATGATCCGCAGCTCGTGCCGGCGCAATAGCTCCTTTTCGTAGTCCGGGCGGGTGCGGGGCGGGAGTTCCACCCAGATCTGGGCCGCAAGCACCAGGAAGTTGGCCAGGTCGTCGGCCGCCTGTCGGGTATGCGGACGGACCAGGCTGAATTGCAGCAGGGCGGCGGCAAACAGTCCGAACAGCAGGAATGCCAGGCCCAGGGCCAGTGCGGTGCGCCCAAGCAGGGTCTGTGGCCGAATCAGGCGATTCCAGCGGTTCACGTTGTGCCGGGGTTGCCCTGCGGGGTGAACATGTAGCCCTTTCCCCAGACGGTGCGTATGTACTGTGGGTGTTCCGGGTCCGGCTCGATCTTCTTGCGCAGGCGGGTGACCCTCACGTCGATGCTGCGATCGTAGGGCGAGCGCTCGTACCCCTTGAGCAGCTCGATCAGGTTGTCGCGTGACATGAGGCGATTCGGTCGTGATACGAAGGCCTCGAGCAGTGCAAAATCGCCCGCGGTGAGCTCGATGACCTTGTCGTCCAGCGTCAGACTGTGGGAAAGCAGATCGAGCGTGAAATCCCCGAATCGGTGCTGCCTATCGCCGGGCGGTGCCCCGGCCTCCCTGGGGTGGCTATCCGTGCGCCGCAGCACCGCGCGGATTCTCGCCAGCAGTTCTCTGGGATTGAAGGGCTTGGGAAGATAATCATCTGCACCGACCTCGAGACCGACTATACGATCGACTTCGTCACCGCGCGCGGAAAGTATCAGGATGGGCGTGTCCCCGGTGCTGCGCAATCGACGAGCGATAGACAGACCATCCTCACCCGGCAACATCAGGTCCAGCACGATCAGGTCTACCCGTTTGTGGTCGAGAAAGCGGTCCATGCCACGGCCGTCGGCGACACCCGAGACAGAGAAGCCTTCGCCGCTGAGATAGCGGATAACCAGGTCTCTCAATTTGTCGTCGTCGTCAACGACCAGGATGTTCCGGGTTGCATTTTCCATCGCTCAGATCCAGGTGTTTCGTCCTGCCGGAAACAGACGGAAACATCTTACCGCCTGGGAGAAATCCCCGGGAAACAAAGATCGCCCATCCTTGTCACCGAGGAAATCAAACTACAGGTAATCAAATGTCCAAACTATTCAACAAGACGATTGCATCGGTGTCGTTTATTGCGGCGGTGCTTTCAACCGGCGCAGCCTTTGGCGCCAACCCGTACTCACTTCAAAGTATAGACAGCGCAGAACTGGACCGGATTGTGCGCCAGCAGAGTTGGGGAGGCTCTCGGGATCAGTCGCAGTATCGCAACGAGATGCAGCCGCGCACCGGGTCTGCCGGCTCAGGCGACCAGGTCCGCGCGAGGACGCAGACAAGAGAGCAGAAGCAGACAAGGACACAGTCGAGAAAGCAGACGGGTCAGCAATCGCCGGGTTTCGGAAGTCGCTTTACCGGCAGTCGCGGTGCCGGGGCGAGCGGGGCCGGTCGCGGTGGCTCAAGTGGTGGCTCAAGTGGTGGCCGCAGGTAGAATATTGGACGACGGTTGAGAGTGGAGTGACGGATGGGTGCGCGTTTCGGGTTTGAAGTGCTTCTGCTTGCAGGCATGCTGAGCCTGAGCGGCTTGGTCTTGTCCGAGCCCCTGGCCGAAAAGGGTCCCCCCGCCGTTCAGAGCGAGAGAGGCCCCGCCGAGGTCTGGGGTGACCCGGAAGTCAATGAACAGGCGGACTCCGGCTGGACGTGGTTCGGTATGGGTTACGAACGCCGCAGGGGTGGTGCCGGGGCGAGAGGGACCGGCGATGGCCGCAAGAGTGTTCAGACGCCGGCTGGAAGCCGGGGAGGTGCGGGAAAGTAACAGTTTGTCCCGGGCAGGTCTGCTGTGTGGGGTGTTTGGAGCCAGGGGTGGTAGCGGTCGCTCCCTCCGCTCCGTCTCATGCCCAGACACCGTTTTGCCTTGGCCTGCCCGGCCCTCTTTCTGCCTCAGCCGCGCTGAAGGAAATGCTCCACGATCAAACCGACTGGCAGTTCGTTCTCACTGATAAAGGCCTCCTCGTGTCCGCTGCGCTCCAGCATGTAGTCCAGAAAGACCACGCCCGGCAGAATCTTATCGGCGCCTGGTAGGGAGGATTTCAGGTCCCTGTACTGAGATGCGGAGAGTGTTCGGAGTTCGGATATCTTGGCATGCAGGGCGGCCCTGCCGAGTGTTCTTTGGGGTCCTCGCTGTTCCTCCCCGGTGACATAGGCCGAAACTCTGTTCGCGGCCAGGGCGAAGAACTGGCCCGTGTCGCGGGGTAGTCCACCAAAGTTGCCGTCGAGGAATCTGCGGAAGTTCCTCTGCGTTTCGTCGAACGTGGATTCAGGTTCGACAAAGCTCTCATAAGCGAGTTGGTAGCCGACCGGGACAGAATGGGAGTGGATGCTGCCATCGGCTTCCCATGCGATCTGAATGCTTTTGCTCCCGGAGTCGCTGACCAGCTTGTCTGGCGCGCCGCCGGTGGCGGCGAAATAGCCGACCTCGCCTTCTCTCGCCCCGTCGGCAACATCGAGCGCTATCCCTGTTTCACGTGCCAGTTCTATGACTCTCTGATGGTTTCGGGCGTTCCTGATGGCGCTGGTGGCGATGGCAAGTACCTTTGGCACCCCACGATCATGGCAATGGCGAACGAACCGGGAAAGCGTCTGCTGAATCTGCGCCATCTTTTCCGCACCGATCAGGCCGTGGTTTTCCGTGACTTCTTTGCCCAGTTCCAGGCGTTCCTTCCCGACCAGTTCGGTCGTCACGATTCCGCCCACCTTCTGCCCAAGGACGAATTTGAAGTTCTTGCTCCCCATATCCACTGCGCCAACCAAGAGGGCTGCCCCATCGGTCGCGGTGGATTGGGCATTGCTGCCTTGGGATCTCATCGGTGTCTCCAGCGGTTGCGAGATGAAAGGGCGTGTTCGCAATTGTGACCCAGGTGCGCGCGAGACTAACACGCCAAAGCCAGTGCCCGTCCCGGGTCTGCCCGAAGTCTCTTTCCGACCGGTTCGCGGATGTACCCCGGCAAAAGGGTAGAATGCCACATGAAATCACCGAAACGAATCCAGCCCCTTATCGAAGAGGGCCTGGTGGATGAAGTAATCAGCCAGCTGATGAGCGGCAAAGAGGCCACGGTGTACATCGTGCGCTGCGGTTCCGAGGTCTGCTGCGCGAAGGTCTACAAGGAAGCGAGCAAACGCAGCTTCAAAAAGGCGGTCGAGTATCGGGAAGGCCGCAAAGGGCGAAATACCCGCCGGGCACGTGCCATGGAGAAAGGCTCGAAGTATGGTCGTAGCCAGCAGGAAGATGCCTGGCAGAGTGCCGAGGTGGATGCCCTCTATCGCCTGGCCGGCGCCGGGGTGCGAGTGCCGCGGCCCTACGGCTGCTATGACGGTGTCCTGTTGATGGAGCTGATAACCGACAGCGACGGCAAGGTGGCGCCACGCCTGAACGATATCGCCATGACCGCCGAGCGGGCACTGGCAGATCATGCCACTGTCATGCGACACGTGACGCGCATGCTCTGCGCCGGGGTGGTGCACGGCGACCTGTCAGAATTCAATGTGCTGGTGGATGGCCAGGGCCCGGTGATCATCGACCTGCCCCAGGCGGTGGATGCGGCGGGCAACAATAATGCCCGGTCAATGCTGGAACGGGACGTAAACAACATAACGGCCTTCTACGGCCAGTTTGCGCCGGATCTGCTGGACAGCAGATACGCCAGGGAAATCTGGCACCTGTACGAAAGTGGCGCATTGCACCCGGAGGTCGAGCTGACGGGGACTTTCCAGGAAAGCACGAAAGTTGCCGATGTGGATTCGGTGGTGCAGGAGATCCAGGCGGCATTTGCCGAGGAGCAGGAACGGCGGCAAAGGCTGCGCGAAGCGAGAGGGCTGCAGCCGGACAGTTTCCTGTAACCCCATGGGTCGCACCTTCGCGGTTCTGCGATGGGCAAGGGACTCGCGTCAGATACCCCACTGCCCGACATGAGCCAGCCAATCCCTACAAACGACAACTACCGTCATCTCGGTGGGGGACAGACGCAGACGACCGTCGATCTTGCGCCGGGGGAGCATACCTTGCAGCTTCTGCTCGGGGACTATGCGCATCTCCCGCATGAACAGCCGATCTATTCAGAAGTGATCACGGTCAGAGTGAAATAGCCGGTTTCCGGTCAACGGCGCGCGGGAAAAGGGCCAAGGGTACCCGGGGGGGGGTGGAATGGGCTGGTCATCGTTGTCATACAGCGGCCGGCACGCCATCCGTTTGCGGTGGCTTAGGCCCTGGGCCTGAAAAAGATCACGCCTCCCGCTTGAAATTCAGTCGACGGGCGGCTGGGGGGTGGGATCGGAAGATTGCTCGTTCTTCGCCTCATCTTTGCGCCGCTGTTTTTCTTCCTTCTTCTGTTTCTTGGCGAGGTCTCTCTGCCGCTTCTCGAATGCGTAATTGGGTTTGGCCATATGCGAACCTTTTCGTCTGAATCCTTAGTCTGGACGAATTATAGGTGAAAGTCCCTTTTCCATAAAACGCTGCCGGCCCACCGGTCGAAGGTGGAAGGCCCGGTCGCACGCAAGTTCAACCCGCGGCTCATCCTTCACGTAACATTAATATTTGTAGGATTATACTTCCGGGAGCGAAATGCGGTCCGGGGGAAGAGGCATGGGCAAACTGTCCAGAAAACTGCGCATTGGTGAAAAGATCGGTTTCGGTTTCGGGGTCGTCGGACTGCTTTTCCTTGGGGTGATCTGGCAATACCACAACACCTTGCAGCAGGCGCTTACCGACTACCGGCAGCTAAATGACGTCTACGGGGCAAGGAAGGACCAGGCCCTGCTCATCGAAAACAGCATGTTGCGGGCTCAGTATGCCGAGAAGAGCTTCGTGCTCAGCCGCGACGAAAACTTCGCCGATGATGTGCTCGAAAACCTACAGCTGGCACTTGGCGCAGCGGCGGCGATGGGCGCCGTCGATGGCGAGATGGCGCCGGTCGCCGAACAGACGATCCTTCTAATCAACGGTTACGGGAAACGCTTCCGGGATCTGGTCGAGGCGTGGCGCACAAAGGGCCTGGATCACAACAGCGGGTTGCAGGGCGCCTTTCGAGACAGTGCCCATGAGCTGGAAGACATGGCCGGCCAGCTCAAGGTGGATCGACTCTATCTGCTGCTGCTGCAGATCCGCCGTGGTGAGAAGGACCTGGGGTTGAGGCGGGAGGGACAATACCGGGAACGCGTACTGCGGCTTGTTCAGGATTTCTCGCAGGAGGTGGCCGACTCTGGGCTGGACGACGGGCTCAAGGCAATACTCTTCCACGAGATCGCGGTCTATCGCGATACCTTCGAGCAGTATGCAATGACGGTAATGGGCGATTCACAGCTCAATCCCGGAATAGGCCCGTTCCGACAGGCCGCCCACCGAATCGAGGGGCAACTCCAGGCCCATTATCTTTCGGGAGTGGGAGAAAAGATCCTCCAGGTAAGGCGCCGCGAAAAAGACTACCTGCTTCGCGACGACAAGAAATACGTGGATATGGCGATCGGTGAACTAAACCAGATCGCTGTCGAGGTGGAGGCCTCGGAGATCGCCGAAGAGGACAAGAAGCGCTTCATCTTTCTGGTGGACAGTTACCGCCGGGATTTTCTGGCACTCGTGAACCAGAACGATCAAATCGCGCGTTTGAATGAACAGATGCTCGCGTCGGTTTTGGATATCGTGGGTCTGGTCGAGGAAAACGTGAAGAGTGCCGATCAGGCGATGACTGCAACTCGCAGGGATATCGATGAGGCGACCTCCAGCAATGAACGGGCGATGTTTTGGGTCGTTTTCCTGGCAACTTTTCTGGGCATCTTCCTTGCCATCGCAATCACCCTGCCGATCGTGCGTCCGCTGCGCAGAATGGCTGGCCTGCTTGACGAACTCGCAGCCGAGGAGCCCGTCGAACGCATGCCGTTCTTCCCCGGTGGTCGGGACGAAGTCAACGCCATGGCCGGTTCTGTCAATGACATGGCGGACCATAAGGCGGGTTTCATCAGCTGGTGGAAAACGGCCATGCGCGAGGCGGATTCCCGCGAGCGCCTGCGGGAGATGGGGAAAGGGCCGTATTCCTCGGCCGAACGTGCGGAGGCCGAGGACGAGCTGCGCCAGTCCCTGCGCGCCAAGAATGAGTTGTTGCAGGAACAGCATCAAAAGATCTATCAGTTCGCTGAACGGATAATCGAAAGAACTGATGCCCTGCTGAATCAGGCCCGGCCGGGGTCCACGCAGACCGCCCTGAACACCATCCGCTACTCGGCCAGGTCGGTGCAGACGCTGCTGATGATGGTCTCGGCGCGGGAAACCGGCAGACCGGGGGAGGGATGGCGGGCGGAAGTTTGAAGGGCCGACGGGTTTGCCAGCCGGTGTCAGTGGCAGGCGGGGGCAAGCAGATATTGTGAGCCCGGGTCGACCAGGTAGTGGGCGCCGAGGAAGTCTCTCCCCAGCAACAGCGGGAATTTGAAGTGCCGGCGCTGCGCAAGATTCACCTGCGTCAGGCGCTTTGTGTCACCGACGCAGATTTCCAGCATCACGACGGGGCGCTCCTGATGCCCCGCGTTTTTGGTTTTGATCTGGGTCATGCGGACCAGGGGTCTTTGCAGAAAATGCCTTTCGCCATTGCGGTCCTGCAGCATGAATTCGACCCAGCGCATTTCATTGCGCACGAAGTGACGGATGCCGTCGGCATGCACCGATGAAAAATCAGCGCCCGTATCCACCTTGGCGTCCATCATCACGGCGTTCCCCGTAAGAGAGACCCGCTCGACCCAGCCTATGACCTTTTTCTCTGCGGCGCACAGGTTCCCCGCCGTTGCTGCCAGCAGGAGCAACCCGGGCAGGAACCAAAGAATCAGGGCATGAGAAATGGTAAGGGTTCTGCTCATCTCGACATTGCGCAGCAGTGGACGCGGACCCAGGTGTACCGGCGATGCAGCCGGTGCCGACTGACCTTGCGGCATCGACTTCTTTGTGGAAGCTGGCATACGAGGTGTATGAGCCCTGATGCCGGCTGGCGAAGGGGGGCACATCTATGAGTCCTTCTTGGTCTTTCTTCCCTTCTTTTCCCTCTTTGCCTTCCTACCCTCCCTGGCCTTTTTGTTCTTTTTGTCCTTGTGGCCCTTTTTGGCGTGCTTTTCCTTCATGCCTTTCTTGTGATGCTTGTGTTTCTTGCCTTTGCGGGCCTTCTTGTCTTCACCTGTCTTATGCCTTTTGCGGTTTTCCTCGCCTTCATCTGTCCCGGTGGCCGTTGCTGTCATACCCACGCCATTTTCATCGGGTTCTTGAGCAGTCTGATCGGCCGATGCCGCCTGCAGCACCTGTTGCCTTGTAGTACCTGCGCTTGCGGGGGTGGTTTCTTTTCCTGCAGGAGTTGCAGTGGCGAACCGGTTCCGGGTGAAAAGGGCGGCCGCGAGTGTCCTGAATTCGGCACTCGCCCTGCTCCGCGGTTCCAGTTCGAAAACGGCCAGGCCTTCGCTGAAAGAATTGCGAAATACTGCGCGGTCGCAGAGGCGTTGCGGTATCAATCGAACCCCGGGAAGGGCGGTCAATGCGGCGGCGGCCTCGTCGGAGGCCTGAATCGCCTGGTTGGTTTCGGAGCGGTTGATGAAGGTGATTGATTCCGGCGGATTTCCATGCCTGACCTTGCCAAGGAACTGCACGAAGCGCTGGGTAGACCAGATATCAGCCTGCGACGGTGTGACTGGGATCACGACGCGATCTGCGATCGCCAGGGCCTGTTTGAACGATTTGAGGTCTGCAGTTCCGACATCGATGAGCGTCTCCTGCGCACCCTTTGGCAGCCTTGCATTCGAGAAAGGTCCGGATTGCACGTGGATGGCGGGTTCAATTCGCTCTTCTGCCCGCAGCGCAGCAACGTCCGACAGGGTCTTTTGAGGATCGAGGTCGATAACCGTCACCTCACCCTCGGTCAGGCACAGCCATACCGCCAGATTGAAGGTCACCGTACTCTTGCCAGTCCCACCCTTCAGATTTCCAATAACAGTTATCATTCTGATTTTCCGACCTGTATTGTCAATTGGTGAAGCAAGCCCCGCCTTTTTGGGTATCCACATCTAGTGTACTGCTTCGCCATTACTGGCACATTCAGCGGGTCACTGAGCGGTTAGCCGCTAGGCGCGCCCTCGCCGGGGCAGCCAGTCTGCCTCAAGAGGGCGCAACAACGCGGATGGCCGCTCAGAGACCCGCCCTTCGGGAGCCCGTCCAATCGACCAATTCGGCGTTGCAGTCCTTGCAAAGGGCTGGCCATTCCCTGCGGACTGCGCCTTGCCTTGGTCGATTGGACGGGCTCTGAAAGAGCCAGTAATGGCGAAGCAGTACACTAGCGACGACAGTGGGTCCTGCAGGACCCGAACCCGGGCCCGGGGGATCGACGGGGCCGGTGAAAATCGTGACGACCCAGCCGTCGGGTTATCGAGTGTCGGAAGCCTGCCGCTCCGCGCGCTCCGCGTTTTGTCAAAGCCTAACATGCCGGGAAAACTCCGGAAGTCTGTCTCATAGAGCCATTGGGGGGAGTATGCTAAAAAGACGCGCCAAAAAGGGTTTCCAGAGTCTGGTGCCCCGGCAGAAAAGCTTTTCGTCCGAACGGGTCCGTGGTCATCTGCTGGCGCTGGACGCGCTTGTCTTCGGGTCGTGGCCTTGGCCGGAATTGAGACGATTGACCGCCGGATCATGAAATACCTGGTTCATTCGTCTGTATGGAGTCAGCAAAGTTGATTCACGACATCCAAAGGAGGTTGGGTTCGCAGGGTGTCCGTTTTCCTGTTTATGAGTATCTCATTCTATTCCTGCCTGTCGCGGCGATCATCCTGGTCGTGGGCTTTTCTTTTGCCGCGTCCCAGACGAAAAATCGAATCGAGGCGGTTCTCGCCGATGACGAATCGAGACTCCTGCAGATCAGCGGATTCGTAGCCGCACAGGTCTCCGGTTCGCTCAATCACCTGCTTGCCCTGACAACGGAATCGGTAACGACCCGGGCCTTCGACTCGCCGGATGCGGCGTCATTGCAAGCGCTGGAGGCCTCCTTTGTCACGCTTGCGCGACGCAACCCCTACTATCAGCAGATCCGTTGGATCGACGAGGATGGCCAGGAGAGGGTCCGGATTTCGAGAGAACAGGGTGAGCCCCGCGTCGTGCCAACACAGGGGCTGCAGAACAAGGCCCATCGATACTACTTCACGGCAGCCCGGGAGTTGTTGCCGGGCGAGATCTATATCTCGCCTGTGGATCTGAACGTCGAGCATGGCCAAATCGAGGTGCCGTACAAGCCGGTGCTGCGGATTGCCGTGCCCGTATTCAGCAGTCAGCACGACCCACGAGGGGCTATCGTAATGAACATTGCGATGAGGCATATCTTCGATGCCGTCGAAAATCTGCGTCAGAAGGGTCCGGACGTTCAGTACATGCTGATAAATCACGAAGGTCAGGTGCTCAACCTGCAGAATCCGAATCCGCCGGGGATCACGAGTAACGATGGTGAGGTGGATTTTGCGGCTTCCCACCCCGCGATCTGGAAAGATATTCAGCCAAAGAATTTGGGAAGGGTTGAAGCCGGAAACGGACTGTGGACGTGGAGCAGTCTCACGCCAGGGGAAATCTTCCGGATGTTGAAGCAGGCATTTCCACAGGGCTCATTCAAGGTGGATCGATTGGTGTCAGATCAATTCCAACTGACCCTGGTTGCGCATCGTCCCGTGGGTTTTCTGTTGGAAGTTCGCCGTGACAGTCGGATGCTGGCGTCGCTTGGCACCCTGCTCACAGTGTCGGTGTACGGTTTCTCGATGTTTTTTTATCTGAGTGGCCATGTGCGCGCAAGGCGTGCCGAACTGAACACCGGGTTCGCAGTTGCCCGGGCAGAACAGCTTGAACGCATAAAAAGCCTCGAGGAACGATTTCAGCGATTGTTCGAGGTCAGCAGTGTCGGGCAACTGGTTGTCGACGGCGATGGACATATAGAATTGGCGAATGCGGCCGCCGAACAACTGTTGGGCTACGGCACAGGGAAACTCAAAGGCCTTTTGGTGGATACCCTTTTGCCGGAGGGTCAGCGGTCGCATCATCGACAACTGCGCAACCAATATATGGAGTCACCGGAAGGCCGCAAGATGGGTGAGGGGCGCAATCTGGAGGCACTCAAAGGAGACGGTACAAGGATTCCCGTGGAGATCGGGCTCAACCCTTATGTCGACAACGGACGGCCGTTGGTACTGGTGAGCATCATTGATCTGTCGCCTCGCAATGTGGCAATGAATGCGTTCGACTATGGATCGTTGCCCGCTGGCGGCGCAGGCCCGGAAACACCGGCATGGTGACCAAGGGGGAGCAATGAACAACAGAATCCTGATATCGGCCATGCTGGTATTGCTGCTGTCCGCCTGTGGCCGGGACGAACCGGTGGCGCAGCAGGAAACGACATTCGGCAGCCAACTCGGCGATTCCTACGAGGGAATGCTTGACGATGCCAGCCAGGCTGCCAAGGATGCCAGTGAAAAGATGCAGCGCACCGACAAGGCCGTGCGGGAGAGAGATCGGTAGTGGCCACCGGGGAGGTGTCGGCGTTTCGTCTGCAGCATGGGTTGATGATGGATCGGCCACCCGAAACAGCCCGGGAGTGAACGTTGAATGCAGTCAAGAAGATGAATCTACAGAAGTCTGAGCAGGCGATCGTCAACGGTATCTATGCCGGGGCCGCCTGGTTGATTCTCGATTTCGGACTTCTGTTCCAGCAGCACGGGCAGGAAGCGCTTGCGGTTCTGGCTGCCCGGCCGCAAATGATGGCCGGGGCCATCATCGCCATCGCCTGCATTGCAGGACTGTTTTTCAAATCGCGCCTGGCAGCGATAGCACTCTTCCTGGTTTTTCTTTTACCCCTGGTTTTGCGTTTGATACAGGGGGCTTTCCCGCCCGCCATGTTTATGTTGTTGTTTCTGATGTTGCTCTATTTCTTCCTCGCGGCCGTTATAGGCACCTTCAGCTATCATCGGTTGAAGGTATCGGGCGGGGAAAACGGCGAATCGGCTTGACCGGGGGCCATGGTTAGGTCACTGCGGGCCAACGGGATCTGCGAGCGATTCAACAAGGCCATCCTGCAGGAGCTCTCTCAGGTTTCTTCCGGAAGGAGCAGTATGTCTAAATGGAAAGGCGCGTGGCAGGATCCGGACGAACGGCTGATGTACTACAATGAGCGGAGAGCGCATCGGGGAAAGACCTGCTGTGACCGCATACCGCCTGGACACGATGGAAGATGGGGAAACAAATCTGGAAGGAAAAATTCGTAGGCTGAATTTGGGCTGACACTCACATCATCGAATCCGGCAGTTGTCAGATCAAGTCCCGATCATTGCACTATATGTAAGATGTCGGTGACGTTTGGATAGTCTTTCAAACTCGGCAAAGGTTCCATTTGGGCTTTATGGACGAATACCATACTGAATCTGCGCGACGGGACGTCTCGGCCCTCCAGATCGAGCGGAGTTACCGCCAGGTCCCGATATCTCTGGTCATCAACCTCCTAAACGGTTTCATCCTGGCAGCTGTTGTGTGGACTGCCGCCGATACATCCAGCCTCCTGCTTTGGTCGCTACTCCTGATCGTTGTGACGGGGGGGCGCTTCTTGGTGTTGCGTGCTTTCCGAAAGGCGGCAGGCGGTGGCCCGTTAAACCATGAGATCTGGCGACGCAGATTCGTGATCGGCGCGTGCGCGGCGGGTCTGGTTTGGGGGGCGGCCGGCGTACTTCTTTTTCACCCGGATTCTTTTCCGCATCAAGTTTTTCTCGCTTTCGTGCTGGGCGGCATGTTGGCTGGAGCCATACCCGTGTTGTCATCCGTGGACCATGCCTACCCGTGCTTTGCGATTCCTGTGGTAATCCCGATTAGCGTGCAGATGTTTACATGGGGCGATCATGTACATCTGACCATGGGCCTCATGATGGTGATCTTCGCTATCGCCATGCTTGCGTCATCCGCCCAGGTGCGGAGTTTGTTTCGCGATTCAGACAACTTGCGCAACGAACTCTTTTCGTCAATTGAGGCCGGCCATGAACTGGAACGGATGGTGCGGCAGGATGCACTGACGCAGATTCCCAACAGGCGTCTGTTCGAGGAAGAGCTGGAAACCGAATGGCGGAGGTCGGAACGGGAAAGCATAAGCCTTTCCGTTATCACGGCTGATATCGATCACTTCAAGGAATTCAATGACCACTATGGTCATCCCGATGGGGACAGGTGCCTAAAGAAAGTTGCGCGAGCGCTGCAGGCCGCCTTGTCCCGCCCAGGCGATGTGGTCGCCCGAATCGGTGGCGAAGAGTTTGGGTTTTTGCTGCCGCGGACCACATTGGATGGTGCCAGAAATGTGGCGGAGCAGTTGCGCGATGGTATATCGAAGCTGAATCTTCCACACGATGGATCGCCGACCGATGGCAAGGTCACCCTCAGCTTTGGCGTCGCCTCCTCTGATCAGGCGTCCGTCAACTCGCCGGCTGAACTGCTTCGCGCTTCCGATATGGCGCTCTACGACGCAAAACGCCGGGGCCGCAACGAGATCGTGTTGAGTTCACAAGGCATTTGAGGGCAGTTGCCTGGATGTGAGCTCGCCCGATGATAGGATGATGTGCATCGTCGATGTCGCATTCGGCCAATCGGTCAACAAGCCCCCAAAGCGATTCTGTTTGAGCATGACAAAGTCCTGAGCAAGGGCAATAAGCCTGTTGCTAGCAGGTGGAACGTGCGTGGCATAGACCTCATAGACAAGAAAGGCCGTTCCTCGTCCATGGACTGATGAGGGAGGTTGACCCCTGATTTTGCACATTCATGAAGCGAACTCTATTGGAGATTGGCGCTGGTTGTTGACGTGCAGGGTAAACACGTCCGGCCGTGCATAGTGCCCGGCCACGTCGAAGGTCCGTCGTGCGCCAGCGGCGCGGGCCGGATCGATCTCGGCATACAGGATGTCCTGTTTCTCATGTAGTGGGCCGGCCACCTTCTCCCCGCCAGGGGCGATGACCACCGAGTCACCTGGGTTGATCCAGTCCTCATCTGCTGGGTAAAGCGTGGCCCGATCCGGGAAGTCCTCCGGCAGATCCCGGTTGCGCAGTGCCACGCCAGCGCTGATGACCCAGCAGCCACCCTCCCGGGCGATATGCTGCATCGTGCCGATCCAATCCTCACCGCTGTCATAGGTGGGTGCGATGTGGATATCGATTCCCTGGGCATACAGGGCGAAGCGCGCCAGCGGCATGTAGTTTTCCCAGCACAGCAGGACGCCGATTCGCCCAACCGGGGTGTCGACAGCGCGTAAACCCGAGGCATCGCCAAAGCCCCACACCATGCGTTCGGGATTGGTTGGCATCAACTTGCGATGTTGGTTGATGATCTCGCCTTCACAGCCGATGACCACCGCGCTGTTGTACAGGGTGGTCCGGCCCACCGTGCCGTCACGCTCGTTGAGGCCCATGACCACCGTGACGCCGGTTTCGGCCGCTGCAGCGCGTACCTTTGCCAGACCGTCCCGGGCGAGGTCGACCGCATTCTCCAGCAGGCGCTGGTGGATCTGCCCGCTCAGGTCCCAGTCGGCACCGGGGCGAAGCCGCCAAACCCAGGCCGGGTAGCCGGGCACAAAGGCTTCCGGGAAGACAATCAGTTGCGCCCCATTGGAGGCCGCTTCGGTGATGAATTTTACCGCCTGGTCGAGCGTGGCCTCACGGTCGAGAACCTGCGGGGCATGTTGGACGATGGCAATTTTCTTCATGGCGGATATCCTCGCGTCGTCGTCAATTCGACGTTTCTTTCAAATATGTTCGCGCTTGAAATACTTTTCAGGCTCATCCTTGAGCCCTGTATTCTCATCTTTCATATACACGTTATTTCGGATCCGCGCGCCGGATGACGGTGTCCATGACTGGAATGATTTCATCAACGGGTAGTGCGGCTATATCTCCATGCCGGCGAATAGCGTCCGGGCTTGTGGCCTCGTATATGCAAACTGTTCCCAGCGTCCCTGATTCTTCTTCCATTACATAGCTGCGAATCCAGCGGATATCGTCTGCCATGTCTTCACCACTTTGCTCGGACCTTGCGGCGGCCTCCTGAAGCTCCTCAGGCGAACGCCAGCCGCTGCGTCTCAGAATGACATAGGTATTCATTGTCAATTCCTCCAATTTCGGTTGTCGTGACTGTGAGTGTCGGGCCGCCTATCTTGTGCCGACCGCGACGAGCATCTCGCAGGGCCCCTCGAACTGATCTCCGTTTTCGAACTGCTGCAGCGCCTGTTCGATCTCGTCCCAGGCTTCATCCTTCTCGACATCAGACAGGCCGCCAAGCATCTGGTGCAGGGCGCCGAAAGACTCCTGTTCGAACTGCAGACATTCAGAGGCCGTGGCCATCCGCACCGGGGAATGAACCTTCTCGATCCGGACATCTTTGAAACCCGCATCGGTGAGCGCCTTCTCCAAAACTTCCGGTTGGCCCAGGCTGAAGGGGCCTGGCTGGCCGGGCAGGGGTGGCGGCAGTTGGGCGCGGCGACGGATGATGGATACGGGAAGCGAGAAGAAGCCGTTGCACTCAGCGCTGGAGTAGACCATTGCCGCGACCTTGCCCCCTTCGTGCAGCTTGGAGCGCATGCCGTGCAGCGCCTTCTGCTGGTCCGGGAAGTAGATCAGCCCGACACGCGAGATCACGGCGTCGAAGGGGCCCGCATCCAGTTCGTCCAGGTGTTCGCCGTCAATAGCATGAGTGGCGACATTGTCGAGCCCGGCAAGGCGGGCGGAGCACTCTGCATATTCGAGGATCACCGGTGAGATGTCGGTTGCGAGTACGTGTCCGGCAGCGCCGACCCGACGGGCCGCCGCGAGGGTCTGTTCACCGGCGCCCGCAGCGACATCGAGTACCCGCGAGCCCCGTGTCACGCCAGCCATGTCCAGCATGGTCTCGGTGGCAGGGCCAAGCCAGCGCGAAAGCAGTGTGCCCCAGCGATTCCAGGCCTCGGCGGCATTGTTCCACTGGTCCAACGTGGTCTGCTTGTATTTGACGGCGTCGAATACCGGTTGGCGATTTTGTGCCTGTTGCATGGTTCCCTCTCCTCTGTTGGTACATCCCGGCTGGGATGCAGGAGAGTCTAGGTCTATGATTTCATTTGCCCATTCGGAAAAAATCGAAACTGGATGTGCAAATTTGCAAACCGGACACAGCGCAACATCGGGGGAAGGGTGAACTGGGATGACCTGAGGGTGTTTCTCGCGGTGGCGCGCAGCGGCTCCATCTCCAGTGGAGCCAAGCTGCTGCACTTGCAGCATTCCACCGTGTCGCGGCGAATGCGCAAGCTCGAACAAGATCTCGGGGTGCGGCTGTTCGACAAGGTGTCCAGCGGCTATGCGGTGACCCCGGCCGGCGAGAACTTGATGCTAGCCGCCAATCGGATGGAGTGCGCGGTGCTGGAGGTTGATGGGACCTTGGCAGGCACGGACCTCAAGCCCGCCGGCCCGCTGCGGGTAACCGCGATCGACAATATGGCCACGACGGTGCTGATGCCTATGTTCACCGGGTTCAGTCGACAGTATCCGGACGTGACCCTTCACCTGATGGTATCCAACAGTGATGTCAGTCTGGCGCAACGCGAGGCCGACGTGGCTATCCGCCTTACCAATACGCCGCCCGAGACCCTGATCGGAAAGCGGGTCGTCACCGTATCGTCTGCTATCTATGCCAGCCCGGAGTACATCAAACAGTTGGACAGAGACGGCATTGAGCCACAATGGCTGGGCGTTGAGTGCTGCGCCTTTCACAAGTCCTGGACCAGGCAGGCCTGCGGTGATCAGGCCCCCCGCTTCGTTGTCGACGATACCCTGCTTACTCAGGCGGCCCTGCGGGAGGGGATGGGGCTATCCATCCTGCCCTGTTTCATGGGCGATACGGATCCGCAACTGGCACGTTTTGCAGATCCTCGACCTGAATGGGATCTCGGTCTCTGGATACTGCTGCATCCTGACCTCAAGCGCACAGCTCGGGTGCTGGCCTTTCGTGACCATATGATGGAGCGAATGAAGGCAGAGAGTGATCTGTTTGCGGGTCGACATGCAAACCAACGCTGAATTTACGACCCTCATTTGCAATAGCTCAGACTCGACCTGACTGAAAGTGTCAAGAGTAGTCGAGACTTGAACTCCCAGTATCCCGTTAACGGACGTTCGATTTCTCGTCATCGGGTATTACATGCTAGCCAGTCCGGTCACGACCAGTTAATGACCGGTCTGCAACGACTGTGGTCATAATCGGATTGGGTCATCCGGCAGACGGGCTGCCGTGAATAGTTGGCGCGGCGGACTGGCGCTTTCGGCCATGAACGGCCATTGGCTGGGACGCGAATTCAACCGCTGAGATGAGCTACACACCGGGGCTGGCGAGTGACAGCCACCGGCCAACAGCGGTCTTGGGCGGCGAAATCTGAAACCGTCCGCTTTGAAGGCAAATCTTGGAGTGCGAACCGCGAGGGAAAGGTTACTCGTTCTTACAGTCTTGTTGCTCATCGAGTGTGGCTTTGCTCGGCTTGTTTTTCGTTGCCACCCAATAGCCCGCCACCAATGACAAGATGACGGCAGCAATTCCTATCAACGTGACAGGGTCGAATTCTTTGGGATCGACGGTAATGATTTTGCGAGCGAGTGCGATCAACGCGATGGACAGAATCACGTCAACGTTCACACAGCCATCCCTATAGTATTTTTTTAAACTCTCCAGCAATTCGATACCAATCAGTACCAAGAGAAATTGGCCAAATATTCCTAACAGCTGCTGAATCTCAAGGGTGAATAGCGGGGGTGTGGCCAGATCTCTGATTAACATCCTGCCCAGCTCCACCACTGATAACAGCACCACTAAAACCAGCATCAGGATCATCGCCCCAACCAGCACGCGTTCTACCTTCTTCAAATACCCCATCATCATTGGTCTATCACCTGTAGCACAGTTATGTTCAGCTGCGGCGGTCATTATCTCATTGCTGATAACACTGTTCTAAACTTTGATCATCCTTAGTTTTCGTGGAAGCAGAGCTTAGTCGTTGAGAACGTCTTGGCAGCTGTTTAGCTTGCACGCCAATGTCGCAAAACCAAGATGAACAAGGTAACCGCGGTTAGTGGCAAGACAAAGAACCCGATGACAACGCGATAATCGCTCAGGATTTCGTGCTGACTAGCCAGTAGAACGAGGTAGGCTATGTAACCGACGTAATAGGCGAAGAACAAAACGCCTTCCCATCTGGCAATCAGGTTACCAGTGAAAAAGATGGGCAGGCATGCGAGTGCGGCTACGACCATGATGGGCAGGTCTACGGCCAGCAGTTGAGGTGCCACCGTCAACTCAACCGGCGCAACTGCAGCCGAGATGCCCAAGACGCCCAGGATATTGAACAGGTTGCTGCCGATCACGTTGCCCACGGCAACGTCGCGTTGACCACGTACCGCCGCCATAAGTGAAGTGGCTACTTCAGGCAACGACGTACCCGCCGCGACTATCGTTAATCCAACCACCAGTTCACTAACCCCCAAGTATCTGGAAAAAGCCACCGCGGCATCAACCAGCCATCTTGCGCCTACCACCAGCAAGGCCAGCCCGCCCAAAATAAGGAGAACCTGTACACTAAGGTGGCGATCCCAGCCGTCGTTGTTGGGTATTCCGATTGAATCCGCGCCCTGTGTTCGTATCGAAGCAGGCTCGCGTTGGCTCTGCCATATCAGCAGGTACGTGTAGCCAGCCAACAATAAGACAAACAAGGCACCATCTACCCGCCCAATGCCTCCATCGGCCGCCAAGGCCCAAAACAACAAGGAAATTCCGATCATTATCGGAACTTCCTGGCGAACAAGTTGCTGGTCTACCGCTAGAGGCACGATTAGGGCCGACAGCCCCAGAATGAACCACAGGTTGAAAATGTTGCTGCCCACAACGTTGCCAATCGCGATCTCCCCCTGACCGGCATAGGCTGACCGGAGGGACACAACCAGTTCGGGCGCGCTAGTCCCGAACGCCACAACCGTCAACCCAACGACCAAGGGCGAAATGCCAAAGGATACAGAAAGCTTGGAAGCGCCGCGTACCAAGGCCTCGGCGCCCGATATGAGGGCCAGCAAACCAAGTCCAAACCAGATCAGGTTCATCAAGATGCTCGAAAATGGCCACTGGCGGCTATCGCCGGAGAGAATGGCTTCAGATCAGAGGAGATCCATCGGTACGCGCGCAGTTGTTTCAGCAACAACGCGACGAAAGCCTTTTTGACACCGGAGTCGACCGCGTCCACGAGATCGTGCATACGCTGCTGACTCAAAAAAGGGTTCGTCCATACCAAGATTCACTACTCGTACAACCAGTTGACCTGCTGGTTTTTCAGGGGTCCGTTTGTGTACGAGAAGTTCGTGCGCGAGTAGGCGCTTGCCGACGGCTTTGTCGCGCGTTTTCCGGACACAAATCACGCGGGCCGCACGCCACTCGGCAGTCTGGAAATCAAGATCAGCCCTTGATGCTGGCTCCGAGAGTACCGGCGTGTCAATCCAGACCAAAAAACTTTCTGAAGAATGTAAACCGTTGAGGTGTCTTTCGTAGCAGCAAGGACTCGATTTCACCACGGTCGAAATACACCCCAGTACAGAAGGTACATTGCTCCACCTCGATACCCTCTAGTGCGAACTCTTTCATATCATGTCCACACTTCGGACACTTCATCCAGTGAGCGACTCGAATTTTTTCGGCTTCCTCCATTCCTAGTTTCGCGGTAGCCTCCTTCAAGCGTTTATTGCGCTTATCGGCTTCCTCCATGAGGAGGTCTTTCTCGTTTTGCCTGAACCAGTTGTTTTCCAGACTATTTTTTTCCATTGCTTGGCGTTCTCGTTTTATTTGCTTGGTTTAAACGACCATGGTCCCGAAGGTTATTCGTGCCATAGGGATTAGGCGAGAAACGTTGCCAGTATAAACCGCCCCCTCGAACACCAAACATCCTGATCCCCGTGGGCATTCCTGGCGGGCTACTTCATGATCCGCTGAATTCCTTTGCAAACACCAGGACAAGCCCTTGAGCCGCCGTCCCAGGAAATGGTTCGGCCAGGCACGCATAGCAAGGCTGTCATGTCCGCTTTGGTCGAGTGCGGTCGTTCCGAACCCACCCAACGGGTGACGGCTTGGGGTCGTGAACGGTCATCCACCCGCACGCGAGCGCACAGCGATCCGGCATCTCCGAGACCGAGCCGCGTAATGACCGGACTGTGTTGATTACGGCCATTCGCCCCTGATCGACTGTTAAAGAATCCTGACATCCCGCCAGCCTGACCGGGAATGACCGCAGTGTGTTGGGAACAGTCAATGCCCCGGAAGGCGCTGCCGGGTATCCCAGCGACCTTCATAAGCGAATCCTCAAGGTCAGCTTCGCATCGCCAGCCGACTGACGCAGCGCAGCAAAGAGCGCGGTGGTTACTGGACTGATATAGGCTCGCCACACCGCGCAAAGCAGTTATCGATACAATGCTCCCAACGACCAGTGCCTTGCGATCTTTTTGGTTCGCATTCTTGGACACAGCTCTTCTGACACGCAGTCAATGAATCCCAATATTCGTTTGAGAGCCATTTCGGCTTTTTCGCAACAGCCAATGGACTTCCTTCAATTCGCCTGCAAATCGACACTGAGCCATACCTCATGTGCGGCGCTTTGCATTCGTCTTGGCATCTAATGAGAGCGCCTGCGACGAGTTCGTCGAAATACACCTTCCCATCAGGTCCGGAATAACCGAGTTTGATATCGCAAACCCAGTACACGGCTTGACTTCCCGGAGAAAAAAAGACGGCAAACAGCATCAAATGAAAAGGGAATGTAGCCCATCGACGAAGCGACATCGAAGTTAATCTCCGCAATATCGTGAAAGGATTTGCGTGAAAATTAGCGGAAATTGGATTGCTTCCTCACGCGACGACCGGTGCTTGCCGATCATTCGACTCTTCTCGGAATGAAGATTTCGATAACGCCACCACGATTGGTGAGTCTCATCTGACCGATATCGGCATCCAGTGGCAGAGTCAATCGCTGGCTGAAACTCGCAAACTGCATGAACACCGGCCCAAAGGTACCCTCGGGTTCAAGTCGCTCTTGCCCCCCGCTGCGGATGAGAAGACTGCCGCCCTCCGCGCTCACGTGGATATCCGCTGTTCTGCGATCCGGGAGGTAGAGTCTGATCCCGTAACCAGCCGGCCCCTGCTTCTGTTCGACGTAGAAGGCGGCCGAGAATGCCGATCCGCCCTGCCACCCAGGTGCTCCGTGGAACATCTGACCATATCGCTCCAAGGCTGCCGCTTCGTTGGCGAATACGGCAAGCAAGACTGTTCCAAGGCAAGCGCTTAGTCTGTTCATGATCTTCCTACAAATGCGTTAGCGTCCAAGTTCAAGACGATGGGACTTTCTCACATGCAGAGAATACTCCGCTGACCCCACGGCCATATCAACGAACTACGGTTGCCCCGTTTTTTTTCAGATTCGACACCAGGGACTCGTCGCCGCCATGACCCTCACCCACTTCGCGCGCGGTGTTTCAATAGAGCTGCCAGCCAACCAGCTTCTTCCAGCCTTTGGAAAAGCACCTGTCACTGACGTCCAACGGCGAGGTCCGCTATCAATGAAGCAACTGTCTCTTGGGGCCATACCTGCAACTGGCAGCAATGGGTTGCGGCCATTTGACCCGATTCAGGTGTAAAGCAATCTGACACCCAGACAAGCCACTCGGCGAATGACCGCTGTCGTTTGCTGACGTTGAGCGCGGTCGACTCGCCGCCATGGTCAATCCCCAGCAGTGAAGGTCAGCAGTCGGCCAGAAGCGGGCGTTGCATGCCGAAGCGGCTGCCGGTGAAACAAACGGAATGCTATCCCTACATGACCTAAGAAAAATGCACGTAGCGGAGGAAATTGGCAGAACGGCAAAGACTGTGGGATGGACCCAAATGTTGAACCTAGGAGGTGAGCATTGAGACTGAGCAGCGTATCAGGCATTTCCTAAATACAGAAACGGCACAACAACGCTGGCATTCATTCCCTTACAAAAATTCCGGTTAGGTTCAGCGAAACACCGGGTCCACACCACAGTCTTCGCTATGATTATTCTATCGGCCAAACTCATAGAAACTTAAAACTCTTTGTCGGGGCCCCTAACCGTCTTGCCCGACAAGCTTCACGCCATTTTAAAACGTAACTCTCAGATCACTCGTCGGCAATCGGCCAACAAGAGACAAATGGCCGCAAAACATCGGGGGGGAGCGAATGGCGGGTTACTGGCCGAAAGCAGGCCTGCCATGAAGGCGTGCATTGCGCTCGCTTCGACGGCGCCGGCCGCCGGCGTTCAAATCGGAGCGCGGGCGCTCAGCGCTCGTAGGATTCGATGCGCGCGGCCGCGCTCAGCGGCACCAGGAACGCGGTCGGATCAGGCAGCACTTTCTCCCGCACCGCCGCCAGCGTGATCTCGCCGCCGTAGCTCACCGATGACTGCAGGTGGCCGCGGATGCGCTGCAGGATGCTGCTGACGCTGCCGCGGTAAGGCACCTGGATTTCCTGGCCTTCGGGCGGGGTTTCGAGCGCCGCGTCGAGCTCTTCGCTGCTGCCGCTGTCGTACAGCGTTTCCAGCACGGCCTCGGGCGAGGTCATGCCGCGGTAAATCTTTTTCTTCATGTGGGTCGCCGGATCCTCTATCACGCGGCCCGGCGCCTCGTCGGTGCCGGACAGCGCGCTGCCGAGCATCACCGTAGACGCTCCGCAGATCAAGGCGAGAAAGATATCCTTGTCGGTTTTCACGCCGCCGTCGGCCATGATCGGCACGCTGTCACCGACGGCGAGATAGGCCTCGCGGATGGCCTGCAGCTGCGGCACGCCGGCCGCCGTTTCCAGCCGCGTGCGGCAGCCGCGGCCCGGCCCGACCCCGACCTTAACGGCATCGGCGCCGATATCGCGCATGAAGCGCGCGCCGGCGCCGGTCGCGACGTTGCCGCAAACCAGCGGCACGCTGCCAAACTTGCCGCGCAGCCCGGCGACAGCCTGCTCCATGATTACCGAGTGGCCGTGGGCGATGTCGATGAACAGCAGATCGGCGCCGGCCTCCAGCAACGCTGCGGCCCGCTCCAGGTAATCACCGCGCGCGCCGACCGCCGCAGCGCAGCGCAGGTGGCCGGCGCTGTCCTTGCTGGCGCCGGGCTGTTCGCGCTTGAGATTGATGTCGCGGCGCGTGATGAGCCCATGGATGCGATTCGCGCCATCGATCAGCGGCAGACGCTCGATGCGGTGTTCGAACATCAGCCGTTCGGCCTCGTCAGTGGATATATCCGGCGCGCCGGTCACCAGGCGGGACAGCGGTGTCATGAAATCGTCGACCGGTCGATCCTCGTCCACGCCATGCACCGGCGTGTCGCGGTTCGAGAGCAAACCGGCCAGCACGTTCGAGCCGCTGGCCGTCTCGATCAGGATGCCGGTGATGCCGTTCTGCCGCGCGAAACGCCTGGCCTGGTGAATAGTGGTGCCCGCCGGCAGGCACAGCGGACTGACGATCACAGCGCTCTGGCTGCGCTTCACCACGCCGACTTCGGACGCCTGGCGCTCGATGCTCATGCCACGATGCACGACCCCAATGCCGCCGTGCATGGCCATGACCCGCGCCATGTCGGCGCCGGTTACGCTGTCCATGTTCGACGAAACGATCGGCAGATCCAACGCAAGGTCCGCCGTCAGCAGCGAGTTCACGCTGATATTGCGGCGGGTCTGCGAATCCGTCTTCTGCGGCCGAAACAGGAAATCGTCAAAGGTCCTGCCGGTCCAGAAAGCCCCCTCGTCCGGCGCAGCGGCGAAGGCACCGTCCACGTTCTGCCACCTGCTCGTTGCCATGTGTCAGTCTCGGGTTATGCTGCGGTTGGACTCGGGAATATAGTCGATCTGGCAATCAAGCCACAATAACGCGGCCGGTGCGGCGCCGAATATCAATAGCCATGCCATTGCAAACACAGATCACCGGCCACGCGACCGCGGCCAGAGCAGCTTACATCGAATTCGACTCCGAATTCGTCAGCCTAACGTGACCACGACCCAGCTTCCGCGGGCGTTCTTATGCCTGCTTGTGGCAGTTACCGTTATGTTCAAACGTGAGGCCGGGTACGATACCGAGAACCTCGACTGGTTCTGGGCCAAGTACACACCGGCCGGCGAAATCGATAAGAATCCCAAGGGTGCGCTCCTTGCCGGCCGTGTCGGCAAGGGGGCGTCAGCGGGTTGCATTGCCTGCCACAAGGCGCTGGGCGGCGAAGATATGGAAACCCTTACCGCACTATAGTGTTGAGTTTGCTCATCTCGGCGAAACAAGGAGGCCGCCCTCAGAGGCGGTTTTTTGGCGCTAATGGCGCTTTCGGCCACGAGCCGCCCTAAGCTGCGGGCCTTGAGTCGCTTAGTTTCAAACACTCCACATTTACGGGCTGCCAACCACAGTGAGGTATGCCACGGGAAGGTCTGTATCTTCAACATGGAACACCAGATTCTCGTTGGAATACACACCGAGTGACACACGTTGACCACCTACTGCCACTCCCGCATTGACAGTGCCATTTTGGAGAATGTTGTGAGTGCCGCTGCCCGCAGGTGTTTCGAAATAGACAGTGCAGGGATCAGACGTGCAGATTACCGATGAGCCAGGGCGCACCGTCACCTCAAAAAACGTATTCGCAGTACCGGTGGCAAAGGACCCCGACGAAAGTACAGCCAAGCCCATCGCCCCCAAGGTACCGGCAAATCGAGAAACGACCCTCGTCGGATTCTTCATCTCCTGCTCCTTCATCAGCCAATTTGCATATTCGAGAGCGGATCCGTTGGTAAACAACGTGCCGCTACGCCAGATTGTAGCGGAACCGAAGCGTTTAACAGGTGGGGTGGCATGATACGCACCCACCGCATCGGGCTAATGACTAGTTCTAGCCTTATTCGTTGGGCGCTGCCGAGCTTCCGCTTGGGGTTCCTGACGTTGAGCGCGGTCGCCTTGCCGCTCAGGTCAATCCCCAGCAGTGAGGGTCAGCAGTCGGCTACAACCGGACAATTGACAATCAAAGAAAAGCCCCGCCTAAGCGACATTGAAGATTTCCTTGCCGAGCGGGGTATTGAGGCATCGTACGAGTCGATTCGCCGCTCGTGTTTGAAGTTCGGTCCCGGTTTCCGCCGAAGGATCAAGTGCAGCGGAGGCAAGCTGGGCGACACTTGGCATGTTGACGAAGTTTTCATCACCATCCGAGGGTAGGTCCATTATCTTCGGCGAGCCATCTATGCTTCCTATACCCCGACAAAGTCGATGACTGAAGACAGAGCGTTGAATACGGGTAAGATGGTGAGCGAGGCGATGTTCAGGGTCGGGATGCTATCAGAGCAACTACAAGGAGCACTGTCTTTGAGATTCGTAGGACACTCAGGACTGCGCGAAGTGTGTTATTTGCCAGTTGAACCAGGGTACGGAGACTCGAAGCAGTTTCCCGTGCTGCAGTGTTCATGCGTTCTCCAGAGAAAGGCCCCCAGAAGTTGGACAGTGCCTTAAGTGAAATCATCGTTGGGTTTCAGCTGGCCAAATTGCGGTTAGCCTGATCGTATGTAAACCGCGTCCAGGGTGCATCGGTCCAGTGCGCTGTGACAACGCCTGGTGTTGTAGAACTCCAAATACCGCCCCAGTCCGACTCGCAGTTCGGTGGGTGTCCCGTAAGCCCGTGAGCCTTTCTTATAGCGGTTGGCGATGATCTGGAAAAACAGGTTGGCCTGGTCTCGGCTCGTTGGCAGATAGCCGATTTCGTCGATGATAAGCAGACTGGGGCCACTGACGCTGCTCTGCATGACCTGCTTGAGGCGTCCCTGGCGTTGCGCGGTGTCGAGTTGCGGCTTTCAGGTTGGCGGCGGCGGGAAAACGTGTCTTGAGCTCGGCCTGGTTGGCCAGATAGCCAAGCGCGATCGCCAGGCGCCGATGACCAAGGCGATGAAAAAAGCGAGGATGCGCAAACGCCACACGGACACGCTGCCAGTTCGCGGTCGGGTCGGGTTACGATATCGTGACGCTTCGGAGAAAAACGTTTCTGGTGTTAGCTGACAGTTGCCTTTCTACACCGTAGCGATAATGCGGATGGCAGCTGTCATAATCGAGCAAAAGCTTTGCAGAACAGTCATCGTGCGGCACGATCGCGCCCTAGACATTGACCATCTTCGCCGTCTGGCCACCAAGTTGTTTACGGATGGCCAGTATTTCGAAGCTGACATGGTGTTGGCGGAACTGGCGAACCTGACCGAAGGCGACCGCGCGCAGATAGCGCTGCGTCGGGCGCAGATCGGCATGCTGAGTGATCGCATGGCTGATGTTGGTGGACAGCTGGAAATAGCTCGTGACGAGTATGGATTGCACGTCTATTTTGTCGGACTAGAAGCCGACATGGCCCTGCGAATTGGAGACCTGCCTTCAGCCGTTGCTGCCCTGCGGCGGCTGGGGCGCCATTCTTGGGCCGACCACCTTGAAGGTTTTGATGGCGACTGGTACCTGGTCAAGGAGGTTTCGACCTGCCCGGTCACTTGGGACGACGCGTACGCGCTCCCGCTCCTGGAAGTGACCGTCAATGGGCAGACTGGCCAGTTCGTGCTTGATACCGGCACTGGGCACTGCCTGCTCGACAGCGAATTTGCGCGCCGCGCCGGGGTGGAACCAGGACCTCATGATCAAGCCAGTTTTGCCGGTGGCCTTATTGGGTATTGGCAGCTCGCCCGCATCGACAGCCTGTCGATTGGCGGCTCGCGCTTTGAAATGCTTAACGCAATGCTCGCACCACTGGCTAATGCCTTCCGCCACATTGCGGATGGGGCGGTGGATGGCATCGTTGGCGCCGGACTCTTGCGGGCTGCGGGGGGAATCGATATCGATTACCAAAGGGCTCGTTTCCGACTCGGGTCTCCAGGAGTACAGGAAGGCGAACCGTTATGGATCGCAGGCCCGCATTATCCCCTAACGCCCTGCCGGGCCAATGGTGGGCCTGCGTCATGCTGGTTCATAGACAGCGGGATGAGTGGCATAGACCTGGCGTGTTCGGAGTCGGCAGCCCGGCGTCATGGAGCGCAGGCACTGCAAGGGGATACCGAGGCTCACGGCGGAGGAGGATCGCTGCCCGCCAAGGCCGTACGTATCAGGGACTTCCGGCATGGTGAGCTTGAGTACCCCGAACTCTCTGCTGCCGTATTAGCGAATTTCACTCTCGGGCGCGAGCTGGGAATCCGGATCGGGGGAATCATCGGTCACCGCTGGCTCTCCAGACATCGGGTACAACTCGACTATCACACGATGCAAACCCGAATCACCCTTGACGAACCGAGCCGGTAATGTGAACTGGCTCAGAGCTGATCTGACACCACCGGCGCCGACATAGAACCGACAACTGGCAGATCGGGTCGCGACGACTCAGCCAGGGAGGCTTCCTACCCCCTGCATAGATGTCGCCATGTCAGGTAGAGAGCGAAGTACTTCTACCAAGATTCCCGCTAGCATCTCCGCCTTTGACAATCAGTCCTATCGGGAATCACATTCCGGATGCCCCCTTTTGGATCTTCAATACCCCGGGTGGCTCCTAGGCATGAGCCGCCAAGCACCACGCAAAGGCGGACCGGATCTCGCGAGTTGGGCGCCCGAAACGGGACATTTTTCACATGGTAAGGGTCAGTAGCCCAGGGTGCAGTTCATCCTGTTCGGGTTCAGACCGCGCTGGACTTTGCATTTGGCCCGATCCCCCTCGACGCATAGCGACGGCTATGCCTCCTATTCCGGGCGTCCTGCCCTTCACCCCTTCGGCGTCAATGTGACGCATTGATCGAATTCGCTCCCGGCGAATTCGTCGGCCGATCGAACCAACCGCTTTGCCCGGCACGCCCTGATTCCCGAACCCTTCATGCAATATGCAGGCTGATATGTTTTGACCTGTCAAATGGTTGATTCATCTCATGTCTTCTTCAAGCACCTTGGCTCGGGATCTACCCGGCAGACTGCGACGGTGGATCATGCTGATATACGTGGATTGGTTACCACCGGACTTCACTGCGTCGCGGAGCTGGCCTTTCTCTAGGGTCAGGGATCAACGACCGGGAATACTCTGTTGAGGTTATCCCGTCGTGGTCGATGCCGTTATAGCCCGCCCAAGGGTTCTCCACACCGGCCGAATAGACCCTGAGTCAAGATGCCTGTCGTTCCTCCTGTCTTGGTTCAGTTTGTGTGCTTTCCAATCAGCGGCCCGCAGGCGCGACCTGGACCTCAAGGCGCGGCATCTCATGGCGGACGATATCCCAGATAAAGCCGACCAACTCGCGGGCGATCGCCACGCACACCAGCTTGATGTTCTTGCCCGCCTGGCTGAGCTGACGATAACGTCCGCATAGGCGCTTCTGTGCCCGCCAGGCAATCGCCTTGGCCTGTTCGGAGGCGTGTTGAGCCTTGCGCTTGAGATGCATCGTCTGGCGCGCCGGGAAACGGTAGCTCTAGGCCGACTCGACCAGCATCCGCCGGGCGTGACCATTGCCCGCGAGCGTGATCGCTCCCTGGCGCCGGCGGCCGCCGCTACTGTGCTCACTGGGGACAAGTCCCAGATAGGCCATCAACTGTTTCGGCAAATCAAAGCGACTGATGTCACCCAGCTCGGCCAGCAGGACCGTTGCGGCCAGTTTGTCGATGCCGCGAAGTGCCGCCAGCGAATCCACCACCGGGGCCAGTGACCAGCCCGGTAGGGCCCGCATCAGCTGATCGGTCAGATCCGCCACCCGCTGAGTCGCCGCCTTCGCCGCGTCAATGTATTCCTGCAGCACGATCTGCAACCAGGGCTGCTCGAAGCGGATCGACTCCAGCCAGTTGTGGTGCGCCTGGGTCCAGCGCGTTTTGCCCCGCGGCCAATGGTGGCCGTGGCGCAGCACAAAGGCATTCAGCTGCTGGCGTGCCTTGCGCTCCTGGCTCTTCATGTCATCCCCGGCGCGGGTCAGATCACGCATCGCCTCCTGCTCCGTATCCGGCACCCACACTGCCGTCAAATCGCCCGCGCGTAACAATCGCGCCAGTTTCAGCGCATCGCGGCGATCGGTCTTGATCCGCTCGCCCGGCTTCTTCGGAATCAGCGACGGCGCGACCACCTGGCAGTCATGGCCAGCTGCCAGCAGCTGGCGGCACAGGCCATAACCGCATGGACCCGCTTCGTAGCAAAACAACAGCACGGCACCGCCGAACTCGTCATTCAGCCGATCCAGCCATTTCTTCAGCGCCTTCGGCTCGTGGGCGATCTCGCCCCGATAAACCGGCTCATCGCGACCCGGCATGGCGATCGCCACGGCAATCGTGTCCTTGTGCACATCCAACCCAATAAAGCCGCCATAGCGGCTCCAGCCCTTGGCATCATTCAGCGCCGCTGCCGCTGCCGTCTGCTGACTGATGGCTTTTGCGATATCCTCTTTCATGACCTGCCCCCTCAATGTGGCTCTGTGTGATGTGTCCAACCTCAACATAACCCACGTACGTTGAGGCTGGGCAGGTCAAAACATCATGTCTAGCGGCAATCGGCCGTGCTGTTACGGTTGAGCGGCTCGGTCGTTGGATCGCTGCCCATGCGTGTGATAAGCCGTGACGGATCGGCCCCCGCCTAGCCTCAGGACGGTGGTTTGCCGTTGGCACCGCGCAGCCGCGCCTCGACGCGCATCGCGGTAATCAGTTCTCGATTGACGATCTCGGGATAGAGGGTACAGAAACGCGCCAGCTCGATTACGTTGGGCTGCGCCGCCTGTTCCAGGCGCAGCCGGTCCTCGTGTGCGAGACCATGGAGCATAAGTAGTCGCGTCGCCTGACGCTGCAGGTAACGCTGACACAGCTCGTGATCTTGTTCCTCTTGCCAATCCTCGCGAACCAACAATGGCGGAAAGCCGTCGGATTCCCCAGGACTGCGGCGGAACCAGTGGGACTTCGGGTTCCAGCCGGCGCGTTCGGCAATCAGACGTTCGAAGCGATAGTTGACTGGTGGCTCTTCGCGCGCCGCTTCGTCTTCGGTCTGGGCGATCGGCATCATCGCCGCCGGCAGTGCGGTCCATTCCGGGCGAACCGGAAGGTTCGGCACCTCATCCGGATTTGCACAGGAAAAGATGAATGCCAACGGTGAGCCATCCTTGGCATCCAACAGCCAATACTCATACTCGTCGTTGGCGGGGAAGGGCAGCTCGGCGGCGCTGATATGGCGCGCCAGTTCCAGGATCCGGTCATCGATCGCTCGCCCGTTTTGGGTCCCTACGGCGGCAATGCGCACGATCTCGCTGTATTGGAGATTGTCGATGTAGCGGAAGCGGCGTTCGATCCTGTTGCCACCTGGGCCCCGTCGCACAATTGAGCTGTGGATGAACTGCATCTCCCAGTCGATACCGTCCAGGGTCAATGCCCGGGCGCGTGCCGACTCGGCGATCTGGACCTGTCCGCTAAAGGGCGGTGACAGCCGCTGCGAATAGGTCTTGACCCCGATGAACGCCGCGGGCCGCATCCCGTCGAGCTGATCGATCCCGGCGGAATCATCGATGCGCCGGGCCGCCCTTCTTGTGAGCAGCGCGCGCAGTGAACGCAGAATGTTCATATTTGAGGGTGTTCGTTTCGCGTAGCAACCAAGGGCACCTCTAAAAATACCCCGATTCTGGCACATTAGGCCAATCGGGTTCGGTGGAAGCGAGTCGTATGCAAGCAGGCTTTTTTGACCAGGAAGATCGACTGGCGAAATTGGGGGCACTGGGCGACCCCTTGTCCCGGCTGAACAGCGTGGTGGACTGGCAGGCTTTTCACGACTTGCTGAAGCCCGTTCGCCAGAAAGCGCGCAAGAGCAATGCCGGGCGTAAACCGCACGATGTTACGCGGATGTTCAAGATGCTCGTGCTGCAGGCGTTGTACAACCTCTCTGACGACCAGACCGAGTACCAGGTGCGGGACCGCTTGTCGTTTCAGCGTTTCCTTGGGCTGTCGCCGGAAGACACCGTGCCCGATGCGAAGACCCTGTGGTTGTTCCGCGAGCTGGCGGGTTGGTAAAACGGATTTGAGGTGAAAAGGGTGTTTATGCTTCCTATACCTCGGTTGGGGGAGTCTACGAGGATGGGTGCGGACCAAGGTTCGATATTACGAATCGATTCGCTTGTATTCAATCTATGTATTCCAAAGCACGGCCTGACGCCAGATGTGCAGCCTTGAGCAGAATAACGCGCGTTTCGAGGGAATGACCGCACAGCCTGCAGCCAGTTGCAGGCGCCCTCGCAAGGCAGACATGGCGAAAGCGGAGATGAAAAGCAGGCGAAAGGGAAGGATGTATCTCGCAAGATCTGTAGTAGCCGCCATCTGATCTGACACTGAATGTCAGATGGCATCATCCGAAGCAGACGTTCAAACGGCTGGAAAATTGATTTGAAATGGTCTCGGAACGGCCATGGCCTGCCGTTCGACAAGCACCTGACCACCGGCAGCTTTCTGGGCACAAGGGACGTTCCCCAGAAGGGGCGACAAGGTGTTGGGATGGATCATGCCAGGATGACGACTAACGGCAGCGACGACTCACTGCTGCCGTCCCGGCCACGTCCGTCTAACGACCGGTTTGTAACAGGAACGGACTGTTGTGACGGTAATCCTCGCCGCCGCAAACGGCGATGAACAGAGGTTGACGGCGTACTCGGCGACCGTCCGAATTTCGGCCATTGCGGTCGTTGGTGCTTTAAGACGACCAAGTCCGCTATACCGGCGTAGCGGACCCATGACCGGAAATCTCGCCGAGCGGCTTTTTCTTTTACTGAGGGGCCGGACACGACCCACTGCGGTCATTCGCCGGGCGGGTTGTCGGGGTGTCAGTATTTTTGACGGTCGGTTCCGCCATCGATGAAAAAAATCGATTTCGAGATTGCTTAGATCAATCTGCCGCCTGGTACTCGTTCCCGTCAGTATCGCGCCATTTGATCTGTGATTTCCCTAACTCGCTAGACGAATCCCGAAATCGCAAGCGCAGGAAAGGGTTTCGGGAGACCGAATCTCCCCAAACCATTTTCGCGAGCAACTCATTGCGGTAGCGGATTTCTACATCTTTGACATAGTGGCCTGTGGTGCCAACCCTGCGCGGCTCCATACGATGAGTCAGCCACCCGTCGATTTCCACCAGCCCAGCGGCTTCGAACTCAGTTTCCACTCTCGCGATTTGTTTGCCGCTGCTTGAAGATTCTTGAACATAAAAGTCAGCGCCTTTCTTGACCGTGCATCTGAATGCTTGTTTTTTTATTTGCCCGGATTTGCTGGTTGCAACTACGTTGACGACACCAAGAGAACCGGACATGCGCGCCCGGATGCTCAGCTCAAGCGCGTCGAGAAATTTCGAAAAATCTGCGGCCAACAGTTGCCGGTGCTGATTGGGATTATTGGGCAGAGATATCGCTAGCTGTGCAACGTGATCGTTCGCCGGTACACCCTTCATTTTCACCGAAATCGGCACAACTCTGCCGTCGCCGGTAGTCTTAGGCGCGATTATCGTTATCTCGGGATTCCAGAACGTTGCCGGCAGTGATTCCCCGTCGGCTGAGGGCTTACCGGTGTCGGTTGCTGACGGCTGATCCGGTAAACGAATCTCCTCTGATGACTGCGACGGCGGCGGTTCAGCAGAGTAATGAGTCACTCCCTCTTCGTCGACCCATTTGTAGAATGAAGGCTTCGAGAAGGCGATTAAAGGGATGCAAAAACCTATAAGCAGTACGAGAAAAGTATGTTTTCGAAATATAGTCATATCGCAGTGCCTGCTTTTCTAGTCAGTCGCCAAATCGAGACGCACCCGCCTGACTGATTTCGAGAGCTAACCCAAGACAAACTGTGGCCGATTCTGGCCTGGAAAACTCAATCTTGGCTGTACTTGAATGAAGAATAGCAGTCGTCGTGGAACGAGACTCTGTCAGGCCCGCTATGGCCGGGAGCACCCGTAAGCCGACCTAGGGGTGAAAGTACTCTGACAGTCGGGCGGCACGGCCCCGGGATGACTGTTCATGGCCGGGAGCACCCGTTAGCGGTCTCGGTAGAGAATGCAGTACCGGCAGCCGATCAGTCCGGTCGTTCAATGGCCGGAATTGGGGGTGGTAGCGGTCGAACCTCAATGGTACTGGCCCTTACCCATCACTCATTGACCCGACACTTGGAATGAAGTTTTCGCTTCCTGGACAGCTGCGTGGACCTGAGTGCAGGAGGGTTATGCAGTAATCAATTGCATTGCAACGGAAGCTCGAACCGTGGTTTGGCTCTTTCGATGGTGACGAGGTAACGGAACTCGCAGTAGTTCTCCGAGTGGACGGATCTCTCGGGAGCTTCGGGCCAGAAGGCGTCGAGAACATCGCAATCGACGAAAGTACGCTTACATGTGACGTTGTTGTTGCCGATAAGGGTTGGGCAGATCTACACGACGAAGAGATTGCCGAAATATTGCGGACCCGGGTACTACAGGCCATCGACGCCTGCCTCAGGACCGCGGAGATGGCTTACGACGCGCAAGTTTTGGAAACAGCGTCATACTGAGCGTCCGGTTATGGCCGAGGCTGTGTGAAAGCTCTTCGAGCGTCTGATAGCAAAGGCCTTTCTCAAACGTCGCGTGGGAGATTGCCTACAGCCTTTGAATTCGCAAACAACCTGTCAGCAAGCCACAGGTGTTGAATTGCACTGAACATTGCACCACTTTTGCATCGAAGCTTGACCCGGCGACGAAATTCCATCTATTTGAAACTTTGAAGAAATGCATGACTCGAGGTGGTCCACGCGAGTATGCAAACCTGGGGCAAACGAGCACGCAATTCAACACCTTGTGTCTGCCGGCCGCCAAACGTTCCAGCGCCGGTCAAATTTAGGAGCTGCGGCTGCGTCATAAAGCCAGCTAGGCGGTGTTCGCCGCATATTTGAATACCAGTCCGTCCAAGGTGCAGAAACGGGATCACGGCAAAAAACACCCGAACGGCCCATCGCTGAAGCTGCTCAATATCGTCGATTCTGCTCGAGGTGGGTTTTGCCGCGGACGCTGGTCCTCAGTAAGGTTCGGGGTTCGAAGATGGAAGCCCAATCCAAAGCTGTTTCAACGCCTACCGGTTTGGCGCTCAAGTGAGTTGTCGGCGCTCTGTTTCAGAGGCAGTCGTTTGACGGTGTCGTCGCGGCTGCCGTCATAGGGTTCAATTGAAAAGAGAGCTGTTGCGTGCCGTTCGACGTCGTTCAGAAACGCAGGAAGCTGACCTATGAGGGTACGTTTGTGAACAAACCCTCAGGAAAACGATGGATACGAACTTTTACCCTGAAGGCTCATCTCATAGTCTGCGCTCGAGGATAAGCAACCTCACGGCGAACACCACAGCGAACCCTGCTTCAACCACTTAGGAAATCGATACATGAAAAAATTGATGATGACAGTCGCCGCGAGTTCTCTATTCATTGCTGCCTTCGCGATAGCTGGAAATTACGGCGCAGGTAAGGACGTCGACAAGCAGATGGCGCAGCAGCAGGCGCCAGCGGCATCGATGGACATCGTAGACACCGCCGTATCGGCCGGTAGCTTTGAGACGCTTGTCCAGGCCATTCAGGCCGCCGAACTCGTGGATACGCTGAAAGGCAAGGGCCCGTTCACCGTGTTCGCACCTACGGACGCGGCTTTTGCCAAGCTTCCCCCGGGCACGCTGGAAGCCCTGCTTAACGATAAAGCGCAGCTGACAAAAGTGCTCACCTACCATGTTGTATCTGGTGAAATGGATGCGGCCGCAGTCACGGAAAAGCAGAACTTGATCACGGTTGAGGGATCAGACTTGGCAGTGTCCGACATCGAGATCAGCCAAACCGACATCTACACATCCAACGGCATTATTCACGTCATAGACGAGGTGCTTATCCCCGCCAACTGAGCGCCCCCTTATTTTGGTTTGGCTCAAGGGGCAGGGATGCCCCGCTAGCGATTTGACTAGCGCAACGTCAGCCGCCCTGAAATTCGGTGCAATACAAATGCGTTAAGCTCCCTCCCTCCCTGCATCGACTCGCTGCAAGATATTTGGTTGCTGCAGCCCAGGAAATGGCCGAGGGTCGAGACCTCCGGTTACCTGGGCCGCTCGAGGTTTTTTCGTAGAGGCAGTTTAAAAATGATGAAACTATCGGCCAATCAAGAAATGTCCGCATTATTCACGTCAACGATTCTAAAATGCCCCACAGCGTCATGCTAAGCGTCTGGAAGCGGCGGCTGTCCCGTGCAATCGGTACCTTAGGGGTCCTGATGGCTATGCCGTTTTTCGTCTGGTTCGTGCTCGGCTGGGTCGACATCGTGCCTTCAATGGTGGATGCGTTCGGTGTCG
>CAVWEI010000009.1:0-43678 GCA_963753845.1 uncultured Gammaproteobacteria bacterium
TACTGTTAAATTCCTGTCGTGCCCTGCCGCTAATCTGCCATAATCCACCGGATTCCGATAATTACGGCAGCTTCGTGACAAGAGACTATAACTTGGGCACCAAACCACACCGACACCAAAATAGACGCCGGCTCCGCGTTTTCACGGTCATGGGCCTGCTAACGGCCGCACTCCTGGCAGTCAAGTATCTCGATCTGGATGCTTTTCGACCAGATCTGTCTGCCCACGCCGGCCTCTCACAGCCCTTGGCCACCCCATTGGCCCTGCCCGGGCCCGCGCAGGGGGCCCTGGATGCACGCCCTCGCGAGACCCCGGCCGAATTGACCCTGGCCCCGGAACCCGTCCCGGAACCGGATGCCCAGGCACAGGAAATCAGCACGGAAATCACCACCATCGAGCTGCCCCTGGATCAGACGGCCTCGGAACCTGCGCCCAGTCTGCTCGAGGAGGCCACTCGCGAGGTACAGGCCTCGGTGGATGCATCGCCCGAAGAGCCTCTATCCAGCCAGATGGATGAGGCCGAGGTGATCGTGGCTAAAGCCGAAACCCCGGGTGACAACCTGAGGCTAGGCCTGGTTGTCGCGTCGCCACCGCCGGAAGCAGAAGCGCAGCCACGATGGACGGAGCACCGCGTGGTGAAAGGGGAGTCACTGGCCAGGATTTTCGATCTCCAGGGCCTGGACGCAAGACTGCTTCATGAGATCATCAACAGCAGCAAAGAAGCCAAGTCACTTGCCCAGATCCGGCCGGGTCAGAAGCTGCGATTCCAATTCGATGACAACCACGAACTCACCAGGCTCGAACTGCATCGCAACCGCGTCGAGAGCATCCGAATCGCGATCGCGGATGATGAAATCACGATCGAAGAGGTGAGCAAGGCGGTCGAAAAACGCGTTGCATCCGCGGCCGGAGTGATCGAGTCCTCACTTTTTGCGGACGGCCAGAAGGCCGGCCTTTCCGACGGTCAGATCATGGAACTGGCGGCCATCTTTGGCTGGGATATCGATTTTGCACTCGAGATCCGTGCCGGTGATCAGTTCCGTGTGCTTTACGAGGAGCACTTCCTCGACGGCGAGAAGCTGCGCAACGGCCCGATACTTGCCGCCGAGTTCACCAACCGGAGCGAGGCATACAAAGCAGTCCGATACGAAGACCGCAACGGTGAAGTCGGCTATTTCGATGTCGATGGGAAAAGCAAGCGCCGGGCGTTCATCCGCACGCCGATCAAGTTTGCGCGGGTGAGTTCACGCTATAACCCCAAACGCTGGCACCCGGTATTGAAGAAATGGCGCTCGCACAAGGGTGTTGACTATGCAGCCCCGAAAGGCACCCCGGTCAAGGCAACCGGCGACGGGCGCGTGATTCACCGGGGTACCAAAGGCGGCTATGGCAGGACGGTCATCATCGAGCACGCGGGCAAATACACCACCCTGTATGCCCACCTTTCCGGCTACTCAAAACGAGCCAAGACCGGCAACCGTGTTAAACAGGGCCAGGTTATCGGCTATGTCGGCAAGAGCGGCCTGGCAACGGGCCCGCACCTGCATTACGAATTCCGCGTGAGCGGCCAACATCGCGATCCCCTGCGCGTCAAGCTGCCAAAATCTCTCTCGCTGCCGAAGTCGGAAATCGCCGAGTTCCACAAGGCGGTCAATCCATTGCTCACGCAGCTTGCCGCGATTCCGGCTGACACCATGATCGCGAGCTCCGAGGTCGCTACGAGACGCTGATTGCCGTGCAAAAACTTATCGGCGTGATGTCGGGCACCAGCATGGATGCCGTCGATGTGGCGCTGGTGGAATTTTCTGACGCAACACCGAGACTGACCGCAACGTCCAGCACCCCCTGGCCGCCCGCACTGCGCGAACGGCTGCAGGCCGTCGCTGCGGGCGCACCGCTCGACGCAACCGCATTCGCGGTGCTGGATGGCGAGGTCGGGATCTTCCTTGCTGAAGCAGTCAAGGGCCTGCTCCGGACACACGCCATAGATCCGGGGCAAATCACGGCGATCGGCTGTCACGGCCAGACCATCGCCCACGCACCGGATGCCCGGCCCCCAGCCACCATGCAGATTGGCGATGCCAACCTCATCGTCGAGCGCACCGGTATCGCCACCATCAACGACTTTCGCAGACGCGACATGGCAGCGGGTGGCCAAGGCGCACCGCTCGCACCCGCGTTTCACCAGGCCATGCTGCGCGACTCCGGAGAAGACCGCGTCGTGCTGAATCTCGGCGGTATTGCCAACGTCACCCTCCTGCCGGCCGATACGGAACGGTCCGCGGTCGGGTTCGATACCGGCCCGGCCAATTGCCTGATGGACATCTGGACCCGCCGACACTTGGGTAAGGCCTATGACGAGGACGGGGCCTGGGCCGCTTCGGCGTCGCCCGATCCAGGCCTGTTGGCCGTCATGCTAGATGATCCCTTCTTTGAACTGCCTCCGCCGAAGAGCACAGGGACGCAGTATTTTTCGGCTTCCTGGCTGAGTCAGAGGCTCGCCGGCGCCGATTCCCTGCCAAACGAACGGGTGCAGGCCACCCTGATGGCGTTGACCTGCCGGACGGTTGCGGACGCCATTCGCCGACATGCCCCGAACACTGCGCGGGTATTGGTATGTGGCGGCGGCGCACGCAACACAGCCCTGATGAGGCTTTTGGCAGACACGTTGGAACTGCCGGTCGAATCCACAAAAGGTTTCGGTATAGACCCCGACTGGATGGAGGCGATGGCCTTCGCTTGGCTGGCGCAGCGCACCATTTCAGGACAAGCCGGCAACCTGCCCGCCGTCACCGGCGCCGCCGGGCCACGCATCCTCGGCGCAATTCACCCCGTCTGACCAAGGTCAAGGGTGTCACGAAGGGACACAGAGAACACGGAGTGACGCAGAGACCGCAGAAGACCGGTGATTCAACTGCCGAGGCAAGCGGACACATACCCCAGGACAAAACCACCAACAGGCACAGCGAAACCAATCCGGCAACAAATCCAGGGGACTGAGCGCGCCCTGCGCTCCTCACAGGGTACGCTGCGTCCCAATCGGATTCAGTTGTCTCCCAGAAAGGCCTTCAGGTGTGCCTCCACGCTGCGCGCCAGGGCATGCAGATCGTAACCACCCTCGAGCGATGAAACCACCCGGCCCAGTGCGCTGCGGTCGGCCTGCTCGCAAAGCCTGCGCGTCACCCAACCGTAGTCCGTATCGATGAGGTTCAGATTGGCCATGTCATCGGCCTGATGGGCGTCGAAGCCGGCTGATATCAAGATCAGCTGCGGTTCGAAAGCCTCGAGCCTCGGCATCCAGTGGGCCTCGACGGCCTCACGAAACGCCTTGCCGTTGGCGCCTGAGGACAGCGGCGCATTGACGATGTTCGCCGCCGTGCTGTCATACCCCGAATGCGGATAGAAGGGGTGCTGGAAGGTCGAACAGAACAGGACGCGTTCATCACCGGAGACGATATCTTCAGTGCCGTTGCCGTGATGAACATCGAAATCGACGATTGCAACGCGCTCCAGGCCATATTTGTTCAGGGCGTGATAGGCCCCGACGGCGATGTTGTTGAACAGGCAGAAACCCATGGCGCGGTGATGCTCGGCATGATGTCCCGGCGGCCGGACGCCGCAAAAGACATGTTTTGCCTTGCCTTCCATCACCAGGTCGACACCCATCGCCACGGCTCCGGCGGCACGCAGGGCGGCAGTCAGCGAATGCGTGTTCATCGCCGTGTCGCCGTCCACCCAAACGATACCCTCACTCGGTGAGGCCGCGTAGATCTCGTCGATATATGACGAGTCGTGCACGGCCTCGAGCAGTTTCCTTGTCGCCAGCGGCGCATCATATTGGTGCAGGACCATCTCAAGCCCGGTCGCGATCAGACGGTCATTGATTGCGCTCAACCGTGCCGGTTGTTCAGGATGGTGGTGCCCCATGTCGTGCAACTGACAGTCGTAATGCGAGATGTACGCGATCGCCATTTAGCCCTCAACTTTTTTAAATCTTGCCGCTTTCTTTGTTGCGGTGCAACATAATATACGGATAATCGGTTTCGTAACTGAGCGGGAAACCGGTCAGCGCCCAATTCCCACCCATCTAAAGTTGTAACAAGATGAAGAAAAAACACTACCTCACAAAGGTCTTCGAACCGCAATCGGTCGCCATCGTCGGCGCCTCCGATCGCGAGAACTCGGTCGGCGCACAAGTTTTGCGCAACATGCGCGAGAGCGGTTTCAAAGGCGAAATCTACCCGGTCAATCCCAAGCATGAATCGATTCAGGGCCTGAAAGCGTACGCCTCGATCAGTGGCATTGACCACCCGATCGACCTGGTGGTGGTCGCCATACCGGCACCGGCCATTCCGGACGTAATGCGCGAATGCGGCGAACACGGGGTAGGGGCGGCCGTGGTGCTTTCGGCTGGATTTGCAGAGATCGGCAAGCGTGGCCAGATCCTGCAGAACGAGATCGTCGATATCGCGCGCACCTACGATATTCCCCTGGTCGGACCAAACTGCCTGGGCGTGATCCGGCCCCGGGTCGGACTGAATGCGACCTTTGCAAAGAGTGGCGTGCCAACCGGGCAGGTCGCCCTTGTCGCACAGTCAGGCGCCTTCTGTACCGCATTGCTGGACTGGGCGGAATCCAGCGGCTTTGGCTTTTCTGCTGTCGCGTCACTCGGCGCGACCGCCGACGTTGGATTCGGCGATGTGCTCGATTACCTGGCGGTTGATCCCGAGACCAAGAGCATCCTTTTGTACGTCGAAGGCATTTCGGATGCACGCTCATTCATGAGCGGGCTTCGGGTCGCCGCCCGCCTCAAACCGGTGATCGTGGTCAAATCAGGCCGCAACGAAGCCGGTTCGCGTGCGGCCGTGTCGCATACCGGTGCGCTGAAAAGCGGTGATGATGTATTCGATGCGGCGATCCAGCGTGCCGGTGCGGTACGCGTAAACACAGTCAACCAGCTGTTTGCTGCGGCCCAGACCCTCGCCTCCGGCACGCGCGTCGAGGGCCCGAGGCTTGCGATCGTCACCAACGGCGGTGGACCCGGTGTGATGGCTGCCGACCGCGCCAGCGATCTCAATGTCCCACTCGCCGAACTGTCGCCCAAGACCATCGACAAGCTCAGCTCGATACTGCCGACCCACTGGTCGCACAGCGACCCGGTTGACATCCTGGGTGACGCCGACAGTGAGCGCTACCGTGCGGCCACCGCGATCGTACTGGCCGACAAGAACGTCGATGGGCTGCTGGTGCTGTTGACGCCACAGGCCATGACCGACCCCACCGCCTGTGCCGAGGGCGTAATCGCCGCGGCGAAGGAGGTCAACAAGCCGGTACTGGCATGCTGGATGGGCGCGAACCTGGTCAAGGAAGGCCGCCAGCGATTCGTGAAAGCGGGCATCCCGCAGTTCAGCAGCCCGGAAGCGGGCGTGGATGCATTTGGCTACCTGGCCTGCTACCGACGCAACCAGAAGGCATTGCTGCAGGCACCGGCCCCCCTGTCGAAGCACAGCGAGCCGGACGTGGAAGGTGCGCGCCTGATCATAGAGCATGCCCTGGGCGAACGCCGTTATACGCTCAGCAATGCCGAGGCCAAGGCGGTGTTGAAGGCATTCCACATCCCCGCCTCACCCAGTATCAACGTCACCTCGGCCGCGGACGCCCTGATCGCAGCCGAGGGCGTAGGCCTGCCAGTTGCCATGAAGATCAACTCGCCGGATATCACACACAAATCAGACGTGGGCGGTGTGCGTCTGAATATCCGTGAGCCACGCTCTGTGCGCACCGCGTTCCGCGAGATGATGGATAGCGTCAAGGCGCAAAGCCCGGATGCCCGCGTTACCGGCGTCACCATAGAGCCGATGCTCGAACGGCCCCACGCACGCGAGATCATGATCGGTATCGCGCACGACCCGGTATTCGGGCCGGTGATCAGCTTCGGTGCGGGCGGCACCGCGGTGGAGATCTTCGCCGACAGCCAGGTCGCCCTGCCACCGCTCAACGAGTACCTCAGTCGCGATCTGATACGCGGCACACGTGCGGCACGCTACCTCAAGCAGTTCCGCAACCTGCCGGAGGCGGATACCGCGAAACTCACCGATGTGCTTCAACGTGTTTCGGAGATCGCATGCGAACTGCCGGAGGTACAGGAACTGGATATCAATCCACTGCTGGTGGATGAAAAAGGTGTGATCGCGGTCGACGCGCGGGTGGTCGTGGCCCCGCCAAGCACCAGCACCGCGCATTACGGGCACATGGCCATTCACCCCTACCCGCCGGAGTTGGAGACCAGTTGGCAGTTGCCGGACGGCACTGATGTATCGGTGCGGCCGATCCGCCCAGAAGACGCAGAGATCGAACAGGATTTCGTGAAGAATCTGTCGGCCGAGAGCAAGTACTTCCGCTTCATGCAGAGCGTGGCAGAGCTGACACCACTGATGCTGGCGCGTTTTACCCAGATCGATTACGACCGCGAGATGGCCCTGATCGCCGTGATCAACGAGCATACCCCCAACGCGCACATACTCGGGGTGGTCCGCTACGTCAGTAACCCGGACAATCAATCATGCGAATTTGCACTCACTGTCGCGGATGACTGGCAGCAGAAGGGGATCGGGCGGCATCTCATGCAAAGGCTGATGACGGTCGCCCGCGACCGCGGAATCGAGATCATGGAGGGCGAGGTACTGTCGCATAACAGCAAGATGTTGCGTCTTTGCGAAAAACTGGGGTTCCGCGCGGTACACAATAAGGACGAGCCGGACGTGGTTTCGGTAAGACGGCACCTGTAACCGAAGCAGCGAAAAAAGGCGCCCCGGGGGCGCCTTTTTTAAGCAGCCGGGTTGTACATCAGGTCGAAAACGAAGAACCGCAGCCACAGGTCGTGGACGCGTTCGGATTGCGAATCACAAACTGCGCACCCTGCAGGCCCTCGGAATAATCCACCTCGGCACCCATTAGATACTGGACGCTCATCGGATCGATTAGCAGGGTCACACCGTCGGTAACCACCTGCTCGTCGCCCTCGTTGACCGTCTCGTCAAACGTAAAACCGTACTGAAAGCCCGAGCACCCACCACCCTGCACATAAATGCGCAACATCAATTCGGGGTTGCCTTCCTCCGCAATCAGCTCGGATACCTTTTTTGCGGCCGCCGTGGTAAACACCAGGGAGTCGCTGCTCATCATTGCCTGCTCAGTCATACAATCACCTGCCAAAAAGGGCACTGGGACCGGCATGGTCCTGTTCTGCCCGAAAGTATGCTTTTCCTGATCAATTTGGTCAAGTATTAAGGGTTCCTAGTCCGTGTCCGTAGCCCCGTTGCCGGTCGACGGACGCTCCACGCTATCCGCGCCCGGCTTAGCCGGTTCCTGCTCGTCGGTGTGTACCAGTTGGCCATTGACCTCCGCCCCCATCGCCATCTCCAGCAGGCGATAATAAACCGTACCACTGACGCGGGCATTGGTCGCCAGTTCCACGCGCTCGTTGGCGTACACGTCACCGATCACGGTTCCGTTCAGGATCAGGTTTTCCACCCTCACATCACCTTCCACCGTACCCTGCTCACTCACCGTCAGGGTCGACCGGGTGTCTGCCTCTCCGGATACATTGCCATTTATCGCGCCATCCAGATGCAATCCACCCGCAAACTCGACATGGCCCGTGACCTTGGTGCCCCGGCCGATCACGGTCGATACCTTGGGGGCCTTGAAACGTTTTCCTAGCGCCATCGGATCACTTCCCTCTTCTTGTTTGTCTCAGGCGTCCGGCACTTTCCAGTCGTACGCCTGTTCGAAAGATTTGAACTTCTTACCTTCCGGTTTGACCGTCACCACGACCGAGACGGGATCGAACTCCTTGGGCAAGCGCAGGTCGGTCTTGAGCTTTTGAAAACTCTTGAACCGGATACCGATATTTGAGCGTTTCCCGTCCGTGAGTTCGGGCATGCCGAGGAACATCTCCTCACCCCCGGCCTGACCTTCAACACCAACCGTGACCTCACCACTGACGACTTCCTGGTCATTCGTGCGCTTCGACAACGTCACCTCGAACCGGTAACTGAGTTCGTCGAGCCTGGCCAGGCTGAAATCACCCAGCTCGAGTTTCTGATCACCACTCGACACCAGGCTCTTGAGCAGCGCGACTTCGCGCTTGAGCTCCGCACGCTCGTCCTGCAGCGCCCTGATCTCGGACTGAACCCCGTCGGCAGCGGCGCGGTCGATCTGCCCGGCACGCTCGAACCTTGCCGCACTGGCGCGCAGGGCATCGCGTTCTTCCTCGAGCTCCGCGATGCGCTCTTGCAGATCGGCTTCCATGCGATTGCCCTGGCCCACATCGAATCCGGCCCGCTGACGACCAAACTCGAACACCTGCCAGGACCAGGCGCCCAAGGCAATCAGCAGCAACAGCCACAACCAGGTCCGGCCGCCGCCCTCGCCCGGCTGGACGATCCGCGGTGTTGTCACACGTGTTGGTTTTACCTTGGACATGACGGCTAAGGCAGAAGCGCCACTTGCTGCAGACCGGTGCGTTCATCCAGCCCGAACATCAGATTCATGTTCTGCAACGCCTGGCCAGCCGCACCTTTGGTCAGGTTGTCGATCACCGACAGGATCACCACGGTATCTCCCCCTTGTGGCCGATGAACTGCAATCCGGCAGTGGTTCACACCCCTCACACTCCGTGTCTCGGGGTGGCTGCCGGGCGGCAGCACGTCGACGAACGGCTCGTCGGCGTAACGCTGTTCAAAAAGTGTCTGAAGGTCGCCTGCATCGCCGGCCAGCCTGGCATACAGGGTCGAGTGGATACCGCGAATCATCGGCACCAGATGCGGGACGAACGTCAGACCAACCGGCTGCCCGCAAACCTTCGAAAGTGTCTGGCGAATTTCAGGCAGATGACGATGCCCGGCCACCGCGTAGGCCTTGAAGCTCTCCCCCACCTCACCCATCAGCATGGCTGCGTTCGCACCGCGGCCGGCTCCGCTGACCCCGGACTTGCAGTCGGCCACCAGACTCGAGACATCCACCAGGCCCCGCTCCACCAGCGGCACGAACCCGAGCGCAGTGGCGGTCGGGTAGCAGCCCGGGTTTGCAACCAGGCGGGCACCACGTATCTGCTCCCTGTTCAGTTCGGGCAAACCGTATACCGCCTCGGCGAGAACATCCGTACATGCATGCGGCACGCCGTACCACTGCTCCCAGACCGCGGGATCCTGAAGACGAAAGTCCGCCGCCAGATCGATCACCCGGGTACCCGTCTCGAGCAGCCGCGGTACCATCTGCATCGCCGTACCGTTCGGGGTCGCGAAGAACACCAGATCACACTTTGCCAGCGCTGTGGCATCGGGCTCAGAAAAGGCCAGGTCGAAATGGCCGCGCAGATTGCCATACAGCTCCGAGACCTGGCGTCCCGACTCGGCACGCGAGGTGATCTGGATGACCCGCGCCTCGGGGTGCGTCGCCAGCAGGCGCAACAGCTCTACACCGGTGTAGCCGGTGCCACCAACGATACCGATCTTGATCATCGTGACATCAGGTGCCTTAGCAGTTGACGGAAGGAACGGTATTCTAAACGCAATCGGCATGGAAGTCGGACTCCCAATTTTGATTCACCGGTCCGGTTCCCGGTGCTTGGTGAATACTTAGTCCGCCGTGCTAAAGTCGGACGGGCGGTTTCCGCCGATCGCGGGGTAGCAGGAGCAGCCGGATGGAAACGATCCAAGTCATATCATTGATGCTGGGAACCGCATGGGCTTCGGGCATCAATCTGTACGCCGCCATCCTGGTCCTCGGCTGGATGGGTGGCGCAGGACACGTCGATCTCCCTCCCGGCCTGGAAATTCTCAGCGATCCGGCGGTCATGCTGGCCGCCGGCGGCATGTACACGGTGGAGTTTTTCACCGACAAGATCCCTGGCGTCGACACAGCCTGGGATGCCCTGCATACCTTCATCCGGATTCCTGCCGGGGCCCTGATGGCCGCCAGCGCCGCCCAGGGGCTGGACATGGGCCAGGCCGGCGAATTGATCGGTCTGATCCTGGGCGGCGGCATCAGCGCGGCCAGCCACGCGACCAAGGCCGGCACGCGGGTGCTCATCAATACCTCGCCGGAACCCGTCAGCAACTGGGGGGCATCGATCGCCGAGGATGCTTCTGTGTTTGCGGGGCTGTGGGCCGCCCTGAATCACCCCTGGCTGTTCGTCGCCCTGCTGATTGTGTTTCTGCTCGTTTCGGCCTGGTTGCTGCCACGGATCTGGCGGGCGATCAAACGCGCCCTGCACGCCTTGCGGCGCTGGCTCGGCAGCGATGCGCAGGAACCGCATATTGGGGAGGGTTTTGAGGCGCGCCGCAAGGACCTGTTGAAGGAATTGTACCCTGGCCAGTCCGCCCCTTCGCTGGAGAAACCTCCACGGTGAATATGCGATGGCTTCCGAGTGTCGCCACCGTACTCGTGGTGGCAGCCGCCGCGTGGCTGCTGTGGCCCAACGCCAGGCCGATGCCGGAAGTCACGTTCAATCTGCTCGACGGTCGCAAGATTTTCAGCAGCGAACTGCGCGGCAAGAGCGTGCTGGTGAATTTCTGGTCGGTCAGCTGCGAGACATGCCTGAACGACATGCCACAGCTGACACGCCTGCAGGACGACATGAGAGACCAGGGACTGGTGGTGATCGGCGTGGCCGTCCCGCATGATCCCCCTCCTGCGGTGATCAGCGCGGTGGAGAAATTGAAGCCGGGTTACCCGATTGCGCTGGATGTACACGGCGAGGTCAGCGCGGCCTTTGGCGGCATCAAGGTCACGCCAACGAATTTTCTTGTCGACCCGGATGGCAATATCAGTTTCTCCGAACGCGGCCAGATCTACGAGCCGCGCATCCGTGCAACCCTGCTCACCTTCCTGAAATAGAGGCCTGTTATGTGGCTGAAGGCCTGGCACTTAATCGGCATGGTAACCTGGTTCGCAGGGCTGTTTTACCTGCCGCGCCTGTTCGTTTATCACGCCATGAGTGACGATCAGGCGTCGATCGACCGTTTCAAGATCATGGAGCGCAAACTCTATTTCGGCATCACCACACCGGGCGCTGTGTTCACCCTGGCCCTCGGCCTCTGGATGCTGCACGACTACGCCTGGACAGCCTACGGCGATCACCTCTGGCTGCAGATCAAATTCGTCCTGCTGGCGCTGCTGGTCATCTACCACCTGTACTGCGGCAGGCTGGTGGCCGATTTCAAGCATGACCGCAACCGGCACAGCCATGTGTGGTATCGCTGGTTCAATGAAATCCCGGTGCTGTTGCTGATCGGGATCATCCTGCTCGCGGTCATAAAGCCGGTGTAGCACATGCCAGGTCCAGCCAAACACCGCAGGAGACAGACCCCGGAACAGATTGCGCAGATCCGGCGCAACCATATCCTGTCACTGGGACTGCTGGTGCTTCTGGTCTATGTCAGCGCCCTTGGCGGTGACTTCGTCTGGAGTGACAGGGAAGACATACTGCAGGGCGCTCACCGGCTGACCAGCCTGGCCGATGTGCCTGCAGCCCTCACGAGTTCCCGGCCCGCCTATCGCGCCCGCGCCGCGGAAGGGGCGGTGGAAGGTACGTCGCGGACCTGGCAACCGCTCACCCTGTTGTCGAACAGCATCAGCTGGGGGCTGTGGGGTGACTGCGCGTTCTGTTTCCACCTGGAAAACGTCCTGCTGCACGGGCTCCTGGTCATCGGCCTGTATGCCCTCGGCCGCCACCTGCTGTCGCGACGGCGTCACGGCAATCGCATCGCCGCCTGGGCCGCCGCCCTGTTTGCCGTCCATCCTGCAGCGGTAACCAGTGTTGCCTGGATTGGCGGCCGCCCCTATCTGCTGGCGGCAGTCCTGAGCATATGGACCCTGGTCATCTTCACCCGACTGCAGGCCACCACCAAGTCGCGACAGGGCCACACCAACCGCTGGCTCATCGGGCTGGGCCTGACCTCACTGGCAGCCATGCTGGCTCACGAGACCGCATACATGCTGCCGCTGTTGGCACTGATGATCGCGGCCTACGAGAGCAGGGAGCGCGGCCGCGGCGTGTTTACCGGAATCTCGCCGGTACGCCTGCGAGGCCTGGCCCTGATCACCGCCTCATTGGCGCTCCTGATCGGCTACCGCAGCCTGGTGCTGGGCGGGATTGAGTTCGGCGCCGCCTATCCGACCGACAGCACCTTTAACAATGCCGGCACGGCCTTGCGCCACCTCTGGTACTTCATCGACCAGGCCCTCCTGCCCGCCGAGCCCATCGTCTCCGATGCCTGGCCCATAACCCACACCTGGGGATCGGTCGAGGCAGCCGCGCTGCTTGGTTTCCTGCTGATCCTTGGCACGACCCTGCTGGGACTGCGGTTTGGACACCCCAGTGCGTTCGGGGTAGCCTGGTTCCTGCTGTGGCTGGTCCCGGGCGTAGGCTTCTTTCCAAACGATCACTATCACATAAGCCAGACGCTCTATATTGCGGTCTGGGGGCTGGCGTTTGCCGCAGCCTACGGGCTCTTTCTGCTTTGGCGACCGGTCGGGCGGCAACTGGTCCCGGGCAGCGAGGCCGTGATATTCATTCCCGTCATCCTCATCCTCGCGGTGATCACCGGCTTCTCCAACGTGCGTTGGTGGAGTCACCAGGGATTGTTCGAGAGCGAGATCGCCAGCGACCCGCACTACATCGAAGGCCGAATGGAACTCGCCAAGGACGCACTGCAGAGGGGCGAGGCGACGGAGGCGCTCAACCATGCGCTGGCCGCTGTCGAGGCGTCGCGCGACGACAGCTTTACCGGTTACTGGTCACCCGCAGACGTTTACTTCCAGCTTGGCCGCGCACAATGGGAACTCGGCATGTACCCGGATGCCGCCGGCAGTTTCAGGACCGTGCTGGAGCTGCACCCCGGTGATGCGCAGGCCGGTTACTGGCTGGGTGTGACGGAGCTGTCGACGCAGGAATTCGAGGCCGCGGAGGAAAATTTCCGGAAGGTTCTGGAGAGCCCACGAGTATTCCCGCAGGCACAGGCGGATCTGGGCGTCGCCCTGGCAGCCCAGGGCAGATTCGTCGAGGCCTATCCCCTGCTCGCCGCCGCGATCGATCAGGGGCTCGGCGATGCGCCACGCCACCGGGCCCTGGCGCTCACCATGATCGATGCCAGGCAGTTCGATGGGGCCGCCAGACACCTGGAGCTCTCACTCGGGTTTCGCGAGGAGGCAGTGGAACGCGCCCGGCTGGCGTGGGTTCACTGGAACCTTGGTGCTCCCGACAAGGCCCGCCGTGATCTCGACATGGCGATGCAGATGGAGGAAGAGATCGATCCCTATGTCGACTGGGTGCGTGGGCAGCTCGACGAACCCGCGGCAGTCCCTCAGCCCGACGGCTGAGCGTCCAGATCACATGGCAGCCTGTCCGAAACCAAAAAAGCCCGCTTGCGCGGGCTTTTCGGCGCCAGATTTCAAAGCCTGGATCAGGAACAACCGCCCTGTGAGCCACAGGTGCCGCAGCCACCACCGGAGGACACCGGCTGCAGGTTGTTGAACACGAAACGGGCGTCGCCATCGCCGGCATCGACGAAATCAATCTCGACGCCACGGATATACTCGAGCGTGCCCGCATCGACGATCACGCGGACACCTTCGAATTCGCGCACGTTGTCATCGTCATTGAGCTGGTCAGTAAAGGTCATGCCGAAGCTGACGCCACTGCAGCCACCCGGGGTGGCGAACACACGCACACCGTGGATGTTTTCCTCCACCTGGCCCAGCAGCTCGGCCATTTTGCCTTGTGCCGGATTGGTAAGGGTGAGATCGGTCTCGTTCAAGGTCGCTTGTGTCATCGTGGCCACCTCTGGGGCTCAAAATTCAGGAAATGCCGACAATGATACCACCCGCCCCGACAGATTTCAGCACAACCGATCCCGCGCGGTAAGTGTGTAAAGGTGCCGCTCGGCATCCACTACGTGCTGGCCCCAGTGCTTGCAGAAGCCCGTCCGCCAGTGCCCGAGCGTGGCGCCGGTGTCGACGTCGCCGTTCAGGAGTTTCAGGCCATTCTTGAGCTCGCAATATATATCGGTCAGATCGTCCGCCAGGCTGCCGCTCATCTCCTGGCGATCAGGCGTGACGTCGTACTCCATCCAGTAGCCGTCCAGGTCCCCCAGCAGGCGGCGAAGCCGGCTGAACAGCTCGAATCGTTGATCGAGATCGACACTCGGGTCGTAGGCCCCCTCCTCGGGCAACGGGACCGCGGTCATGGCCGCGTGCAGGCGCGGCAGGATCTCATTCAGCTGGGCCAACAGATCGCGATTCCCATCATCCAGGGATTCGATCACCGTGCAGTAACGGTGTGCGATCGCAAGCAGCTCGTCAATATTGTTTTGCATGGCATCTCCTCGGGGCCAAAGCGTGCAGACAAAAGAACGCCGGCCACAAGTGATTGAAAATGCGGCATTTGATTCACGCGCTGGACAGGGGAAAGTGTAGCCCAGATTTCGCAGCGGCCTAGCCCGGCACCCCGAAATATCCGTCGAAACACCGCGTCACCCAATTTGAGACAAGTTCGGATCGAACGCAGGGGTCGGGCTCCGGGCTCAGATCTCCATCATTTCGAAGTCGTCTTTGCCTGCGCCACATTCCGGGCACTGCCAGTTCAGGGGTACGTCATCCCAAAGGGTTCCGGGGGCGATACCCTCGTCGGGCAGACCCTTGGCCTCGTCGTAGACAAAGCCGCAGATCACACACATGTAGGTCTTCATTTACCGCTTTCCTCACCGAAAAGGTCTGCCGATTAATTGCATGAGCACAATTCTGCCAGATATGGCCGCGCGAAATGCCGGTATAAGGCAGGGTTTGTCTCAGGTCGGCTGCAGCCCCTGATACAATCGCGCCCCAAATGAAGCGACCCCCGCGCATTCTCTGCATTGGCGGCCACGACCCGACCGGCGGTGCCGGCATCCAGGCCGATATCGAGACCGTTACCGCGCTCGGCTGCCGGGCGCTGACCCTGGTCACGGCACTGACCGCCCAGGACACCCGCAACATCGTCGCCATCCGGCCTACCCCCGCAGAATTCTTCACGCTGCAGTTCGAGACCCTGTTGCACGATATCCGGCCGGATGCGATCAAGATCGGGCTTGTCGGCTCGAACGACCTGGTCGCCGCGATACGTGGCCAGCTGCAGGTGTTCGACGGCCCCATCGTGCTCGACCCCGTGCTTGCCGCCGGCGGTGGCTTTGATCTCGACCGCACGGACCTTGCCGGGGCAATCTGTGCACATCTGCTGCCTCTGTGTACCCTGGCCACCCCGAACATGGCCGAGGCTCGCAGACTGGCGGGCTGCGAGGATATCGATCAGGCCGCACAGGCTATGCTGCAGACGGGGATCGGTGCGGTATTGGTCACCGGTGCCGACGAGGCAGGGGGAGACCAGGTGACAAACCAGCTATTCAGGAGCGGTGAAAAACCCCAGGTGTTCACCTGGCCCCGCCTTCCCAACCGCTACCACGGTTCCGGCTGCACCCTGGCCAGCGCCTGTGCCGCACGCCTGGCACTCGGCGACGATCCGGCCAGCGCTGCAGCAGCGGCACAGGCGTTCACCTGGCGGGCGCTCGACCGGGCCGCGAAGGTCGGCGCTGACCAGTGGTTGCCGCGGCGTTGCCCATGAAACAAGGGTTGCATGGCCTTTACGTCATCACCGAAGACCGGCGGCTGGGGGCGATGGCCATCACTGCGAGCGTCGCCGCGGCGCTGCGTGGCGGCGCGCGCGTGGTCCAGTACCGGGACAAGACCAGTGACAGGGCACGGCGCCTGGAGGAGGCGATGGCCCTCGCCGCCCTGTGCCGCGACCAGGGGGCGCTCCTGCTGATCAATGACGACGTGGAACTGGCCGCCGCCAGCGGCGCCCATGGGGTGCACCTCGGGCAGGGTGACCCGGATGTCGACACAGCGCGCAAGCTGCTACCGGCCGACAGCCTGATCGGGATCACCTGTTACAACCGGTTCGGACGTGCGCAGCAGGCCGCCGCCCAGGGCGCAGACTATGTCGCCTTCGGCAGCTTCTTCCCCTCTCCGACCAAACCACACGCGGTGCACGCCGATCTCGATCTGCTGCGCCGCGCACGCCGTGAACTGTCGTTGCCCGTGGTTGCGATCGGCGGAATTAGCCCCGAGAATGGCGCGGCCCTGGTGCGCGCGGGCGCAGACATGCTGGCAGTCATCAGCGCGGTTTTTTCCGCACCGGACATCACCGCCGCCGCCCGGGCCTTTGCACCCTGTTTCAGCCCCACCGAGGAGATCAATCGATGAGCGCCGCGCACGACCGTTTCGAACTCGCCCAACGCCACATACCGGGCGGCGTGAATTCGCCGGTCCGCGCCTTCAAGGGGGTGGGTGGCGACCCGGTGTTCATAGACAGCGCCGCCGGACCCTACATGTTCGATCCGGACGGCAAGCGTTACATCGATTACGTCGGCTCCTGGGGCCCGATGATCCTGGGGCATGCCCATCCGGATGTGATCGAGGCGGTGGCCGAGGTAATCCACAAGGGTTTGTCGTTCGGCGCGCCGACCGAACTGGAAACGCGCATGGCCGACCGCGTGTGCGAACTGATGCCGTCCATCGAAATGGTCCGCATGGTCTCCTCCGGCACCGAGGCGACCATGTCGGCAATCCGGCTCGCGCGCGGATTCACCGGGCGCGACAAGATCGTCAAGTTCGAAGGCTGCTACCACGGACACTCGGACTCATTGCTGGTCAAGGCGGGGTCCGGCGCACTGACCCTCGGCGAGCCATCCTCGCCCGGGGTCCCGGCATCCGTGGCGGAGCACACCATCACCCTGAGCTTCAACGATCTCGACCAGGTCCGCGAGGCCTTCGCCGCCGCGGGCGACCAGATCGCCTGCATCATCGTCGAACCGGTCGCCGGCAACATGAACTGCATACTCCCCGATCCCGGGTTCCTGCAGGGCCTGCGCGAGGTGTGCGACCAGCACGGCGCAGTCCTGATCTTCGACGAGGTCATGACCGGCTTCCGGGTCGCCCTGGGCGGTGTGCAGTCCGTATTCAACGTGCGGCCGGACCTGACCACCCTCGGCAAGGTGATAGGCGGCGGCATGCCGGTCGGCGCCTTTGGCGGTCGTCGCGACATCATGCAGAAGATCTCCCCGCTGGGCCCGGTCTACCAGGCCGGGACACTGTCCGGAAACCCGGTCGCCATGACCGCCGGGCTGAAGACCCTGGAGCTGATTGCCATGCCCGGATTCTTCGATGCCATCGGCGCGAAGGTGGAGACCCTCGTCGGCGGCCTGGTCGAGGCCGCAAAAAAGGCCGGCATACCCCTGACCGAAAACCATCTCGGCGGGATGTTCGGGCTGTTCTTCACCGAGCAGGAAAAGGTCACCGACTTCGCCGGGTCCATGGCCTGCGACCAGGAACGTTTCCGCGCATTTTTCCATGCAATGCTCGAGCATGGCGTCTACCTCGCACCGTCGGCATTCGAGGCGGGGTTCATCTCGGCGGCACACAGCGACGCAGACATCGCAGCGACGCTCGAGGCCGCGCGCGCATCCTTTGCCGAGATAGCCTGAACCTGTCAGGCACCGAGCTCAAATCACAGGGAACACGAAGACACTGAGGACACAAAGAATTCCTGATGAGAAACTCTGCGTCCTTTGCGGCGCTGTGTTCTTAGGGTCCCGCAACTCGATGTTGAAATTTCCTTGACCGAGTTTTTCACCCAGACACTGGACTGGATCGAACTCAACCCGGGCTATGCGGGCTGGGTCGTGTTTGCCATGGCCCTCGCGGAATCACTGGCCATCGTCGGGGTACTGGTGCCGGGCGTGGTTATCCTGCTCGGGGCCGGCGCACTGATCGGTGCCGGCGTTCTGAACTTCTGGAGCATGTGTGCCTATGCCGTCGCCGGCGCCGTCATCGGCGACGGCCTCAGCTATTGGCTCGGGCACCATTTCGAATACCTGACCGAACGCTGGCGCTGGTTTCGGCTGCACCCCGATCAGTTGCAGAAAGGGGTCCTGTTCTTCGAGAAATACGGTGACCTCAGCGTGGCGCTGGGGCGCTTCTTCGGCCCGATCCGTGCCGTGGTTCCTTTGGTCGCGGGCCTGATGCATATGCCGCCAAGACGTTTCTATATCGCAAATGTGCTGTCGGCACTGGTCTGGGCCCCCGCGTACCTGGCCCCTGGCATCGTGCTGGGTGAAATGGGCGAAGCCGGGGATTGGCGCTACCTGGTCTTTCCGATAGCCGCTGTCGGCCTGATCGTTGTGGTCTGGGGACTCGTGCAGGCGGTGCGGCGGAAAAAATGAATCAGGCGTCGCGCTGCAGATGAATCAGCCCGTCCAGGCGTATCAGCCGCTCGATCGCGCCATCCAACTCGAACAGGGCCTGCTTTTCGGGGAGCGGCAGGGGCAGTATCTCGATCAGGCGCGCGGCGACGTGATCGGCACTGGGGTCGGGCACGGCCAGACGGTCGAACGGCGGCCCCATCTGCCTGAGCAGATCGCCGAGCACCTCGGCCATCCAGGCCAGCTCTTCCGGCAGGGGCTGTGGCGGGACAAGCGGGCGGCGCACGATCTCTGCACGCAATAACTGGTCGTGCTCGACACTCACCTGGCGCAGTGAAAAAACCTGCTCACCTTCGCACACCAGGCCCAGCAAGCCGTCCTCCTCCTGCTGCCAGTCGACGATACGCACCAGGGTCCCGCTCTCCGCGGTCGACGCGATGCCGCCAGCCTCCGGACCATCGACAATCGCGGCGACCGCGAACGGTTCATCGGACCGCAGGCACTCGCTCACCATGCGCAGGTAGCGTGGCTCAAAGATCCGCAGCGGCAACAGGCCGCCGGGGAACAGCACCACGTTGAGCGGGAACAGGGCGACCCGCTCGGAACCCTGTCTGCCGGGCTCAGTGTTCATCGCCCCAACGTTCACTCAATGCGTGTGCAACACCCAGATGATCCAGCACGCGCGCCACCATGAAATCGATGATGTCCGATACCGACTGCGGCCGAAAATAGAAACCGGGGTTGGCCGGCATGATCACCGCACCGGCCTGCGCAAGGCGCAGCATGTTTTCGAGATGGATGATCGAGAAGGGTGTTTCGCGCACCACCAGGATGAGCTTACGGCGCTCCTTGAGCGCGACGTCGGCGGCCCGATCGATCAGGTCGTCACAGATACCGTTCGCAACCGATCCCAGGGTGCCGGCGGTACAAGGGCAGATCACGACGGCCTCGGGCGGATTGGACCCACTGGCCACGGGTGCGGTCCACTGCTGCCTTCCGAACACCTGCAACTGCCCGGGCTTTGCCGAAAAATGGCTCGAGAGATAGGTCTGCATCTCGTCTGGACGCCCGGGCAGCTGGAGATCGGTCTCCATATTGGTCACAACCTGCGCGGCTTGCGAGACCATCAGGTAAACACGGCGTTCTGCGGCCAGCAGGCACTCGACCAGGCGCAGGCCGTACTGGATGCCGGAGGCGCCTGTGAAGGCGACGGCGATGGGTGACAGGGCGTTGCTCATAGAGACATTTAAGCATGCGTGGCTTGGCGCGGGATTTGGGGTTGCTGTTTTTTTTGTTGGGTTAGTGACTGGGTGTTTTGTGCTGCCGCGCAGATTATTTTTGATGCGCTCGGCGGAGCGCACCCGCGTTACTCTTCTTTGCTTGCCCAAAGAAGAGTAACCAGAAGAAACGGCCCCCGACGACTTGCCCCTTGCTGCCGCAAGAGGTTCCCTGCGCTTCTCGCCCTTTCCGGGAGAAGCGCGTGAACTCGTGGGCTTCGCCCACTCAGACATGCACGCGCTTCTCCCGGAAACGGCTGCGATGCTCGGCGGCGTCAACGGGATGGGGGGCGGCAATAGCTGGCTACGGGGTGCCCCATCCCCCTTGGTGCAGCCGAGCGCCGCAGGTCAAAACGGAGGAGGAGTCGATCAGCGCGAGTTCCGCAGCGCCGGTTTTTACCGAGGAGCACAGGGGAGTCGGCGCGAAGCGCAGACCAAGCCGTGGGGGTGCCTTTCTTTTGCCTTCTTTTCTTTGGGCAAGCAAAGAAAAGAAGGCCTGACGCGCTGAGCCCAGCGCTTTCAAAACTGGTTTGTGCGCCACCGCGCAGATCAAGCACCAACCCGCGCGTCAGCGCGAACAGTCAACCTTCCGGTAAAATATCACCCGACCAACGCGTCCAGCAATCGCTGATGAATCCCCTCGAATCCACCATTGCTCATCACCAGCACCTGGTCGCCCGACACTGCGGCAACCGTAACCTCATCGACGATCGACTGGGTACTGTCATGCACATGCAGGCGCGAGCCCAGATTGCGCAACACCGTCGCTGCATCCCAGTCCAAACTTGCAGGGGCATAGACCCATACCTCGTCCGCCAGCACCAACGAGTCCACCAGAAGAGCGGCATGTACACCCATGCGCATGGTATTCGACCTTGGTTCGAGCACGGCAAGGATGCGCTGCTCACCGACATGCTTGCGCAGTCCATCCAGGGTCGTGCTTATCGCCGTCGGGTGATGCGCAAAGTCATCGTAGACCCGCACACCACGGACCTCGCCGCGCAGTTCCATGCGGCGCTTCACGTTTCGAAACTCGGCCAGTGCCGCGACACCTACGGCGGGCGGCACCCCGGCATGGCGTGCCGCGGCCAGTGCGGCCAGTGCATTGCTGACATTGTGTTGCCCGGTCAATGACCACTCGACCCTGCCAACATTCGCGGAATCACACACGACATCGAAGGCACTGCCATCCGGCTTGCCGTTGACCGCCCGCCAGCTGGCCTCGAAATCGGGGTCGACGTATTCCAGCGGCGTCCAGCAGCCCATGTCCAGGACATCATGCAGGTTGCCGTCGTTCAGCGGCGAGATGATCAGGCCGTTGCCGGGCACGGTGCGCACCAGGTGGTGGAACTGCCGCTTGATGGCCTCCAGGTCATCGAAGATATCCGCGTGGTCGAACTCGAGATTGTTCATCACCAGGGTTCGCGGCCGGTAGTGGACGAACTTGGAGCGCTTGTCGAAGAACGCCGTGTCGTACTCGTCCGCCTCGACCACGAAGAACGGTGAATCCCCGGCACGCGCCGAGACCCCGAAGTTTTCGGGTACACCGCCAATCAGGAACCCCGGCTCCAGGCCGGCATATTCGAGAATCCAGGCCAGGATGCTCGAGGTCGAGGTCTTGCCATGGGTGCCGGCAACAGCCAGCACCCAGCGGTCCTGCAACACGTTCTCGGCCAGCCATTGCGGTCCCGAGGTATAGGGCATGCCGCGCTCGAGCATGTATTCGATCGCCGGATTCCCGCGCGACATCGCGTTTCCCACCACCACCTGATCGGGCGGCGGGTCGAGATGCCCCGGGGCGTAGCCTTCCATGAGCCTGATGCCGGCCGCCTCCAGCTGGGTGCTCATCGGCGGATAGACATTGGCATCGGACCCCGACACCTGGTGTCCCAGTGCACGCGCAATCAGGGCGATCCCGCCCATGAAGGTCCCGCAGATCCCGAGGATATGAATGTTCATTTAGAGGTTGACCACCGGAGGAAAGATTCGGGCGATCAGATTGAAGGCCAAGACCGTATAACTGAGCACGATGATGACACCCGGCATCAGCGGTATCCCCAACGCATGTCGCAGCACATTGCCGAGGGCGACGTGCAGCCAGATCGCCAGGACCACATCGAGCAGCATCGCAAGCCCCGTGATCCCCAATGACTCGGCTGGAGTCCTGATGAACAGCATGATCAGCCCGGCCAGGACACCCAGGCCGAAGAAAGCGGTCGCCGTCTGTTGCCAGCGGGCCAGATGTCCTTTGAACTGCAGGAGCGCGAAAAGCAAGAGCATGCTGAGCAGAAGATCCAGCAGATTCGCACCGAAGGCCGCGCGCGCTCCGCCGAACAGATCGGTGCCGTTCGCAGCACCTACCAGGACATTGAGCCCGGCCAGCAATGCCAGCAGTGCCGGCGACGCCGGAAGGTCCTGGGGGCCGCGACGCAAGAGCGCCAGCTCAACGAAGAATCTGAAAAGTGCGAGCATTTAAATATTCCGCGAGGCGCGATGGGGGTATCTTACCGCGCCACACCCTGCGCGTGCCCCGTGCGATGGTATCCTTGCCGCACTGAGCAGGAAGGAAGCGATGCAAGAACTATACGTCGACATGCCCGATGGGCTGCAGGATCTGTGCGAACAGCTCAAGGGCAGCGAATGGCTCGCACTCGATACCGAATTCATCCGCGAAAAGACCTACTACCCGCAGCTATGCCTGATCCAGGTGTGCAACGGCGAGGTGGCCGCCTGCATCGACCCTCTAAAGCTCCCGGACCTTCAGCCGTTCCTCGACATCCTTTACGACGGCAGCATCCTGAAGGTGCTGCACGCGGCGCGCCAGGATCTGGAGATCTTTCTGCATGACCACCAGCAGCTGCCGATGCCGGTGTTCGACACCCAGCCGGCGGCCGCGCTGCTGGGGCATGGTGACCAGATCGGCTATGCCAACCTGGTCAAGCAAATGCTGGACGTCGAGTTGCCCAAGGACCAGACGCGCACCGACTGGTCGCAACGCCCGCTGGACAGCGGGCAGCTGCGTTACGCCCTCGACGACGTGGTCTATCTGGGCCAACTTTACCTGCACATGCGAGGCCATCTTTTCGACCGCGAACGCCTGCAATGGCTCGCGGCCGACTTCGCCACACTGACCGATCCGCATACCTATTTTCCGGATCCACAGAGCATGTGGCAGCGGACCAAGGGCAAACAGATGCTGCGCGGAAGACAAATGGCAGTCTTGCAGAAGCTGGCCGCATGGCGCGAGTCGCAGGCACGCGAACGGGACCTGCCGCGCAAATGGCTGCTCAAGGACGACGTCATGATCGAGCTGTGCCGGCGCATGCCGCGCGACGCCGGTGGACTGGCAAAGATACGCGGCCTCGAGCCGGGCCAGATCCGCCGCGAAGGCGAGACCCTGATCAGGCTGATCGGCGAGGGGGCCGAGATGCCGCGCGAGCAATGGCCCAGCGACAAGGGCCGACCCACACCGCTAAATGCGCAGCAGGAGGCCATGGTCGATCTGCTGAGCGCCGCGTTGCGACTGATCGCCGACCAGCACCAGCTGTCACCGATGGCGATCGCGACGCGTAAGGAACTCGAGAAATTCTTACGTGGGGAACCCGACTGCATCCTGCTCGAAGGTTGGCGTCACTCGCTGGCGGGCGAGGCCCTGGCTGCCGTAATGCGCGGTGAACGGGGGCTCGAACTGCACGACGGCGTGCTGCAGCTCAGCCCCGCGGGCTAGGAGAGCCTGCGCGGCAGAACATGGAGGCCCTGCGGCTTCCCCACTCCGGCGCGCTCCGGCGTTCATTTTCGTCACGTAGCGCCCACTATGCTCCTCAAACGACCACCAAACCGCACTCGAACTGGGAAACCCTCGGCTACCGCCAGTTCTACCGCGCAGGCTCTAGCCGATCACCCGGCTGATGCGCAACACGAAGGGGACCTTCCGCAGGCGCCGCAGGATGCTCGCAAGGTGTTTGCGGCTCTTCACCGAAATGATGAAACGCAGACTGGTGCTGAGACCGTCGCGTTCCTCGCTGCGCACGTCCTCGATATTCGCCCCCTCTGCGGCGAACAGGGACGCGATAGTCGCCAACATGCCGCGCTGATTGCCAGCATCGACGCGGATGGTAGTCGAAAACTCGCCGCTGACATCGGCGGCCCATTGCACGTCGAGCCAGCTTTGGCCCTGACGTCGAAAATCACCCAGGTTCGGACACTCTTGATGGTGCACCACCAAACCGCGCCCCGGGCTGAAGATCGCCACCACCGGATCACCGGGGATGGGACTGCAGCACTTGGCGAAACTGACCACCATGCCCTCGGTGCCCTTGATGAACAGGGGATCCACTGAACCATATTCGGCCTCAGACGGCTCCTCGCCCACCACCAGCATGCGGGCCACCAGCTTGCACATCCGATTACCCAGGCCGATCTGCTCCAGGAGTTGCTCGAAGCTGCTGAGACCGATCTCGGTCAGGAGCTTCATGCGTTCCTCGTCGGAGACGTCATCGAGCTTGCGCCCCAGCCTTTTCAGCTCACGCTTGAGCAGGCGACGGCCGAGTTCCACCGCCTCCTTGTGTTCCAAACGCTTCAGGAAGGACCGTATGGTCGCCCGTGCCTTGCCCGTCACGACAAAATCCAGCCACGCGGGATTTGGACGACTCTTCCCTTTGGTGATGATGTCCACGGTCTGCCCGTTGCGCAGCTGGGTTCGCAGCGGTGCCAGTCGTCGGTCGACACGCGCAGCAACACACTGGTTGCCCACATCCGAATGTACGGCGTAGGCAAAATCAATCACCGTGGCCCCCTTCGGGAGCACAAAAATCTGGCCGCGCGGTGTGAAGACGTATACCTCGTCCGGGAAAAGGTCGACCTTCACATGTTCGAGAAACTCCATCGAGTTCCCGGAATCTTTCTGCACCTCCAGTAGGTTGCGCAGCCAGTCGGCCGCCGCATCCGTGGTCAAGCCATCGCCACCCGTGCTCTTGTAATGCCAGTGCGCCGCGATCCCTTCTTCCGCCACGCGGTGCATCTCGCGGGTACGGATCTGGATCTCGATCGGCAGCCCGTGCGGCCCGAACAGCACCGTGTGAATGGACTGGTAGCCGTTGGCCTTGGGGATCGCGATGTAGTCCTTGAAACGCCCCGGCACCGGGCGATACAGATTGTGAACGACCCCAAGCACGCGGTAGCAGGTGTCGACCGAATCGACCAGGATTCGGAAGGCGTACACATCGGCGAGCTCATTGAGCGGCTGTTTCTTCTCCAGCATCTTGCGGTAGATGCTGTAGACATGTTTTTCGCGGCCATACACCTCGCCATCGAACCCTTCCTGCTGCAGGCGGCTCCGCAGCACCTCCTCGATGTTGCTGACGACTTCCTTGCGGTTGCCGCGCCGCTTGCGCAGGGCGGCCCGCAGGATGATGTAACGCCACGGCCAATGCGCCGCCATGCCGAGCTCTTCCAGCTCGTGGCGGATGCTGTTGATGCCCAGGCGGTGCGCGATGGGTGCGTAGATGTCGAGCGTCTCGCGGGCGATGCGGCGCGCCTTGTCCGGCCCCATCACCCCGAGCGTGCGCATATTGTGCAGACGGTCGGCGAGCTTGATCAGGATGACCCGGATATCCCTGGTCATCGCCAGCATCATCTTGCGGAAGTTCTCGGCCTGGGCCTCGGCGCGTGAGCGGAACTTGAACCGCGCGAGCTTGCTGACACCGTCCACCAGCTCGGCGATCTCGGGCCCGAACTCGCGGGCAAGCTGCTCCTTGGCGGTCTCGGTGTCCTCGATGACATCGTGCAGGATCGCCGCCATCAGGCACTGATGGTCCATGCGCATCCCGGCCAGGATTCTGGCAACGGCGACCGGATGGTAGATATAGGGTTCGCCGGAGAGGCGGTTCTGGCCCTCGTGGGCCTCGGCACCGAAAAGGTAGGCGCGGTACACCTCGCGCACCTGCTCGTGGGTCAGGTAACTCTCGAGGTAGCCGCAGAGGTCACTGATCAAAAAGCGCGCATCACCCGGCGCTATCGCGACGGCCGGGGGGCGCGACGGCGCAATTACCGCTTCAGGGCGCGACGCATCCACCTGCGACCTTACTCATCTTTGGCTCCCATATCGGGGATGCCCAGCTCGCCGGCCAGGGCCGCAGCCAACTCGTCATCGATGGAGTCTGTGGTTTCTTCCGGCTCGGCCACGGTTTCCTCGCTGATCAGGCCTTCGGCGATCTCACGCAGGGCGACAACAGTGGGCTTGTCGTTCTCCCAGGGCACCAGCGGATCCACACCGTTCACCAGCTGGCGCGCGCGCCGGCTGGCCAGGAGAACCAGATCAAAACGATTGTCGACGTGGGCAAGACAGTCTTCTACGGTTATGCGGGCCATGGCGCGGAAATCACTCCAAAATCGGAAAAATTCGTGTTCGAACGGATCATTCTATGATTTTGTAGTGCTCTAGCCAAGCATTGAAGCCAGGGCATCGGCAAATCGGTCGGCCTGACGCGGTTCACGCAGGCGCTCGGCGGTCAGGATGGCGCGCAGTTCGGCCAGAGCGGTGTCGAAATCGTCGTTGATAACCAGGTAGTCGTACTCGGGAAAGTGCGAGAGCTCGCTGCGCGCATCCGTCATCCGCCGCTCGACGATCTCCGCGCTGTCCTGGCCGCGCCCGGAGAGCCGTTTTCGCAGGGCCTCGATGCTGGGCGGGGCGACAAAAACCGACACCGCATCGGGAAAACGCTTCCGCACCTGACGCGCACCCTGCCAGTCGATCTCCAGGACCAGGTCCAGGCCTTGCGCCAACTGCCCGCGCACCGTGTCCTCGGCGGTGCCGTAGTAATTGTCGAACACCCGGGCATGCTCCAGGAATCCCCCTGCCTCGACCAGCTGCTCAAAGCGTTCGGCGGTCACGAAATGGTAATGCATCCCGTCCTCTTCACCGGGCCGCATGGCACGCGTGGTATGCGAGACGGACATCTGCAGGCGCGGGTCCGCCGGGACCAGTTTGCGCAACAGACTGGTCTTGCCGGCACCCGAAGGGGCCGAGACGATAAAAAGGATCCCCGATTCAGACATGATTTCTATGCCGCCTTATTCTGCTCACAGCACTATTCGATATTCTGCACCTGTTCACGCATCTGCTCGATCAGGACCTTCATCTCGACCGAAATCGCGGTCGTTTCGCTGTCGGCCGATTTCGATCCCAGGGTATTGGCCTCGCGGTTGAGTTCCTGCATCAGAAAATCCAGGCGCCGGCCGACCGGCTCATCCTGTTCCAGCACCCGGCTGACCTCGTCTAGGTGGGTGCGTAGCCGATCCATCTCTTCGTCCACGTCGAGCCGCTGTGCCAGCAGGGCCATCTCCTGTTCCAGGCGTTCCTGGTCGAGATTTCCGGCCACTTCGTCGAGCCGTGCCTTGAGGCGCGCACGCACCCCCTCGATGACGAAGGGCATGCGCTCGCGTGCGATTTCGACCTGAGCGCGCATAGCGTCCACGCGCTGCACAATCAGCTGAGCCAGCCTGTCACCCTCACGTTCGCGCGTCTCCACCAGAGTATCGATGGCCTGCCCCAGCAGTGCCACGGCGGCCTCCTGCACCGGGGTGAAGTCCATCTCGGCGCTCTCCAACACGCCGGGCCAGCGCAGGATATCCATGGTGCTGGGGTTGTGGGAGCTGTGCAGCCGATGTGCCATCCGGTCGGCGGCAGTCATTATCTGCTCGACCAAAGCATCGTTGACCCTGAGCTCCGCCGCCCCGGCACCGAGCGTCTTGAAACGCAGGTTGCACTCGACCTTGCCACGGCCAAGGCGTGCGGTCACCCGCTCACGCACGACCGGCTCGATGCCACGCAGGTCCTCCGGCAGGCGCACCGTGGTCTCGAGAAAGCGGTGGTTTACAGACCGGATCTCCCAGGTAAGTTCGCCGTATTCCCCGTGTTCCTGCTGGCGCGCAAACGCCGTCATGCTTCGAATCATGCTGACCTCGGTTCAGGCTCCGGCATCCCATCGACCCCGGGCTTTGAGTGTATGATAAGGGCCATCGCCCACCAACGCACCGTGACCGACGCGATCGAATGACCCAACGCCCCCGCGACAGTCTCCCCATCGGCCTCGTGCTCGACTGTTACCGGATCACGAAACTCATCGGCAGTGGAGGTTTCAGCCTCATCTATCTGGCCGAAGACGAAGACAATCACGACGAGGTGGCGATAAAGGAATATCTGCCCAAGCGCTTCGGCACGCGGCTGGACGAGCTGGCCGTCTCGGTCATCCAGGAAGACAAGTACGAGAGCTTCCAGCGTGGACGCCGCCTGTTCTATCAGGAGGCGCGGGTACTGGCGACCCTGCGCCACCCCAATATCGTGCATGTCCGCAACTGCTTTCTCGCCAACAACACCGCCTACCTGGTCATGAACTACGAGCCGGGCAAGAATCTTGGCCGCTACATCAAGAAGCGCCAGGGCCGTCTCAGCAGTCACTTTCTGATGACCGTCTTTCCACCTTTGCTGGACGCGCTCGAACTCATCCACAGTCGCCAGCACCTGCATCTCGACATCAAGCCCAGCAACGTGCACCTGCGCCCCGGGGGCAACCCGCTGTTGCTGGATTTCGGCGCTGTCTACCACCTCGACGATGTCGGGGAAAAGAAGGCACAGGTGGTTACACCCGGTTTTTCGCCCATCGAGCAATACTATGCATCGGCCAAGGTTGGCCCGGCATCCGACGTCTACGCTGCCGGCGCCACCATGCGCGCCTGTATCGAGGGCAAGCCGCCGCCATCGGCGGTCGAACGCCACGCCAATGACGAACTGGTACCGGCGATCGAGGTATTCGGCAGGCACTATCCACGCGAGATCCTGGAATCCATTGACTGGGCAATGCGGATCGACGCAGCGGACAGGCCCAGGACCGCGGGCGAACTGCGCGATGCCCTGCTGGGACGCATCCAGGTGCCGAAGGCGGCATCGGGCAGGCAGGAAGCCGGATGAGTGAACAGAACAGGCCTTTCGAGGCGGCCAAGGTAAGCCTGATCGGTGATCGCAACTGTAATCAGGATCGCTGCCTGGTCCTGAGCAGCGGCGATTGCGTACTGCTCGCACTGGCCGATGGCCTCGGTGGCCACCCGCGCGGCGAGGTGGCCGCCCAGCTTCTGGTCGACGTGTGTGAAACCTTGTTCCGACATGCCGCCAAACCCATTTCTGACCCTATGCGTTTCATGCTCGAGTGCATCGGCAAGTCACACCATGCAATCATGCGGTTCGGACGGCGCCAGACGCCGCTGATCGCACCGCGCACCACCGCGGTCCTGGCGGTGATCCAGGCCGGCATGGCGCATTGGGTGCACGTCGGTGACAGCCGCCTCTACCTGATCCGGGACGGCCAGGTACACATCCAGACCCGTGACCATGCGCAGGTCAGGTTCGTGCGTCAGAGCGCCAAAGAGGCATCGCACCCGCAGGCCAGCCTGACCCGCTGCCTGGGTGGCCTGGCGCAGCCCCCGGTCACCACCTGCGGTCTACCTACCGTGTTGCAACAGAACGACACTGTCGTGTTATGTTCCGACGGCCTTTGGGGACAGCTGCCCGCCCATGCACTGACCGACGCCTTCGCCGAGCGGGCCGCGCCACTTGCACCCGGTCTTCAAGCCCTGGCCGATCAGGCAGCAGGCAGGCCGGGCAGCGACAACGTGACCGCAGTTGCCCTGCGCTGGCTCAGGCAGGCGGTCGTGCAGGTTGACCAGACGACCCTGCCCGAGCCACAGGGCGACCCCCAACCCGACCAGGCGATCCGGCACCTCAACCATGTGCTGGAAAAACCCAGCGAACCCAAGCGATAAGGAAACATCATGCGACCCAGCGGACGTGCACCCAACCAGATGCGGCCGGTATCCTTTACCCCGAACTTCACCATGCATGCCGAAGGCTCGGTACTGGTGACCTTCGGGAACACCAAGGTGATCTGTACCGCCAGTATCGAAAACCGGCAGCCACGCTGGCTGCGCGATGAACAGCAGGGCTGGGTGACCGCCGAGTACGGCATGCTGCCGCGCTCGACCCATAGCCGCATGGGCCGTGAAGCGGCACGCGGCGGCCAAGGCGGTCGTACCATGGAGATCCAGCGCCTGATCGGCCGCGCCCTGCGCGCCTCGGTGGACCTCAAGAAACTGGGGCCGCGCACCATCACCTTGGACTGCGACGTCATCCAGGCGGATGGCGGCACCCGCACCGCGGCGATTTCCGGGGCCTTCGTGGCGCTCAGCCAGGCATTGCGCAAGCTACACATGGACGGCGGCATCGAAGACGACCCGATCGTCGGCAACGTGGCCTCGGTGTCCGTCGGCATCTACGACGGCACACCGGTGCTGGATCTCGACTATGCCGAAGACGCCAGCGCGGAAACCGATATGAACGTGGTGATGGACAGCCAGCAGCGCTTTATCGAGGTGCAGGGAACCGCAGAGGGCGCACCCTTCTCGACCGGGGAGATGAACGCCATGCTCGATCTGGCGCGTGCCGGCGTCGCACAGATCATCACCGCACAAAACGAGGTGCTTTCCGGCGACTGAACGGCGTGCAAGAGCAGGCATACCAGAAAAAAGTGAAGAAGAAGCCCAGGGAGTCCACTGAATGAGCCAACGCGTCGTCCTTGCCAGCAGCAACAAGGGAAAAGTGAAAGAATTCGCCGAACTGCTCGGCGGCCGCGACATCTCGGTCGTGCCGCAGTCCGATTTTGCCGTCCCGGATGCGGACGAGACCGGGCTCACCTTCGTGGAAAACGCGATCCTCAAGGCGCGCAATGCAGCCAAACATACCGGTCTTGCAGCCATCGCGGACGACTCGGGCATCGAGGTCGATTACCTCAACGGCGCCCCCGGGATCTACTCGGCACGCTATGCGGGACAGGGCGCGGGAAGCGCCGCCAACAACGCCAGGCTGCTGGAGGCTTTGGCGGGCGTCCCCGCCGCACAGCGCAATGCGCGCTTTCAGTGCGTGCTGGTGTATCTGCGGCATGCGGAAGACCCCACGCCAATCATCTGCCAGGGGACCTGGGAGGGCCGGATACTGGAAGCCATGCGGGGTGAGGAGGGATTCGGCTACGACCCCCTGTTCTATGTGCCGGACGAGGGCTGCAGCGCGGCCGAACTGTCGGCCGAACGCAAGAACGCACTCAGCCACCGTGGCCAGGCGCTGCGCTGTCTGCTAGCGGCGCTCAGCCCGGGTTGAGCCGGGCGATCCTGCTACCAGCGCCACAGCACCCATTGATTGATATTGTTGTGCACCGGCTCGCCGGGTTGGTAGTCGAGCGAACCATCGCCGTCGGTGTCCACGAAGTGGTAAGCCGGCCCCACCCGCGGCTGGACGCGCACCATGATCAGCTTGCCGTTTTGCCGGTATTCGTGAATGACCTCCTGCTTCGTGCGACGGATGGTCACCTGGGGTTCCAGGGGATCACCGGATTGCAGTTGTGGCGGGAGCGGAGGCGACTCCACGGCCTGTCGATCTTCGGCGATCGCCGCACCTGCCAGCATCAGCAGGCCGGTCACTGCCACCCGTCCGTGTCCTTTTTTCGTCTTATGCAACAATGCCGCTACTCCTGATCCGGCACGCCCGGGTGCCACGAAGCGCCAAGTTTGCCACATCGCAGCAGGCGCACGCACGCATACCGATGGCCCCCTGCCGTTCCGCCCGCGCCGGGCCGGGCATCAGCCGCCTCAGGTTGAGCTTGGTGCATCGGGCCGGACAGATTCCGGAGAGATATCCAGGGATTTCCTGAGCCGGCAAGATAGCCCCTTTGATCGGTATGGCATTGGAGACCGATCAGGCGGCTTGGCCGCCGCCCCGTCGGTCGGTACGATTGTGCCCCCCAGACGCGAACGATCCAGTTCGAACCCATAGCGAGACCCAGTATGAAAACCACCGTAATCGGCCTCGGCGCCATGGGCGCGGGCATCGCCGGCAACCTTTACCGTGCCGGCCACCTGACCCATGCCTGGAACCGCTCACCGCAACGCGCGGAGGCGGCAGCCAAGCGACACGGTTTCGCGCTGGCCGACTCGCTCGAGGCCGCGGCCGGACAGGCCGACCTGGTCATCACCTCCGTCGCCGCAGATGCCGATCTCAGGCAGGTGAGCGAGCGCCTCGCGCGGGTGATGACCGCCGGGAGCGTGGTACTGGACACCTCCACGGTCAGCATCGAGACCGCGCGCCAGGTAGCGGAACGGCTCGAGGCACATGGCATCCATTTTCTGGATGCCCCGGTGTCGGGTGGCAAGGAAGGCGCCGAGAAGGCAACCCTCGTGATGATGGTCGGCGGTGATGCAGCAGTCCTGAGACAGCTGATGCCGGTACTGGAGAGCATCAGCCGCAAGGCCGTTCACCTCGGTGCCGTCGGTAGTGGCCAGGCAACCAAGGCGGTCAACCAGATCATGTGCGCGGGCATCAACCAGGCGGTGAGCGAGGCGCTGGCATTCGGCCAGCACCAGGGCCTGGACATGGACAAGGTGGTAGACGTCGTCAGCAGCGGTGCCGCCGGCAACTGGTTCGTGGAACACCGTGGCCACAACATGACCCGGGGGGTGTTCGATCCCGGTTTTCGCGTCGCCCTGCATCACAAGGATCTGAAGATCTGCCAGGCGATGCTCGCTGCAGACGGCGTGCAACTGCCGATGGTCGAGATGACCCTGGTGCACTACGAGCGCCTGATGGCAGAGGGCCACGGCGACGAGGACATCTCCGCGCTGTACCGCGTCAAGCGACCACTGTTCGGTGAGGACGCCTGAACGCGGCACCATGCACGACCTGAACCCCAAACAACGCGAAGCGGTCCGCCACCTCGAAGGGCCGCTGTTGGTGCTGGCCGGTGCGGGTTCCGGCAAGACGCGCGTGATCACCGCCAAGATCGCGCACCTGATCGAGAATGCCGGCATTGCAGCGCGTCACATCACCGCTGTGACCTTCACCAACAAGGCCGCACGCGAGATGAAGGGCCGGGTCGGCAGGCTGCTCGACCCTGATGCCGGCCGCGGCCTGAGCATCTCGACCTTTCACACCCTGGGCCTGAACATCCTGCGCCGCGAACTCAAAGCGGCCGGGCTGCGCCCGGGCTTCAGCATCTTCGACGAGCAGGATGTCGAGCAGCTGCTCAGCGAACTGTCCAAGAAGGGCGAGGCCGACAAAGACACCCTGCGGCGTGCACGCTGGCAGATCTCCGCGTGGAAGAACGACCTGGTCGAACCCGAGGCCGCGCTGAACGATGCCGACAACGACATCGAGGCCTTTCATGCCGCGCTCTACGGGGCCTACCAGCGCGCACTGCGGGTCTACAATGCGGTCGATTTCGATGACCTGATACTGCTGCCGGTGACCCTGCTGCGTACCGACCCCGCGCTGCGCGAGCGCTGGCAGAACCGCATCCGGTATCTGCTGGTCGACGAATACCAGGACACCAACGGCGCCCAGTACGAACTGGTGAAACTGCTGGTGGGGGTGCGCAGTGCTCTCACCGTGGTGGGCGACGATGACCAGTCCATCTATGCGTGGCGTGGCGCGCGGCCGGAGAATCTGGTCCGCCTGCGCGAAGACTTCCCACGCCTGCACGTGATCAAACTCGAACAGAACTATCGCTCGACCGGGCGCATCCTGCACGCGGCCAACACACTGATCGCCAACAACGAGCACGTGTTCGAAAAGAAGCTCTGGAGCGAGCTGGGGCCCGGCGATCTGCTGCGCGTGGTCAACTGCAAGGACGAGGAAGACGAGGCCGGACGCGTGGTCAGCGAGATCATCCATCAACGCTTCAACAGCGGCGCGCCCTTCAGCAGCTTCGCGATCCTGTACCGGGGCAACCACCAGGCCCGGCCCTTCGAGAAGGCGCTACGCACCCAGAACATCCCGTATTTTCTGAGCGGCGGGACCTCGTTCTTTTCGCGCAGCGAGGTCAAGGACGTGATGGGTTACCTGCGCCTGCTCGTGAATCCCGACGACGACAGCGCCTTTCTGCGCGTGATCAACACGCCGCGCCGCGAGATCGGCACCGGGACCCTGGACAAGCTCTCGCGCTACGCCGGCACGCGCCGCTGCTCCCTACTCGGGGCGATCGATGAATTCGGACTCGACGGGGTCCTGCCGACCCGCGCCGTCTCGCGACTGCGCGAGTTTTCCGGATGGCTGCATGGCCTGGCACGCACCGCCGAATCCGCCCCGGCGGCCGACTCCGCACAGCAACTGCTGCGTGATCTCGACTACCGCGACTGGCTGAACCAGACCAGCAACAGCGACAAGGTCGCGCAACGACGCTGGGAAAACGTCGAGGAGCTGGTGGCTTGGCTGGAGAAGTTGCAGGACAACGAGGGCCGGGGCGAAACCCTGGCGCAGATGGTGAACCACCTCGCACTGATGGACATCCTCGAGCGCCAGGACGAGGAAGACAACGGCGACCGCATCGTGCTCATGACCCTGCACGGTGCCAAGGGACTGGAGTTTCCGCACGTCTTCCTGGTCGGGATGGAGGAGGAACTGCTGCCGCATCGCAGCAGTATCGAGGAAGACAATATCGCCGAGGAGCGCCGCCTGGCCTACGTCGGACTGACCCGCGCACAGCGCACCCTGGTGATGACCTGCGCCGAGCGCCGCAGGCGTGGAGGTGAACTGACCCGCTGCGAACCGAGCCGCTTCCTGCAGGAACTCCCGGCCGACGACCTGCGCTGGGAGGGCCGCGGCGCCACCCTGTCGAACGAGGAGAAACAGGCGCGCGCCAAGGCCAGCCTGGCCGGCCTGAAGGCCATGCTGGGCACCTGAGGCCCAGATTCGAGGTTCGGCGGGGTCAGGCACAGCCTCCCCGCTACGTTTGCTTCGCGAGATCGGTGCGCAGGTCGGGCTGAGCCCGACATGTTTTGGCAGGCGCAGCCTGCGCTACGCCTTTATTGCGATTCGCTGACGATGTACGCAATGGCCGCCTTGACGTCCTCGTCGGAGATGTCCAAACGCCCGCCTTTCGGGGGCATCGCGCCCTTGCCCTTGAGTGCGCTGGTCTCCAGGACCGCCATGCCCTGGGCGATGCGCGGGGCCCACAGGGCCTTGTCGCCAAGCTTGGGGGCACCGGCGGCACCGGTCGCGTGGCATACGAAGCACGCACCGCCATAGACGGCCTTGCCCTTGGCCAGATCTGCGCCCGAGTCCGCTGCAGGTGCCTCGGCGACGACAGGTGTCGGGGCTTCAGGAGCGACTGCAGGTGCTGCAGCTGCCGCCTCGGGGGCGGGGACCTGGGCCGCTGGTACGGCTGGGGCCGCGGACGCCACCGGGGCGCCGGCATCCACCCCGGTCTCCGTCAGCATGTACTCGATCGCGGCACGGATCTCGGCATCACTGACCATGGCACCGCCCTTGGGTGGCATGGCGTTCTTGCCCTTTATGGCGCTCGCGGTCAGGCCATCGAGCCCACCCTCGGCCGCCAGCCTTTGTGACCAGGCGGCCTTGTCGCCGATCTTGGGGGCGCCCAGCAGGCCAATCGAGTGGCAGGAGTTGCACGAGGCCGCCACCACGTCGGCACCACTCATGGTTGCAGCCGCGGCCGGTGCCGCTGCAGTGCCGGCGACATTGACGGAACCGATCGGCTTGATCCGCTCCAGGATGACTGCGCGCAGCCGCGGGTCCTCTCCCTGCTCTTCCTCTACCACACCGGTGATCAGGTTGGCGGCGATCAGAATGATGAACGTAAAGGCGACGAGCGCCCCCAGGATCATCAGGAACATTCGCAGAAAGGCGGTGTCGTTGTGTGCAGACACGATAGTCGCTCCTCGGAAATTCAACAGTCTGGCGGGCGCGGCCCGGTAATAATGCCGGGGGATTATAACGGCTTGGGTGAAGTGGGGGTACTGTCGCCCGGGTCAGTTGACGAAATTCATCCGATACTCGCCGAGTTCGATCAGGCGCGGGAGGTCCAGGATCTCCACCTGCTGACGCTCGCAGACCATCACACCGTCGGCCCGCATCTTGCGCAGCACGCGGTTGGTGTGCACCGGCGTAAGGCCGGTCAGCTCGCCCAGCATCTCCTGGGTGAGCGGAAAGGGCATACTGTGAGTGCTTACATCGACCTCTGAGCGCAGTTCGAGCCGGTGATACAGATCGGCGACCGCATGCGCGATCCGCTGTTCGGCGGATTTTCGCCCCAGGCCGAGCACGTTCGATTCACAGGTCGCGAGCTGGCGGGCCTGGATGTTGGTGATCTGGCGGGCGATGTCGGAGTGATGGTCGATCATGGCGTGCAGATCGGCCTGTCGGAAACCACAGACGACCACGTCGGTGACCGCCAGGGAGCCGTGGCTGTAAAGCCCGTCCGCCAGGGGCGCGTAGCCGACGAAATCACCGGGCAGTGCCACCTTGAGGCCCTGGCGACTGCCGTCCGAGTGCGTCCGGTAGAGCAGCAGCCAGCCCTCGAAAAGGGTGTAGGCCATCGCGGCCGGAGCCGACTCCTGGTAAAGGTGGCTGCGGGCCCGCAACCTGTACTGCGCCGTCCGCAGGGTCTCGGCGTCCTGCACGTACTCCTCGGCGATCACCTGGAACAACGCCTTTTTGCGTATCGGGCAGTCGGCACACTTGGTGGGTGTCGAAATGACTGTGGCCTGCTTGTTCTTGAGCACCGATCCCCCTCACTGTCGATTCAACAAGTCCCCGGACACCCGCCGGGGCCAGGATAAAGACCATCATGGGCAAGCACCGGGTTACCGGACCAGCCTCGCAAGACAGAATAAAGCAGTTTGCCGCCGCCTGGTGTACAAGTTCCCATAGGGGGCGCGAGGTTTGGCAGCGTGCGGCCGGGGCACCGGTGGATTCGTGTACACTCGCGGGTTTTCCTTCACCAGCACCAGGGTCGCCGCAGAAATGTCCAATGGCAGAACCGAGCCCGCGCTGCAGATCGAGGCCCTGTGCTGCATCCGCGGCGACCGGGAACTGTTTCGCGACCTCAGTTTTTCCGTCGACGCCGGGGAACTGCTGCACCTGAAGGGCCGCAACGGCAGTGGCAAGACAACCCTGTTGCGCGCCCTGGCCGGGCTGCTGCTCCAGGAATCAGGGGAGATCCGCTGGCGCGGAAAGAGTATTCGCAGCCTGCGCGAGGAGTATTCGCGGCATCTGCTCTACCTCGGTCACCTCAACGGGATCAAGGGCGACCTGACCGCGGTCGAGAACCTGCGCATCGCGGCGACCCTGGACGGACTCGCGCTGTCGGAGGCCCGTGCCTGGGAGGTGCTCGGGGAGATCGGCCTCAAGGGCCATGAAGACCTGCCCAGCAAGCACCTGTCGCAGGGACAGAAACGCCGCGTGGCGCTCGCGCGCCTGCTGGCCAACCAGGCCAGCATCTGGATCCTCGACGAACCCTTTACCGCCCTTGATTTGGCCGCCGTGCAGCTGTTGCAGGACGTTATCCGCCGTCACGTGGAAAACGGCGGCATGGCCATCATTACCACCCACCAGGAAGTGGCCATGATCGGCGATCAGACCCGCACCATCGTGCTCGGGGAAGAGCATGCTTGAACCGCTGATCTGGATCGTTCGCCGCGACCTGACGATCGCCATGCGCCGGCGCTCGGATGTCTTCACCACCCTGATCTTTTTCGCCATCGTGGTCAGCCTGTTCCCGCTGGGCATCGGGCCTGAGCCCAACACCCTGCGCCTGATCGCCCCGGGGATCGTCTGGGTCGGCGCACTGCTGGCCTCGATGCTGGCCCTGGAACAGATCTTTTCCGCCGACCATCGCGACGGTACCCTTGAACAGATGCTGCTCACGCCACAACCGGTCGCCCTGCTGGTCGCCGGCAAGGTATTCGCGCACTGGCTGGTCAGCGGGGTCCCGCTGGTGCTGATGGCGCCCCTGCTCGGCCTGCAGTTCGACCTGTCCTGGGAGGCGCTCGAGACCCTGATCATATCGCTGTTGCTCGGCACACCCGCGCTGAGCCTGATCGGTGCCATCGGGGCCGCCCTGACCCTGGGGCTGCGCAGCGGCGGCGTGCTGCTGGCACTGCTGGTACTGCCGCTGTACATCCCTGTGCTGATCTTCGGCGCCGGCGCCGTCGAGGCCACCGTATCCGGCCTCGGCGGACAGGCCCACCTTTCGATGCTGGCGGCCATCCTGGTCGGCAGCCTGGTGCTGGCCCCATTGGCGACCGCCGCCGCGCTGCGGGTGGCGGAAGACTAGGCAACGAAGTTTTTGCGCCGCCCAGACGACTTCGGTAGGCTCTACGCCGCAACCGCGAGGGCGGCCTGAATTCGGCATGAATCCAAGCCGGATCAAGGAAACCCGCGGAATTCCGGGCACAATGGGCGGCTCATTGAATTTTCGTGCCCCGCGGCGGTCCATACCCTGCCGGGTGCGCCCAGACAGACACTAACCGAGGCACGATGTCTTCCCGATTGATAAACTGGTTCAGGTTTTCTTCACCGCCAAATTTTTACCCCCTGGCGCGCAAGATCTCGCTGGTGTCGACGGTGATCGCGGTCGTTCTGATCGCGATCGGCCTGTACATGAGTTTTTTCGTGGCACCGACCGACTACAAGCAGGGCGAGGGCTACCGGATCATCTTCGTGCATGTGCCGGCATCCTGGATGTCGATGTTCATCTACCTGGTGATGGCCGGCTGGGCCGCGATCGGCCTGGTGTTCAATACCCGCCTGTCGGCGATGATGGCGCAGGCGCTCGCACCGACCGGAGCCATGTTCGCGTTCCTGTCGCTGTGGACCGGTTCCTTCTGGGGCAAGCCCATGTGGGGCACCTGGTGGGTATGGGATGCACGCATCACCTCGGAACTTATCCTGCTGTTTTTGTATCTTGGATATATGGCGTTGCGATCGGCGATAGACGACCCGCGGCGCGGCGACCGCGCAAGCGCGATATTGCTGCTGGTCGGGGTGGTCAACATCCCGATCATCTATTACTCGGTGAAGTGGTGGAACACCCTGCATCAGGGTTCTACCATCAAGATGAGCAGCGAAACGACCATGGACGAGACCATGCTCATTACCATGCTGATCATGACCCTGGGCTTCTGGGCCTATTCGATCGCGGTCGCCATGGCCCGTGTCCGGGTCATCATTCTCGAGCGCGAACGCTCGACGAGCTGGGTACGTGAACTGGCTGGCGGGGCGCACTGAGATGGCGGAATTCTTTCACATGGGCGGCTATGGCCTCTACGTGTGGGGCTCGTTTGGCGTCACGGCGCTGTTCATGGTCGCCGAGCCGCTGCTGTTGCGCGGTCGTTCCAGGCAGATCAGGAAGCGGATCGCGCGGATGGCGCGGCTTGAACAAGAGGTAAATCAATGAAAGCCAGACACAAGCGTTTCGGTATCGTTATTGTCGGCCTGGCCGCCCTGGGGCTGGCAACCTACCTCGTGCTCAACGCGCTGGAGGGCAACCTGTCCTACTTCTTCTCGCCGACCGAGGTCGCCGAGGGCAAGGCCCCCGAGAATCATGTATTCCGGCTCGGGGGCCTGGTGGAAAGCGGCAGTGTGACGCGCAAGGAGGGCGACCTGACGGTCAACTTCGTGGTAACCGATATGGCCAAGAGTGTCACGGTCGCCTACAGCGGCATCCTGCCGGACCTGTTCGCCGAGGGTCAGGGCGTGATCGCCCAGGGCCGGATGGGCCCGGACAATGTGTTCGTGGCCGAAGAGGTGCTGGCCAAGCACGATGAGACCTATATGCCGCCGGAGGTCGCGGCTGCGCTGGAAAGCGCCGGCAAGAGCATCGACGGGCCACACCCCGGAGGCACATCCCAGTGATCCCAGAAATCGGTCAAATCGCACTCCTGATCGCACTGGCCCTGTCGGTCATCCAGGCGGTCTTTCCGCTGGTCGGCGCGCAGCGTGGCATCACCAGCTGGATGATGCTGGCCTACCCGGCGGCCAGGCTGCAGCTGTTGTTCGTTTTCATCTCGTTCGGGCTATTGACCTATAGCTTTCTGGTGCACGATTTCAGCGTGGCCTATGTTGCGCAGAATTCCAATACCAACCTGCCTACCCAGTATCTCTTCTCCGCAGTATGGGGTGGCCATGAAGGCTCGCTGCTGCTTTGGGCGCTGACACTGTCGCTGTGGACCGGCGCCGTGACCGCATTCAGCCGCAGCATCCCGCTGGTCATGATCGCCCGGGTGGTCGGCGTCCTCGGCCTGATCGCGGTCGGCTTCCTGCTATTCATGCTGATCACCTCAAACCCGTTCGACAGGCTGGCAATGCCGCCGGCCGAAGGCCGTGACCTCAACCCCCTGCTGCAGGACTTCGGCCTGATTATCCATCCGCCGATGCTTTACATGGGCTATGTCGGCTTTGCCGTCCCCTTCGCCTTCGCGGTCGCTGCGATGCTCGGCGGACGCCTCGATGCGGCCTGGGCGCGTTGGTCGCGCCCCTGGACCAACTTTGCCTGGCTGTGCCTGACCCTCGGTATCATGCTGGGCAGCTGGTGGGCCTATTACGAACTGGGCTGGGGCGGCTGGTGGTTCTGGGATCCGGTCGAGAACGCCTCCTTCATGCCCTGGCTGGTGGGCACGGCGCTGATGCACTCGCTGGCGGTGACCGAGAAACGCGGCGCGTTCAAGGCCTGGACGACCCTGCTTGCGATCTTCACCTTCTCACTCAGTCTGCTGGGCACCTTCCTCGTGCGCTCCGGCGTGCTGACCTCGGTACACGCCTTTGCGTCAGACCCGGAGCGTGGCGTATTCATCCTGATGTTCTTGATGGCCGTGGTCGGCTCCTCATTGGGGCTCTATGCGATGCGCGCCAACCAAATTAAGAGTTCGGTCCGCTTCGACCTGCTGTCGCGTGAGACCGGCTTGCTGCTCAATAACGTACTGCTGGTGGTGGCCGCGGCAAGCATCCTGCTCGGCACCCTGTACCCGCTGGCAGTCGATGCGCTGAATCTCGGCAAGATCTCGGTAGGCCCCCCCTACTTCAACAGCGTGTTCATCCCGTTGACTGCACCGCTCGCCATGCTGGTGGGTATCGGCGCGCTGGCACGCTGGAAACACGACACCTTCGCAAACCTGTGGCCGAGGCTGCGGGTGCCGTTCTTCCTGGCAATCATGCTGGGCGTCGCCTATCCGATCCTGCTGACCCCCGAGTTCGTGTGGCAGGCCGCCTTCGGCATGGTCCTGGCCATCTGGGTCGCGGCATCGACCGTCGTGGCAATACGCGAGCGCCTCGGAACACACAAAAACTGGCGGCACATCCCGCGTGGTTTCTGGGGCATGGTGCTCGGCCACACCGGCATCGCCGTGTTCATCGTCGGCGTCACCCTGACCTCCATTTACTCCACCGAGAAAGATGTACGCCTTGTACCGGGCGAGTCCTACGAGATGGACGGCTACACCTTCGATTTCCGCGGCGTCGAGACCACCAAAGGCCCCAACTACACCGCCTACCGCGGTAGCGTACTTGCCAAAAAGGACGGCGAGATCATCGCCGAGATGCATCCCGAAAAACGCATCTACCTGGTCCAGACCATGCCCATGACCGAGGCGGCGATCGACGCCGGCATCACGCGCGACCTGTTCGTCGCCCTTGGGGAGGACCTGGGCAAGGGCGCCTGGAGCCTGCGCATCTATCACAAGCCCTTCGTGCGCTGGTTGTGGCTAGCCGGCCTGATCATGGCGTTCGGTGGCGGCCTGGCGGCCACCGACCGTCGTTACCGCACCCTGGCGCGACGCGCCCGCCAGGTCGACGCTAGCACCGCAGGTGCAAACGCATGACCCGTGCAATCGTCCCGCTGGCGCTGTTTCTGGCCCTTGCCGGGCTGTTCTGGTTCGTGCTCGGCAAGATGAACGAGGGGGAATACAACCCGCGCGACGTGCCCACCCAGTTTATCGGTCGGGCCGCGCCCGCGTTCGCGCTGCCCGACCTCATGGATCCCTCGCGCACCGTCAGGCCCTCCGATATGGCCGGCAGGGTCTGGCTGCTGAACGTCTGGGGTACATGGTGCCCGGAGTGCTGGAAGGAGCACGAATACCTGGTCTATCTCTCTGAGCGCAAGAAGGTGCCGATCGTCGGCATCAACTGGCGCGACGATGCGGCTGAGGCCAAGGCCATGCTGGCACGCCTGGGCAACCCGTTTCATATGATCGGATTCGACCCGAACAGCAATGCGGCCATCGACTGGGGCGTCTACGGTGCACCCGAGACCTTCCTGATAGACGCGGAGGGCATCGTGCGCGAGAAACACACCGGGGCGGTCAATTCCAGGGTCTGGGAAGAGAAGTTCAAACCTTACTTCACCACCCGGGGGGAAACCTCATGAAGGGCCCGCACCTGATCCTCGCGATCCTCGGCATGCTGCTGACCCTGAGTGTCCAGGCCAGGGTCGAGGTACTCAGCTTCGACACCCCGGAGCACGAGGAACGCTACAACAAACTGATCGCCGAACTGCGCTGCCTGGTGTGCCAGAACCAGAACCTGGCCGATTCGAATGCGGAGCTGGCGGTTGACCTGCGCCGCAAGACCTACGAAATGGTCAAACAGGACAAGTCGGAAAAAGAGATCGCCGGGTATATGGTCGAGCGCTACGGAGAATTCGTGCTCTATCGCCCACCGCTGAACAGCAATACGCTGCTGCTTTGGGGCGGGCCCTTCATCATACTGCTGATCGGAGTCAGTCTCCTGGTCCGCACGATCCGCCGGCGCCGCGCCGAGCAGGGCATCAACGTCGACGATTCCACCCTCAAGGCCGCCGCTTCACTGCTCGATATCGACCAAGACAAGAGAGACGCATGACCCTTTTCTGGATTATCACTGCCGCCATGATCGTGGTGGCACTGGCATTACTCGCGCCGACCCTGCTGCGGCGCCATGCCGCAAGTTCCGACAGCACCGAGCGCTTCAACGTCGAAATCGCGCGCGAGCGCCTCGCCGACCTCGTTGCCGAAAAAGAGGCCGGGGGCCTGTCCGACGAGGAATTTGCCCAGGGCAGGCGCGAGCTCGAACTGGCCCTGGCCCAGGATCTCGAGGGCACGGCGGAGATCAAGACGCCAACCGCCGGCAGCGGTGGGCGCTGGGCGCTGCTGGCCGCTGCCATCCTGATTCCCCTGATCACCATACCGACCTACCTGCAAATCGGCTCACCACAGCTGATCGCCGGCATGCCGGGCGCCGCCCCGGCCACCGCCGGGCACGGCGCGGCGGGCGAGATGCCGCCGGTCAGCGAGCTGGTCGAACAGCTGCGCGCGCGCATGGAGGAAAACCCGGACAACGCCCAGGGCTGGTTCCTGCTCGGCCGCACCTACATGCGCCTGCAGAACTACACCCAGGCCGTGTACGCCTTCGAACAGGTGGTCGGACTGCTGCCGGACGAGCCGGCCGGACTGCTGTCCCTGGCCGACGCACTGTCGATGCGCGACGGCCGGCACGTCGGCCCGCGCGCCATCGAGCTTCTGGAAAAAGCCCTGAGTATCGACCCTGACAGCGTCACCGCACTCTGGCTGCTGGGCAACGCCGCATTCGACAATGGCGACAGCGCCACCGCACTGGGCTACTGGCAGCACGCCTATCCGCTGCTGGAAGGCGAACCCGCCATGCAGAGCGAACTCGGGCAGATGATTTCGCAGGCCGGGGGGAAACTGCCTGCAGCACCGGCCGCCCTGCCGCCGATCATGGCCGCCACACCAAGCGTACCCGCGGCCCCGCCGACCGCCGCCCCGCCGACCGCCACCGAGTCGGTCGATGCCGACGGTGCGGCCATCGTTGTCGAAGTGGCCCTGGCGCCCTCGCTCATGGAGCAGGTCTCACCCACGGACACGGTATTCGTGCTGGCCCGTGCAGAGAGCGGGCCGCCCATGCCCCTGGCCGTGGCAAGGCAACAGGTCGGCGACCTGCCTCTGAAGGTGACCCTCACCGATGCCATGGCGATGATGCCGGCGATGAAGCTGTCTTCCTTCCCGCGGGTCAAGGTGAGCGCAAAGATCTCAAAAAGCGGCCAGGCCGGCACCCAGCCCGGCGACATCACCGCCGCCGACGTGGTGGTGGACAGCGGCAATCCGCCCGAGAGCGTGCAACTGCTGATCAACGAGGTCGTTAAATAGAAACGCCGGGCCGGGGATATCTCCTCGGGCCCGGCGTTTGCCGCAAGCTGATCGTAGCTCAGTCCATGT
>CAVWEI010000010.1:0-65226 GCA_963753845.1 uncultured Gammaproteobacteria bacterium
GGCCGCACCACACCGTCTTTCTGCCCCCGGGCCTGGTTCTCCCGGTCAGTGATCCGAATGACCTGATCCGTCGCGATTATCTGTATTGGCAGGCCACGCCCTGGGGAAAACTGTGCGGGCTGCCGGTTATGCCGCTCGCGTATCGTGACACGCCGCCCGGTGGTATCCGTCCGACCGAGACCACATTGCAGGTGGGCGCACACCCAGATGGATGCCACCGGCGCATGGTCGGAGGGGGCGGGGCTTCAGATATGGTCGGAGCGCTCCGACTTGATCGAGAGCCAAGGTGATCGACGAACACTTCATCGTCGAGACCGACGAGCGCAAGCGCAGCCGGCTGCGCTTCGGTAATGGCGTAAACGGCGCCCGCCTCAGCGATACCGCCGTGGTGGTCTGCGACTACCAGGTCGGGCAGGGCGCCGTCGGGAACGTCGGTGCCGACAGCCTGACCGGGTTCGAGGCCCTGACCGACCTGAATACGCTGCGCAATCCGTTCGACGTGATCAATGGCCGGGATTCCGAGCCGGTGGCGGAGATCATTCGCCGTGTCCCGGTCGCCTACCGTGCGCGGCAGCTGCGCGCGGTGACGCTGGCGGATTATGTTCAGCGCGCCGAGGAACTGCCCGAGGTGGCCCACGCTATGCGCGTTACCGTTGGACGGGAAGCTGGCGTACCGTCCGGGTGGCGATCGACCCGGCCAGTTCCACCGTACTCGACGATCAGCTGCGCCGGCGCATTCAGGCACACCTGGATGCCGTTCGTCTGATCGGCGAGGACCTCGAGGTGCGCCCGGCGCGTTACGTGCCGCTGGATGTCGAGCTGACGGTATGTGCCGACGCCGCCTATTGGCCGGAAGACCTGGCGCAGGAACTGGCCCGCGAGTTTTCCGAGGGCTACACGCCGTCCGGTGACCCCGGCTTCTTCCATCCCGATGTCTGGAGTTTTGGCCAGGACCTTCACGCCAGCCAGGTCATGGGCCGCGCCTTGCGGGTGACCGGCGTGGACCGGGTCGTGTCGCTCAGTATGCGGCGTTTCCACCCGGGCGCCGGCAGTGAGCTGATCATCTACATCCCGCCCGAGGCACTGCCGCAGTCCGAGCTTGAGCGTATCGAGGTCCGGCCGTGGGAGATCGTGCGGGTGTCCAACGCTCCGAACCATCTCGAGCATGGTCGCATTCAGTTCGATATTCAGGGAGGCAGGCGATCAGTTGCGGCAACGATTGCGATCGACCGTCGGACTTTCCCGCGGTGATCCATAACCGGCCGGGGCTGGACCGACTCGGTTGCCGGATCGGTGACTATGCGAGCTTCCGCGAGCACATGCTGGATCGGCTCGATCTCTCATGGGCCTTGCAGAGCTGGACCCACCGCGCTGCCGACGATCCGGGAATCGCGCTGCTGGAGGGCGCGGCGATCATCCCCCCGGTGCTCGCCTTCTATCAGGAGCTGTACGCCAACGAGGCCTACCTGCGCAGTGCCGACTGGCGCGACAGCATCAGCCGCCTGGTGCAGCTTAGCGGTTATCGTCTGGCCTCCGGCGTAGGTGGCGAGGCCAGCTTTGCGCTGATCGTCGATGGCGAGCAGGTGGTCAGGGTACCGATGGGTTTCGGCTTCAAGGTGCAACTGGAAGACCAGGACGAGGCGGCGGTGTTTGAAACCCGGATCGAACACACCGCCTACCCGGCGCAGAACCAGTTCCGCCTGTATCGCCCACGCATGGCGGCCCAAACGATCTCCATGGGTTTGAGTGAGCTGGAGTTGAGCGCGGTCGGCACAGCGGTTGATCTGGACAGCCGTCAGGCAGCCGGGCTGAAGGCCGGTGACCGCATCATGCTCACCCCGGATACAGGCAAGTTCGATTCCGGTGGTGGCAGCTACTCCACGTCCTATCGTCAGCAGGCCGCCGAGGTCCTGATCGTCAAAGAGGTCGAGACGGTGCTCGATCGCATCATTGTGCGTTTCGAGGGCGAGTTGCAGCTGGCGCGAGGTACCCAGGTCAAGGCCTATGTCATCGACCGCAGCTTTCGCCATTTCGGCCACAATGCACCGAGCCGCTTCGGTGGTGATATCGATGAACTCACCGGTATACAGGAGCTGCGATCCACGACATACGATCGCAAGATCAGTGAATATCAGTTCGGTGAGGGTGACTATTACTCGGCGCTGTCCAGCACCGGACTGTTGCTCGAGGGTGAGACCGACGATCTGCCGCTGGGCGGCAAACTGATCTGCCAGGGACGCTTCCTGCGTGCCACTGACACCGCGTCGGTCACGCAGTCGTACCAGTATTCCGGTTTGACGGGTTCATCGTTGCCGATGTCACCCGCCGGTCCCATGGTGCTGCATGAGATCGGTGGTGGTTCCGGATTTGAAACAGGCTATTACGGCAGCCCGGAGTTCGAGTACACCAATCCGTGGCAGGTGGTGTTACTCGACAGTTCGCTGCCCTTTACGGTGGTGCGCACGATCGAATCGCTGCGCCTGGACAGCGCGGTTTGGGCCGCCATGTCCGGCAGTTGCACCGGGGTCGGGCTGGATGATCCGCTGATCGCGAATACCGCGGCCAACGCCGACAGCGCCGATCTGCGATCTCTGGTGTTCCACGAGGCCACCAGTCCTGAACTCACCTTCGTCGCACCGAGCGACTGGCCTTCGGGTGCGTTCACGAGTACGCAGCTGAGTTACTTCGGCCTCTACCAGGATGCGCGTGAGCTGTTCGGCCGTGAGTTGATGCTGCTGCATGACGACGGTCGATTTCAGACCGTCAGTGTTACCGCGCAGGTCGGCGAGGCCGAGTTGGCGACACGTGACAGGGACAATGCCTGGCAGTGGCCGATCCTGCTCAGCGAACCCCCGGTTTTTGTGCGCGAGGACTTTCCGGAAGACGATCCGAAAGTCACCGTCTACGGCAACCTGGTGCACGCGGACCAGGGCGAGACCCAGAAGCAGGCGATCCTCGGCTCGGGCGATGCCCGGCAGGGCTTTCAGACCTTCGCGGTGCCGAAGGCGCCGCTGACCTATCTAATCGATACAACCCGTACGCCGGCACAGGTGCCGGAACTGATGGTCTATGTCGACGGTTTGTTGTGGCAGCAGGTGGATGTCCTGTTCGGACACGGCGCCAAAGAGCATGTCTACGTGGTGCGTGAGGATGACGAGGGTGTCAGCTACGTACAGTTCGGCGACGGCAAGACCGGTGCCCGGCTGCCCTCGGGGCGCAACAATGTGGTCGGGCTGTATCGCAAGGGCACCGGCGCGCGCGGGGATGCCGACGGCAAGCCGGGTGCGACCGGCAGGCTCAAGGCATTGAAGAAGGTGTTGATGCCCGGTCCCGCTGTAGGCGGCGCCGATCCGGAGACCGCAGACAATGCCCGCAATGCGGCGCCGGTATTGATGCAGAGCCTCGACAGGATGGTCGGCCTGGCGGATTACGAGGCCGAAGCCCTGGGGCTCCCCGGCGTGCTCAAGGCGGGTGCCGAGTGGCTTGCACCGTCGGGTGCCCCGCTGATCCGGCTGACCGTGCTCACCGAGGGCGGTGACCCCGCCGAGGCCGAAAAGGTGCAGCAAAGCATGAACAGCTACAACCGTTGTCGCGGTGCGGCTCGCTATCCGGTCCGAGTGCGCCAGGCCGTTCGACAGTATGTCTATCTGGATCTGAGCGTCAGTTATGCCAGCAATCGGCGCGAGCAGGACATCGAGGCCGCCTTGCTTGCGGCGCTGGGCGTGGCGGGGACCGAGGGTATGGGGATAGATCCGGCGGCGGGGCTGTTCGGTGAATCGGCCCGGCGGCTTGGCCAGAGCGTACACAGCTCGCAGGTTCTGGCGGCCGTGCAGCATGTTGCGGGCGTGGTCTGGGTGCGGGTTGACGGCTTCCAGTGGCTGGATCTCGGCAATCCGGTGGAACACGACCCGACCGAGCTCGGTGTGCCGCCGGCACCTGCGAACGAACAGGCCCTCGGCTGCCCGGGCGATCGCCTGCTGGTCTTATACCTGGATCATCTGCTGCTTAATCTCGGCCGTGAGGAAACCGCGGAGGGTTGTGAGTCATGAGCACACCACGCAAGGCCCTCTATCAACGACTGCCCGAGATCTACCGGATCAGGGACGGCGAGCAGCGACCCGCCGGCCAGCTCGAGGACTATCTTGGCATCCTCGACGAGGTGCTGAGTGGTAGCCGGGACAATGTCGAGACGCTTTATCACGACTTCTTTATCGAAACCTGCGCCGACTGGGTCATTCCATACCTTGCCGATCTGCTCGGTACCTCGCATCTCTCGGGTGACCCCTGGACGCTGCGTGCAGATGTGGCACGTACCGTATTTCATCGTCGTCGCAAGGGCACGCTGGCGGCGATCGAGTCGCTCAGCTACAGCCTGTCCGGCTGGGCCGCGCATGCGGTCGAGTCGCGCGAGCGCCTGGCCTGGTTGCAGCACCTCAACCACCAGCGTCCGGACGAGGGCGGACTGCCGCCCTTGAGTCTGCAGACCGATATCACGACACCGGTCCGAGGCGGCGTGGTGAATCTGCGTGACCCGGCACAGCTGGCCCTGCTGCACGGGCCCTTCGATCCGTTCGCCCACGTCGCTGACCTGAAGCCAGGGCAGGTCGGCGCACCGCGTTACAATCTGCCCAACCTGGGTATCTACCTGTGGCGCCTGAAGGACTACCAGGTGCCGCTGGTCGAGCCGGGCTGGATCGAGGCCGCCAGCCTGAGCCCGGGGCGCTCTGTGGTGCGTTGCATCGTGCACCCGCAGGCCGATCCCATGGTGTTGTTCAACAGCCACCGTTTCCATGCCGATGATGATCCGCCGGAACTCAGCGAGCTGGACGCCATACCCGGTCCGATGGCCTGGCCGAGGATCAGCCGTGAGGCGGTTGTCGGCGACGAGCGCGATCATATCGATCATCCCTCACCCTATGTCGCGGTGAGTGGCCACACCGCAACGCCGCAACCGCCGGGTGACGGCAGTGTCGGATTGACCCTGCATCTGCCGCAACCACTGGCGGACCTGCCCTTGCTGTTGCCGGTGGCGGACCGTCGCTGGTGGTATCTGCGCGGTGCCAACCTGTGCGCCTGGGAGGAGGGCCTGAGTCCGCCGCTGCGAGACTACGAGATCGTGATCGATCCGAAACTCGGTCGGGTGTTGTTCGGCGTGACCGATCTCACCACCGAGGCGCAGCCGATCCGCGACGCGCTGTTGATCAGCTACAGCTACGGTTTCTCCGGTCCGACCGGTGCGCAGCCGATAGCCCGGGCAGCGCTGCCGACGACTTGGAACCTGCAGCCGGTGACGGTGCGCACCGTCAGTGGCGGCGGGGCCTTCGCCTTGCGCAACGCACTGGACAATCTCGCCGACGAAACCAGCCTGCCCGGGCCATTGATCATCGAGATCACCGACAGCCGCAGTTACGACCTGGACATCGCGCTGGTCAGCGGCAATGGCAGCGAGGGCGGTGCGGCGACCCTGACACCCAACTTTCCGGTCTGGATACGCGCCGCGGGTAATCAGCGACCGATGGTGCGTTTGCAGCGACCGCTGCGCTTTCGACCGGCCGACGTGCTGGGTGCCGATGCCGCCAATCGCATGGACGAGCTGGAGGTGCGGCTCGAGGGCCTCTACCTCACCTGGGACCGTGACGCGGCGGCGTTTTCCGGCGATGAGGCCCTGATCGGGCAGGCCGCGCTCAACCGGCTGGTGCTCGACGGCTGCACCCTGGACCCGGGTGGCGCGCTGCAACTCGACGGCAGCCCCGATGGCACACGCCAGGGGTTCCGCGCCGGCCTGGAGCTGACCGACGACTACGGTTTCATCGATGATCCGACCGAGGCGCTCGCCTTCGATCAGATACCGGTGATCGAGATCCGTCACTCGATCCTTGGTTCTGCCTGGGTGGATCCCGGTTACCTCCTCGATATCAGAGACAGCCTGATCGACGCTGGCAGCGGGGTGGGCGATGGTCCGGGCAACCTTGCCATCGCCGCGGCGACCGGTGATCGTGAAGAGTTGTATGGACCGGATATCCGTTTTTCCGGGCTGACCTGTTTCGGTCGTGCGCGGGTCAATCGCGCCGAAGGCGACGGCGCGATCCTGCTGCATCGTCTGCGGGTGCGCGATCACCAGTATGGCTGTATCCGTTTCAGTTACTTCAGTGGCGACGGTGACCGCCTGCCGCCGCATCACGGTTGTGTGTTCGGCGCCGACACCAGGCTTGGCTTCAGCCACGAGTGGTTTGGTCAGCCGGGCTACGGCCAGTTGCGTCTGAGCAGCGATCGGCGCCTGTTAGAACAGGGTCCCAATCAGGATGCGATGGGGGTGTTCGGCTATCTGCTGAATACCCACAAGTGGAAGAACCTCAGCATCCGTTACCGGGAATTCGTTCCGGTCGGAACCCGTCCCGTTTTGATACCCATAACCTAAGGACCAGTGAGATGAAAGGAGACTTCTCCAAACTTGACTACATCCCTGGCGAGAACTTTACCGGTGTCTGGCAGCAGCAAGGTCGGGTACTGACCGACCAGGACTGGAATGCCGATACCCAGATCAGCCGCCATCTGCGCGAGTTGGTCGGTCAGGATGCCTTTGGCCCCAATACCGTGGCCATCCCCGCAGCCGAGCGCGACAACCTGCAGGTGTTGCAGGCGAGCAGCGACGGCAGCACGGTGCAGCTGACCCTGGAGCCAGGTCGCGGCTGGCTGGACGGTCTGCACCTGTATCTGGGTGATCAGGACCCGGTTGTACTCAGTGCCCGGTATTACGGACCGCCGATTGCAGACCCGCTGCCGGATGCCGGCAGTATTGCAGCCGGCGTGCGCGACGCGGTCGTGCTGGAAGTCTGGGAAGAGGCCTTTTCCGCCTTCCAGGGACGTCGTCCGAAGGACCTGCCCGGCGATCCCGAGCGTTTTCTGCTCGAGCCCGCACTGGGTGGGCCCGACACCAGCGAGCGCTCCAAGCTGCAGTATGTGCTGCGGCTGTTGAGGCTGGAGCCGGACGAGGACTGCGCCAATCTCGATCGGCTGATCGACGATCCGGACGACAAAGGGCGCCTGTCGGTGACGCCGGAGCCGAGCCTTGGCGTGACCGGCGAATGTCCTGTAGATATCGGTGGTGGTTTCACCGGTTTCGAGCACTACCTGATCCGCGTAGAGATCGCCGCGCCCGACGCCGGCGGTGCGGCCCGCTTCAAGTGGTCGCGGTTCAACGGCGGTCTGGTCGGACGCGGGGTTTTCGACAATGCGGTGTCTGAGGTCTCGATAGAGGCCAACGATCAGATGATCAACCACTGTGGGCTTACCGAGTTCTGGTTCGAGGCCCTGGCACACAACCCGGAGCTGGGGCACTGGCGGGCCTACATGACCGCCGATGCCAGCTTGGTGGCGGACGGTCGGCTGCAACTGACGAATATCGATGGAGCCCCCCCGGTCGCGGGTGAGGCCGTGTTCTTCCGACTGTGGGATGGGATCGAACCGATCGCGGATTTCGCTACTGGCATACCGGTGGCGTTCGAGATGGGTCTGCGCCTGCAGTTCGATGCGGCGAGCGTCGACAACAGCAACTATCGGCCTGGTGACTACTGGACCTTCCCGGTGCGTGCCGCGGGGGTCGAACTCGACCCGGATATCGAGTGGCCGGACAATGCGCCACCCGGGGGTGTGACCTACCATCGTGCACCACTGGCGATCGTCACCTGGAGTGCCGGGCCGGTGGTGACCGAGACCGGTTCGCCGGCCATCCATGACTGCCGCCAGGTATTTCAGCCGCTTACCCGGCAGCACGACTGCTGCAGCTTCAAGGTCGGCGACGGACTCCAAAGCTTCGGTGACTTCGACAGCATCCAGGCGGCGATCGACCACCTGCCCGCCGACCGCCCTGGAAAGGTATGTGTGCTGCCCGGCACCTATGTCGAGAATATCGTCATCGCCCGCGATGATGTCACCATCTATGGCTGCGGCATCGACAAGACACTGGTGATCTCCGACCAGCCGGACGTGGATCAGGTTATCGCCGACGCGGTGTTCCAGATGACCGGGCAACGCAATCTGACGATATCGGGTATGACGATCGAGGCGCACCCGACCGCCATCGGTATCGAGATCCGTGATTTTGCGCCCGCCGGTGGGGCGGTTCTGCCGGCACGTGATGTCGTGCTGGCCGACCTGCGGGTGCGCGCCGCACAGCAATCGGCGATCCTGGTCGACGGTGTCGAGCAGATCAAGATTCAACGCTGCCAGATCGAGATGGAGGATGTACCCGGTCCCTGGCCGGGGGTCTATCTGCGCGGCGACGACGGCCTGCTCGAACACAACCGGATCGTCACCGGGCCGCGCAACCAGGCGCTCGGAATCGATGATGATCTGACTGCAGCCGATGGTGAGCCGATCGGCCTGAATACCGTGCTGGTCGATGCGATCCAACCGCAGGCCAGCGAGGCCGGTCGCGGTGGTCTGCAGATCGGCGGCGGCTCCGAGCGGGTCGATGTGATCGACAACCGGATAGCCGGCGGCATCGGCAACGGGATTACCCTGGGTTCCCTGATCGAGATCGACGATCAGGGTAACTTCCTGGGGCGCACACCCGGCTGGGTGGTCAATCGCCTCGATCCATGCGATCCATGCGCGCCGGGCGACGGCTTCCAGCCGCCGCCACAGCAACCGGGTGATCCGCGCTTTGTCTCCGAGGGTGCCCTGTACGACCTGCGGATCGAGAGGAATCGCATCGAACACATGGGAATGAACGGCATCGGCGTGGTTGCCTTCTTCGATCTGGATGAGGAAGATGAGTTCATCAGTGTCGTGCGTCTGGCCATTCTCGACAACCGCATTCGCCAATGTCTGCGGCGCACCCTGGCGCCGATACCGCAGGCTATGCGCCGGCTGATGGGCTACGGCGGTATCGCGCTGGCCGATGTCGAGTACCTGCGGCTGTATGACAACGTGATCGAACACAATGGCCCAGATCAGCGGCAGACGGTGTGTGGCGTGTTCGCCCTGCATGCGGCCGGGTTCGATGCCTGCCGCAACCGGATTCGCAACAACGGTGCAAAGACCGCCGAAGGCGAAGACGATGTGATGCAGGGTCCACGTGGCGGCATCGTGATCATCTTTGCGCTGCCGGGTATCGATTCGATCGAAGTGCTCGGCAACTTCCGGCCACGGCAGAACGGGGTGCCGGCGATCCGTATTCACGATAACCAGATCAGCCAGCCGCTTGGCCAGGCCCTTTTCCTGCAGGCGCTCGGCCCGGTGAGTGTCCAGGGTAATCAACTCGCCAGTCAGGGCATCATCATGGACGCGGCGGAACCGAGCTTCTGGGCCAGTACCGTGTGGATCTTCAATCTTGGTTGGTCGAACGAGTTTTATCTGCAGAGCTTCGTGTTCACCGGGGTGACGTCCGATCCGGGCGATCCGGGTGCGTTACCGAGCATTCGAGACAACTTCACACCCGAGGGCAGTGGCGGGCTGGACGACAATGCAATCGGCCGCTACATGGCCAACGGCAATGTCTCCTTCACCAACAATCAGGTGCTGACCGACCTGACCGAGACACAAGTGGATTTTGCGATCAGCTCGACGCTGATCATCAGCCTCGACGACGTCACGGTACAAAACAACCAGTTCGACTGTGACTACCTGATCGATCTGCTGTTCAGCAATCTGATTGCGGTCGGTATGACGGTGCGAATCCAGGACAACCGTTTCAAGGAATCGTTGTTCGTGACCTTGTTCTCGTCGATCGGATTCGGCCTGATATTCAACAACACGAGTGACAATCAGGCCACACACTGCGTCATCAGCCTCGAATCGCCGCTGGATGCCTGGTTCCCGTTCCTAACGACCAGTATCAAGGAGCATGACAACCAGGTGCTGTTCAACTCGATAAGCTTCCTCGGGTTCTGGTGTGAGCTGTTCGGCCGGTTCGAGAGATTGTTCGTTACCGACGATCAGACGGCGGCGGCCACGACCAACCCGAATACAGAAATACTTGGCCTGCTCCGATAGCGGCATCGCGGAATCGAAGGAGATCGAAATGGCAACGCAGAAACGCAGTACAACAAGCCTCTCGTTCGAACAGATCGAGAAGATTGCAGAGGGGCTGCCCGCTCAGATGGATGGCTTTCGTGCCGATGGCCTGGGTCGCCTCGGCTCCGTCAAGCGGGCGAAGCTGGTGCAGAGCCGGCGCGAGCGCGGCCGACTGGAAGCGAAACACGGTGCCGGGCATCCGCTGGTGGTCGAGGCCGATCAACGCATGACCAATGAGCACAGCCTTTTGGTCAACAGCCGGATGGAGCGCGATCGGGTCAATGTGACCGCGGTCGAGCGTCAGGAGGGTGCCTGGCTGCTGCATGGCTACGTGCGCACGCGTGACGGCCTGGCGATCAGCAAGGCCACGGTTGCCTTGTATCCCGACGCCGACGGTAACGAGACCGCGCTGATCGAGACCAGGAGTGACAGCAAGGGTTACTTCCGGCTGGTCTTGCCCCGCGCCGTGAAGAAGGGGGAATCGGACGCGAGAGAGGCGGCGGCGGAAGAGGCCAGCCAACCGGGCGGGGGTTTGGAGATCAATCGTGGTGGCTTGAACGTCAATACCAACGCCGAAGCGCTCGACGCCCAGCGCACGGACACCGTCGAGACACAGCCTCAGCGCCTGGCGAATGGCATCCGAATCAACGCATCGATTCGCGACAACTTCGTCAAGGAGCCGGTGTACGTGGGTGCACGCCCGAACGGTGGTGAGCTGACGATGGTGAAAACACCACTGTATCCGGCACCCTCGATGATCGCCTATCGGGATATCGTTTTGCCCAGGACCGGTCAGGGTGGCGAAGCCTGTCAACTGCGCACGCAGTTTCTGGGTAACTCGGGGACACGTGAGTTACACAATCTGACTAACGAAAAGCCCGGTTGTCAGATTGAAGAGATGCGCCCTGACCATCGTGTCTATTTTGCCAACGAGGCTGAGGCGAGGCGGCTCGGCTACGACCTGTGCGCCTATTGTTACGGCAAGGCGAGGTCGCGGCGTTAGCGTAGGCCTTTGTTGAAAAGGGGGGATGATGAAGGCAAGGATGAGGCCGAAGCACGGGCGCTCAGGGTTGGTAACCTCGCTTCGAGGCGGAAAGCCAACGCCGCTCGCTATGCCGCTCAAGCAAGATTCTGGCATGGTTGGTGAACCGGCGTCCGCAGCCGAACTGCAGGCAGACCAGACGGCCGATGCCTTGTTACACGGTCGTCCTGCGAACGTCGGGCCGGATGCGCCCGGTCCATCTAAGACGGCGAGCAGTGGTGTCCCGAGTGCCGTAGGTCGGACGTTATCGCAACATGGTGATCCGTTGCCCAGAGACCTGGTCAAGCGTTGGGGTGGTTTGCTCGGGCGCGACTTGAGTCGAATCCGTATCCATGCTGAATCGCAGTCGGCTCAGGACCTCGGGGCCCAGGCTTACGCGTCTGGATCGCAGCTCGTATTTTCGCCTGGGCAGTTCCAGCCTGGTCATGCTGAAGGTCGCCGTGTCATCGCGCATGAACTTGCCCATTCGTTGCAGTATAACGATGGGGTCGTCCGGCGAAGTCTTACCGACGGGCGCAATCTGCGCTCGAATAGATTCAGTCTTAGTATCGAACTGGAAGACGTATATGACGGTTCCGCTCCGATCGAAAGGGGGGCGCGTGGGCTGCATGTCCGTATCATTCAGCAGGCTTTGTTAGATGCGGGTTTCACATTGCCTATTTATGGGGTTGACGGAAAGTTTGAAGGCGAAACAAGAACGGCTGTAGAAGACTTTCAGCGTTCCAAAGGCCTCAGCGGCGCCGCTGTTACCGGAAAGATTGACGCAGCTACCATCGATCTACTGGACCAGCATTTTCTCGGACACGCACCAGAGCATGCGATTGCAACGGATGCCGCACGCCCCCTGCTTGAGGGCACAAGGACATTGAGTGCAGCGGAACGCGTCGCGGCTAACCAGGCGATCACCACACAACCTCAGGCGGTAGGTGGAGGTCTCCCGGTTTTTCACCGCACAATTCTCGCCCACCCGAATCCCTATGAAACCCGGATTCGTGATCGATTAACACAAAGAATCAACGATCTTCACGCGGGTTTGGTGGCTTCTCGGCCTGTCCGAACATCGGCAAATTTGCTGAGTCCGGCAGAAATCAACCGGCTCGCACAAGCAGCAAAATCGGCTACCGACGCGGTATTCGGACGCTATCGAGTGGGGCCTGCGCTAGCCTACGGCGTCAATATTCGGGATCAATTCGTTGTCCGTGATACTTTCATCGCCGCGTCCCCCACGAATGCCGACTGGGCTGTGAATTTTCGGGTAATGAAGATCCTCAACGGTGATGATGATATCAAGGAGATCGATCGTCAGCATGGGGCGGTCAAGACCCGGACTCCAGAGTGGGCGCTGATCGCTTCAGTCACAGGGTTTCCCAATACACCGCCGGGGGTGCTCGATTATGACGCGAATCCACCACATGTGACGTCTGGCGTTGTTGGATCACGTCGCACTGAACTGGCGGATATCCACCGCAATTGGCCAGCATCAGCGGGCGGCGGACAAATCAATCTGCAGCGTTACGTGGGTTCGACAGACCTGGCAAACCGGCATTTGATGTACAGGTTATTCGGCACCATAATTCACGAGTACATACATACCCTGGAGCATGCAGACCACGTTGCGTATCGTCGAGGGCTTCCCGAGCAACAGGGTGGTTTTGTGCTCCGTGAGGGAATGACCGACTATCTGGCTAAAATCGTTTGGGACAATGTCAGTTTCGATCCTGCCTTGCGTACGATCATTGAGGACAGATTCCAGGATCCAGTCAACCCCACTGGCCATCCTGTACGGACACCGGGGCGCTATGACGAATGGGTCAATGCCGAGCGTATGGTCGGGGTCGTGGGTATCAGAAATGCGCTTGCGGCATTTTTCCTCGGTCGAGTCGATCTGATTGGCAGACCTTGATAAATGGACGGGTTTGGGTTGAAGCGATGCGTAAGAAATTCCACCTTTACCGTCTTGGTTGGTCTTCCATCTTACTGTGGGAGCAGTCTATTGATTGATGATCCGGTCAGCGCTGTTGATTGCGACCAGGTATGGACGAAGATTTATCAGAGAGATTTTCGCCAATGGCGGGGCATCCCTGATGAATGTGGATACCGGTCTTTCGATCAGGCGTTCACACGCGTCAGTGACCATTATGGAATCGGCAGGCTGGGATCAGGCGCGAGGGAATATCGTTATCGGGTCTATCTTCATGAAGCCTACGCGGGCGACCTCAAGGCATGGTATGAAAATGATGATCTGGTTCTTGTTGAAGGTGCCTATCCGGCGCCTCATCCTTTCGATGCAACTTGGTTTGCAGGCTTGGGTGAGCCGGACCTGCGCTTGGACTATCGGCTCGATCAAATGCCAGTGCAGCGTGGTGCTTGGGTATACGCCGAGAGTGGCTTAGCGCTTTTCATGGATGCAACCGGCCGATCGGTGATGGCCGTTGCTTTATTCAGCTCGTGCACACCGGCCTACTACCAGGGAAATTTGCATCCCGTTTCAGAGCTGGCAGAGCAATAGGCGTTGTGAACGGCATACCGGATTCCGCCGTTGTGCAGCTGCGAGTGTAAGCATGAAAGGTCCAGGATCGGAGCCAAGGCAGCGACGGGTAGTCTCTGGATCTACGAGGGTTGGTCAAAAACCCGCCAAAAACGACTCGAGGTCGTTACCTGCCTACAAGCCGGAACCCCTGTCGGGTGACCTGCCCCTGGACCTGTCGGTCGGATTGGGTCCGGCGATACGGCAGGGCCTTGCTGCAACTTCGTCTCCGCTCACCGGACCGGCGCTTAGTGCGATGCAAAGGCAGTTCGATTGTGATCTCTCTTCTGTCCGGCTTCATCGCGGTCCGTTGGCAGCGGCAAGCGCGAGTTTATTGTCGGCAAACGCCTACACCGTGGGCTCGCACATCGTGCTCGGCGGCAGGCATCAAGGCCTCCAGGCCTCGCAATCGACACTGGTGCACGAGGTGGCACACGCGGTTCAGCAGGACATGGCCGAACCGCGCAATCTTGACGGGTTGCGGATGACGGGTCCGGGTGATGCGGCCGAGCGATCGGCGAACCTGGCGGTGCAGGGGTATGGCCGGATGCCCAAGACCGGTCTGGCCGTTGCCCGCGAGACAGCCGGGTCGCCAACGCCCACGGTGGCCTCGTTGCCGATAGATATCGAACAGCTTATCCGGCAGTTCGAATATGCAGCGATGCTCGGTGCGCCGGATCCGGCGGCGCGGCAGCCGGCGATTCGCCTGTTGGATCACATGCGGGAAAACCGGCATTGGCTGCAGCATGGTCTGAAGCTGACGATCTACTTTCTGTCGCAGGGAATGCATGAGCAGGCTACGCGTGCGTTGCAGGCAACACACGATGCCTGGATGCTTCAGCATGTAACGGCCGATCCGCAGCACCATGTGCCACGCCTCCAGCTGTCGTTTCTCGGCCAGGGCACGAACGGGCTGATTGAGCAGGCCGAGGCGGCGGCGCGATCCGATCGGCACGAACTGGCATTCAGGGTATTCGGTACCGCGTACCAGCTGATCAGCTGGCAACTGGACGAGGCGGGCCCTGCGCGCGAGGAGAGCCTGCGGTCGAGCGTCGGGAGCCAGCAGGCCGCGAGTGTCACCCGCGCGATGTTCTTTTACCCGCCGGTCAGGCAGGCCTTCGATCAGTTACGCCGGATACTGGGGTTCTATCGGCGCCTGTCGGCAGAGCAGCGCCAGGCCGGAAACACGCGCGCTGCCGCCTACTACAGCGGGTTGTCGCTGTTGCTCTACCTGGACATACGCGACAACTATGTGTGGGACAGCGACTCGGCGATGATCGCCGAGGTGCAACACGTGCCACATGCGCGCGGTGGTGGGGCACTGCGTATCCATGGGGCCAATGGGGTCGATCTCGATGTCACCCAGTTGCCGGGACTGCCGGAGCCGGCAGAGGTCGCCGGTACGGGTGGTTTCACCTTCCAGCGCCAGTCGGTCTCCGGCGTCACCGATGCCCTGTTCGGCCAGGTTGGATTGTTGGCCGACCTGCAGGAACAGCCCGCGATCCAGCGCGAGTTTGGCAGCACGCCGATCGATATGAACAACCTGAGTCATAGGCTGCGTGTATGGCGGGTCATGTACGGTACTTATCAACAGGGCGATGCATTGGGTATGGGGGTCCTGTATCGGCTGATGTCGCTGATAGGCCGTTATCTGCGTGCCTTTACCATCCACACCCAGTACAACGTCGATGATTTCAGCCACAGCTATCTGGACAATCAGATGCGCGATATGCCGACGGATCTGGCGGGTCGCGCCGAGCGCGACTGTGGGGTCTATGCACTCACGGTGGCCTATGAGGTGTTTCGCACCGCCCGCACGGTCTCGCCGCGCCTGGATCTGGAATTCCGCCTGTTCGCCATGCCCGAACACGTGACCCTGGTCATCCTGGACCGCGACCAGAACGAGTTCTATATCGTCAACAACGATCAGGTCAGCCCGCCGCGACGTGGCGACATGATGCAGGAGGTGGCGCGCGCCTATGCACCGATTCGCGGGCTCAGAAATCTGGTCGCCCCGGCCGTGGAGGTCAGCCTCGGCACCACCGCCATGCGTGCCGCCCGGTTCGAACGCCGTGCCTGGTCGCAGTACCAGGACAGCGCCAGTTGGGGGATTCACGTACCCCCGGCGCGGCCGGGTGATACCACGGCACCGGCTGACCGGCGTGAGGCGGCGTATCGCGGTTTTTATGCGGCACAGCGTTTCTACAATGAGAGCAGTCCACGGCTGCATGCCCTGGCTGACCGGATGGTCGCCGCATTGGCGGTTGCGGGAAGCGCCACACCCTTGGCGATCGTGCGCAGCCGGATCGGGGACCTGACGCAACTGGCCTTCGATCATGGTCTTGCCTTCGAGACCGCGGGGCCATTTGCGCGAATCGATACCGCACGTCCCGATCCGGCCTTGCAGCGGCGCCTGAGCGGTGCGAAGCGCTTCCTGTTCCTGCACCAAAGGACCGCTCGTGCCGCTCCACTGGCCCGGGCGGCCATGGCATTGCTGCATTTTCAGCACCTGGGCGGTGCACTCGACGAACGGCAACGCGCGATCATCGCACTGGCTGATCGTGTATCTGCCATGCACGCCGTCTTGCAGAGCTACCGTCGGTCGGGCTTTCCGGCAACGTTCTGAGTTGATCCGTAGCGCGTTGGCATTCAGCGGCTAAGCTTAGGGTTGGAGAAAGCCGGGGGTATTCAGTTATCGTGGAGCGACAGCATTCCATTCTGAACAAGGTCCCCTCGAACACCCGTTCGGCCCGGGTGGTTCGCCCGCGTCCTGTTACCGCCCTGCCTGTCACGGGTGGGGTGGCGACCGCATACGGAGCGCCGTGCCAGGGTTCCGGTACGGCACTACAGCCGGGGTTTCGCCGTGGGCTCGAGGCGCGACTGGGGACTTCGCTCGGTAGCGTCAGGATTCACACCGATTCCACCGCAGCAGCGGCAGCCGGCGCCCTGCGTGCCAGGGCATTCACCCTTGGCAACGATATTCATTTCGCCCCTCGGCAATTCGACACCCAGAGCCCGGAAGGCCGTATGCGGCTGGTGCATGAGGTGGTGCACAGTGTGCAGCAGCGCGGCGGCGAACAGAGGGGTGATCGATCGGATGGTGCTGCGCAGGCGGCCGCCGAGCGCGAGGCTTGGCGGGGGGGCAACTCGCTATTGGCCGGCCAAGGGTTTCGCGTCGAGCAGCGGGTGGCGCGACAGGTGCAGTGTGACGACAGCGATGCACCGCCAGTCCGTCCGTTCAGTGCCTCACCCGAATTCCAGCTGCAACTCAGTCCCGAGGTTGAGGCGATGATTCTGCGCGCGCATCTACGCCGCTGGATGGCCGGCCTCTGGCTGACCGGGAGTCCACCGGCAGATACCTCGGTTCAGGGCGAGCCGGAGGCCGGGGCCGGGGTGGAAGGGGCTACCCCGTCGGTGCCATCTGCCGATGCAGCCGCGGCCGCGGCAGTCGCCGCGCAAGCCGGGCCTGTTGCGCAGGATTCGACGTCGCAGCCACCGTTTCTGCGACCACCGCTGCCTTCTGCCGACAGCCTGTCTCCGGTACCGGACGTCGGCAAGCTGCTGGTGCCGTTCAATGCGCGGCAGGTGCCGGCCGGTGCACGTGACGTGAACGAGGTGATGGCGATCTATCGGCGCAATTACAGCTTTGTCAGTTTTCTGCCCGATCTGCGCAGCGCCGTGCCCGGGTTCGTCCGGCCCCTGATTCCGACCGATTGGCGCCGCGGTCTGGCAGAGACCCTGACCAGTGCGACCGTTGATACCCAGTTGAAACACGATTTCCCGTCGTTTGTTGAGCTGTCGGATCAGTTCGTGTTTCGGACAACCGGCATCAAGACCAGCTATCTCCCTTCGCTGAGCCTGCTCAGCTTCTGAGAGATTCGAACGGCCGTCGGGAACAATGCCGGTGTTTGTCGACCAATGAGGATACGGTCACAAATAGGGCGGCGCATATGCTGCTAATCTGGGAATGTCATTCGGGAAAGACGCAGGCCTTGGCGAAGTCCCGGGCCGTGTTGCTGAGGAGGGACTGGATATGGATGTCGAGATCACGGCCTTTGCACCTTCTCGCGAGGTTGAGGGGTTGCATAATGCACTGAAAAGAGTGGGTTTTTCCTCTTTCAGTGCAAAGCAGGGCAGCCCTGGCCTGCGAGATGGCCACCTGGAGTTGTTGTATGTCGCGGAGAAGCGTCTGGACAGGCCGCGTATCCGTGACCTTCTCGATCGACGCAACGCGCCTTTCAATCTGCTGGTAGCGGATGAGCAGCTGCTGCGCACCGATGAATTGCTCCATCATGCCCTGGATTTTTGTCGTTGGCCGGTGGACGACCTTGAGCTTGCGGCCCGTTTGAAGCGGGCGGGGCAGATCGAGGGGCACGCGGAGATCGGTGGAAAGGGTCTGCCGAGCGTGGATGAATGCCTGCAGATGAATCTGGTCGGTCGTTCGTCGTCCTTTCGACAGGCGCTTTGGAAGATCAAGCGTCTGGCGCAGGTGGACGCAAACGTCTTGATCACCGGCGAGACCGGTACCGGCAAGGAACTCGCTGCCCGCGCGCTGCATTATCTTGGCGAGCGCCGGGGCGAGTGCTTCCAGGCGATCAACTGTGGCGCGATCCCGGAGAGCCTGGTAGAGAATGAACTGTTCGGTCATGCCTCGGGCGCCTATACGGATGCGCGTCACACCCAGGTTGGTCTGGTCGAACAATCCTGCAACGGGACCTTGTTTCTCGACGAGGTCGATATGCTGCCACTCAAGGCACAGGCGGCGTTGCTGCGGTTTATTGAAAGTCGCTCCTACCGACCGCTCGGTGCACGCGAAGAGCGCAACGCCGATACCCGGATTGTCGCCGCCACCAATGCCGACCTCGAGGCCCTGGCGGCGCGCGGTCAGTTTCGGCTCGATCTGTTCTACCGTTTGAATCTATTGACCCTGACGCTGCCTTCCCTGCGTCAGCGCCGCAAGGATATCTTTATGCTCGTCGAGCACTTCCTCGGCCAGTGTGAAATTGCTTACGGGCGTGGCCGCAAGGTGATGCATCCCTATACCCGTGGACAGCTGCTGGCCTATGGTTGGCCCGGAAATATCCGCGAACTCGAACATTTCGTTCAGCGCGAGTATCTGCTGGCCGAGTCCAGCGTCATTGTCGCCTCGCCTGACAGCGACAGTAGGCCGTCGGAGCCGGTTTCTGCTCAGGAACCAATACCTACGAATTTCAGGCAAGCCAAGGAGCAGGCGATCAGGCAGTTCGAGTGCGAGTACCTTTGCGCATTGCTTGGGCAGACCGGTGGTCATGTGACCCGGGCGGCGGCATTGGCGGGCAAGGAACGACGCGCCTTCGGCAAGCTGGTGAAGAAACATGGGATCGACCCGAAGGGGTTTGCCCAGGGGGCGCGGTAGCGCCGATCAACCGCCGAGCGCCGACATCGGCCGCAGTATGGCAGTCGGGCGCCCCTGTGGGTCCCGAAAAAGGGAGCATATTGATTCTATTGCATATTCTCGGGTGATGGCCGATCCTGCGATGAATGATCCGGTTGATTCAATTCGTTCTGATTTTGGTGACGACGTCTGCCCGATCGCGGTTGTCGTTGCAGGCGGAGAACGCGGCGCTGCGGCACCAGTTGGCCGTGTACCGGAAGTCTCGGGGCAAAGGCCCCGTATCCGCCCGGCAGATCTCCTGCTCTGGTCTGTCATGTCGAGGCTGTGGTCCGGGTGGCGTGCCGTGCTGTTCTTTGTCCAGCCCAGGACCGTAACCACTTGGCAGAAAAAGCGATTCCGCGACTATTGGCGCGCGCTCAGTCAGTCGAATAAGCCAGGCCGGCCTCGGATTTCGCCAGAACTCAAAAAGCTCATTAGGCGGATGTGGGAAGCCAATCCGACGTGGGGTTCGCCAAAGATCGTCGCTGAACTCGCAATGCTTGGAATCAACGTTGCCAAGTCAACAGTAGAAAAGTATCAGCCCAAGCGAGCCGGGCCTTCGTCGCCTACGTGGAGAACATTCCTAGATCAGCATGTTCGAGATCTTGTATCGATCGACTTTTTCATCATCCCGACTGCGACTTTTCGGGTGTTGTTCGTCTTCATCGGATTCTGTCGCAAAAGCGGCGACCGGACTCATCTGATAGTGTGAAGCCGAATACAAGCCTTGCCGGAAAGCCCATGATCAGCTTCAAAGGACGGCATTTCCAAAAGGAGATGATCCTTCAGAGTGTCCGATGGTATCTGGCTTATGCGCTGAGCTATCGTGATATCGAGGAGATCATGGCGGAGCGCGGCTTTGCAATCGATCACAGCAACATTCAGCGATGGGTCGTCCATTTCTCGCCGCAACTTGAAAAGTCGTTCCACCAAAGGAAGAAGCGGCCTGGGAAGCGATGGCGCCTCGACGAAACCTATATCAAAGTCAAAGGCCAGTGGAAGTACTTTTATCGGGCCGTCGACAAGCAAGGCAATACCATCGACTTCTTACTCACGGCCAAGCGCGATAAGAAAGCCGCACTGCGATTTCTGAGCAAATCCGTTGATCGAAATGGTAAACCCGGGCTCATCAATATCGACAAAAGTGGTGCCAACAAGGCCGCCATCAAGACCTACAATGAAGATCACGATAGACGCATCAAGATTCGCCAGTGCAAATACCTCAACAACATCATCGAACAGGATCATCGGTGCGTCAAACGGCGAGTTCGAGCGATGCTGGGGTTCAAGAACTTCCACGCGGCGCAGAAGACGCTCGCCGGAATTGAACTGATCCACACGCTGAAGAAGGGACAGATGCGAAAGACCCTTGGGATATCGGTGTCACCTGCAGAACAGTTCTATGCATTGGCTGCGTAACCGACGAGAGTCGTCGGTGTCCAGCTGGGATCCCCGCAGTGTTTGCGACAGAACCGGATTGAGAAACAATGACCAGAAGCCAAACAGGAATCGATCGAATGACGAGAGATTGGGCGCTCTTCGCCGGGAGCGATTGATGACCAAGAGTTGCTGTTTCATGAGCAGGCTGTCGGCGATGATTGCCTTCGCGCCACCCGGTCCGAGGAGCTTGGCGATTGTTGCCAGTAGATGGAGGAGGAGTGTCAGCAGATCCTTCATGGCAGGGAAGGGTAGGGATGCTTGCGTCCAGGAACAAGACTGTTTAAGTGATCGATTTCGGGTGACAATTACCAATTCGCCACCCACAGCATGCCTGTTTACGCATTTTATGTTTCTGGCACGCCGGGTGCGTCTTTTCCTTCCATATTGTTGCGCACCAGCTGCGCAAGAAACTCCGCAAAAGGCTCAATATTCTGGTCGACACTGGCGGACTCCAGCGCCGCCATATAGTCATTGCGGCGTTCCACTGGGATGATCGTCCATGGATAGCCGCCAGATGCCAGCATCAGGTTCATCAAGAACCGGCCAATGCGCCCGTTGCCATCCATGTAAGGGTGGATGTACACGAAGAAGAAATGCCCCAGGACAACGCGAACCGCCGGATGGTCTTCGTCTTTCAGGAGGTCGAAGAAAGCGGGTATCAAATCTCTGACGGCGTCGGCGCTCGGCGGAACATGCATCGAGCGCCGGATATAGACCGGTATGTTGCGGTATCCGGCAAGATCACCGGGTTTGAGAAGGCCAGCCGTTACGCTTGGCGCAAACATCTCCCGGTACCATTGACCGTGATCATCGTTGGCGACTTCACCAGGGGCGGCGCCATCCAGCACTTGCTGGATACTGCTTTTTACAGCCTGGAACGCTTGCCAGTAGCCGCGTGCTGCAAGAGCGTCTCGCCGCTGGCGGTCTTCTTCCCGTACATCAGGATTCCACGTGCCTTGCCGGACACGCTCAATCAAGGGGCCGCTGACGAGGTAACCTTCGATCGACAGGGAATGATAGGCATCGGCCTTGTACGCATCTTCGATCCGCTTCAAGAAGGCTTTCTTACCCCGTGGAAGCCCCGGCGGCTCCGGGAAAGCTTCAATGACGACGCCACGCGTTTGTTGCCACATCAGACGGATGCGTGCGACATGTGGGGAGTGCTCTCGCGCCTCGAGCGCGGCAGGTGCGGCACCTTCGAACGGATTGGTTTCGCGGACCTTGTAACCCGCTGCCTTCATCGTATTGACAATATCATCCGCCAGGCGGATTCGGCCAATATCCCGTAGGCCCCCGGCGAGCCGCCCGGCAATAACGCTGTGTCCGCCGTTAAGAAGCTTTTCCAGGACCCCAGAGACATCGCGTAGCATGGCGAGCGCCGCTCGTGCATCCGTGGGATGCTGCTCGAAAAACGCCGGGCCTGCTTCGATCAGGGCGGCGGGCAGTGCGAACAGACGTAGCCCCTCCAACTCACCGGCGTCACCGACTTTCGGCAAGCTGGCCTTCACGTCTAGGATTGACGTGCCGTGCGGCAGTTCCATGATGTGATTGCGCCCTTTGCGCGCTCTGACCAGGAGTTGGCGCGGAACTGTCCGGTTCTCGATATGCAGCATCAGCGACTGTTCCGGCGAAAGGCTCCATTCCTTCCCGAAACGGCTTTCCAAGTAATCCCCGCAAAAGGACCAGAAAGACGTGTACCAGGCTGTGCTTTCTCCTGCGGTTTCTTCCGGGTGGGCAGGGATGTACCACCCCTTCATGACTTCCTGCAAAAACCCGTTTTGAACCAGACGCTCCCGGTGGGTCCGCGACAGGTCTCGCGAGCGGATTGCCACGGTTCCCTGATTTTGCAGCTCGTATAGAATTTCCAGGGAATCGGCGAGCTTTTTCTGGGGGCTAGGCATCGCTGAGGTTTATCCTTTTCGCTTATTGTGCTGTACGAAAATTCGCTTATTAAGTATTATCATTACTCGCTTATTGTGTCGAGCGAAATTTCGCTTATTGCGCATATCATTGGAGGTGCCCGTGTTAAAGGCATCGAACCTGTGGGTCCCGAAAAAGGGAGCATATTGATTCTATTAGATATTCTCTGGTGATGGCCGATCCTGTGATGCACGATCCGGTTGATTCAATTCGTTCTGATTTTGGTGACGACGTCTGCCCGATCGCGGTTGTCTTTGCAGGCGGAGAACGCGGCGCTGCGGTACCAGTTGGCCGTGTGCCGGAAGTCGGGGCAAAGGCCCCGTATCCGCCCGGCAGATCGCCTGCTCTGCTCTGGTCTGTCATGTCGAGGCTGCGGTCCGGGTGGCGTGCCGTGCTGTTCTTTGTCCAGCCCAGGACCGTAACGACCTGGCAGAAAAAGCGATTCCGCGACTATTGGCGCGCGCTCAGCCAGTCGAATAAGCCAGGCCGGCCTCGGATTTGGCCAGAACTCAGAAAGCTCATTGGGCGGATGTGGGAAGCCAATCCGACGTGGGGTTCGCCAAAGATCGTCGCTGAACTCGCAATGCTTGGAATCAACATTGCCAAGTCAACAGTAGAAAAGTGTCAGCCCAAGCGAGCCGGACCTTCTCGCCTACGTGGAGAACATTCCTAGATCAGCATGTTCGAGATCTGGTATCGATGTTCGTCTTCATCGCGCTTGCCCACGACCGACGGCGAATTGTTCACTTCGACGTGACGGAACATCCTACAGCACATTGGACAGCGCAACAGATCGTCGAAGCGTTCCCGTTTGATACTGCTCCGAGTAATCTGATTCGAGACGGTGATGCCATATAAGGTGAGCGCGTTACGCGGAGGCTTGAAAGTCTGGGCATTGACGCGGTCGTCACGGCACCCGCGTCGCCATGGCAAAATGCCTATGCGGAAAGAGTGATCGGGACGTTACGCCGAGGACTTTTCGACCACGTCATTGTGCCCAACGAGCGGCATCTCAAGAGACTCATGTGGTCGTATCTCGATTACTACCATCCTTGGCGAACACACCTATCCTTGAATAGCGACGCGCCGGACGGTCGTCCCTTACGAGCAGCGGAACCCCGTAATGTGGTTGAATTCCCAGCCGTCCAAGCCCTTCACCATGTCTATCTTCCGAAGGCTGCATGAATATTCGGGATCCACAAGGAACGGTCATTCCCGACCCCCGGGGAATCAACGGTCAGAAGGTCCAGCATGCATGGGTCGGCCAACTGGCGCTTTCGGCCATAACCGGCCGTAGCGGTATCGTGCCCTCGACTATCAGCATTGTTTACAGTCCTGAGTCCGGGAGCGGGTCCCGGCCAATGCCGGCCACTCTCCTGGCCGGAAGCTCGTCAGCATTCGTCACGGCAATCTGCCAGGGATTGAGCTCATGGCCAGCCATCGTGATTTCCCGACGGAGTTTTTGCTCTGACCCCGAACCCTCCTTCATCAGCACCTCGCCGGGATAGCCTTGGTCGGGTGAACATGTTTACGAATCACCGGCATCAACGATCTGTTTGCCGCTTCCATCGGCATGGCCTCCATCCCGTACCACTGGAAATTCACCTTCGACGCCGCCTTTTTCCCGACCGCCAACGAGTGCGAGCTGGCGCTGGTGTATGCGTTCGTGTTCCTTCTGATCGCTTGCCGCTGCGCGGGCATGGCCAGTGTCGACGGGAGGCGCGCGCCGGTCGCGCAAGACTGAAGAGGTCGGATATCCTCTTGACGCAACATCGTGGCCGCCCCCTTGGGGCCATGCTAGCCTGACTTCTCCAACGCAACGCTGCTTCAATGCCCACGAGGTCATCATGAACCCTGTCGACGAGCCGGCTCTCGGGCCGACCAACGACCGATCGGATTCCCCCGGCGAGGCCTCGCTGCCCGAGCGCATCCGCGACCTGGTCGAGGGTGAACCCTGCGCGGTTCTGGCCACCCAGGGCGACACGCAACCGTACGGATCAGTGATCGCCCTGGCCGTCAGTGGCGACCTCACCCAGGCCGCGTTCTGCACCTCGCGCGCTACCCGCAAGTACAGCCTGCTCGAGCAATGCGACCGTGTAGCCCTTGTGATCGATGATCGCAGCAAGCACGGCGACGACATCCACCGCGTGTCGGCGGTCACGGCGACGGGTCGCGCTGCCGAACTCGCGCCAGGCCCCAATCGTGATCACTGGCAGGCCGAACTCCTCGCGCGCCACCCTTACCTCGAGGAGTTCCTGGTCTCGCCGTCATGCGCGATCTTTCTGGTAGACATCGTCCGCTATCTCCACGTGGTTCGTTTCCAGGAGGTGTCCCCGTGGGTTCCGCGGGCCCGTGGGTGATCCCCCTGTCCGATAGCGCCAACGTCGGCGAGGAGCTTTCTTTGCTGGCAAGCATCGTCCGCTTCTGCGGATGACCTTGTCGCTCGCCGGATGATGCTCCACCGGCAGCAGTGGGTCGGACTCGGTCATCTGACCAAATCACTCGGTCATTCGCACGGGAACTTCGGCAACCGGCCAGAAGCTGCCAAACAGGCTGGATCAGTAAGGACAAAATGATCCGCAAATCTCTGCAGGGGGGGTACTGGCCCACTGCCTTGCCGGGAGTCGGCCCTCCCGACGCGGCCTATTCGACCAATGTGGATCAACTTATCGTCACGACCTGACGCTTCGGTACCGCCCACGGGCCAACACACCCTCGGCGGCTGATCTATCCTTGAGAAGGGAAGCGTATTCGCCGCTGCCGATGATTCCTTTCATCAACCTGCAGCCCGATAGTCACCAATTGACGGAAGGAGCGCACGATGCAGACACTCACACCGCATCCAGAGGGTATTCGAGAAAAGGCCGAGCATTTCGCTAGACAAAGCGATTCCGATGATCACCAGATCCAAGTCGCCGCCTACTTTAGGGCGGAGCACCGTGGTTTTGCACCCTGTCATGAACTCGATGACTGGCTCGAGGCGGAACGGGAGTTCAATAGACTCATTTCTTCTTACGGCGAGGACTGACGCGCCGTACAACAGCAGGACCGCCCCCGGAGGCGACCTCTTAGTCTCAATCCGGCCAGAAGCGGACAGACGCGAGGCTACTAAGCCTGCCAACTGGTATCGCCGGCGGCTGGTTGGCAAAGGCAAGTTCGGCTATGCGTCCGAGTAAGTCAGCCGAACAGCTTGAATTACTCGTGCATCGACTTGAGTCGATTTCGTGAAATCCCAAGAACAAGTGCGGCATAGCCACCGAGAATACCCGTTAGCAATTGCTCAGGGAGCTGGAGCACTCCAGCTATAGCAGAATAGTAGGGATGCTCTGCGCCAAAGTTAGTTGGCCCTTTATCAGTTACCAAACTCAAGAGCTCCGCAACGCCGGAATTAAGGACGAAAATGAGGAATACTACAATTGAAAGTGTTATTAAAAAAAACAAAATTAGATCGTTCTCGATTCGGTATGCGAAATACATTTCGATGACTATAATCACAAAAAAGCCGAGCAATAATGGGTAAATTAGACCAACCAAAAAAAGGAGTAAAGATATTTCTATTGGACCAATCATTAGCAATATAAAACCAGCAAACAGCAAGTACCCTAGCCAACTGAAATACAGGTATGCTTTTCTTCTAGTATCATCCGCGTTTTCTAGTCGATCTTCTGACATATTTTCGACCGCCATCCATTTTCCACTGACAGTAGATTGGGCTAGATCTACCTATCTCCGCTCACAGCGGCATTATGGAGCAAAAGCCGCGCGAAAAGGCGGAAATTCTACAGCTAGTAATCACCGGCGGTTGGCTATTGATGGCTGCCGTTGAGCGGGTCGCTGGCGAACTTCCGCTTAGGGTCGTCTCCGGCCGGCCTCCTCGACCCTGCCGAAACATGATCTCCCGCCTTGGCCACCTTGTCGGGGAACGTCCGGAGTGTGTTGATTGCTGACTAGTGCCTGAGCATTGCGCTCAGACTTTCACTTCCATTACTCAGAAGTCAGTAAATAAGTCGACATGAAATGTCCTGTAGCACCTTCCAAGACGAAGATGCCTTTTTCAATGAGTAGCCTTAAATCCTGACCCCTGAGTAAGTGCCTCGTCTCTTGTCGGCCATGAAGGGGCTTTTGGGACGTTCAAGTTAATTCATGGTCACGCACCAATAGCAGACGCTCGACTGAACTCTGACATCGAGACCTGCCCGATCTGTGTCGGAGCAGGGCGAATCATTGCCTGCATCGAAGGTCTCGACGTCATCGCCAAGATCCTCACTCACGTGGATGGAAAAGCGGCTGAGCCACAAGCCCCGAAGCGTCCGCCGCCCCAGCGGGCGCTGTTCGACCGATTCGGATCACCTGATGAGCACGACTCTGCTTTGCGACGCGAGCGGCGCGGCAACGGTGGCGGCTGGCCTGGTTGCGGGCAAGTGCAGAAAAGTACGCCGGCGGACAGCTGGTTGGGCGTATTCAAACCCTGGAATGTCGCTGGGAGCTACTTCTCAGGTCAAATCGATGGCCGGCTAGGGGTACCCACGGACGCATGGGGGCGGCCGTCGTGCTAAAAGACATTTTATCCTTCGTATACGCGTTCGACACTCGTAGTTCGCCGGCACCAAAATCCAAGGAGTAGATTCCGGCCCCAAGGGCATGGCATTGGTTCGACGCTTACTCCGTGTCCGACTTGTGGTGTTCGGCTGCGACGGGGACATCTTCGCGCCTGATCATGCGGCAGACGGCCTCGAACACATCTACCAGACGCAATATCCCGACAATGCGATCGTCCCTGGTGACCAGCAGGGACATAAAGTGTCCAGCAACCAACTGATGCATGGCCTTTTCAAGAGAACTTCCCTCATCGATCAATTCTTTCTTGCGCGGCGCGTGTAGCAGATCCTGTACTTTCAGATGTGCAGTTTCATCGGCAATAGTATGTAAGCGGCTGCGCCACAGGTGGGAAGATGCTGCAATCTCGTCGATAAACGCCTTGGCCGACCCAACTCTTGACGCCGCTTTCGACGCAGCGGCGCCACCTTTCGCTCGGTTGAAACTCAACTCAAGGCAACCGACGATCGACCACATGGAGAGCTTGCCGATAACCTCGCCCTTTGGATCAAGCACGAGTACTGCACGATCACGATGTCTTTCCGGATCATCCTGAAACTCTCGCTGCTGTGCCTCTTTCAAGGCGAGAATGCCCTCGAGGATCGAAGCGCTCATAGGTATAGAGGCGTAATCTTCCACCGGTACCATAAGATTTTTCAGCCTGTAATCACTCATCGAAGCCTCTGCCCCATTACGTAGAACCTAACCTGCTTCGGCGCGTCCCGATTGAGCCGTGCCCCTGTCCGAGCCACTCCGCCGGCCTTCCCAGGTTGCCAAAGGCATGCGCCCCCCCAGATCAGGCGTGCGCTGAAGGTCGCATTAGCTCTCCGTAAGATTAGTCAATCGCTGCCACTTTTCATGAGATCTTTGCCATGAATGGCATCGATCTGTACAAGGAGTCGGTTGATTCGTCCTTGCGATTGATTCAGCTGTTCGAGGGGGCTGAGCCTCTTGCTCGCGCCCCGCGGCGGGGTCGGTGGAGCAACCTGCAGTTTCTGGGTTGAATTAGCTAGAGCCACCGCCTCAGCCTGGTAACCTATCCCGCAGGATGATTTCGCAAGAATGCGATGATGTTGCCTTCGCCGGCTGGCAGGTAAGCCAGTTCGGATATCGGCGCGACGCCGTATGTGCGCCACCGCGCCGAGCGCACCCTCCCTTACCAACTCGTCGGGGAATACTATCCCGCGTTCAAGGCGCACTTGGCGGCGCAGGGCACGGACCTGCCGGGTTATGTGCAGCAGGAGTTCGACGATTACCTCAAGTGCGGGCGTCTCGGGCACGGGTTTTTGCGGGACCGCTGCGAAACCTGTCATGCCGAGAACCTGATGGCGTTCAGCGTTAAGAATGGTGGCTTTTACCCCGGGCATCCTGCCCACCGCCTCATCGGTGGCAGCCTTCGGCTGTTCAAGATCGCCCCCGGCTATTTTGTGTCCCGAGCTGCAGCGCCCGGCGCATGGCCGAGAGCGCCGCACGGCTGATGGGTGAAGTATTTCCCGAGCAGTCAGTGCGCCATTGGGTGTTGAGCATCCCGTACCCGCTGCGTTTCCTGTTCGCGAGTCGCCCTGCTGTCATAGGCCGGGTGCTCGCATCGTCTATCGTTGCATCGCGGCGCACTTGATTAACACGGCGGGTCTTACCCGTAAGACAGGCCCAACCAGGGAACTATTGCTAGATGCTGCTGTAATCGAAAACTCTAACGTCCGTTTCGAAGCAGCAAGTTAGCGATTCCACCGCGGAAATATTTTCTGCAACGTTTCGATTTCAGTCATCCACCCGGACCCCTATAAAGCATGTTTTTCTGCCCCGGTCGCATTGCCGGGGAATGACCGGTCAGTGTGTGCGCCGTGCTAAGGCGGCGTTTCCCAGCGGGTGAGAGTTCCACCCGGCAATTTTGTTCCAGCCGGAAGCAATCGGAGCAGTTGTGGAGGTAACGAAGTGGCTGAAGCCTCTGGTGTAGAGGGTCATTAGGTGACTTGGCGAGTGTGCAGGCCGTAACGTGAGTGAACGCTGAGCAAGCCTCGAAAAGGTCGTTGCACAGGCCGACCCGGTCACACTTTCGGGGAAGGCTGACATGGCTGGGGGGAATGAGCGAGATAGCACCCCCAGTCGCTGTGCCGGGGTAATGGCGACGGCATGTGCACAAGAGGGAGACGCACGCAACACGGGAAGCCCCATGGCGTGGTGCAGGAACACCAACCGGACGCCCGTGAGGGACAGGCCGGGCGCCTTGGGGTGGCGGAGAGGCCCGTATTACTGAAGAAGCCGGGTAATGCTGGTGGAGGGAAGGGGCCTTGGTTCAAGACAAACGCAGGACGTAGGAAAGGACAGGAGATTGGGCAACCTATCAACTCCAAAACGTGTTCAGAAACTGCAGAAGGCGTTATACGCGAAAGCGAAGGCAGAGCCCGACTTCCGCTTCTACGCGCTATGGGACAAGATTTACCGGGAAGATCTCCTGGCGCATGCCTATGCCCAGTGCCGCTCGAATAAGGAGGCACCGGGGGTGGACCGGCAGGACTTTGCGGACGTCGAGGCGTACGTGCGAGGACGGTGGCTGGGTGAACTGGCACTTGCGCTCAGAGAGGAGACTTACCGACCGGAACCGATCAGACGAGTGTATATTCCCAAGGCCAATTGCAAGCTCAGGCCACTGGGCATCTCAACCCTGCGGGATCGGGTCTGCATGACAGCAGCGATGCTGGTGCTGGAGCCGATCTTCGAGGCCGATCTTCCATCCGAGCAGTACGCCTACCGTCCGGGCCGCAGTGCCCAGCAAGCGGCGTTGTGGTCTGATCTGACCGGACACTTCGCTAAGGTGGTGAAACTACCGAGCAAGGTGAAATATGGCAACAGAGAGAATACGACGCAGGTTTACGCCTGAGTTCAAGAAGGACGCGGTGGCGCTGGTTACTGAGCAGGGCTACACCATCGTCAAGGCGTCACAGGCCGTTGACATCGGCGGGAATAATCTGCGGCGCTGGAAGAAGGAGCTGGAGCGGGTAGCCGGCGGAGAGCGCCTGAACGCCGGTGAGCAAGCGGAGTTAGCGCGCCTGCGGCGGCAAAACAAAGAGCTGCGCATGGAGAAAGAAATTCTAAAAAAGGTCAGCGCCTTCTTTGCGAAAGAAATGAAGTGAAGTACGGCTTCATCAAAGTGCAGCAGGTCGACTACCGGGTCACGACGCTGTGCCGTGATGCAGGTAGGCAAAAGTGCCTATTACGCCTGGCGCAGCCGTGGTGGCCAAGTTATCGACAGCGAGACATGGCACCTGTGCCATCGGATGAAGACACTGTTTGCGGAGTCCCGACAGAGCTTGGGCAGCCGCCAGATGATGAAGCAACTGCGCAAAGAAGGCTTTGAGATTGGGCGCTACCGGGTACGTAAGCCGATGAAAAAGCTGGGCCTGGTGGTAAGAGGGAAGAAGCGGTTCGTGCTGACGACCGACAGCGGACATGGCCTGCCGGTGGCCGAGAATCTGCTCAATCGGGACTTCGCACCGGCTGAGAAGGATCGTGTGTGGACGACCGACATCACGTACATCTGGACACTTGAGGGCTGGGTGTACCTGGCCGTGGTGCTTGACCTGCATTCACGTCGAATCGTGGGTTGGCATCTGGACCGGCAGATGGCGACGGCGCTGGTGACCAGGGCTTTGATGATGGCGGTGAATCTGAAAAATCCGCCACCGGGCCTGCTTCATCATGCGGATCGCGGCAGCCAGTATGCCAGCAAGGCATATCGGGAACTGCTGGGTCAGCATGGGATGGTGTGCTCGATGAGTCGCAAGGGAAACTGCTGGGACAATGCCCCGACTGAGCGTTTCTTCAGCAGCCTCAAGCGCGAATGGTTGACCGGGAACGTGTACGCGACAAGAGAGCTTGCAGTGGCAGATGTGCGGTCGTATATCGCGTATTACAACTCACGCCGGCTGCATACGATGCTGGGTGATGTCACGCCCATCGAGTTTTAGAAAAGTGCTTAGCTGGGTGTCCGGTTGGGCTTGACCACAACATTCGTCTTTTCCGGCGATCTAGAAACAAGAGAGAGATAAGGGTCGGACTGCAATTCTTCTAGCAGCAACTTCGAATGTGCATTGCAAGGGGGGGCAAGGCATTGCCACGGCAGCCAATATATGACCTTCCAGGTTACGCCCAGCATGTGATTCAGCGTTGTAATAACCGTCAGGCGGCATTCTTTCATATGCCGAACTACGGCCGCTATCTGGAGGATCTGCCCGAGGTGGCCGAAACAACGGGCTGCCTGGTCCATGCTTACGTGTCGATGACCAATCAAGTCAATGCGCAACGCCGGCCCCCGCCTTGCCAGCGGTAGCGGGTCTAGGTCAGGCAAAATCACTCGCCGAGCTTATGTCCGCAGCATGAAGCTGCCGACCGCGGGCTGCTTAGCGATCGGCAGGTGATGGCAGCTGATTCCAGCCAGTCAGCAAGTTCTCTATATCATCACTCTGCCTCTAGGAGCGCGGTTTTTGCGAGATGTAGGCGGTGTTCTGGTGAACGCACCTACTTTCGGTCCACGTTGTCCCGATACAGCTCCTCCTTGCGCCGGGTCGAAATCCTCGGTGGTGAGCTGGTCGAGCTGAGGTAAAGCTTCCCGACTTTGGCCTGGCGTAGTTGGTTCACTTTCTACCCCCTTTCCTAAACCTTGGCGGCTGTGAAGACTCAATGGCCAAATGGACTTCGCGAATTAGTCGAGAAGGGACTCGCACCCGCCGCTCTTCTCGCTGCGCTTGGCGGGAGGCTTAGGTGTCGTCCGCGCCTCGCATTCCAGTCCGTCGCGCAAGCCGACCGTTACTTGGCTAGCTGCATGGGCTGTTCATAGTAGGTGCTTGCCGTCAAACACTTCGACATCCAGGGCGAAGGTGTCTACGCCCTCAAGACAGCCAAGGTTTACCCTGTAGTGCCCCGGTCTGCGCGCGGTTTCGTGGAACGGGTAAATCCCACAACGCTTGCAGAAGAAGTGTTTCGCGGTCTTGGCGCCGAATTGGTATAGACCCAATGCGTCCTCGTTGGCATCGACCTGAAGTGCTTCTTCAGGGACGAACTCTGTGGACATCAGGGCGCCTTTACGCGAGCAGATCGAGCAGGTGCAGCGCAGCCCCTTCGTGATCTCTTCCCCGTCAAAGGCGAATTTCACAGCACCGCAATGGCAGCTGCCCGTGTGGCGAGTAGTCATTGATGAATTTCCTCCGGAAGGCCCAGGCGTTTAAAGTCTAGCCAGAGAATCCAGAAGCGATACTGTCGTCCCGCAGACCTGACTTCAACGGCGTCCCGTGGTTTCATCGAGAACGCGTTTAAACCACGCGAAAGCGGAAAGCGCCTACAAAAAGATCAACTACCGACCCGAACGGGTTTCAGGTAGCCTGCTCTGCCGGGCGAACGGGCGCGCCGCATAGCTCGCCCCTTTCGTCTCCAATCAACACATAGCAGCCCTCCAGCGAGGACAATGAATGTCTGCTTTCTTGTTCCAGAGGTACGGTGCGAGCTTGGGAATTTGTGAGCGTGCCGAGCAACCATGCTAAGAAATGGCGCAGCGTCACCCTGCCTCAGTGTCCTGAGGCCCCTGATGCTCGACCATGTTCGCCCCGCGGGGGTTTCGTGCGATGTGGCAACGGCAGCCCAAGACATCGCTTCCATTTGCCTGGACCTTGGGCATTTTGCTGGCAGCGTGACCGAGCGTTCTTCCTGATGTTCTTATTCGGGCGCTTGCTGAACTATTGGTGGCGTCTTTTTCTGCGCTATGCCCTGTCCCTTGCCTTTTTTGCAGTCGGGGTCGGCACCGCGGCGGCAATCCGGGTTGCAGTAGCCGTCTGCACTGCAGTCAGGTTCGGTGAGGGCGTCGTAGATCGTGGGCCAGATGAGGTTGGCCAAGTACGCTTGACCGCTGCGGGAGGGGTGGAAGCAATCGAGCCCGCTCACCTCGTCCACCGCATAAGGGTGATCGTAGACGCCATCGGCCAACAGCACGCGAACGCCGTTGCGATCTGTGTACTCCCGCGCCTTGCGCGCCAGAAGATCGTTGAGTTGCCGATTGAACTCGGCCGCCGCCTCACGCGTCTCTTCTGTAGAGGCGCTGTTCAGCACATTCGCGCAGGGAAACTGGTCGTCGAAGACATCCTCAGACAGCCACTCGAGCAAATCTGCCAGCCAGTCCTCGGTGAGGTCCCGGAACTCCGATACGTTGTCGCACAACCAATCCCCATATAGATCCTCGCAGACGTCCATGACCGCGGCGTCACTCAGAGCGTCGTAGTCAAGGTCCCAAAGTGCTTGGCAGGAGTTGAACAGAAAATGGGGCTGGAAGCGCATGATTTCGCGCAGCCGCAGGACGTCTGGAACTTCCGCCACCACCACATGGCCGCCACTTGGCAGGGTGTCAGTGAGATAAGTCAGGGTTTGGTCAATGTGCATCTCGACCGCGTCCAGGCTTGGGGGTGGTTCACCAAGGCGCTGGCACACATCGTTGCCGCCGAGCTCGATGACCACCAGCGAAACGCCTGGTACGGCCATCAGCTCCTGTGCTTGGGGTAAGGCGTCATCCCACGCCGCACCATTGTAGGCGGCAGTCCTCGCGCCGAGGAATCCAAACGGCAGCAGACGGCTCCTTACGGACCAGAACTGGTCGCCAGTGACGAAGCTCTGGTCCCAATCTTCACTCATGTTCTCTACGCACTCGACGGCGTCGTCGCAAAGGTCGTCGGCGTTCATCGCAGTACTGATGCTGTCGCCGATTGCCCCCAGCTCTTCACCCTGCCCAACCCCCGTGGCAAGTATGAACAACAGCGTGAACGTCGTGCGGGCCAGCAATTGCCAGATCGTCATTTCTGTCTCCACTAAGCGCCTGGGGCTTGCGCTTACCGCCAACGTAAAACCGCCCCCACTTTGCCACAGGCCGGCTGCTGGGCATTTCTTTGCGGTGCCGTGTCATTCCGGAGGCGGAGTTTGAACATCCTGGCGAGCAGATAAAGCAACTACCACCCCGCAGTCCCCAGATGCCACTTCAGTAACACGCCCTTTTCAGGGAAACTTGTAGAAGCCTTGATTACTGCATAACGCTACCCAACGTCCCCGTCACTGCGAATTGTCAAAACCGGTGAGCAAAACGCAGGATGTTAATCTGGGATCAAAATCCCGGCGCAATCGTCTACGCGAAGCCCGAAAGCACAGACATTCAGGCAGCGGCTCCGAAGCGTCCGGAAACCGGCCGAATTCACCCCTAACGTGATCAACGCCGAACGTCTGTTCCTGGCTGGCTCCGGCCATTGGCCGGGCCATTGCCGTGAAGCATCCTGACAGTCGATCTCTCCGAACCGGGAATGTCTCTTGTTGGCCGGTTGCACGCATCCAAAATCGCGCCACATAGCCGCCATTCGCGACTCCCTAAAACAATCAGACTCCGATCAACCACGAAGGAGTCTGACATGGATACCAATCACACACGGGAATCCTGGAACAAAGACAAGCTGGTCGGCCAAAAGCCACCACTCAAGCCAAAGGACATCTGGGCCATTCGAATCCATCTCCACAATGAACACCAGATCCGCGATCTGGCCATGTTCAACCTGGCAATCGACAGCAAGCTACGTGGCTGCGATCTGGTAAACCTGCGGGTTCGGGATGTGATGCACGCCGACCAGATAATGCCCCGAGCGATGGTCGTGCAGCGGAAGACCCAACAACCGGTACAATTCGAATTGACCGAGCCGACGAGGTCCGCGGTTTCTGCTTGGATTGAAAATGCGAATTTGAAGGCGGAGCAGTATCTGTTCCCCAGTCGTCAGGCGAGATCGCCTCATATTTCTACTCGCCAGTATGCCCGGATCGTACACCAGTGGGTTGCCGCCATCGGAGTCGATTCGACGGTCTATGGCACGCACAGCGTGCGGCGCACCAAGGCGACATTGATCTACAAGCGAACCAAGAACCTAAGGGCCGTCCAACTTCTGCTTGGCCATACCAAATTGGAAAGCACCGTTCGATACCTTGGGATCGAAGTCGATGACGCACTGGAGATTTCAGAGCAGACTGAGACCTAGCACTGCGAAGATCAGCTGCACGCAGGCGCCACGATGGGCCTCGTGCGGCCGCTTTCAGGCACACAACTGGATGCGTGCAACCGGCCAATAACGGCCAGTTCCTTGGTCGGACGATTCGAACGTCGTGCGTATAGAATCTCGATTTCCATCCAATCCGTGTGTGAATCGGTTGTCTGCTTTGTTTGCGGAATCGCGATACTTACTCTGACGGGCTCGTCGAGGCAATGGCATGCTTCCGTGCGACCCTTCTGATTTGCCATACGGCCAATAGATCAAATGGCGTAATGCGCCCCCGCCAATAGTAGGCCGGTAACTCGGATGTTTGTTGATAAAGGGTTTCGACATCCGGCGGAACGACTGACTGCGGATGCGTTTCTAGATGACGCAACAGCATGGCCAGCTGATAGTCCCGAATCCGGTAACGAACTAGGCGCCGACCATAAACAATCCAGTCTCTCGGCCGGTTCAATGCAAGCGAGTGAAAAGCAAATCCAGCTTCAGTCGCGAATACGAGTCGCGGACTCGGTTGCATAAGTCCGCTTCTACTTAATAGATTCTTCACCAAGCAAGACAGAAAAAGATCTTCCCCGATTAACCCTGCGGGCATACGAATTGCCCGATTTCGCAATTCTGAAACGAACCGCCCCCGCACGGCGTACAGACAACCTGCAAGTCGTCCAAAGGCGACCATGCGCTGAGACCATCCCACACGGTCCCGCCCTGAAACCGGCAAAGCCCCTGCAGCGTTCGCCCCGGGAGCACTCCGCAGTGCCTTGGCGAGAGCGCGGAAGGAATTTGGCGCGACGGTTGTATCGCCGTCAACGAAGAAATGAACGTCTTCTTCCGAGCAGATCTCATGTACATAGTGATTCCATGCACTCGCTTTGTCGGCTAGCTGCAATCTGACCAACGTTACGTTGGAATGTGTTATTGCATATTCGCTAACAATTCTTTCTGTGGCATCTTGGCTCCCATTGACCAATACATAAATTTGGCCGCACGATTCTGAATCCTGCGAAACCACACTATCAAGACAATCGGTTATGGTCCTCGCCTCGTTGTGCGCGAAGATCGCAACTGACCATGAGGTTAAGATATCCATTCGAATTTTGTGAAGTAACCCTTACTGATTCCTGGTGTTTAGGGTACATCAAGCCTGAGGCCTCGCTCAGACAAGGCCTTTAAATTGGACGATTTGCGGAGTGGATTCACAAATCCGCTTCCATTTTGCAGATGTTTGGCCCACATCCCAAAGCGGTCATACGTCATATGATGTGTTGCTGGCGTGAGGTAATCAGCTGCAACCATCACGCCCAGATCGTTGGATTTCCGCTTGGGGTCGTGTCCGGTCGCTCAGAAAATCAGAGAGCTGCCGTTCAGGGAGATTTCCCGGTTCATGACCGGTAACCAATCCATAGCGTAAGGCGTCGGACCAATCCTCGAGTGGCTGCTTCGGCCGCGGTGCCGACGACCATGGAACCTTCCTGAGTGTCGCCTTTGGTATCGGTAGGCTGTCGTTCGCTAAAGACTGGGCCGAATGCCCGCAGTGGGTCGATCGTGATCTGCTCGAAACACAACTGACGGGCGCTCTGGGCGTGCGCACCCGCAGATGCCGAGCGGTATCTTCTGAGCCTGCAGGCCGACCACCGACTGCGGGGGGATGGGTGCGCGGGGGCCGCCAGCACCGCGATAGGCAAACGGCGAAAACAGCGTGTCATTCTCCAAGACAAGCTCATTTGCTGCTTTAATCTCCGCGGGTCAATAAGTTACCTAACCGTCGTTTGCCGACCGGTGAGTTTTGCGGGCTAGCATCAGATGGAGATGTGGCGCTGAGTAGCCGCCTTCAGGTGGCGCCATGAGAGGGGCCGCGTAGCGTCCCCGACAGCCGCTTTGAGCGGCTCACAAATTGAAAGCCCCCGGCTTTGCCCGGGGATGGTTACCCGAATTGCAAATCCTTGTACCTCGGTGCGACTCCGGGCTCGGTCTCCATCTTTACCGATTGCGCTCGAAAAACGGGGGACCGAAAAACCCGGGATAGACCCACGGCTGTCCCCTAATCCCCTCCTAATCACTCAGGGGGAATGTAACCGGGGGCATTTGGTCCGAGGTTGACATCGCCGGTTTCGTAGTCGTCCAGGAACCGATTGTTCGGCACGAAGCCTTGCTGTTCGACATCGGTAACTCGCCCAGAGCCGTCCACCGCGACAGATTCCTCACCGGTCACCATGCCATCCTGGATATTTTCCTCCTCCACCATATATGGGCCGCTGCAGCCGCCTATCAGCAGGCCGAGCAGAAAACCGGTCAAGGCCTTGTTGTACATGCGTTCCTCCGAGAATCTCGCCGGCAGATTAGCAACTCCAATCGCTTTGGCGCCGCGCCAAACTAATTCACGAGTTCCCCGCGGTCAAGACTTGGGATTGGGAGGGGCGCGGGAAGAGAGGACCGGATAGTGCGTGGTTCGGTCTGAGATTGCCCGAAAGGCAATCCGCGGACCTGTCCATGGCGATAGGATGGACTCCTCACAGGTGATCTAGCCTTTGGATGGGTATTGGTTTTAGCCGATTCATTTTAGAGGAGTGCCCGCCATTGTTATTCAAGCGGCCACAGGTAACTGATATGACCCGCGGCAATGAGATATCCACTGGAACTGGTTGAGGTCAGCACGGCGGCTGGTGGTTTCTGATGGCGTGTTGCCGTCGAGCGAAGTGTGCACGCGATGCGCGTCTTAGTACTGGCGAAATCCCTCCAGTTTTCGCTCCAGATCATTGGCATTCGAGAAGAACATAGGGTCAAGGAATTCGCGGCGCATAGTTCCAATCAGTCGCTCGATGAAAGGGTACGATAAGGGTAGGTAATGAACGGCTTTGATCTCCTGAACCTCCAGGATGCCCAGGTTCGCCTGCCAGCCGTGGTATCGGAATAACGGGTCGTTGTCTGAACTGAGATAATGCGGAGCGCCCTGGGTAGAAATCGCTGTGTTGAACATATGGCACAGGGCAATACCATCGACATCACCGGCGTGCACGCCGAAATCTACGATGCGCCGAGTGAACTGATCCATGACCACGAGCACCCAGTGGCTCTTCAAGTGAATAGATTCACATCGAAACAGGTCAATGCTCCAGAGGCTGTCCTTGGTGTGTCCGAGGAAGCTTAGCCATGACGGTCCACTGTCACCGGAACCCGCCCGGTAATGCGCGGCCAAGATTCGCCGCATCACATCTTTATCGATGTCGACACCGAATGCCTCATTGATCTGTTGTGCGATTCGAGGACATCCGAACCGTGGGTTGCGCTGCTTTATTGCAACGATGGACTGGATGAGTTCCTGTGAAGGACCTTTGGGCTCCTGCTCCCGTTTCTTGCCAGACGAATAAAGCAGTCGATACTTGCGTTGCTTGAGCAGGCGATGAAATTTCAACAGCGTTGATGGCCGGATAATGACGGCAGCTCGCCGGATGTGACGTGGATCGAGAAACGATGAGCAGAAGCCTAACACGCATCGATCGAGTGCCTATCGATTGGGTGCACATCGCCGAGGGCGGTTGATGAGCAGGCTGTCGGCGATGACTGCCTTCGCGCCACCGGGTCCGAGGAGCTTGGCGATCGTTATCAGAAGATGGAGGAGGATTGTCAGCAGATTCTTCATGGCAGTGAAGGGTAGGGATGCTTGCGTCCATGAACAAGACTGTTTAAGTGATCGATCTTGGGCGAAAATTGCGAATTCGCCATGGGCAGGCTTGGCTGGATCACAACATCCGGGCAAAGGTCTAATATAGCTAGCACATAGGCAAGGAGCGTCCTGCCGGTTCTAGCTGCCCGCGCCAGCGACGCGGGAACCACATGCCGACCCTGGTGCCAAGGAGATGGAGATGAGCGAAAAACAAAAGACAATCACGTTGCGGATCGACGGTGTTGCCCGGGAGTCGGAGCGGGTCGGCGCCTGGGAGGCGGATGTCTACGCCATCGACGGCCGTTCGCGCGGACCGGACGATCGCGCCAAGATTGAAAACATGCCGGTCAGCGATGCGGTGCTCGAACTCGAGCTGGCCAATGGCACGCATATCCTCGTGGCCGCCGAAGACGCTGCCGATTATCTCGGCGAACCGACCGACCGCAGTAGCGTCACCGAGGCCGGCACCATCGATGTGGGTCCCGTTCTTCGTTTTTCTGATGCCCGGCTGCCGCAGGGTGTCGCGCGCGATGGCCTTGGCGCTTGGATTCTCAAGGGCTTCAAGGTCTGGCGCAGTGGTCCTTCGGCGATCACGGCCCTGGCCGCTGCCGGCACCTTCCAGGATGCCGTGCTCGACGACCGTCTCGGGCTGTATCACTGTTCTACCGATGCCTTCGAACTGACTCCGATCGACGAGATGCCTGCAGCGGACAAGGCGACCCTGCTTTTTTTGCACGGCACCGCCTCGTCGACCGAGGGGAGTTTCGGCGGTCTGTGGGGCGACGAGACGCGGCGCAAGTCCCTCAAGGACACCTATGGAGCGCGCATCTACGCCTATGAACATCGCAGCATGACCGACAGTCCGATCAGCAACACGCTCGAGCTGGTCAAAAAACTCCCGCCCGGTGCACGTCTACACTTAGTCAGTCACTCGCGCGGCGGCATGGTTGGCGAACTACTGGCGCGCGCCAACCGTGTCGGTGAGGAACCCTTCAGCGATGTCGAGATCGATCATTTTATCGCCCAAGCCGAGCGCTCCGATCGCAAGGGTTTCACGGCTCAGGCCGACGAACTGCGCTTGCTGAGTCGCGAGCTGCGCAAGCGCAAGCTCGTGGTCGAACGCTTTGTCCGAGTCGCCTGCCCGGCGCGTGGCACCACGCTGGCATCGGGACGGCTCGACCGCTGGGCGAGCGTGATGCTGAACTTGGTCGGCAAGGGCGTGGATACTGCCGGCAACCTGGTCCCGGGCCTGGCCGTCGTGGCCGAAGGCTATACTCTGCTACAAAACTTTCTGCTGGCCGTGGTCAAGCAGCGCACCGATGCCACGATCCTGCCCGGACTTGAAGCCATGATGCCGGACTCGCCATTGGTCAGCCTGCTCAATGCGCCCGGCGTGGTGGTCGATTCCTCATTGCATGTGATTGCCGGTGACTTCGATGGCGACGGCTTGCTGCCATGGCTCGGCGACCGTATCAGCGAGGTCTTCTACGGCGGCGAAACCGACCTGGTCGTGAACACGCCATCTATGAGTGGGGGTGCGGCCAGGGCACAGGGCATCCGACAGCTGACTGTCAGTGGTGCGCAGGTTACGCACTTCACCTACTTCAAGCGCGAGCAGACGGCCAAGCTTCTGCTCGCCGCGCTGGCAGGCAACGAACCCGATGGTGCGTTCGTACCGCTGGATGGTCCGTCGCTTGCTTTCATTGCGCGCGGTGGTCGCAAGATCAAGCGCAAGAAGGATGCCCCGATTGTGTTCCTGCTGCCCGGGATCATGGGCAGCCATATCCAGAAGGGCAGCGACCGGATCTGGTTCGAGCCGTTCAGTATGTGGACGGGCGGCATGGTCAAACTCAAGTACCAGAAAACGGATATGGACATCACGCCGGATGGCTGGATGGACCGCGGTTATGAAGACTTGGCCGATTACCTCGGCGACACCTACGAGGTGCGACCGTTCGCTTACGACTGGCGGCGCTCGATCCGGGAGGCAGCCGAGCTGTTCGGCAAACAACTCGATGATGGCATCACGGAAGCACGTCGGCGCAACAAACCGCTACGTATAGTCGCCCACTCGATGGGTGGACTGGTTGCCCGCCTGGCGCTCAAGGATCGCTGGAACGAGTTCAAGTCGATCCCCGGCAGTCGATTGCTACAGCTGGGTACGCCCAACCGCGGTTCGCATGCGATCGCCAACGTTCTGATGGCACGCGACGATTTTATCCAGAGCATCGAGCGCTGGTTCGACTGGAAGCACGACATGCGCGAGTTCATCGAGATCGTGCGCGACTTTCCTGGTGTGCTCGAGCTGCTGCCCTGGCCGGGCGCTGACGGACGCGCCGATGACGGCGTCGACTACTTCGATGCCGGTCACTGGAAAAGCTGGTTCGACCAGGACCAGGACGAGAAAAAGAAAGACAGCTGGGTGCCGCCGCAGAAGGACCCGCTCAAGGGCGCACGCGAAACCATCGACCTGTTCCGCGAGGCACCGCTGGATCGTGAACGCACCCTCTATGTGGCTGGTCGCGCGCCGACGCCGGTATCGGTGCGTATCGTCAATGGCCAGGTCGAGATCGGCTGGACCGATCAGGGCGACGGCCGGGTGGCATGGAGCTCCGGCATACCCGAGGGCGTGCGGGTCTGGTACACGGATGCCGCGCATGGCGACCTCGCCAGTCATGGCGACGCCTTCGATGCCTACCTCGACCTGCTCGAAAGCGGTGATACGCGACGCGCGGCGCTGAGCCGAAACGCCCCCGGCTCGCGCGGCGATTCCGCGCCGATGTTCATGCCGCGAAGTCTCGAAGGCAATGCGCTGTATCCGAGCGAGGAAGAACTCAAGGCCGCCGCGATGGGTGGGGCTCGCCCGACGCGTATCACCAAAGAGGCCGAGGTCGAGGCGGCGGTGATCGAGGTGGTCAACGGCAGTCTGGCGATCTCCGAGGCGCCGGTGCTGATCGGTGCCTATGCCAATGACAGCCTGCGCGGCAGCGCCGGTGTGCTTGATGCGCATCTCGGCGGTCAGCTCGACCGCATATTCCAACTCGGTCGTTACCCGGGACGTCTCGAAGACGCGATGGTGTTCCGCCATCCCGAACCACACGGCAAGCCGGGTGGGGCGATCGTCGTCGGTCTCGGTACGCTCGGCGACCTGTTGCCCGGCATGTTGCGCCAGGCCTTCCGCAATGGCCTACTCGAATACGCGCGCGACCGGGAGCAATGTCCTGACGAGACCAGCGGCGAGTTGTCGCAGCTCTCGGTGTCGACCTTGCTCGTCGGTACCGGGTTCACCGGGCTTACGATCGAGACCTGCATACGCAGCCTGCTGCAGGCCTTGCGCGATGCCAACATGGGACTACAACGTGTTGGTGCCAAGGCGCGCATCGCGCACCTGACGCTGTACGAAGAGATCGCCGACCGTGCCGTTGCGGCCGCCGATGCCCTGAGTGATCTACTCAGCGATGCCCGCTTTGCCGGCGTCGCCCATTTCGACGGCAAGGCGCATCCGGGTGCCGGTGGCTTCCGTGGCCGCTGCGACGCCGGCACCGGTCAGCCGGGCACTCACCGGGTGCATGTCGTCGACGACAGTGGCAGTCTGCGTTTCACGATCATGACCGACCGGGCGCGTAACGAGGTGATCGTCGAGTCCAACCAACGCCAGGCCGTCGATGGCCTGATCGAGTCGATGACAAGGACCACGCGCGATCAACCAGGCCTGTCGCGTGCGGTGTTCGAGCTAATGGTGCCGAATGGCATGAAAGAGCCGCTGTCGCAGGTGCGCACCCTGATGATGTCACTCGACGAACGGGCAGCCGCCTATCCCTGGGAGCTGATACGCGATGCCGAGGCGGACCAGGACGAAGGTCCGTTGGTCACCCGGGTCGAGCTCGTGCGCCAGCTGGCGACGATGAAGGGCTGGGGCAGGGTGCCGACCGTGACCAATCGGCGTGCCTTCATCGTGGGTGACACGCTGTCAGATTTCGACGAGCTGGAGTCGGCGCAGCAAGAGGCGCGCACCGTTGCTGGCGTATTCAATGCCAACGAATACGATGCAGAGCCCATCATCCGGGCGACCGCGATGCAGGTATTCGAGGCCTTGTTCGACGGCCGCTATCGTTTCGTGCATCTGGCCGGTCATGGCGTGGTGAATCATGTCGACCCGTACGACAAGACTGGTACCAGGCATACCGGCATGGTGATCGGAAAAGGCATATACCTGACGCCGGCGCAGGTGGCCAAGATTGGTCATGTGCCCGAGTTCGTGTTTATCAACTGCTGCCACCTCGGCGACATGAAAGACGAGGCGCAGCCGCGCTGGGGGGAACTCGCCGCGAATCTGGCAACCCAGTTCATCAACATGGGCTGCAAGGCCGTGATCGCGGCCGGCTGGGCCGTCGACGACGCTGCGGCACAGGCATTCGCCGAGAAGTTCTACCAGGCCATGTTCCAGGGCCGGCGTTTTGGCGAGGCCGTGCGCATGGCGCGCGAGGCCACCTATCGCCAGCATCGACTGACCAACACCTGGGGCGCCTACCAGGCCTATGGCGACGAGTTATACTGCTTTCCGGTCGACGGCGGAGGCGCCAACCATGCGCGATCGTATGCCCATGTTGATGAATTAATTGCCGATTTGGACAAAGAGATTGCAAGGTCGCAGTCCGTAACGGGCGAAAGCAGCCGTGATGCTTATCGTCTTACGATTGCCGCGATCGAGGATGCCGCCCGCGGCCCCGAGTTTCAGCGTGCCGATGTGCGCGAGCGCTTCGCCTGTGCCTGGGCCGATCTCGGGGACCTGGATGCCGCCATTGCACACTATCGCGCGGCGCTGTCGATGGAATCCGCCACGTGTAGCATGCAGGCCGTTGAGCAACTCGCGAACCTGGAAATCCGCCACGGCGCGCGCCAGATGGCAACCCATGATGACCAGCGTGAAAAGGGCCTCGCATTGATGGATCAGGGCCATGCGCGCATTGACCTGTTGCTGCAGGTGGCGCCGACCACGGAGCGTTACGCACTGAAAGCGTCGTACTACAAGCGGCGTGCCCAGGCCGACCAGGCCAGGGATTTCTACAATGACCTGAAAGACTGCATCGGCGCGATGACGGCGCAGTACTGGAAGGCCGCCGACTATGCGCTCGGGCGCACCGGCGAACAGGACTACTACCCTTTGTTCAATGCACTCGACGGCGAGTTTCTGCTGGCCGCACGCGGCGAACGCGGCGGCTTCGATGCACACGCCAGTGAACTCGGCGATTTGCTCCGGGCCGGTGTCACCAATGCTCAGCGTCGGTTCGCCTTGAAACGCGAGTTCTTCCATGCGCTTGCGCAGGTCGACGCGCAGCGGATCGACGCATTATGGGCCTGCTATGATGGGCGCAAGGAGCGTTGCATCAACGATGCCCCTGTGCTTGACCGCCTGATCAGCGATTACCGCGGCGTGCTGCGTCGGCTGGGTAGCATACGCGAGCAGAATTCGACCACAGGGCAGTTCCAGTTCCTGATCGACATGCTGCCTTCCAAAGCGCCTGCCAGCCGGGTCAAAGGGGTGTTGGAGCAGTTGGTCGAGGGGATTAATCGGGATTTGTTCAATTAGCCGGCCTGGGAGAGCGTCGCCAATGGATGGGCGCGATATCACTCGGCTGGTCTCCGGTGCGCGTTTCCAGGGACTCCGCAGAGTTTTGGCCTTTGATCTATCCGCAGGGTCAGTACTGCGGGCTGGACGAAATTCTGCTCACGTTAAGCCTGTCCATGGCGAATCGTTATTCAAACGGCTGCAGGTAACTGGTATAGCCCACGGCAATGAGATATCCACTGGAACTGGTTGAGGTCAGCACGGCGGCTGGTGGTTTCTCCCGTGGTTTCTGATGGCGTGTTGCCGTCGAGCGAAGTGTGCACGCGATGCGCGTTTTAGTACTGGCGAAATCCCTCCAGTTTTCGCTCCAGATCATTGGCATTCGAGAAGAACATAGGGTCAATGAGTTCACGGCGAATGGTCCCGATCAGTCGCTCGATGAAGGGGTGCGATAAAGACACGTAGGCACCGGTTTTGATCCCCTGAGCCTCCAGGATGCCCAGGTTCGCCTGCCAGCGGTGGTATCGGAATATCGGGTCATTATCAGAACTGAAGAAATACGGAGTACCTTGGGTAGCAATCGTCGTGTTGAACATTCGACACAAGGCCACACCATCGACATCACTGGCATGCACACCGAAACCTATGATGCGCCGAGTGTAGTGATCCATGACTACGAGCACCCAGTGGCTCTTCAAGTGAATGGATTCACACCGGAACAGGTCAATGCTCAAGAGGCTGTCTTTCGAATGCCCCAGGAAGCTCGGCCATGACGGCCCACTGTCACCGGACCCGGACGGTAATACGTAGCCAAGATTCGCCGCACCACATCTTTATCGATGTCGACACCGAATGCCTTGTCGATCTGTTGTGCGATTCGAGGACATCTGAACCGTGAGTTGCGCTGCTTTATTGCAACGATGGCCTGGATGAGTTCCTGTGAAGGACCTTTGGGCCGACGCTGTCCTTCGTGGCGGAGTATCCTGTGGTGAAATTCAATCTCCCGTAAGTCGAGGTGCCGAAGTGGGAAAAGAAAGCCTTATGCAGCAAATCGATCACCCGGCGGTGAATGCGGCCCTCTTTTTCCCGCGTCCCGCGACCGGGCTTCCGGCTCCACGGGGGAGCGAGGACCTCGCGATATCGGTTGGGGGCGGTGTCACTGTCGCGGCCCGGTACCATCCTTCCGATTTGTCGCTACCGACCGTTTTGCACTTTCACGGCAACGGCGAGATCGTGTCGGATTACGATACCATAGCACCGGAGTTCCACTCGGCAGGCGCATCGCTCGTTTCAGCCGACTATCGCGGGTACGGGAGCAGTACCGGTTTTCCTTCGGTCAGGCAGTCTTCTCGACGATGCACCGGTCGTTCTCGATCACGTTATCGCGTTTCTGAAGGAACGTGGACACACGGGACCCTTGGTGGTTATGGGGCGAAGCATGGGTAGTGCGCCCGCCATCGAGCTTGCCTCGACGCGCGGCGGCGACATCGCCGGCCTTATCGTGGAAAGCGGGTTTGCCCAAACCCCGCCGTTACTGACCCTGTTCGGGATCTCGTTGGAATCACTGGGACTTCGGGATCTGTCGGGAACGGACAACGAAGACAAGATGGCAAACGTGCGAATGCCAGTGCTTGTACTACACGCAGAGCGGGATGTCCTGCTTCCGCCCTGGAACGGGAAACGGATTCACGAGCGTGCCGCCTCGGATGAAAAGAGTCTGGTGATGATTCCGAACGCTGACCACAACACGATCATGGCGTTCGGCGGATCTCTGTATTGGGGCGCGATTGCTGAATTTCTGGCGATGATCGGGAAGTGACGAAGCATGCTGTCTCGTAGTCCGATGGTGCAGGCTGTCCATGCGCCTGCGTCACCTGCGACGCAGTACTACATAGCGGTCTTTCGGTATCGTGGATGGCGAGTCAGATAGTGAGAAGATGGTTCGCCGCCAGGGTCTTCCAGACTACTGCGGTTGGCGTGGATCGTTTCAGGCACGTTGCCGTAACGGTTCAGCATTGTCGCGACCGGCCCACTCAGTACAGTGAGACCAGGCTGCCATCCGACAGCCTGCCGCTGGGCTGGGGCTGGCACCGCTGCCGGCCCAGCAGTGTCATTTGCTCAAAGCGCGGACGCCGAAGCCATGCCAGTGGAGTGCGGCCCGGCTCTCTACCGTTGAGCGGGTCCTGGTCTGCCGTCTGCAAGCGCCCGCAGGCGCGGCGGTAGTAAGCTTTTCGTTTCCACGGTAACACGTGGATCGCATCAGGCCCGAACCATTCGGATTCAGACTCGATCAGTATCACGCGCCGGTCGCGGGCGATATCCGCAAGCCCCTGGTGCACAACGTTGGCCCGTTCAACCACATCGCGGAGGCTCAACCGGCAGAATGGAAAAAAGACGCCGCGGACAATCCGGTAGTGCGCCTCCGACAGCGACTCGATCGTGGCGATCGGTAGGTTGGTCATGACGATCTGCGCGGTGTGGTCCTGTATCCGATCGATGCACCAGTTCACCCAGCTCAGAAGCCGCTGCGGATCAATTCCATAAGGAATGTCGTTGCCGATATCAGTCAATAAAGCGTAAGTTGGTAAATGCTCAACAGCGTCGAGCCGCGACCACAAAGCGCAACAGGTGATCCCCGGCAAGCCTCGGATGAGAACCTGACTGGCCGCACCGTAGGATCTGCCGTGACCGGCTGCCACCTGGACATCGCTGGGTCCCCCGCAGCATTGTTGCGCCAGGTCGATGACGGTTCGCAGCGACAACGTCAGATTACTCGCTCCCAAAAGCAGAATCCGGTTTACCGGCCGGCCAGGTGGTTTGACCAGGCCTGCCGTCACTTGGCTGGCCGCGAATGCAAGTGACGCGCCGAGTACACCGGCCCAGGTTCCACTTGCAACCTGCTGACCGGGTATCGTCAACTGATAAGTCGCTGACCAGCATGATCCGAAGGCGCACGCCGACCCCCTTGTTTCAGGCACATGTCACCCGGCGCCTTTTCGTGAAAGCCCTCGCCCGGAACAACCGGTGATTCACTGCTCTCATCAAATGACAGCCGTACCGCAACAGATTGTCCACTCGCGCATGAAGCGACAAGAAACGCTGCGCCTGATGCCGAGATCTGAATCGCCGAATCTGTCGTTCGCGTTGCCGGGTCGGTTGGTGCGAGAGTTCGGCCCGATTATTCGCATAACAGCCCGTCCAATGATGTCGGCAGGAAAGCGGTATCCACGGTAGTTGCAGGAATCATTCATGCCGATATTGTGAAGAAGTTCCGCCAAGTTGACAAAACCGTCATGAGTCCGGTAACGGCAGTCCCAACCGCCCCCAGAGTTTCAAGTACCACGGCAGCTGTTCGTACCAGCGCGAAACTTCGCGCAGTTTCTCGCGGCCCGCTTCGCTAAGGGCGAAGAACTGGATAGAGTCCCGATTTCGATCTGGGAAAACGACCGCGCGCAGATAGCCGTCGCGTTGCAGGCGATCGAACACCAACGCAATCTCTGGCACGTATTCAAGGTACAAGCCGTTGCTCATGCCACCGGCCTTGCGCAACAGGTGGCCATTGTTCAGGGACCAAAGGGCATCGTATAGAAGGATTGAGTTTGGCATGCGTCGTCGTAGTATCTTGGTGCCTATAAACGAATTTCCGGTCTTCCTACTGTCCATGGCAAATTAATGGTTCTGTCGCAAAACGCGGCGACTGGCCCTGTGCATGGCGAATCGTTATTCAAGCTGCCACGGGCAACTGGTATAGCTATCAGGGGCAAGACTATCCAAATCATCGTTTTCGGGGCGAATGTTACGAATTCGCCATAGACAGGGATCAACGCCTGCGAAACCTGACTCAAATACACAAGATTCGGCCCCTCAGGAAATCCAGGGTATTGTTGCGTAACCTCCAGCCCCCTCCAATAGATACTGCTAGATACTGCCGCCGATGACCCCCAACCAGCTCGAGCTGCTCAATAGCCGTCGTTTCCTGCCGCTGTTCATAACCCAGGCCCTGGGAGCGTTCAACGACAATGTCTTCAAGAACGCCATCGTCTTTCTGGTCACCTTCTCGATGGCACAACAGGCGGGCATCAACGCCCCGCTGATGGTGGCTGCGGCGGCGGGGGTCTTCATCTTCCCGTTCTTCCTTTTCTCCGCCAACGCCGGGCAGATCGCGGACAAGTACGATAAGGCGTGGTTGATCCGCATCCTCAAGCTCGCGGAGATTGCCATCATGGCGGTCGCGGGCCTGGGCTTCGTGCTGGGTAACGTCTGGTTTCTGCTGGCGGTGCTGTTTCTGATGGGGACCCAGTCCACCTACTTCGGCCCGATCAAGTACGGCATCCTGCCGGAGCAGTTGGGAAGCGACGAGCTGATCGCCGGTAACGCCTGGGTGCAGACGGGGACCTTCATCGCGATCCTGTTGGGCACGGTGGCCGGCAAGCTGATCCTGGACGATTGGGGCATTTACCTGATCTCGGCGGCGATCCTCGCCGTCGCGGTGGCCGGTTTGCTGGCGGCGCGCTTCATCCCGTCCACCGGCCCGGCGGCGCCGGACTTGCAGGTCGACTACAACCCATTCACATCGACCTGGGAGATGCTGCGCTATGCCGCGCAGCGCCGCGATATCTTCCTGACCATCCTGGCGATCTCCTGGTTCTGGCTGGTCGGTGCGGCGTTCCTGGCCGAGATCGCGCCCTTCGCCAAGGATGTGCTGGGCGGCGACGAGAACCTGGCGACCCTGTTTCTGGTGACCTTCTCCATTGGTGTGGCGCTCGGCTCGCTGCTCTGCAACAGCATGCTCAAGGGACAGGTCCACGCGACCTTCGTGCCCCTGGGTGCCCTGGGCATGACGGTGTTCATCGTCGACCTGTATTTCGCCAGTCGCAACGGGTTGCCGGGTGGGGCGGCCAGCCTGTCGCTCTTTTTGGACCAGTTTGCCGGTTGGCGCATCCTGGTCGACATCGCCCTTATCGCCGCCGCCGGTGGTGTTTATATCGTGCCGCTGAACGCACTGCTCCAGCAACGCAGCGACGACGCGCACCGCTCCCGCAATATCGCCGCCAACAACATCATCAACTCGCTGTTCATGGTGATCGCCGCCATCGGCACCGCCCTGCTGCTGGCCCTGGACCTGAGCATCCCTCAGGTTTTCCTGGCCATCGGCTTGGCCAATCTCGCGGTGGCGATCTACATTACCCGCCTGCTGCCCGGCGCATTGGCCAAGGGCTTCGTCGCCTGGCTGCTGCAGATGCTCTATCGCGTCGAAGTCACAGGTCTGGAAAATCTGGAAAAGGCGGGCAATCGCGCGGTGGTGATCGCCAACCATCAATCTTTTCTCGATGCCGCTTTGATCGCCGCGTTCTCGCCCCGCGACATGACCTTCGCGATCGACACCTATATCGCCAAGAACCGTTTTATCGGTTTTTTCCTGTCGCTGGCGCGGACCGTTCCCGTCGACCCAACCAGCCCGCTGTCCACCCGCACCCTGATCAATGTAGTCAAGGGCGGCGAGACCCTGGTGATCTTTCCCGAAGGCCGCATCACCGTGACGGGCGCGCTGATGAAGATCTTCGAGGGCCCGGGCATGGTCGCCGACAAGGCCGATGCGCCGCTGGTCCCGGTACGACTGGACGGCGCCCAATACAGCCCCTTCTCCCGGCTCTCCGGCAAGGTCAAGATCCGCTGGTTCCCGAAGATGAGGGTCACCTTCATGCCGCCGCAGCGGCTCAGCATCCCCTCGGAACTGCGCAGCCGCAAGCGGCGCGCCTTCGCCGGCCGACAGCTGTCCAAGGTGATGACCGAGATGATGTTCGAGAGCAGCGATTTCCGTCGCACCCTGTTCGACTCGCTGCTGGACGCCAAGGAGATAACCGGCGGCGCACACAAGGTCCTGGAGGACGTGGAGCGCAGGCCTGTCGGTTTTCGCAAGCTGATCACCGGCTCGTTCGGCCTCGGCAAGGCGATGGCCGCGGAGACCGCGCCGGGGGAGCGCGTCGGCGTGTTGCTGCCCAACGTGATCGCCACCGCGATGACCTTTTTCGGGCTGCATGCCTACGGCCGCGTGCCGACCATGCTCAATTTCTCCACCGGCGTTCGCAATCTCGTCAGCGGTTGCGGGTCGGCTACGGTCAAGACCGTCTACAGCTCGCGCCAGTTCATCGAGCAGGCCAAGTTCCAGGACATGGTCGCGGCCATCGAAGCGGCGGGGGTCAGGGTCCGCTATTTGGAAGATCTGGCCGCAGAGATGGGGATCGGGACCAAGCTATGGGCTCTGTTGGCTGCCGCGATGCCGCGCCTGGGCTACCGCCTGGTGTGCAGGGAACGGGACCCGAACGGCGCCGCGGTGGTCTTGTTCACCTCCGGTACCGAGGGCAACCCGAAGGGGGTGGTGCTGAGCCATACCAATCTGCAGGCCAACCGCTACCAGGTGGCCTCGATGATCGACTTCGGGCCGCAAGACATCGTGTTCAACGTGCTGCCGCTGTTCCACTCCTTCGGCCTGACCTGCGGCACCCTGCTGCCTTTGCTGTCCGGCATCAAGGTGTTTCTCTACCCGTCGCCGCTGCACTACCGCATTATCCCGGAGTTGGTCTACGATACCAACGCGACCCTGATGTTCGGCACCGACACCTTCCTGGCCGGGTACGCCCGCTTTGCAAACCCGTACGATTTCTACAGCATACGCTACGTCTTCACCGGAGCCGAAAAGCTCAAGGACGAGACCCGCACGACCTACAGCGAGCGCTTCGGGGTGCGGGTGTTCGAGGGCTACGGCGCTACCGAGACCGCCCCGGTGCTGGCCATGAACAGCCCGATGCACAGCCAACGCGGCTCGGTCGGCAAGCTGGTTCCAGGCCTGCAGCACCGCCTGGAGCCGATGGCTGGGATCACCGAAGGCGGCGATCTGGTGGTGAAAGGACCCAATGTAATGCTCGGCTACCTGCGCGCCGAAGATCCGGGTCGGATCCAGCCCCCGGAGGACGGTTGGTACGATACCGGCGACATCGTCACCCTCGACGATCAGGGTTTTGTGTTCATTCAAGGGCGAGCCAAACGATTTGCCAAGGTCGCCGGGGAGATGGTCTCGCTGGCCATGGTCGAGGGCGAGGCCGCAAAGCTCTGGCCCGAATTTCGTCACGCCGTCGTCGCCCGTCCGGACCCGAAAAAGGGCGAGCAACTGGTCCTGGTCACCACCAACCCCGATGCCAGCCGGAGCGACTTCGACGCCTATGCCAAGAGCAACGGCATTGCCGCCATCGCGGTCCCGGCCAGGGTGCTGGTCGTCAAGGAGGTCCCTGTGCTTGGTACCGGGAAGACCGACTTCCGCGGGGTTGCTGCGCTGGTGCTGGAGGAGGACGAACCCTAAGTCGCTCTTTCCCTGTGTATGGCGAATTGTTATTCAAGCGGCTACGGGTAACTGGTATAGCCCGTGGCAATGAGATTTCCACTGGAATTGGTTGAGGCCGGCACAGCGGTTGGCGGTTTCGCCAGTGATTTCTGATGGTGTATCGCCGTCGAGCGAAGTGTGCACGCGATGCGCGTTGTAATACTGGCGAAATCTTTCCAGTTTGCGCTCGAGATCAGTGGCATTCCAGAAGAACATAGGGTCAAGGAGTTCGCGGCGAAGGGTTCCGATCAGTCGCTCGATGAAAGGGTGCGATAAGGGCACGTAAGGAAAGGTTTTGATCTCCTGAACCTTCAGGATGCGCAGATTCGCCTGCCAGCGGTGGTACCGGAATAACGGGTCGTTGTCAGAACTCAGATAATGCGGGGCACCCTGGGTAGAAATCGCTGTGTTGAACATATGGCACAGGGCAATGCCATCGACATCACCGGCGTGCACACCGAAACCTACGATGCGCCGAGTGAACTGATCCATAACCACGAGCACCCAGTGGCTCTTTAATACGGTGGACTCGCAGCGGAAAAGGTCAATGCTCCAAAGGCTGTCTTTCGAATACCGAGAGATTGGGCGCTCTTCGCCGGGGGCGATTGATGATCAGGAGCTGCTGTTTCATGAGCAGGCTGTCGGCGACGACTGCCTTTGCGCCACCCGGCCCGAGGAGTTTGGCGATCGTTATCAGAAGATGGAGGAGGAGTGCCAGCAGATCCTTCATGGCAGTGCAGGGTGGGGAATGCTGCGATCAGGGGCAAGACTATCCGAGTCATCATTTTTGGGCGAAAATTGCGAATTCGCCATAGACAGCCTGCGCGCGCGGGTAGCCTCATGGAGCGTGCATTCCGGCCTGCATTGGGACGCCGAGGAGATAAGCGCGTTAACCGGCTACCTAAATCGGCGATTCTATCAGCTTGTACCCTAGCATCCTGACGGACTTGTCCGTTTGCAGCCATGGCTGGAAGTTCGATGCCGCGTCGATCAGTTTCCGCAATGCTCACGCTGGGCGAGTAGCGCCTCCATGGCCCCCAGAAGCCCGGGGATGTCCTGACGTTTGATCCGGACATCAACGTGTACCAATCCGTCTATCACAAATAGCCTTACCCGCTCAGGCGGCAAAGCTTGGGCCAGGGCTAGGCTTTCGGAGTAGGGGATCATGGTGTCGCTGCGGCCATGAACCAGGATGACCTCAGCCTGCAGAGTCGTCAGGTCTCTGGAAGCGGGGTTCAGACCTTCGAGTTCGGTGAGGATGCTGGCCGGCAACTGCTGAATGAGTTCCGGTACGCGGTTCGGGTCCTCGTTGGTGATCAATCGGTAAAACGCCTGGGCGTCGGGCGCAAAATTCGCCAACGAAACAGCGGATGCTGCCTCACCGTATTCCAGACTCTCGTTTGCAAGAGTTCGCAGGCTCGCGCGGTCCCGACGGCGTTCGACCAAGTCAGCATTGGACAGGGTGAAAACCCATTTGTTATAGGGACTGGGTTGGAGGTATTGCAGGTCCTCGTCGGGTCCCGTTTTGAAATAGCCCGTCGTGAAGTAGCCAACGATGGTGTGCAGGTTGTAGTAGCCGCCGAGGGTGATGACGAAATCAACTTCATCGCGGATATCGGGCTCGAGTGCCGCAAGGAGTACCGGACCGGCGCCATAGCTGAAACCGGCGATACCCACCCGGCCCTGCGGTAACAGATCCTCCCGGGAATTCAGGTGTCGGAAGGCGTCGGCGACCTCGCGTACGTCGTGGGCGCGCACCCGAAAATGACGTGGCCCCGTCAGGTCAGGCACCAGTACGGCGAATTGCAGCCGAGCCAGGGTTTGGGCCAGTGCGACGATGCGGCCGTCGTCTTTCCCGCGGGGGACCACGCCGGGAACCAATACGATGCCTGCCCTCGTTTCTTGCGAAGAAAGATAGAGATCACCTTGGTAGGCGCGTCCCTCGACGTTGAAGTCAATGGTGCGGCGTTCGGGTGGAGGCGTCTGCTCCTTCAGCCGGCTTCCGCCAAATCCCGCTGCAATGTCCTCAAGGGCCAATGCGGCTTCCGAGTCACCAGGCACGCGTGGCGTGCAGGCTGCGAGGATTGCAGCGAAGATGAATGCCCACAGGCCCGCAATGCGAAGGGGCTCCTTGACTTCAATGCGAATCAACGGTGTGAGCGAAAAGATCGTGCCGATGCTCATTCTGCATACAGCACTTGACACTCGTCCTCGCGTCCACGGACCACGCGTTTACCGATCAAGGCACCGCGCGTTTCTGTGACGACTGTGCATTGGCCTTCTCGATGATGTTCGTCGTAGAAGTAAACGACGACCCAGTCGCGTGTGCGCCCGAGATCGTGAGCACGCGCTGTGTTGGAGAACAACAGGGTGAAATGCCAATGGGCGCGGACGGTGTGGAGGATTGGCAGCCAAGCCTCCCCGTTGGGATTGAAGCGTCTTGGCGAGATGGTGGGCAACTGGCCTACACTGGCCTTGTTTCGGTATTCCGCGTCGACATCGAGAAGCAGTTCAACACTCGGGGCTGGTGCAGGCTTGCGGCGGTATTGTCTACGCATCCTACCCAGCATGCTCTCCAGCGTGGCACGGATCGCGGTAGCACGCCTTGCGCCAACTCCCGGCACCTCCTGGAGGCGCCCGTCGTGCGCAGCGTTTTCCAGTGCCTCGAGCGTTTCTACATCAAGATGGTCGTGTATGCGCTCCGCCAGCTTCGGCCCAATACCGGGCACGGTCTGAAACAGGGTCTCCGGATCTAGCGCACCGCGCAGCCGTTCGAGTTGCACCCATCGCCCGGTGCGCAGGATTTCGTGGATGGCAGCGCTAATGCCTTTCCCTATGTTGGGTAACTGGATCAGCGCATCTACACCGGCGTTGGCTACCAAGGCATCCAGGTCTTCACCGAGACCAGCAATCGTCTCGGCGGCGCGCCGATAGGCTCCTACGCGAAATGGATTGGCCGCTTGCTGCTCGAGAACGTCCGCTGCCTCACGCAGTTTGGCTGCCACCTGCTGATTGATTGATGTTCTCAAGGCTGCATGTTCCTTGCCCAAACGAAACCGACTCAACCCGGCCAGTACGGCCATCGACACAAGAAAGACATGCCTACATCCTAGCCTTGCGCTGGCGACGCGCCAACTGGGCGTGACATTGGCAAGATTATTGGTGCAGCCAGGTTCCCCTCGGTGTTGAGCAATGTGCACGTCAACAATGACTGGGGAAGCAGCTGCGAGGGCCAGGAGTCCGAGACGATGCCAATGCGTTCCAGGTTTGTCCTGCGTCAAGGCTGCCAGTGTGCCAAGGGCCTTCACGGCGTATGATTGAAGTGGAACCAGTCGGGAAGATCGGCCGGGAGGCGCTTGGCCTTGGTTACGTTTTGAGGCCGAGACGGGCGGTGTTTTGGCAGCTCGCAAGGGAGATCCAAACAATGACGATAGCAGCCACAGTGAAGAGCTACATCGAGGGAAGAGGCGTTGCCTACGAGGTGATCGCCCACCCCGCAAGTGGTTCCAGCCATGAAACCGCTGAAGCAGCCCATGTTGATGAAGCCCATATAGCGAAAGGCGTGATCCTTAAGGACAGCGCGGGGGCAGTCATGGTCGTGGTCCCGGGCAATGCCTGGGTGAATATGTCTGCGATCGGAAAAGAGCTCGATCGCGAGATGGTTCTGGCCGTGGAAACAGACGCCGCTGGCTATTTTCCTGACTGTGACCCCGGCGCGATCCCGCCGCTGGGCCCTGCATACGGCATGGAAACCCTGGTGGATAAGGCCTTGACGAGTTTGGCCTATGTGTACCTCGAGTCCGGTGATCATCGCAGCCTGGTCAAGATTAATGGCGAGGCGCTTCCGAAGCTGCTCAGTGGTGTCCGTCATGGACACTTTTGTGAAGATGATTGAGCACTAAACGTGCATCGCATGACGTCGCGCAATGCCTGCTCAAGGTCGGCTGCGGTCTTCAGGTGACCAATTGTCAAACTTAGGCATTGGGCTGGCAGCTGCCTAATAGATGTTCACGAGCTTATGACCGGTATAGGATTCGACCGAACCATTTAGCATGCTGCACCTCATATACGCCCCAGGGCGGGGAGCTGAACCGTGGTAGTTCGTCGCGGTGCGTGACGTTAATCAGCCGCGGGTGAGTTGTTGTGGTCAGAGTGCCATTTCATGGTCAGCCGCCGGTAGACATCCTTGATCGCCTTCTGGTCTGCATCCCGTAGTATGCCCAATTCTTCGCAGTAGTCTTGGTCGTAATTGTTCCTGTCAGGGCCTCTGGGTGCGGTCATCTATTATGTAAGAGTCTGTCGATGATCGATATGCACACGCGGTACGACGTGACCTCCGAACGAGACAAACAGCAACGGCGATCGAGGTGATGATGAGGGTCGGAGTGGTAAAAGAACTCAAGGATAGGGAAGACCGCGTCGCCCTTACGCCGGATGGCGTCCGCGGCCTGGTCGAGGACGGTCACCACGTCGTGGTGGAGCAGGGTGCCGGTCTCGGTTCGGGGTTCGCCGATGACGGCTACCGGCGCGCGGGCGCTGACCTGGGTTCAGCGTCGGCGGCCTGGGATAGCGAACTGGTCGTCAAGGTCAAGGAGCCGCTCCCGGCCGAGTATGCCTTCTTGCGCGATCAGATCATATTTACCTATTTCCATCTCGCCGGAGTAAGCCCCGGGCTGACCGAAGCCCTGCTCGAGCGGAACGCCACCGCCGTTGCGTACGAAACCGTCGAAGATGGCCGGGGCAGGCTGCCGCTGCTGGCGCCGATGAGTGGCGTGGCCGGTAACATGGCGGTGACCATGGGTGCTTACTACCTGGCCAAACCCAACGGGGGCAAGGGCATGCTGCTCGGTGACGTCCTCGATCATACCTATGGCAAGGTGGTCATCATCGGTGACGGTGTGGTGGGCCGGCATGCCGCGCGTGCGGCGTTGGGGATGGGCGCGGAGGTGCTGATCTTCGGGCGCCATCCGGAACGTGAAGCGGCCCTGCAGCGCGAGATCTCGCCGCGAATCCGCTACCTGCGCTCGGAGCCGGATACGATTGCTGCTCAGCTGAGCAATGCCGACCTTGTGGTTGGTGCCGTTCTGATCCGCGGTGCCAAGGCGCCACATCTGGTCACCGAGGCGATGGTGAAGGCCATGCAGCCCGGCTCGGTCATCGTCGACGTCAGTATTGATCAGGGTGGCTGCATCGAGACCGCACATCCGACGACACACTCGCACCCGGTTTTCGAGTTACACGGCGTTGTCCACTATTGCGTGGCCAACATGCCGGGCGCCTATCCGCGCACCTCCACGCTGGCATTGACCAGCGCGACACTGCCTTATGTGCATCGTCTGGCGGCGAGTGGCATCGAAGCGCTGCGCACCGACCCGGCATTCGCAAAGGGGGTCAACACCTACGGCGGTTTTATCACCTGTCGTGCCGTTGCCGAGGGCTTGGGGCTGATGTCCCGTTATCGCCGCTTTTCCGATCTCGCCTGATGGCAGACGCCATTACCCCGATGGATTGCATGTGATGGCTGCGGCCAAGTTACCGGATACCGATATGGATTGGGCCATACTCGAATTGTTGCCGGGGTTATCAATGAGTTTGCAGCGGTGCGCGCGGTCGCGAGTTGAACAGTGATGTCAGAGAAAACGAAAGCCCGGCAGGTTGTGGTCATGGGCGCGGCAGGTCGAGACTTCCACAACTTCAACGTCGTCTACCGCGATGACCCAGCGGTGCAGGTCCTGGCTTTCACCGCAACCCAGATCCCAGAGATCGCGGGGCGCCGTTACCCGCCCTCGCTGGCGGGAGAACGCTACCCGCAGGGCATCCCGATCATGGACGAGACGGAACTGGAAAGCCTGTGCCGGGAACGGCACGTCGACGAGGTGGTGTTTGCCTACAGCGACGTGGGTCACGCATGGGTGATGCATCGCGCCTCCATAGCACTGGCGGCCGGTGCAGACTTCGTCCTTTTGGGCCCGAAGCGCACCATGCTGAAAGCCGGGGTGCCGGTCATCGCCACCTCGGCGGTGCGCACGGGCTGCGGCAAATCACAGACGACGCGATGGCTGTCGCGCCTGCTCAATCGGCACGGCCTGAAGGCCGCGGTGATTCGTCACCCGATGCCGTATGGAGACCTGGCCCGCCAGGCAGTCCAGCGCTTTGCCTGCCGGGCAGACCTGGATGCTGCGCATTGTACGATCGAGGAACGCGAAGAGTACGAGCCGCACCTGGCGGCAGGCAATGTTGTCTACGCCGGCGTCGATTACGCGCAGATCGTGATGCGCGCCGAGCAGGAGGCCGATGTAATCCTGTGGGATGGCGGCAACAATGACTTCCCGTTCTTAAGTCCCGATCTGCACATCGTCCTGGTTGACCCGTTGAGACCTGGCAACGAGGACAGCCACCACCCTGGCGAGGCCGTTTTGCGTATGGCCGATGTCATCGTCGTGGCGAAGGTGAATTCGGCATCTGACAGCAGTGTCCAGCAGGTTACCGAGGCAGCACGTGCTATCAATGCCACCGCCCCCATCGTGCGTGCAATGTCGCTCGTCACGGCGGAGAATCCCGAGCTGATCCGAGGCAAGCGTGTGCTGGTGGTCGAAGATGGACCCAGCGTGACGCACGGGGGTATGCCCTATGGGGCAGGATACGTTGCGGCGGTGGCCGCGCAGGCGGCGGAAATCGTAGATCCACGAGCTGACGCTGTGGGCGAGATCGCCGACGTCTATGCACAGTATCCACACATTGGAGCGGTGTTGCCCGCGGTCGGTTATCACCCTTCGCAGCTAGAGGCTCTGCGGGCGACCATCAACGCGGTGGCCGCCGATGCAGTGGTTGTGGCGACCCCCTGTGATCTGCCTGCACTGATCGTCATCGACAAACCGGTAGTCCGGGTGCGCTATGAGTTTGCGGAGGCCGGCGAGCCGGGGTTGGGCGCGTTGGTCGAGCACTTTCTGTTGCGTACAGATCTTCTTCGGGATTGAAGGGGACATTTCGCCGCTCTGCACAAGCATCTTGCGGAGGAGATTTTGTCTATTTTCCTATCCCTGATCCCACCAGGAGACCTCCGATGCGTCCGGAACGACCAGCGTGCCGGCCCTACCGGCCAAGATGGCCTGGGCATCTTCGAGTCCCCCTATACCGGCGACTCCGCCTGTCTGTTCCACAAACGCGCAGGCGGCCTCAACCTTGGGCCCCATTGAGCCGGCGGCAAAGGGGTAGCGGCGGATCATCGCCGGCGAAATGCGCCGTATGGCGCGCGCACCAGGCCCACCCCAGCCAGTGCTGACGGCATCGACATCGGTCAACATGAGAAAGGCATCTGCGCCCAGCTCCCGCGCTAGCAGCGAGCTGGCCAAGTCCTTGTCGATTACAGCCTCGACGCCGACCAGGCCGCCGTCGGCCCTTCGCGCCGTGGGAATACCGCCACCACCGGCACAGATCACGATCACTCCCTGATCGACCAGAAGTTCGATGACGCCAAGCTCGAGGATGCGTATCGGCGTCGGTGAGGGGACTACCCGGCGGTAGTGTTTGCCGTCGCGGGCGATGTGCCAGCCGCGTGCATCGGCCAGCCGCCTTGCCGCGTCCTCCCCGAACAAAGGACCGATCGGTTTGCTGGGGTTCTGGAACGCGGGATCTGCCGGGTCGACCTCTATCTGGGTCAACAGGCTGGCGCAGCGTCTCCCCGCGGGCAGCACATTGTCCAATGCCTGCTCTATCAGGTAGCCGACCATGCCTTCGGTCTCGGCATCGAGCACATCCAGGGGATAGGCATCGGAGGACCCATAGGCCGCACTCTGCAGTGCCAGGAGACCAACCTGCGGTCCATTGCCGTGCGTAATTACCAGCGCGTTATCCTGAGCGATCGGGGCCAGGGAGGCGGCTGCAACCGCAATGTTCCGGCGCTGATTCTGCTCGGTCAGTGGTTCGCCTCTTCGCAGCAGGGCGTTGCCCCCAAGTGCGATGACAATACGCATGAGTTCCCTCGCGCACGGAAACGCCTCGATAAGCTGTCTTTATCTTGCTCGGTGCAGATCAAGTTGCGAGGCAGACAAAGGCATCGCGCCGGCCGCTTGACGCCGTCCGGATTTGCCTGCGCGGCCGGTCCACTTGATCCGCGGATCAAGGCTCATGGATGAAGTCTTCGGCCAGCGCGTCCGTGCCGTGCTGGTTGATCAGTGCCTGCAACTCCGCGATGACCGTCTGTGCCTCGTCATCGGCAATCTCACCTTCTGCAATAAGGTTCGCCAACAGCCCACGTTGCGTTGCCTCGAGTACGTCGCTCAAGGTGAGCTCACCGACCTCATCGCGCGCGGCGTCGATGAGGCGCTGCAGGGCCGCGCTGGCCCAGGGCTTGAAAAACCGCACTGCCAAGGCGTCATCACCGTACTCATCGATCAGGGCGTCCACTTCGTCGCGGAGTTGTTGTATCCGGTCCGATGAAAACCGGTTCAGCGGAATGGTGGTTGTCTTGACCTCCGCCAATACCGCCTCGCGCACGTCGGCAAGGGTTGCCGGTTGGCTGACTGCCTCGTCATTGAGCAAGGCACCGATAACGGTGGAAAGCTCCTTCGACAGGTTTTCAAAAACGTCGTTAGCGATGATCATGGGTTGTATCCTCCCAATGCAGAAATACCTACCGCGAATGGCCTCCGTCGTCGCTGAGGTGCCGGCATCGGCTGTGTCATTCCTCAATATCAATTATACGTCGCCTGGATCTTTCCTGGCTTGTTCCCACGCATACTTGGCTCTTTATCTCCCGTCCGAGGGTGGGGGCCATCCGAGAGTTGCCTGGGGAGTAGGGGGGAGTCTCGAGCCAGGCAGGCCCACTAACGATTGGCGTACGGCTGCATACAAGCTGGAGGCGGGATCGCGATGGTGTTTTTCGTAGCTGGGGACCAGATGGCCTGCTGTGCGTGAGTTTTGCGTGATTCGGTCCTGCATTGTTGTGCTTCATCCCGCTTGCGTGACAACGTGCGCCCCGGCAAGTGCATGATTAAGGATCATTTTTGGGCGCAAATCCGAACTTGTGCATGTTCTCCCGCAAGTGCTTCGCTGCCGCTTCCTTGAACTGCCGGGTTGGTCGGACGCCCTAGGTTTTGGCCTGCCTGACTGTCTCAATCCGGCGTGCTAACCCGCTACCTCTTGGTTTATCCGCCAGCACAACTTCCGGTCCAAGGCGGAAGCAGCTGAGTTTCCTTTGTCCGCCATGCACGCATATGGATGGCGTTGCCTGGGTTGGAGCATTACCGGTCCGTGTGGACTCCTGCCATCCGCCCGGGCCTGATTGCAAGGCAATCGGTACTGCCGCCTGCGCCCAGCAATGTCTCTTGTGGGTCGTTTGCTGCCGTACTGTGCGCGGTCGGGGTAAAGCAAACTGACACGCGGGCCACGGTCCGGGGAACGTCTCTTGTGCGCATGAAGCTGCCGGTCACTGGATGCTTGGCTAACGGCAGATCAAGAGTGGTTGCTGTCCCAACGGCAAAGACTGGGCGATTCAGTCAACCATCTGACAGCAGTCCACGCTATTCCCCCCCAGGGGGCCAAGGGGTTTCTTGCGCAGGCCTTCGATTTTTGGCGATGGGCGGCTATTGTGCCACCTGGTCACTCACCTGGTCTGTCGCCAGGCGTCAGAAGGAGAGCAGCAGCATGAAGGTCCTGGTCATCAATTGCGGTTCGTCGAGCATCAAGTACCAAGTCATCGATGCCGATACTCACGAGAGACTCGTTGACGGCACGACAGAGCGCATCTCGGAGCTGGACGGTGGGCATGCGCAAGCAATTAGCGAGCTATTGGCGTCGCTCCGTGTGCACGACCTTGGTGCGGTTGGCCATCGTGTCGTGCACGGTGGTGAGCGCTTCTTCGACTCAGCATTGATCACCGATGATGTCCTCAATGGCATCGAGGCATGTATCAAATTGGCGCCGCTGCACAATCCGGCCAACTTGGCTGGCATTCGTGCCGCCATGGAGTTGTTGCCAGATTTGCCCCATGTTGCTGTCTTCGACACGGCGTTTCACACGCGCATGCCCACCCGAGCTCGCACCTACGCCCTCGATGCGGAAACCGCGAGCGCCTACGGCATCCGACGTTACGGATTTCACGGAACGTCTCATGCCTACGTTGCCGAGCTGGCAGCCAAGCACCTGGGAAGGCCCCTGGACGAGCTGCGGCTTGTGACCTGCCATCTTGGGAATGGAGCCAGCGTTTGTGCGATCGAGTTCGGTCACTCTGTCGAGACCAGCATGGGCATGACGCCTCTGGAAGGTCTGGTCATGGGTACTCGCTGTGGTGACGTGGACCCGGGAGTGGTGATTCATCTGTGCAGGGAGCTCGGGGTCGATGCAGCCGACGAGCTCCTAAACCGCAAGAGTGGTCTTGCCGGGCTCTCCGGGCTCGGCAACGACCTCCGCGATATCGAGGCCCATGCAGCCGACGGCCACGAAGGGGCTCGACAAGCTATTTCGGTGTTCGCGCACCGGGTGCGCAAGTACATTGGAGCGTATGTGGCAGTCATGGGAGGCGTCGATGGTGTGGTGCTGACCGGGGGCATCGGTGAGAACGCCGCCACCATGCGCCGGCGAATCTTGCAGCGCCTCGACATGTTCGGCCTCGTCCTCGACGAACATGCCAATGAAGACTGTCGGGTCGACGACGAATTGCCAGTTGCAGACATCTCGATGCGCAACTCCCGGACCAAGGCCCTCGTGATTGCCACCAATGAGGAAGCCCGCATCGCCCAGGAGGTCGCCAAGGTCGTCGGGCACGAGGGAGAGGTTCCTGAAGCAAAGCCAATTCCCATAGCGATCAGCGCCCGCCACGCACATCTGGATCGGGCCGCCATGGACGCTCTCTTCGGGCCTGGCAGCGACCTGGAGGTCTACAAGGAAATCTCCCAGCCAGGCCAGTTCGCTTCCAAGCAGTGCGTCAACCTCATTGGGCCACGTGACCGAATCAGCGGCGTTCGTGTCCTCGGTCCTCTTCGCTCCAAGTGCCAGATCGAAATTTCCCGAACTGACGAGTACAAGCTCGGTGTGGACGCTCCAATTCGCGATTCCGGAAAGACCGCGGGTTCTGCGCCCATCACCCTGGAAGGGCCCGCCGGAACGGTGTTCCTCAATGAAGGGCTCATCTGCGCACGTCGGCACATTCACATGCATCCAAACGATGCGACAGTCTACGGCGTCAAATCGGGCGACGAGGTCGAGGTCACCGTCACCGGTGGGCCCCGGGACCTGGTCTTTGGCGACGTTTTGGTCCGGGTGAAGGACTCATATCGGCTCGAGATGCACATTGATACCGACGAGGCGAATGCAGCGGAACTTAGCCGTGGAGCGACAGGTGACTTCGTTTATGCCCCCCCAGAGGAGCCAGCGAAGGCATCCTTGACCAGTCGGCGCAAGAAGTAGGTTGCAGGAAGCATGGGCCGGTTTTACCCATTGCTGAGCGGGCCGGGAACTTCCGGTTATGAGTGATTCTGTTGAAAAACTCGGTGTTTCGGAAACGGTGCGAAAACAGATCCAGTTTTGGCGTGCAAGAGTGCTGTGAGACGCAACTTGATCCGGCATTCTCGTTGGCGGGTAGACAGGTGTGGCGACCCTGACACTCTGCTTGAGAACAAGTGGTTGTCGGGCACCAAGGCGGCCTTTTCTATCCAGCTTTCGGCTGCATCGCGGGTCTGCTCGGTCAATTCGAAACGGACAGGTCGCTGCGTCTCATGCTGAATCACCATGGCGCGGGAGACAGCATGATGACCGCGCATGACATCGCTTACCTTCAGCCTGACCGAATCGCAGCTTCGTAACTTGCTAACAATTTCCGAATTGAATATGGCGAGTTCGCGGACGCTGTGCTCGATTTCCAGGCGAACCCGGATGGCCCAGGTTTCCGGAAGTTTGAACGGTAGCTTTGGGCCAATTCACTTATAAACTGCCGTTAGCCAAGCGCCCGGCGACCGACAGCTTCATGCACACTGCGGACCTTGCTGACGGTCACCGGCTCGGCAGAGAACGACGATGAAACAGAGCGCCTGTTGAAGCTGGACTTAATGGCGGCCCTGCTGAAGCAGCGCGGCCACACCCCGGCTGCTCTTTCGCCTCATTCGGTATGGGTTATCTCGGCCCCAGCCTGCGTCGAGAGCGCAGGGAGGCGTTCAAGCTGCTCCCGAGCGACCATCCTGCGCAATGCTTGCCAGGCGGTCGAGTCCCTGCAGCAGCCGATCGACGTCGCGGTGGAAATCCGGATCGGGACGCACGACTTGAGCCTGCCGATAGGCGAGTGCGGCAAGCGTTTCCGGCAGCTGCTCGGCATGCGGGATCCCGGCGCCGCTGACAAGAACCGGCACGACGGGCACGTCGTGCTCGAATGCGGCCTCGAGCTCCGCACGGACGAAGTCCTTCGGATCGTCGATACGCCGCCGCCCGTTCGCGTCGGGCGTGAGCCAGCGCGCCCCGATGACCGCCAGCATGACGTTGCAGGCGCCGATCTGGTCGGCGAGGTAGGCGCGGAAGTCGACGCCAGGGGGGATCGAGTCAACGTCCTTGAACACCTGCGGAGCCCCGAAGTGCTCTATGAGCCGATCATAGAGTCTGCCCGTCACATCTGCGCTGTCGTCGCGGCGATACGATAGGAACACTTTTAAACCCCGCACGGGGATTTGCCGCGACGAAGCAGGCGCCCGTGACGCTGTGCCACGTGTCGAGAACCACGCGGCGGTGAAGATGAACATCTGCACGAGGCCGACGATCTCGGGCGCAAACTCCCAGTCGCCGAGCAGCGCTACCAACGACACCAGCACGCCGCTCGCCGGCACTGCCGCGAGCCATGCCGTCGTGCGCACGGTGATGGTTACGGGCGCTGGTGGGCCGAGGATCGCGGTCTCTCGGCGCAGGATTCCCCACACCACGGCGAGCGCTGTGAAACCCGCGTACACCAGCGCGGGCGTGCGATTCAGCAGGATGCCGCCTTCGTAGATTACGCGCAGCAGCATCGCCGACAACACAGCCTGTGCCAGCGCGGCGAACCACACTTCGCTCTCCGGCAAGCGCGAGTTGAGCCTGGCTAGGAGAAGAAATACGACTGCCGCAGCCACGAAGCCGCCCAGTACGATCGCCGAGAGCATCATTGAGGTCACCGTGGTTGATTCACGTTTGCTGAAATGTCCGACGGCAGGCAGCGCCCGACCCGGATGGACCAAAGTCGCGTCTCGCTCCTGCATGCATCACGCAACCCAGGCCACCACCGCCGCGCTGTGACACACCCTGCGTCGCGGCTGCAGTAAAGCGTGCATGCTCACCATCTGCGTACAGCATCAGCATAAACTACCTTTTCGGCGGCCGGCAGCCCCAACTCATCAGTGTCGCTACCATCCGCGGCGCCGCCTCGATCAAACCCGCCACTAGGCTCTGAGCGATAGGCCGATACACTGTCGGTTTTGGCGATCTGCTCGCTGTCAAAATTGACAACAACCGGGGACATGACAACAACCGGGGACAGGCCACCATTTCCGTCTGGTTTTTGGCAAGAGCGCCAGTTCGCCGTCCAAACGTACGCAGCGACCTAACATTCGAACCGCTGAACTGGCGAATGACCAGGTTTGGC
>CAVWEI010000011.1:0-64893 GCA_963753845.1 uncultured Gammaproteobacteria bacterium
TGGCAAGTTGAACCAGCTCAGCGACCGACGTTACCTCGAGCTTTCTCATCAGGTTGGTGCGGTGTCGCTTGACCGAGCGCTCGTCGATACCCATGTCGGTGGCGATCTGCTTGTTCCGCCGTCCTAGCATCACCTGGGACAGCACTTGGTGTTCGCGCGGTGTCAGTTTCTCGAAGTGTGATTGCAATTGCCGACGGCGGGTCCGAGCCGTGTTTTCGCGTGCATCGCGTGCCAGCGCCCGCTCGATTGCGGCAAGCAACAGTTCTTTTGGTGCGGTTTTGACCAGGAAATCCTCCGCGCCCCGGCGCATGGCCTCGACGCCGGTGGGGACGTCGCCGTGACCCGTGAGAAAAACGACGGGTAGGGGATCGGCGGATTGCGCCAGCGTTGCCTGTAACGCCATGCCATCCATGCCGGGCATCCGCAGATCAGCCAACACGCATCCTGCAGCCCCGTGCGTCCGCCGCGCCAGGAACTCGCTTGCGGAACCGAAACATTCGGTAGCATAGCCGCTGCTGCGCAGCAGGCGCTCGATGCCCTTGAGGAAAGAGGCATCATCGTCCACGATGAACACTTTCTGTCCCGGCTTGCTCATACCGCTGTTTCCTCGCGCGCGACCGGCAGTTCGATTCGAATGCACGCGCCACCGTCGGCATTGTTCTCCGCCCGGATGCGGCCCCCGTGGGCTTCGATGATGGTCTTGGAGATCGCAAGCCCGATGCCCATGCCGTCCGGCTTGGTGGTGAGAAATGGATCGAACAGGTGCGGCAACTGTTCGGGATCGATGCCTGTCCCGGTATCCTTTACTGCCAGCTCGATCATCCCGTCATTCACCTGATCGGCATGGATCTCAATGCATCGAGTGCCATTCTTCCTCGCGTCCAGTGCGTCCAGGCTGTTGAGTATCAGGTTCAGGAGAACCTGTTGGAGATGAATGCGATCCCCTCGCACCTTGGTGAGCCCATGGGGCATCACACTGCGTAGCGTCGCTTGGCGCACCTGCATTTCCATATTGAGCAAGGCCGCAACCTGCTCGATCAATTCCTGCAACTCGATCGCCTCGAAGCGGAGATTTCGATGTTGCAGCAGTGAGCGCGTGCGATTGATGACCTCCGCCGCCCGCTTGCCATCATTCTGGATATCGGTGAGGATTTCGCGCAGCTCCCCGAGGTCTGGCGGCTCCTGGCCAAGAAACAATTCGCCTGCCTCGGCATTACGAAGGATCGCCCCCAGCGGCTGATTAAGTTCATGCGCCATGGCCAGGGAAAGCTGACCCATGGCGGAGACGCGCTGCACCAGCGCCAGCTCTTTACGATGGTTTTGTAACTCGAGCTCGATCTGTTTTCGGGCAGTAATGTCTACTGACACGCCGCGAAGAAGTAACGGCTTCCACTGTTCGTCCCGTTCCACCTGGCCGCGTGCAGCGATCCAGCGCTCGGCCCCGTCGGCCCCGGTCATACGAAACTCCGCTTGGAAGTCCTCGCTGCCTTCAAGGGTATGGTGCAACGTTGCGCGAAGCCTGTCGCGATCGTCTGGGTGGACCAGCGCCAGGTAGCGCTCGAGGCTTGGGCGATCGGATCCGGAGGCCCCGACTCGGTTGCTGCCGACATCGTTTGTCCAGACCTCGTCACCCACGACGTTCCATTCCCACAGGCCCAGATCGGCGGCCCGTGCGGCCAGGCTCATGCGCTTCTCGCTTTGCAGGAGTTCGCCGGAAAGCTGATTTGAACGTATCAGGTCGAGGCTCAGTTCGAAGGCCATCGCGAATACGAACGGCAGGTAGATCAGGGCAATGAAAGGTCCGGGTAGAATCCCTCGCACCATGAGGCCCGAGAAAATTGCGGCCAGGATGATTCCTGCCAGGATCGAGGAGCCCAATAACAGTGCTTGCCGGCTCCTGCCTCGCTTCCAGGCAGCAACGCCGGCGTCCAGGGTGTAGACAAGTAGCAGCACGCTACTGAGGTGAATGAGAACTCGCCAGGCGCTTCCACTCCCCACTGGCGACGACAGCGTCTCACCGAGAAAAGAAACTTCTTTCAGGGCGTGTATCTCTTCGAAGCTTGCGTTGGGGGACAGGGAGAAATTCAGTATCAGGATCGCGATGCGCAGGCCGGTGATGAGCCACGCCAGCCAGATGCGTCCTGCCCGTAGATGACAGCGAATAAACCAGACGATTGAAATCACCATCGCCGCTGCGGATACGTGCATCCAACGCAATATCGCGCCATATTCGGCGGGCGTCTGCGCATGCATCAGCGCCAACTCCTGCATGGCGATGACCCCCGCAGCCATGGCGCTAACCGAGAAAAAGAGGTGCCCCAATGCGTTGCGCTTGCGCACCCAGACGAGTATGTGCACCGCTGCCAGCGTCAGGGACACGCCGGCCGCGATCGACCAGATAACAGTGATCCAGCTCATCGATCAATCATGCCTGGTCGATTGGTGGGCTGTCCGCACAAACCCGCGCCATACATTCGATTCCTCAGCTTGGCTTCCATCATCGGGCCGCGGGCGTCCGGGGCGGTAGCCGTGTGCGTGTTCAGATGCCGGTCAAGCACCCGCTGCGGGCGCCGGTCGATCACTACCGCCGGCTGCACCAAACTCCGCATAACCCAATTGTACGTGTTTTCCGCTGTCCATTCCGGAACCTCGCCGAGTTCGGAGAAGTTGCGACTGCGTGTTCCGGCTGTCACCGGCAGGGCCTGCCAGGTTCAGATTGCGCCCCACGGCCGCAGGCCGTATCGACGATTTTCGACACTTGGGTAGTGACGTGACGCCCATGCGAATCACCGCGCGTTGTCGGGGTGCCGCTGCGACTAGCTGTCCTCGATCACAACACCGTCCCGAAAGGGACTCTCGCGTATTCCGCGCGTATGCCCTAGTTTCCCAGCACACGACAACTTGCCGGGTATGAACAGGGCATAATGCCCTCGTGCCGCGCGGGTACTTCGGTTTTCCAGGTTCCCTTGGGTGTCCCGATTAGAGGAGGAAAAATTGATGCGAAGGCTATTTCCATCCGGGCTGGTATTGCTGTCCGGCATCTTGGCAGTTGCGTGGAGTACCGCGTCGATTGCCTATCAGCCGTCCCCCGCGAACTGTGCTGCCGAGGCGGATCGCGCCTCGCGCGGCGTCGGCAGCGGCCTCGGTGGCGTCGGACGAGGCGCCGCCCGTGGGGCGGTCTTCGGCGCTATCGTCGGCGACAGCAAATCCGCGCGGCGTGGTGCGGCGTTGGGAGGCATCGTCGGTGGTGTGCGCCGTGGGGCCCAAAAGAACAACGTGTACCAAAGCGTTTATGACGCCTGTATGCGTCGCCGTTGATCATCTGCGTATTCGATTGAGTAGAAGGAGTATTCCATGTCAAAACTGATCCGTTCTCTGATTCCTGTGGCATTTTTTGCCCTACCACTGCTGCATGCGCCTGCCGGCGCTGCTGAAGGCGAGGTGGTGGATATGAGCGCATATCTATGCAAGGACGTCATGCGCATGTCTGACGAGGAGCGCGATGTCACGTTGGGTGTGCTCCATGGCTACATGTTGGGCAGGAAGGGTGCAACAAGCTTCGTCTCCGATGACCTCGCCAAGGTGTCGGATGAGTTTGTCGAGTACTGCCTGGACAACCCGTATGAGAAGGCAATGGCGAGTTTCGAGAAACTGGCGAAGTAGTTATCTTCCTGAGTAAGATCCGGCAGAATTTTGCAGGTATCCGTCGAGGAGATCGGGGTTTTGGGAATCGGGCAATCCGCGGGCGCCTATGATGCGCGTCAGGCGGGCGCTTTGCCGCATGTTGCTTCCCGGGCTCGGCCAAATCGATGATCTGACCGAGTGCATGACCAACAGGGTGCAGCAGGTCGATGACGTGATGACCATCGGCGAGCTGCGCCTGCAGTGCCAGAAGCAGCTGCATTCCGGTGAATATGTCGCAGAGGCAAAGCCGGATGCCGTGGTCTCGCAGCGTCTGCACAAGGACAAGGAGCACGTGCTCGAGCCATACTTACTGATGGCGCATAAGCCGAACTACATTTTTGTGGCTGCGCGCACAATTTCAGTGGCTATGCCCCGGCTGTTTATCGCCAGCAGACCGGAGACGAGGATCTGAAGGTTGATGACACCGAAGCGCAGTTCCAGATCAGCATCAAGACGCCGCTGGCTGTCAATCTATTCGACACCTTCGATTTCTGCGCGGCTTACACGAACCAGTCGTTCTGGACGGAGATCGACTAGAGCTGCGCCCGGGACAATAGGGGTGGAGAGGATGATTAGGCCAGGTGCCAGTGTCATCCTGTCATTTGGATGTGCCGGTTATGGGGTGTTGCGGAGCCCGTCGAGGGCAGGGTGCTACTGGCTGCGGCTTTGCGTGCTCAGCGCGATGGTATTGCTGGTTGGCGGCTGCGCCTCTTACGGGGTGGTTGAGAATGCCCCGGGTCCGGTGCCCGCGGACAAGCCCGGGTATTCCATCCGCGCGTTTCAGCAGCGCTGGCAGACCGACGAGAATGCCCTGATGCTGGCCTTCTCCGGCGGCGGTACCCGGGCTGCGGCCCTGGCCTATGGCGTGTTGAAAGAGCTGCGCGACACTCCCGTCATAACGGCTGCTGGCAGACGCCGGCTGCTCGATGAAGTACACAGTATCTCGTCGGTATCGGGGGGCAGCTTTACCGCTGCCTACTACGGACTTCACGGGGATGGAATCTTTGATGACTTCGAGCAGGTGTTCCTGCGCCAGAATGTTCAGGGTGCGCTGCTGCGCCGCGTCCTCAACCCGGTCCACTGGTTCTCCAGTACGGGGCGGACCGAGATGGCGGTGGACTATTACGAAAGTAATGTCTTTGAGGGAGCAACTTTCGCGGACATGGCGCGGCACGGCGGCCCCATGATCGTGATCAACGCCTCGGATTTCGCGCATGGCGTGCGTTTTTCCTTCTTGCAGGACTATTTCAACCTACTGTGTTCGGACCTGTCTTCTTACCCGGTGGCCCGGGCGGTCACTGCGTCGTCCGCGGTGCCGGTGCTGTTCAATCCGGTGGTGGTGGAGAACTACCCGGATTGCGGTTCAGAGATCCCGGCATGGCTGCAGGCCGCGCGCGAGCGGGGGGCCGATGACCCGGAGCTCAGTTTGGCCGTCGAAGGGTTGGAGACCTATTTCAACCGTGATGAGCGCCGTTACGTGCACTTCGTTGACGGTGGCATCACCGACAACCTGGGTCTGCGTGCCCTCTATGAGGTGATAGAGATCGCGGGCGGTGTCACCGCCTATGCGAGTAGTCTTCAGCGCGTGCCGCCGCGGCGGCTGATCCTAGTTTCGGTCAACGCGTCGACGGATCCCGAGCCGAAGATGGATCTGACCACAGAGCAGCCGCCATTGAGCGAGTCGATCAGTGCTATGAGCAACGTGCAGCTGCACCGCTACAACGTGGCAACCATTGCGTTGATGAAGCGTGCGCTAAAGCGCTGGGCGCAGGAGCTTTCGACGCCGGAACGGCCCGTCGAGTCTTACTTGATCCTGCTTGATTTCCACGGCATCCAGGAGCCGGAGCAGCGCCGCCTCCTCAACCAGACACCGACCAGTTTTTCCCTGACCGACGAGCAGGTGGACGGACTTGTCACGGCCGGCAGCGAGTTGCTGCGCAACAATCGCGAGTATCGTCGCCTGCTGGCGGACATGACGTCCGACAGATAGATTCGTCGGTAAAGGGGACGGCTAAGGTGCGGACGGAATTGCCGCTGACCATTGGTCGAGCAGAAACGCAACGGAGAACCAAACAGGTGCGGGCCCCCGTCTCGTCCTTTGGTGCTGGGCGCGTCGATCCCGAATTGCAAAGGATGAGTTCAGTGGGGCTCAATTGCCAGGAATCTAGGTTTCGGTCATGCGTGCCCAGGTAACCTCGCATGGCTGCTCCCTGAGCGGACGCCTATCTGACATCCTCGGTGGGCATCCTTACTGCTCAAGTCAGTCGTGGAAAGACGGTATTGGCCGGACGCTTACGGCTGGTACCTAACCAAGGCGGCTCTTGGAGGAATTTTGACCCTGCACAAAGGGCGAGTGCAGATTACTCTGTCTACCCATCTGAAGAAGGCTATCGAATTTTTTCATCACTTTCACATGCGGATATCTAAACATGAAAACACACAGATTTACCGGGGTCCTGCGGGGTCGGCAAATGCGCGCGCGTATCCAGGCGTCGACAGCGCTGCTCGGCAGCCTGTTGGTTACCGGAGTTGCTCAGGCGGCTGACCTGACCGAATGTATGACGAACAGGATGCAGCAGGCCAACGACGAGATGACCATCGGCGAGTTGCGCCTGCAATGCCAGAAGCAATTGCGTGACGGGAGCTTTGTTACAGAGGAAAAACAAGTAGGCGTCGTTTCTGAGCGGCTTCGGCAAGACGAGAAGAACGTGCTCGAGCCTTTCACCCTGATGGCCCATAAACCGAACTACATACTGCTTGCCACATATAATGCGAGCGGTTACAACCCGGACCCGTATCGGGAGCAATACAAGAACCCGTCATTGGAGCTCGATGACACCGAGGCCCAGTTTCAGGTCAGCATCAAGACCCCGCTGGCGATCGGCCTGTTCGATACGTTTGATATCTATGCAGCGTACACCAACCGCTCATTCTGGCAGGTCTATAACGACGACATATCCTCACCTTTCCGCGAAACGGATCACGAGCCCGAGATCTGGGCACAGTTCAATCCGAATTTGGAGTTCCATGGGTTCACCAATACCGCGAACATGGTTGGATTTGTTCATCAGTCCAACGGTCAGGGCGGCGTATTGTCCCGCAGTTGGAACCGGATTTACGCGAATTTCGTTTTCGAAAAAGACAATCTCGCGCTGGCGTTCAAGCCCTGGTATCGAATCCCCGAGGCCGATGATGATGATGACAATCCGGATATCACGGACTATATGGGAAATTACGAACTACGCGGGGCATACAAATGGGGTGAGAATGTATTCAGTGTGATGTCACGCAACAACCTCCAGTCCGGCTTCAGCAAGGGTGCTGTCGAACTGAGTTGGAGTTTTCCCCTGGGGAGTTATCCGTATATGAAGGGCTATATCCAGTACTTCAACGGCTATGGCGAAAGCCTGATCGATTACAACCAATACACGAATCAGATCGGGATCGGATTTGCTCTGACGGATTGGTTGTAACCGGATATCTGGCCGGTGGGGGCTCGTTACGGCGGCCCGGGAGTGATGTTGTTACGGAGCAGCCGTTGCCAGCAACGGTACTGGGTTGACACGGGCCTGCTACACCGGATTTCGCAACGACCGTCAGCTTCATGCAAAAGAGGCGTTCCCTGGCACATTCTCGGTGGTTTTGGATTGCGTACCAGACACCGGAAAGCTGGGACGACAAGCTCAACATGAAGCGACAGAAAGATGAGGATGCCCGCTGGATCAGGAAGCACGGCAAGAGCTACTACGGTTACAAGAACCACATCAACATCGACAAGGAACACGGGTTTCCGACGATTTTAACTGCGCGGCTTGGAGAAGGTGCGTGGGGACTGGTGTGCTTGGCCTATAAAATCAACCGTCGGCACCGTCTCGTATAGGTGGCCTGGAAGGGGAAAAGGCGCTGGCAGATCGGATTTCAGTGGCCCGTGTTGCTCACCCCAGCCTCTCCTGCGTTTGGCAATCCGTCTTCAATCCACTGCGCGTAATAATTGGCTACCCGAAGGCTGCTCAGCCAGGCCCTTTCAGTCCTTGCGCTATCAACCTTTAGTCCCACAGACTGCTATCTTTAGGGTTTCATTGGCTTAAACACAATCACCTGAAGCTGGTGTGCGTAAGCTGACCGATCAAACCCTGAGTGAATCTGCCGTGACCAAAGAAGTCAACAACGCAAACCCCGAAGCAGTGGCACCCTCCCTCCTCAAGCGTTTGTTACCGGGGCTGCAGACGCTGGCTGGTTACCGCAAGCAGGATCTGGCGCCCGATATGCTGGCTGGGCTTGTCGTCTGCCTGGTGCTGGTTCCCTCGGCCCTGGCCTATGCCGAACTCGCGGGCTTTGGGCCCCTCGCCGGCATATACAGCGCCATCGCCGCCACGCTGGCCTATTTCCTTTTTACCTCCTCCCGGCACATGAATGTTGGTCCGGACGGGGCCGTCGCGCTGTTGGTGGGGACCGCGATACTGCCGATCACGGGCGGTGATCCTGCCAAGGCCATAATTGCCGGCACCTGGCTGGCGGTATTCACCGGCCTCATCCTTATTCTGGCTGCCAGGTTCAAGCTGGGCGTGGTGGCCAGCTTTCTGTCGACGCCGGTGCTGCTTGGCTATCTCAACGGTGCGGCCCTGGTCATCGTCATCAGCCAGTGGGGCAAATTATTTGGTGTCGGTCTGGAACAGGAAGGACTGATACAGCGTGTGATCGAGTGGGTTGAAAAGGTCCCTCAGACTCATATGCCGACTCTGGCTGTCGCTGCAGCGACCCTGGTGCTGCTGCTGATCTGCAAGCGCATCATTACCCGCCTTCCCCCCCTGGTGCCGGTATTCTTCCTCGCGCTCATCTGTGGCGTCCTGGTCGATTTCGAGGCCATGGGGGTGGGTACTATCGGAGAGATCAGCGATTTCAGTCCCACGGCGATGGATTTCAGTTTCAACCTGAATGATATTGCCGCCCTGGCGATGGGGGCCTTGGGCCTTTCCATGCTGATCTTTCCCGAGGGCATACTGCTCAGCCGCGCCATGGCTGAAAAGCATGACTATGCGATCGATCCTGACCGAGAACTGTTGGCCTTGGGTACCGCCAATCTGGCCACCGGGGCGGTGCAGGGTTTCGCGGTCGGCGGCAGTCAGACCCGCACCCTGTTGAACAGTGCTGCGGGCGGTCGCACGCAGGTGGCAAATCTGGCCTCGGTGGTCTTCCTTGCCGGATTCCTGATAGTTGCCGGAGACGCATTGAGTGATCTGCCCAAGGTGACGATCGCCGCCATACTGACTTACACCGGGTTTGGGCTGATCGATATAGCCGACGTAAAAAACATGTGGGGAGAGCACCGCCAGTCGGCATGGATAGCGATAGCCACGACCGGCGCCGTTGTTTTTATCGGCGTACTGCCGGGGATATTGCTGGGCACGGCTTTCTCGATTGCGATCCTGCTATCCGATCTGGCGCGGCCGCATGACGCCCTGCTGGTACGCAAGCCTGGCTCTGATGAGTTGCATGATATGGGAGACGACGATCGGGATGAGGATATTCCCGGCTTGGTGGTCTACCGTTTCTACGGGCCCTTGATCTTTGCCAACGTGAATTACTTCATTGAACGGTTGCAGGGTTTTATCACTGATCCGGAGCATCCTGTGCGCCGGGTGGTGATAGATGCAAGGGCGATTCCTTCGGTTGATTTTACTGCTCGGGAAAAGCTGCGACCCTTTTTCCATAAGCTCAGGCAGCAGGGGCTCGAACTGGCGATCGCCCGGGCCCATCTGCCTCTGCGGGAAATGAAACTGACGACGGGCATGGAACCCTTCTTTGACGACGACGAGATCTTTGTGCGTGTGTCGGATGCGGTAAGGGATTTTATGGAAGACCAAGCCGAAGAAGGCAGCAGGGACTGATGCCCCCGCTGCCTTCGTGATTCAGCGCCGGAGCGCCCTACTTACATACGTTCAAATACTGCGGCGATATCCTGGCCGCCGCCAATATACATGGTCACCAGCGCGCAACTCCCACCGGTGCGCTGCGGTTCGCACAGTGCCATGGTGGCGATGAAGGCGCCGGAACAGCCGGGTGAACCAGCACATGACCACCGAGTGCGGCGCTGCGGCACTGCGTGATGGCCGACATGACCTTGAGGCCGACCACCTCGCTGGCGTAACGGGCCGATGGTTTGAGTCGATTGGGTCATCGCTCTGCTCCCGTCAGCGAGGGCAGAAGAAACGGTCGCATCCCACCATCTCGCGAACTTCGCGAACGTTTACCTGGAATAGGTTTCGGCGTTGTTACTACAATGCGTCGACCTGTCAAAATTTGGGTGGAGAGCGATCCAGCTCCCACTGCAGAAACATACGAACTATGTTGAACGATCACTCGACGCGAAAGCTTCGCCATCTGATCCAGATAATCGCTCCGGGGATCCTTGCGCTCTCCGGTTACCGACCATCGTGGCTGCCTAAGGACCTCGCTGCCGGACTATCGGTCGCCGCGATTGCGCTGCCCGTGGGTATCGCCTACGCGGATCTGGCCGGCGTGCCCCCGGTGATAGGGATGTACTCTGCGATCTTCCCGCTCTTCGCTTATGCGCTGTTCGGCTCCTCACGCCAACTGATGACCGGGCCCGACGCAGCCACCTGCATCCTCGTTGCCGCCACGCTGGGCCCCCTGGCGGGTGGGGACCCGGAGCACTACGCAACCTTGATGCTGGGACTGACGGTCATGACCGGGCTGCTTTACCTTTTCGCCGGCGTGATCAAACTCGGATTCATCGCGAATTTTCTGTCACAACCCATCCTGACAGGCTATCTGAACGGTATCGCGCTACTCATCATCGTGGGGCAGGTGCCGAAACTGCTGGGTTATACGTCGAACGAAGAAAAATTCCTGAGAAAGGTCCTGGAGTTTTTCGAGCGCGTCGATCAAAGTCACTGGCCAACGGCGGCGCTCGGCGCGGGTACGCTCGTGGTCCTGGTGCTGATCATGCGTTTTCTGCCGCGGCTGCCCGGCGCCTTTGTCGTGGTAGGGCTGAGTATCATGATCGTGGCAGCTCTCGGACTGGGTCAACAGGGTGTGGCGGTCCTGGGCGAGGTGCCCAGCGGTCTTCCTTCGATTGTGTTGCCGTCTTTCCAGCATGGGGCCTTCAATGATATTTTCGGTGCCGCGGCCGGACTCGTACTGGTTAGTTTCACCAGCGGTGTACTGACTGCCAAGAGCTTTGCCCGCCGCAATGGTTACGAGGTCAATGCAAACCAGGAGTTGATCGGGTTCGGGGCGTGCAACCTTGCCTCGGGTCTGGCTCAGGGCTTTCCAGTGACCGGCGCGGATTCACGCACGGCCGTCAACAATGCCATGGGTGGCAAAACCCAGATGGTGGGACTGGTGGCTGGTGGTGCCATGCTCTTGGTCCTGCTGTTTCTTACATCTCCATTGGCTTACGTGCCCACGACTGCGCTCGCAGCCGTGATTCTGGTCTCTGCAATCGGACTGTTCGATCTGGCGGACCTGCGACAGCTATATCACATGAGCTACCGGGAGTTCCTGATGTCCGTGGGAACCACCCTTGGGGTGCTGGTGCTCGGGGTGCTGCCGGGCGTCCTGCTCGCGGTCGCCTTGTCCCTGATCTGGCTGCTGTCGGTGGAGTCGCGGCCCAATGATGCGGTTCTGGGCAGGGTGAAGGGACGGAAGGGTTTTCACAGTATCGCTGACTATCCGGATGCGAAGACGATACCCGGACTCCTGCTCTATCGCTTCGATTCCAATCTGGTGTTCTACAACGCGGACTACCTGAAGGCGAGGGTGCGGGCAGCCGTTGCTGCGCAGAAGACACCGGTCGAATGGGTCGTAGTGGACGCCAGCTCGATAAACATCGTCGATGCGACGGGCCTGCGCAAGTTCGACGAACTGCGCGAGGAGTTGGCCGCTGTCGGGGTGTCGGTATACATCGCACGGGTGAAGCAACATCTGGAGCACTTTTTTAACAAAGAGTTTGCGAAGGAGCGTCGCAAAGCAGCAAAAAAACTTCGTTTCCAGACCCTGAAGCCCGCAATAAACGCCTATCTGAAATACCAGCAGGCGAGGGGGCTGACGCTGGTCGATACCGACGCGACCGATCCAGGTTCCGACGACCGGGAATGGCGGGAGCAGATCGAGCCGCCGCAGATGGGAAATCCGGACACGGTGCCGGCACCCCCGGAGGATGACGGGCCGACTCAGCGTGACCGAACGCCAGAGGCATAGGTTAGCTGTGCGTTGAACCAAGTCCACACCTGATTGCGGGTCTCCAGGGCCTTACTGAGTGGGTAACCTGACAAACCCAGGAAGACGTTGGGCAGCGGAGGTTGGTCAACATCAACAACCCCACGGTTTTACTTAGGCTGGTCGCAAACTCCTGAGTAAATCCCCTTATGCAAGCTGCATCAAATCAGCGGTATATTGCTCCTGATCAAAGTTGCTTTTTCCCACTGACCAGAGCATCTCCAGATGAACAAATGGACTGGGAACGAAGTTATCCACTGGATGCGGATGATTACATCGTTGCCAACGTTAGTTCAGAAGACCTTCCCGACTAAGCTCGGGTCGCTAATATTGCAATCAATTTTCGCGGCAAGACAGATAGAACCTTGACCGAGACACACTTTATCGTCGATATCCTGGTGCTGCTGGCTGCGGCCGTGGTTGCAGTGCCACTGTTCCAACGTCTCGGTCTCGGTGCGGTGCTGGGTTTCCTGGTGGCGGGTACGCTGGTCGGGCCCTGGGGACTGGGCTATATCGAAGCGGTAGATGAAATACGGCACCTGGCCGAGTTCGGTGTTGTTTTCCTCTTGTTTGTGATTGGCATCGAGATGAAGCCGTCGCGGCTATGGGTTATGCGGCGCAGTGTGTTTGGTCTCGGCACTGCTCAAGTGCTGCTCACAGGGACGGTCATCACGCTGGTGGCCCTGGCATTTGAGATGCCGACACGCTCAGCGCTGATCGTAGGGTTCGGACTTGCACTGTCATCCACCGCTTTCGGCCTGCAGATACTGAGTGACAAAGGTCAACTTGGCACAGCCTACGGCCGTACGTCCTTCGCCATCCTACTCCTCCAGGATCTGGCGATCGTTCCTTTGATGGCGCTTCTCCCGCTGCTCGCACAGCGGGAACTGTCCATCACCGAGGATGTCGAGCTGGCGGCATTGGAATCGGTGGCAATCATCGTCGGTGTCTTTATCCTGGGCCGCCTCTTGTTGCGGCCCGCGTTGCAGATCGTTGCCAGGAACCGCCGAAATCCAGAGATATTCACCGCGACTGGCATACTTCTGGTGCTGGGGGCGGCCTGGCTCACCGACTGGGCCGGCTTGTCCATGGCCCTTGGCGCCTTCCTCGGCGGCTTACTGTTGGCGGACTCTCACTACCGCCATCAAATCATGGCCGACATTCAACCATTTCGTGGCCTGCTGCTCGGCTTGTTCTTCATGAGCGTGGGCATGTCCATCAATTTTGGCCTCCTGGGTGAGCAGGGTTTCCTCGTGGCAGGCATGGTGGGCGGACTGCTGCTGCTAAAGGCAATGATCCTGTGGGTGTTGTGCCGGGTTACCGGACGCTCGAACACGGAATCCATGCAGGTCGCCTTGCTGCTCGCTCAGGCAGGTGAGTTCGGGTTCATTCTGTTTGGACTGGCAAACATGCTGGGCGTACTGGACGACGAGCACTTCCAGTTGTTGCTGGTCACGATTGCTCTGAGCATGGCAGCCACCCCCCTGCTAACGAAGCTTAGTGAATCGCTTGGTCGAACGCTTGCTGGTGCATCTCCTGCTGCCCCCCCGTCGATCAAGCCCATCCCCGCTTCCCGAGACCATGTCATCGTCGCGGGCTTCGGCCGGATAGGAAGACCCCTGGCGCGAAGTCTGGCCAAGGCAAAACTTCCCTATCTGGTGTTGGAGATCGATCCGGAACGGGTGACAAGAGCCCAGGCGCTCGATTACCCGGTGTTCTTCGGGGACGCGAGTCGCATCGAGATACTGCGTGCTGCCGGTGCTGCCCATGCCTCGATGGTGGTATTTGCCATGGACCGCATGGAAAGCATCGGGCAGGGAGTCGTAACTGTACGGGAGGCCTTTCCGGGCCTGCCGGTTTACGCCCGTGCCTGGGACGCGCGAATGGCGAAGAGGCTGGCTACGTTGGGTGTCACCTTCACGGTTCCGGAGACCCTGGCGTCCGGTCAACAGCTCTCCCGAGTGGTTCTCCAAGCATCGGGGGTCCCTGCAGAGATTACGGCACGGCTCATCGAAGATAGCCAGGATTGGAAGCATCAAAAGCTCACGAAGTTCTCCGCAGCTGACAAGAGAGCCGGTTATCGGGACATCCTGCTGGTGATGACACCGGGTATCGATGAGAAAACCATTCTCGAATACGCGGCGGCCTTGGCCGAGGACTGCCGGGCCGCTCTCACGGTAGCGGAAATTCTCACCGAGGCCTCGACTATCGTCGAGGAAAATGTCTCTTCACCGGACGAACTGGAACAACAGATGAAGGAGGATCGGTGTATCCGGCTGGACGCGTTGGTCGCCGGTCTGAACGTGGAACTCGACATTCAGACCAAAGTGCTTGTCGGCCGGCCGCATGAGGAGATCGTCCGCGAGGTCGTCACGAATGAACGGGATTTGGTGCTGAAGGCGGCAGAGGGAGGCAATGGCCTGAAAGAACGTCTCTTTGGTGACAACGACTTCCGCCTGTTAAGGGCATGTCCCTGCTCGGTTCTGCTCGTCCGAACGATACCGCCCAAACCATACCGCCATCGCCGTGTCTGTGCGGGTGTCTACCAGGACGAAAATCCTGGGGGACGTCGGGACAACAGGTACGCCATCAACCGCAGAATCTTGGAACAAGCGACCTGGATTGCCACATCCCAATTCGCCGAACTGCACATCGTTCATGCTTGGGACGCTTACGGCGAGCAGGATATGAGAAGTGGGCGTTCTTATCTGCATTTCGATGCGGACAACTACGTTGCAAGCGAGCATCAGAGAAACCGCCTGGCGCTGAAAACCTGCCTTTCCGAATTGAGGGAATCGATGGATAGTGGCGGCCTGCCTTTGTTCGAACCCGTATGCCACCTGGTGAAGGGGAACCACCGGGACGAGATCACCAAGGTCGCCACTGAACTCGAAGCGGACCTCGTGGTCGTGGGGGATTTGGCAAGTTCCGGAATGACCCACTTGATCGTCGATAGCACCGCTGAAGCCATTATCAGGCAACTGAACTGTTCTGTGTTGGTGGTGAAACCACCGAATTTTGTTACGCCGATTGTCGTGGATGAAAACTAACTGGCATATCCTTTGAACGTGCCAAAATCCCTGATGCCAGCGTGGCTGGACTTGGGCATCGCTCAGGGATTCGGCAACTCCTGTGGTCGATGACAGCGCCTATATTCGGTGATGGGCTGACCGACGATCGAATATTTTTTCATGTGATCTATTGCAAGACTCGAACTATGGATGTCGAAGCCATCCGTTGTTAAGAGTGCCGCGACTCGCGGTGATTCATGAATTACGAGGCGGGATTGAGAAATAGACACGATCGTTGGATTTAAGGGATTTGAAAAGTTTGTCTTGATCTATAGATATTTTTGGAGATGTCATGAAGCGGTTCAAAAACATTCTTCTAACCGTTGATTTCGATTCAAAGCAACAGACAGCCGTGGATCGTGCCGTATCGCTAGCCAAACAGAACGATGCCTGCCTGACGGTTTTTAGCGTGGTCAAGGAGCTTCCGGCGGATGCGCGCATGGCAATCACTAGCATGCCGCCCCAGGAACTTCTTGAACGGGTGATGGTTGGTCGCCGGGAAAAAGTCGATGCACTTGCCGCCGATGTGAGCCGGCAGGGAGTCGAGGTAAGGTCAAAGGTGGTCGCCGGAACACCGTTCCTTGAGATTGTCCGTCTGGTGCTGCGCGATAAGCACGATCTGGTGATTCTTGCAGCGAAAGATGGAGGCGGTCTCAAGGAACGGTTATTCGGGAGCACTTCCATGCATCTTATGCGCAAGTGTCCGTGCCCGGTTTGGGTCGTCAAGCCCGCAAAACGTTCAAAATACAGGCGTATTCTGGCCGCTGTGGATACGACGAGTGATTTCCCCGATTCGGAACGGCTGTCGCTTAATCCATTGATTCTTCAACTGGCAAGTTCCCTTGCAGAGATGGACAACAGCGATTTCCATGTGGTTCAGGTGTGGTCTGTGTTCGCGGACGGGTACGTCGAAGTACGTGGTGCGCTGAGTAAGAAGTCGATGCGCGACTGGCGCCGGAAAACCAAACAGCAATACGCGACCCGGCTTGAGGGCCTGCTGTCAAAGGTCGACCTGAGGGGAGTCATTACCCACAGGCATCTGCTAAGAAATGACGATGTTCCCAAGGCTATCGTAGCTCTCGCGAAAGACAAAAAAATCGACTTGCTGGTCATGGGTACCGTGTGCCGAACGGGAGTGGCGGGATTTTTCATCGGCAACACGGCGGAAAAAGTGCTAAGCGAGGTTAATTGCTCCGTACTGACGGTCAAGCCGGATGGTTTCGTTACACCGGTGGCTTTGGAAGATGATTGAACGATGGGAACTACCGAAAGTGAATGGCATTGAGGTCAGGCCGGGATTTTATGGGATGTCGCAATTTACACAAAGGCGTATGGAGCAGGAAGGCTTTCGAGTCCCCGATAGGGGATCTGCAAACCCCTCGCCTTTAGGCGACGGACAGTTCCGGTGAGATAAGCTCGGTGAATGGAATCGTACAAGCGGGGAAGTCATGCGGTCTGTGACTGCAGGTGTCGTAGGGCCGGCTGTGCCGGCCGATCATCCGTCAGGCGCAGCCTGACCTACGACTATGGGAACTACCGAAAGTTAATGGCATTGAGGTTAGGCCGGGATTTTATGGGATGTCGCAATTTACACAAAGGCGTATGGAGCAGGAAGGCTCCAGTAAATTGTGGCAGAAGCTTCCCGCCGCAGAAAGCTGCCTGCCACATTATCAAGCAAATCCCTGAGCCGTCACTCGTCGCTGTTCATGAACCCCAGCAGGTGCAGCAGACTGGTGAATAGATTGAAGATCGACACGAACAGCGTGACGGTCGCCATGATGTAGTTGGTCTCACCGCCGTGAATGATATTGCTGGTTTCGTAAAGAATAAGGCCAGCCATTAGCAGTACAAACATTGACGACACGGCGAGAGAAAGGCCAGGCATCTCGAAAAACACCGCGCCCAGGCCGGCCAGAAATGCCACCAGGATACCCACCATCAGGAATCCGCCAATAAAACTGAAGTCCTTACGGCTGGTGAGAGCGTAGCCCGACAAACCAAGGAAGATGGCGCCGGTAGCGCCCATGGCCGTCATCACGACCTGGCCACCGTTGGCCATCGCCAGATAGGTATTGAGAATAGGCCCCAAGGTGTAACCCATGAAGCCAGTCAGGGCGAACACGAAGGCCAATCCCGCGGAGCTGTCACGGAACTTCGAGGTGAGGAACAGCAGCCCGAAGTATCCGCCAAGCGTGAGCAGTAGTCCGGGGTGAGGCAATTTCAATGCCATTGAGACGCCCGCCGTCAATGCGCTGAATAGCAGGGTCATTGACAGCAACATGTAGGTGTTTCGAATTACCTTGTTGCTGGCAAGCACCGATTCCTGACCATGGCGGGTAATGATAGTGGCCTGATTGTTCATGGGTTGTTACCTGTATCTGATTTGATGGCTGGGTTCAGACAGACTGCTGAAATTTCGATTCGGTTGGGTGGGCGTGCTTGAGCAGGTTTTGGTGGCGGTCGATTCTGCGCGTCACCGCACGCCCAGCCCGATCGGTCGCCCGGTCGATAGCGGCGTATAGGTCCGGCTCGGTATCTTCAATCACCACATCGGGCAGGCCGCGCAGAACCACCTGCAAATGACAGCGTTTGTCTGCACCGCCGCGCGGACCGTTGATATCGGACAGCCGCATGACAATCCTGAGAATATGATCCTCATGGCGGTCACGGGCGTAACGCAGCCTGCGCCGGGCATGACTGCGTAGTGTGGCGGTCAGGAGAAAATTGCGTGCTTGGATGTCGATCTGCATAGCGTCCTCCGTTGCGATGCCGTCATCGCTTGACGACGAGTCATGCTAGGCGTGTTCGAGGACCATGAAAAATCGATTTTTTTGCGTAAAAAGATCGAAAAAACCGAAGTATTTATTGGTCGATGATCAACTGCTGATCCAGCAGTTCCCGAAAAACTTTACCGGCATACTGGCTACCGCGATCCGAACAGCGAATGATGCGGCACGCCCGGTAGCGGATTCCTCAGATTTCCAGCATGTCGAATCTTCGAAACGCCGGCTCGCGCTGATTTTCTGCTTATATTGTTACGGGGGTGACAAAACCATCCGGCTTGACCGTCAAAACGGAACAGTCGATCTGTCTGAGGACGTCTTCCGCGGTGCTGCCGATAAAAAGCCCTGGTAGTCCAACACGGCCGATAGTACCCATCACGATGAGTTCGATGCGCTCTTCTCGAGCCACTGACAGAATCACGTCCTCAGGATTCCCCTCAATCAGGTGTGTCTTTAGCTTGAGGCCTTTAACACCGTAGCGAGCAAGAAGTTCGCTCATTAGTCTTTTTTGGATCTCCGGTTCTACTGGCTTTTGCCCATTGCCTTGCGGTGCTGTGTTGTCGGGCAAGATATTTTCCAGATAGGGGTTCCAGGCCAGGACGACATGTAGCTCGCTGTTTTCCCGCATCGCCATAGACGTCGCCAGTTCCATAATCATCCTGTTGAGCCCGGCCTTCGTAGCGTTCCAGGTGTCGGGATCCACCGCAGCCAAGATCCGATGGTAGTGCTTGTGCTTTATCGGCTTGATTATCCATACGGGACATGGGCACTTTCGCATTAAATGCAGGGCCGTACTCCCGAAAAGCATCGCTCTTGTTCCGGTCGCGCCCGCAGCAGTCTTCATGACCAAGTCATACTTGTATTTCAGCACCTGTCGGGTAATCTCAATGAAAGGAATCCCCGTAAGTACCTTGGCGTCAATTCGCACGCCTTTGGCTCTTATCGGCGCGATGAGACGTTCAAGCCCGTTCTCCGGTGTCGTCTCCCTCGGTTCCAACGGTGGCAACGAAGGTTCGGTCGGATCCTTACTGATTAATGGCTCTTTGCGTATATCCACCACCGTCAGTTGTGCCTGATTGTCCTGAGCCAATTGAACGGCACGATCCAAAGTCTCGCTCATCTCCGCCGTACTACTGGCTACCAGGAGGATATTCTTGAAGCGCTGCATTACAAAGCCTCCGATTACAGTGTTTGAAAGTGGACTTTTCTTTTGTAAAGCAACATTCGAATATTTCGAATGTTTTTTCGTAAAATGTGAACTATGAGGCGCGTCGATGATTCCGTTCTGCCGTCAGCATTGACGGTCGCGTTCCTGCACGTTCCTTGAATGCCTATCCGTATCTGGCCATTTCATTGCCGCGCTGCCCGTCAGGTTGCAGAGCTATAGCGGCGACAACTATTCTGACGCGGGGAGCCGCGTAGACCCTGTAATCTTATTCGTTAACTTTTTTCGAAGAGTCCAGTATTTTTACTTTATGGATACGGCGACCCGAGGCCTGTTTGATTTCAATCGTTAAGCCGTCAATTTCAAGAAACTCGTTGGCCTCAGGGATTCTTTGGATATCATTTACAATCCAACGACTGACGCTATCCGAATTCTTTCCCCGAAGATCGGTTTTGAAGTGCCTTTTGATCGCACCTAACTCCACTCCGCCATCCACTTCAATACCATCATCCATTGTCGTGATACCGGAAGGACGCTTCTTGTCCGACTCGTCATAAATCTCACCTACCAGTTCCTCCAGAAGGTTTTCCAGCGTGACCAGGCCTCTAAGCACACCATGCTCATCAACCACGATGGCAAGATGACGTTTTTGTCTTTGGAGATCGGCAAAGAGGTGATTAATCGGTTGATTGTTTGGCACAAAAATCGGGTCGATTCCAAGCTTCTTAAGGGGTTCATCTATTTGATTGTTGGAAATGGCAGCCGCGATATCGTGCCAATGAACAATGTGAGTAATATTCTCCATGGTGCCTTGATATATCGGGATGCGGGAAAAGCCGACTGCGACAATTTTCGGCAGAGCGTCCTTTATGCTCAACTCTTCATTCAATGCAAACATCTTGTGGCGACCGGTCATTACGTCCCCTACAAGCAAATCGTTAAATGCGAACACCCGTTCAATGATCTTTGCTTCGTGTTTTTCAAAGGTGCCTTCCCGGGTGCCGCGCATCAATATTCCGACCAATTCCGATTCAGTAACCGTCGGAGCTTCTTTAATATCCGCCATTTTGTATACAAAATTTATCAAGTGTTCGAACAGCCATACCAGGGGAAACAGTATCCGCATCAGCAACAGCACCAAGGGCGCCACTGCCAGCGATACCGCGACGGAATGTCGAATAGCTAGGCTTTTGGGCGTAATCTCTCCGAACACAAGGATCAGAAAGGTCAACACTCCAACCGCTATGCCCGGTCCTAGCGCTCCAAGGTGTTCGGTTGCCACAACCGTAGCGAAAGCAGAGGCACCAATGTTGACCAAGTTGTTTCCTATCAACAGAGCGATCAACATACTCGTGGAGTTATTCTTCAAATTTAACAGAGCCTTGGCACCGCCTCTCCGCTCGCTCTCCAGCACTTCCGCACGCGCCAGAGTAATTGCCGTTAATGCTGTTTCTGATCCGGAAAAAATGCCTGATAGCAATAACAGAGAGGTGAGTATCAGTATATCGTTCATAAATACGTACGAAGCGTTTTCCGCTTGTGTCCTTTTCAGTAGATAACGGCGGGATTGTATGTGGAAGTCGTGGCTGGGGCACAGCTTGACCGAATTTCTTATCCAACCATTCCGGCAAAACCAGGTGATGGATTGTTTCAGAAGCTGCCAAATGCCGTGCCCAGGAGTGTCAGAAACACCAGTGCAGCGATTGGTCCGACAACGGCTACCATGAATATATCCAGATAGGATTGACGGTGGCTCAGCTTGCAGATGGACAACAGTGTGATCACGGCACCGTTGTGCGTCAATGCGGAAACCCTCAGTCTGTCTCGCGACGGCGCAGATCCCTTTGACCTGCCGGGGCTGCATGTCACCCGCGAGACGTCCGAATCCATGGCAATCAATCAGGTCGATGGCGGCGCCGTCATCATGGCAGGGTCGGGCATGTGGCCCGGCGGATGGGTGCGTCATCATCTGGAACATAATCTGTGGAACAAACATAACAGCGTGGTGTTTGTTGGCTACGCGGCCAGGGCGCGCTGGCGCGGCGGATCATTGATGGGGCGCAGCGGGTGCGTATCTTTGGTGAAGACATCGCTGTGCGTGCGGATGTTCATACCATTGGCGGCTTTTCGGCCCATGCCGATCAGGCAGAGTTGCTGGCCTGGCACGCGCAGACGGGTAATCCAAAGACCACTTTTCTCGTGCATGGTGAAGATGGCAGCATGCACGCTTTCGCGAAAAAACTGAAGAATACGCGCGTGGAGATGCCGGCCTTGGGTCAGAGCTATGATCTGGGGTGATTGCCAGCTGCGGTAACGGGGCGAGTAACGCGGGCCCCAGACCGACGGCCGACAGCAGGCGCCCAAGGGCACGGGGAGGGGTGCTGTTGGACGAAAAGGCGGTTAATACGCTCAATTGCGCAGGGCGGCCAACTCCATGTCGTCATAGCGGAGGCGATCACCCAGCACCATGGCTATTGCCTCGAGCAGATTGAGCGCGAGTCGCTTGTGCACCTCACCGAGCTTATCGAAAGCATGGCGCTGCAATATGAAAACGTCGGTGTCGACGCTGGCAACAGCCTCGTTGGATCGTGGCTGGCCATCGAGGAAAGAAAGGCCGCCGAAAAAATTCCCGCGACCGTAGGTGGCCAGGTGGTGACCGGCAGTTCCCTCCATTGGCAGGACGATGCGAACGGCACCTCGGCGGACCAGAAATAGCCGGTCCCCCTCGTCGCCAGGGGAATAGATCTTCTCGCCGGCCTTGTAGGAACGTTGCTCCATCTTGGCCTCGAGGGCGGCCAGCGTTTCTTTCTTACGTCCTTTGAACAACTCTATTTCGTGCAGGTCGAGCAAGTTCTCCGGTTCGCCTGGCTGACGATCGATTCCGAGTATACGCTCCTCGACCCAAGCCAGGGCGTCGTCGACCTCCGGGAACACCTTGACGTGTTCTGCGTCTGTCGTGATCTCCATCTGTTGGAAGAAGGTTGCGATGTTACGGCCGTTGGGGAGCTGTTGCGGTAGATTGCAGAAGATCAGTAGCCCGTTACGTTCGGCGATGGAGTCGCGGATCTGGATAAGCACGTGCGCGACCGAGACGTCCACACCCTGCACCCGGCGCATATCGAGAATGAAATAGGTGCGTTTTTCCAACTCTGGCTCGAGCGCCGCTTGCAACTGTGCTTTGGTGCCGAAGAACAGGCTTCCCTGGAGCTCGAGGATCACCGTGTGGTCTCCGCGCTGCTCGAGCAGATCCATCTCTGCTTTCGAACGCCGCTGCCTGGCGAAGGTGCGGTTGCCGTAGCCTTTGCGGCGGATTACCGTGCTGGCCAGCTGCTCGCGGATATACAGCAGCATCGCCAGGACAATGCCAATCCCCGAGGCGGCAATCAGGCTGACGGTCAGCGCGGTGACAACCACGGCGACGATGACCGCAAAATCAAAGACGGTCCAGGGGGATGTGAGCAATCGGAAGCTGTGACGGTCGATCATGCGCACCCCGACCACGATCAGGATGCCGGCCAGCGAGGCCACCGGGATCCAGGCGACCAGGGAGCCGAGAAGGACGAAGGCAAGCAGCGCGAATATGCCCTCGGACACACCGGACATGCGGGTCTGGCCGCCGCTCGAAAGATTCACCAGCGTCGCGCCCATCTGCCCGGCGCCGGGCATGCCCCCGATGCAGGCGGAGGCGATGTTGCCAACGCCCTGGGCCCCCAGCTCGCGATTGGAGTCATGGCTGCTGCGGGTCATGGCGTCCAACACCACACATGTTTTCAGGGTGTCGATTGACAACAGGACGGCCAGCGTGAGTGCCGGTATGAGCACGTTCCCGATCTGGCTCAGTTTCAGCTCACCAAGCTGCAGCCAGCGCCCGGTGATGGTATCGAGCAGGCCACCGCCGGCGCCAGCGGGAATGGGGCCGATGATCAGCGGGTTGCCGGTCACCGTCAGAAGTGAATCGTCGATCAGGGAGATGCCGAAGTAGGTGATGACGCCGGCGAGCAGGCCAAGAATCGCCGCGGGCACACGCCGGGTCAACATGGGTGCGATCAGCATCACCGCGATGGTCATCGCGCCAACGGTCAGGCCCTGCCAATGCCATAGGTCGGGCGTCGTTAGCGCCTTCCACCAGCCGGTCGAATCAGGAGTGCCGAGAAACTTGGGCAGCTGGCTGCCGATGATAATGATGCCCACGCCGCTCAGGTAGCCGCTGACCACCGGGTAGGGGATGTACTTGATGAAGCTGCCCATCCTGGCCCAGCCGAAAACAATCTGGAAGATGCCGGTTAGCAAGCCCACTACGGTAAGCAGCAGCACGACCGAGAGGGCGGGAATGCCCTGGTTGATCGACTCGATGGCGAAGCCGGAGAGTAACGCCGCTGCCGGTGCACAGGGCGCGGTGATCAGCCGGTTGGTGCCCCCCAGTGCAGGGGCAAACAGACCGAGGGCGGTCGTGCCCAGGATGCCGGCGATCGCGCCGAGACCTGCGAACGAAGGTGCGATGGCGGCATAGATGATGACCCCGAAGGCGATCGCCGAGGGTAGCGCCACCAGCATGGCCGCCAGACCGCCCCACAAATCGCCGGCGAGTTTGTCTTTCGGCGGAGTCACCCGCATGTATTTCTGCAGTGCGTTTAGATTCATAATGGTGCCGGTGGCTCAGGTAATGTCGGCCGTTTTGTTCGCGCCGGGGGAATGTCGTTGTTCGCGCGCAACTGCGTGGGCCCAGCTTTCAGCCTAATGTGACAAAAAGGTTACAGCATTCCGCGGTCGAGCTTGAAGAAACGTAAAAAGGGGAACGTTTCTGTCCTAGCTTGCTCATACTTCGGAAAATGGCGTGAGAAGTTTGGGCTCAGTGTGCCCTTCAATATGGGAAATCAGGGACCGTCGGCTCTGTGGCCTGGAATCGAGCCTCGGGATAGTGCTGTTTGACCAGGGCTTTAAACTCGCCGACACGCGCCTTGGGTACATCCACGAGTATCAGCAGCTCCCCACTTTCAATAGCCGACGCGACTTCTTTTATATGAAGGTTTTCTTTATCCGCGCCAATCAAACAACCCAGGCATGCGCCCATACCGGCACCAACCAGCCCCATGGTCAGCAGAGCTCCGCCGGCAATAACCGCGACGGGCAAATGGATCGCCGCAAGCCCGAAAAGTAACCCCATACTCCCGCCATACTCGGCGCCCTTCTTCAACGCAGGCACAAGATAGCTCTTTTCCGCGAGCGTGGCCTTCGGTAAGTGATCCAACTTGGTGTTGGGCGCCGCTACCACGTGAATCTGGCGCTCTTCCACCCCCGCTTTCTTAAAGCCATCAACGACCTTGTGCGCAATTGCCGTGCTCGGCACAAGAAAATACAGACGCCTCATGTTTGATGCTCCTTCAACGATAAAAACGGGCGGCTGACGTCGCCCGTCGGAACAACAGGCCAACGCGTCGAAGGGGCGCCAAGCTGTTAATCTAACGAGACTGATTCCGCGCGTTCAAAAGCGCCTGTCGCAGCCATTGCATGGATCGAAGGTCGGCCATTCTCATGGATACATTGAAGTCTTACAAGCTTCCGGCGATCGTGCATCAGTTAGTGTGGGCGGGGATTGCGCTTGCCCTGTTCCTCGGCGCGCTCTGGATCCTGCATCGCGAGCTGGCAGGGGTGCATTTCGCCGACGTGCTGGCGCGCTTTCGGGCCTTGCAATGGGGTGCACTGCTGGCCGCGCTCGGTTTTACCTGTGCCAGCTATGCCGCGCTGACAGGCTATGACTGGCTGGCGTTGCGCCATATCGGTCGCCGTCTGCCATATTTGAATGTCGCCCTGACTTCATTTATCGCTACGGCGGTGGGGCACAACCTGGGGGTGGCCATGCTCTCTGGCGGTGCGGTACGTTACCGGCTGTACAGTGCGGCAGGGCTGTCGGCCGCAGAGGTCGCCACCGTGATCGGCATGATCGGCCTGACCTTCGGCTTGGGAGTCAGCTTCGTGGTAGGCCTAATTCTGTTGCTGGCAACATCGGAGGCGGCCCTGGTGTTGCATCTGCCGGCCGGACTGTTGCAGGCAGTCGGTGTTTTACTGCTGACGGCGGTGTTGGCCTACGCGGTATGGGGCGCAGTGCGACGTGCGCCGCTGCGGCTCCGTGGCTGGCAGCTGGCTGTGCCACGACCTGCCACGACGGTGCTACAGGTGCTGTTCGCGCTGGCCGATATTGCGTGCGCTGCGGCCGTACTGTACGCGCTGCTGCCGGCGGAGCTGGCGGTTTCATATCCGCAACTGCTCAGCATCTATGTGCTGGCGGTCACCGCCGGTATCCTGAGCCACGTACCTGGCGGGCTTGGGGTGTTCGAAACCGTGTTGCTCCTGTCTTTGCCCGATGCCCCACGTGATGTCCTGCTGAGTGCCGTTCTTGCGTACCGTGCGATCTATTACCTCCTGCCGCTGGGTCTGGCAGCGCTGCTGGCTGTCGTGCAGGAGCTGCATCTTCGGCAGGCGGGTATTGGACGTGGTCTGGTGGTCGCCAGTGAATTGGTTGGCCGGGTTTCACCGCAACTGATCTCCGTGCTGACTTTTGTCGCCGGGGCCGTGCTGGTCTTTTCGGGGGCAACGCCGGCATTGGCCGAACGCGTGGACCTTCTGGGGGCTATTCTGCCGCTACCGCTGCTGGAGTTCTCGCACATGGCGGCCAGCCTCGCGGGACTGGCCCTGATGCTGTTGGCCCATGGTCTGTACCAACGCGTCAACGCCGCCTACCATCTCGCGTTCTGGCTGCTCGCGGTCGGCATTGTCACCTCCCTGGTCAAAGGTCTGGACTATGAGGAGGCCATCATCTCGACGCTGGCCCTGGCGGCCCTGTATGCAGGTAGAGGCACTTTCAATCGTCGCGCCTCCCTGCTGAGCCAGCAGCTGTCGCCGGCTTGGGTCGCCCTGGTGATGATGGCAGTTGGCGGGGAGCCTCTGGCTCGGTCTGTTTGCCTATAGGCACTTGGACTATTCGCAAGACTTGTGGTGGCAGTTTGCGCTGCGAAGTGATGCGCCGCGCTTTCTGCGCGCTACCCTGCTGATTGCGCTGGCGGGTACCGGATACGCCGTTTGGCGGTTGCTGCGGCCGCGACCACCACAACCGCAGCTACCCGAGCCCGCGGATCTGCAGCGGGCGGCCGAGATCGTCGGGCATTCGCCGCATAGCGATGCGGCCCTTGCCTTGCTCGGCGACAAGCGTCTGCTGTTCAGTGACGCTGGCGACGCCTTTATCATGTACCAGGTACGCGGGCGGAGCTGGATCGCCATGGGCGACCCTGTAGGCCCGGCAGCGGCCTGCGAGGCACTGGCCTGGCAGTTTCGGGAGCTGTGTGATCGCTATGGCGGACGCACCGTTTTCTATCAGGTCGATGCAGAGAACCTGCCGCTTTACATCGACATGGGGCTTGCCCCGTTGAAACTGGGTGAGGAGGCGATCATCCCGCTTGAAGGTTTTTCGCTGCAGGGCAGCGCGCGCGCCGAGCTGCGCCAGGTGCATCGCCGCGCGCAGCGTGACGGTGCGAGCTTCGAGGTCGTTGAGCCGGCGCGCGTGTTGGAACTGCTGCCCGAGTTGCAGGCCGTATCCGATCAATGGCTGGAGGCAAAGCATACCCGCGAAAAGGGGTTTGCGCTGGGGCGGTTCGACCGTTCCTATCTGGCCCAGTGTCATTGCGCGCTGGTGCATGTTGAGGGGCGGGTGGTGGCCTTTGCAAACCTGTGGACAGGTGATGGGCAAAGCGAGCTGTCGGGCGATCTGATGCGGCATGCGACAGATGCCCCCAAGGGTGTGATGGACTACCTGTTCACGGAACTCTTTCTCTGGGGTGCTGCCAAAGGTTACCGCTGTTTCAATCTTGGCATGGCACCACTGTCGGGCCTGGAATCCCACCCGCTCGCGCCATTGTGGCATCGGCTCGGAACCCTGTTGTACAGACACGGCGAGCACTTCTACAACTTTGAGGGATTGCGTGCCTACAAGCAGAAGTTTCATCCCGATTGGCACCCGAAGTATCTGGCCGCACCGCGCGGCCTTGGGCTACCGAACATTTTCATGGATGTTTCGGCGTTGATCTCCGGTGGACTGAAAGGCGTATTGACGCGATGACTTCCTTTTCTGGAAACCTGAGTTGAACTTCTTTGAGATGGCTTCGCTGCTGCTGTCTGTGGGCCTGCTGGGTAGTTATTACCTGTGGCTGGCGTTTGAGGTCCGGCGCAGGCCGCTGCGCACCGTCATTGGATACTCGGCCATCAAGCGCCGCGAGTGGGTTGTGTCGGTGATGGCCGACCGGCGTGACATCCTGGCGGTGCAGACCCTGCGCAACTGGAGCACGGCCGCGAGCTTTCTTGCAACCACGGCGATCCTGATCGCCACCGGTGCGCTGCATTTTCTTACCACAATCCCGCAACAGCCAGAATTGTTGCATCACATGAATTTTTTTGGATCTACGAGCTCGAACCTGATCACACTGAAGCTATTTGTGATCGTCGCGACGCTGCTGATCGCCTTTTTCAACTTTGCCGTTTCGATTCGTTATTACAATCACGTGAGTATTGAGATCAATGTCCCTCAGCCGGAAGAGGGCAGCGGTGACATCGCGACCGTGCAGAAAATTCTCGACCGTGGTGGCTTTCACTACACGCTGGGGATGCGCTGCTTCTATCTTGCCGTCCCGCTGGCGCTGTGGTTGTTCGGCCCGCTTTGGTTGTTGCTGGGCAGCATCCTGCTGTGCATTGCGCTTTACCTGATGGATCATCTGGATTGAATCCGAACATCGTCAGTCAACGCGGCAAGTACGTATCCCCCGGCTTTGCCGGGGGATACGTACTCGATGTGCCCGTTACCACTGCCGGCGACACCTTGGCGGTACTTGTGCCCGCAGCTGCACGGCGACGGTCGGCAGTCCGTCGAATTACCTGGTGGCCATCATTTCGGAGGCGACTATCAAGCATTTTTGAATCAGATTCTCAATGCGGCGCATGGTGCGTGCAGATGACCGGAATTGCGAAGGGGGCATGGTATTCTTTGGTGACTGAAGATCACAGGCGCCTTGTTCGTTGGCGCGACCATCTGTAACTGTAAGGAGTAAATCATGGCCGTTGATATTGTGATTGTTACACCGCTGCTCTCGCTCGTGTCGGGCATAGCCATCCTGATCTGGCCGCGCCTGCTGAGCTACATCGTCGCCATCTACCTGATCTTGATCGGCATCGTTGGATTGACGCAGCATCCCGGCCTGTTGGGCTGAGTTGCGTGAAAAGCGCCTGCAGACGGGCATGTTTTCCATGCCTCGTTTCCAGGCACATCAACTTATCGTGGGCATTGATCGCGTCCGCCTCAACGGCTCAGGAGGGGCGATGGTTGGCCACAAGATGCCCCGTGTCTTGTCCGCGCCAGCGCAGCATTACAAACAGTTAATCTCCCCGCCACCTTCCGGCTGGCCACGACTGCATAAAGTCTGGTCCCAGTCGTGGCAAGCATGCCACATGGGATTCCAATTGGACCGAGGGGTGTTGTGTGAACTCAGCAGCTGGCGTCCGCCAAGCAGATAGTCATGCGCCATGCCCGACCGGATGAGGTCGTTGGAGTGCAGGATCTGGAAGGTCCCGCAGCTGCTTGCCCGGCGACAACGCCAGGTGCGATAGCCAGTCGAAATGGAACCGAGCGGTGGTATCGAGGTCGATGCGCCCGGCGGGGCGTCTCGGCGCAGCATTTGCATTCGAGTAGTTATTTGGGAGGCTTGCGTTGCATAATTTGGCCTTGCCGCAATCATCGAAGGTACGAACTATATGAGTCACGGTGAAATGCACAGGTCTCATCGCGCAGGCTGGTTGCGCGCCGCGGTTTTAGGCGCCAATGACGGCATTGTTTCCACGGCGAGTCTGATTATAGGTGTCGCCGCGGCCAGCACTGCGCATGAGGAGATTCTTCTTGCAGGGGTCGCCGGCCTGGTAGCGGGTGCGATGTCCATGGCGGCTGGGGAATACGTGTCCGTGAGCTCCCAGTCGGATACCGAAAAAGCCGATTTAGCGCTGGAAAGAAAATCTTTGGATGAAGATATTGAATTCGAAAAAGAAGAACTGGCAAAAATTTACGAAAATAGGGGGCTGGCCGCGGATCTGGCTGCACAGGTGGCGGAACAGCTGATGGATCACGACGCCCTTGGGGCACATGCGAGGGATGAGATCGGCATATCGGAAAGTGCCAGAGCGCGGCCGGTTCAGGCCGCAATTTCTTCGGCGGGCATGTTCACCCTTGGCGCGGCCTTGCCATTGTTGGCGGCGTGGCTTGTGCCTCTCACCGAGCTGATACCTGTCGTCGCCGCACTGTCACTGGTCTTTCTTGCAGTGTTGGGCGGGGTTGCTGCTCAAGCAGGTGGCGCACCAATTGCCAAAGCTGCCGTCAGAGTTTCCTTTTGGGGGGCATTGGCAATGGGGTTGACTGCGATAGTTGGAGGACTCTTTGGCGTGGTTGCTTGATCTGGAAAGATCAATTTGGGTGAAAACTTGTAAGGATGGTTTGGATAACAAGCCCTCGAGTCAAATGCCCCTGATATGCGGGAACCCCATCCTGGTCGTCAAAACGTCGCAGTTGCCGTCTGCAGGCCTGCTTGGGTAGTCATAACCGGTGATTGGCGTTTGAGGTGCGGCGCAGGCCGCTTATCGTTTCGGCAGGACGCCTGGATCCAACGCATCCTGTCTGACGTTCCGGGCCCTGGCCGCAAGGCGGGCGGCAAGACGCCGGGCCTGTTCCGCCTGCACTTCCAGCTCACGCAGCTGCACTTTGAGTACCTCGACAGATTCGGGAGCCGCCCGCTGTCCGTTTGCCGCTTCCATCTCCTGGCGCTTTTCCCGGGCCGCCTCGTCGGCCTGCGTTGTAGAAGCCAAGAATTGGTTGGACAATGAATCACAGGGCGATCGCGTATGATCGCCCGTTGGGCTGAATCTGGTGGTGATGATATGAACAAAACAGACACATTGGACAAGCATGCCTTCGCCACCCGGGTTTTCCATTTGTTCCTGGCACTGGTGGTCATCGTGCAACTGCTGACGAGTTTGGTTATGCATATGCCCAAGCAAGGTCGACCCGGCGATACGCTGTTCGAATTGCATCAGTTTTCCGGTCTCACCGCGCTCGTCTTGAGTTTTGGGTTTTGGTTGGTGCTTGCCGTCCACCGTCGCGGCACTGAGGTCGGACAGCTTTGGCCCTGGTTTCAGCCGACCCGGCGCATTGCGCTCATCGCCGACGCCAGGCGTCATTGGGATGCCGTCAAATCGCTGCGGCTACCGACTTACGACGTCAAGGCTGCGTTACCGAGCGCCGTGCATGGTCTGGGTCTGTTGCTGATGACGATGATGGCGGCGACTGGAACGACCTATTACGTGGCGCTGCTGACTGAGGCAACCGATATCTGGGTGTTCGGTCTGGTTTTGGAAATACACCAGCTGCTTGCGAATTTCGCCTGGGCCTATCTCGTCGGCCATACCGGGTTGGCGCTGGTTCACCATTTCACGGGCAACCTGCCAATCAACGTGATGTGGTCACTGCGCCGACGCAAGACCGTTGTTAGGGATTGAAACCCGAAATTCGTCGAAACCATTACGCCGAAAGCGTCGACTCGGCGCCGCCATTGTGGTGGCCTGGTGGCAGGCGCCTCGCGGCGCAGTGCACCTACGAACCCTTCGTCCGGGCGGGGTTCTACCATCAGGTGAAGCGGAAGACCGGGATCGGGTTTGAGCCAGGGCCGCTTACGTTCACCGGTGATTGGCCGGCGTGATACGGTGGCCGCTGCCGGATGAGGTTTCAGTCAAAACTTGATCAAGCCTTGCCGCCTGTCATACGAGCAATTCCGTATCGCTATTTCGCCAACTGTTCGCGGATCGAAAGCAGCTCCTGGCGGCGCTTGTCGTCGGTCTTCGGGTAGCGCATCTTGAGCGCCTTGAGGGTATCGAGCACGATCCGCGAGATGATCAGCCGGGCGTTCTTCTTGTCATCTGCGGGCACCACGTACCAGGGTGCGATCTTGCTGCTGGTTTCACTCAGGCAGTCTTCGTAGGCCTGCATGTACTGTGGCCAGAATTTGCGCTCTTCGATATCGGCAAGGCTGAATTTCCAGTTCTTTTCCGGCTCGTCAATGCGGGAGAGAAAACGCCTGCGCTGTTCCTCCTGTGACAGGTGCAGGAAGAACTTGATGATGCGTGTGCCGTTGCGATACAGGTGCTTCTCCAGGTCGACGATGGAGCGGTAGCGGTGCTTCCATATGGCCTTTTCGTCGAGTACTTCATCCGGCAGTCCCTGGCTTCGCAGGATCTCCGGATGCACGCGGACAATCAGCACTTCCTCGTAGTACGAGCGGTTGAAAATGCCGATACGACCGCGCTCGGGCAGGCACTGCGTGGTGCGCCAGAGAAAGTCGTGTTCCAGTTCCGTGGCGCTCGGGTGCTTGAAACTGAATACCTGGCAGCCCTGCGGATTGACCCCGGACATGACGTGGCGGATGGCACCGTCCTTGCCGGCGGCATCCATGGCCTGAAAGATCAACAGCACCGCATAGCGATTGGACGCATAGTGCAGGTGCTGTAACTTGCTCAGTTCGGCCACGTGGCCCTCGAGCTGTTCCTGGTAGTCCTCTTTCGAACGGTAGACCGGTTCAACCAGGGTTGGCCATTTCTTGAGTTCGACCTTGTCGCCCTGCTGGACCCGGAAATGCTGGATTTTCATTGTATCCCTCCGCTGTCAGCGGCTCTGCACTTGGCCGCAGGCTGCAGCCTGCCATATGTTCAGGGTCAGGTCTTCCGAATATCATGATCAAGGTGCCGGGGACCCGTGAGGGGGTCCCGGCGATACGCCAGTTGTTGATCGAAGGGACCATGTCAACGTGACGCTGCTGTTTTCGGTCGGGCGCTACCTGGAAGCACTGGCCGCCTACATGGACGCCCTCGAGGCGCGCCAGGCGGGGGCCGTGATGCATGGGCTGTCCGATCTGGGTATGGACATGCGTGTGGTTGACGATGAACTTGAGCAGGAGGGTATAGATAAATTCATAAAGCCATACGAATCAGTTCTTGAGACTTTGCAAGGGGTTGGTGGGCCGGCATAAATATCAGTCCTTCAATGCTGATCCAGATAGCGATTGAGAATTGCCCCCACTCGCTGTCGCCGGTATCCGAAAGCAGGGCGCGGTAGAGGATCCCGCTGTGTGCGAAGCCGGGCTTCATGCCGAAATGGCAGCACGGCCGTTCGATGGTGTGCGGCAGGATCTCGATTTCCGATTTGGCATCCTTGACCAGGTAGCGCAGCAGTTGCTTGTCATCGACCAGTGCAAGGGCGATAAGATGTTGAAGCCAGCTCAGAACAAGAAGCCGTCCTGACGCTTTTGTCGCCTGTCCGCGATGAGGCGATGAGACGGTCTGGCTGCCTGAGCGGTTCCCCAGGTTTTATCTCAGAGTGGCAAGAATCGGGCGCGGAAAAAGGTGTGGCCAATGCAGCCACAGACGATTTGTCAGCGGATTTCTGCCCGAAGCCATATGATGGCCGTCGTCCCGCAGATGGTTTCAGGTTGATTTTACGCTCGGGTTTTCAGGGACGTTTTTCGGGCATTGGTTGGGGGGGCAATTCAGACTTTCCCACCAGCCGCGCAATTTTTAAACAGGAAGCCAGCGAGATGGTGCTGACTGTGGTGGGTTCTTCAGGACATTCAGAAATCGGAGCAAATCATGGACGAAACTTCCATGCGGAACAGTGATCTCAACCCTTTTGACCGCTTGTTGCACGCGACAGAGGGGCGCTTGACCTCGGGCCTTTCGCCGACCTCGGCGATGCTTGCCTATCTTGACTGGGCGGTTCATCTGGCCAATTCGCCAGGTAAACAGGCGGAGCTGGTTCAGAAAGCCTTCCGCAAGAGCGTCAAGTTCAGTGCTTTTCTTGAGCAAGCCATGACCGGAGAGACCAACATGGCCTGTATCGAGCCGCTGCCGCAGGACCACAGATTCTTGGCGCCCGAATGGCAGGAAATGCCTTATGCCGCGTGGTATCAGTCTTTTCTTCTGCTCCAGCAATGGTGGTATAACGCTACCAGCAGTATCGAGGGTGTCAGTGAGCACGCGCAGAATGCCGCGTCATTTTCGGCTCGTCAGATACTGGATATGTTTTCGCCCTCCAATTTCCCCGCCACGAATCCGGAAGTCCTTAAAGCCACGCGCGAAAGCGGCGGCATGAATCTGGTGCGCGGGTTCCAAAATTTCATCGAGGACTGGGAGCGCGCTGTGCTCAAGAAACCCCCTCTGGGGGTGGAAAACTTTCGCGTCGGCCACGAGGTTGCGATCACGCCGGGCAAGGTGGTCTATCGCAACCACCTGATCGAACTGATCCAGTATGCACCCACGACCGACAAGGTTCAGGCCGAACCGATCCTTATCGTTCCGGCCTGGATCATGAAATATTACATCCTTGATCTGTCGCCCAATAACTCGATGGTCAAATATCTGGTCGATCAGGGTCATACTGTCTTCATGATCTCGTGGAAGAACCCAACCGAGGAAGACCGCAATCTTGGCATGGACGACTACATCCAAAACGGGGTGGTTGAGGCGCTGGAGGCCGTCCGTGCGATCGTGCCCAAACAGAAGGTTCATGCCGTCGGCTATTGTATCGGCGGCACATTGCTGTCGATTGCTGCGGCCGCGTTGAGCCGCGACGGTCGGGACTGGATCAAAACGATCACCCTGTTCGCGGCCCAGATGGACTTTACTGATGCGGGTGAGTTGATGCTGTTCATAGACCAGAGTCAGGTCTCGTTCCTTGAGGACATGATGTGGGAGAAGGGGTTTCTCGACGCAAAACAGATGGCCGGAACCTTTCAGTTGCTCAATTCGAACGATCTGATCTGGTCGCGGATGGTTCATGATTATCTGATGGGGCAACGCCGCCCTATGATCGACCTGATGGCCTGGAACGCGGATGCGACCCGCATGCCATACCGGATGCATTCGCAATATTTGGAAGGCCTGTTTCTGAACGATGACTTCGCCGGGGGGCGCTACTACGTCAACGGCAAGCCGGCAACGCCGAGCGATATACGTGCGCCAATCTTCATGGTGGGCGCCGAAAGAGATCATGTTGCCCCCTGGAAGTCGGTCTACAAAGTCAATTTTCTGACCGATACGGATGTGACCTTCCAGCTGACCAGCGGCGGACACAATGCCGGGATCATCAGCGAGCCGGGCCACCCGCACAGGCATTTCCGCATCGCGACCAAACCCGAAGGTGAACCCTATGTGGAGCCTGACGAATGGTATGCCACGACAAAGCAAACCGAAGGATCCTGGTGGCCGACCTGGCAGGACTGGCTGAGCGGTCAATCCGGCGCACGCGTCTCTCCGCCCGGCATGGGCAAGCCCAAAGGGAAATACAAGCCCCTTTGCGATGCGCCCGGCACCTATGTTCTGGAGGACTAAAGACGCATTAGAGGATACAACCAATGGCCCCCGCCCCTGACCTGATCCAGAACCGGACCTTCGACGAGATCAAGGTTGGCGACACCGCCTGCCTGACCCGGAAACTAGCGCAGCGCGACATTGACCTTTTTGCGGTCGTATCGGGCAATATCAACCCCGCGCATGTGGACCCGGAATATGCCAGGAGCGACATGTTTCACGAGGTGATTGCGCATGGCATGTGGGGCGGCGCGCTGATTTCCACTGTGCTCGGCACCGAACTGCCCGGCCCCGGCACCATCTACCTTGACCAGAGCCTGCGTTTCCTGAGCCCGATCGGGCTGGGGGAAACCGTGACTGTCCGTGTCACGGCGCGCGAAAAAGACGTTTCGCACCACCGCGTTACCTTTGACTGCACCTGCACCAATCAGAACGGGAAAGTCGTCATTGACGGAACCGCCTTGGTGATTGCGCCCGTGAAAAAGATCAGCCGTCCCCGGATTGTTCTGCCAGAGGTCAGGCTTGAGGAGCGCGGCAAAAAGTTCCGCAACATGATCGCAATGGCCGAAACGCTGGAGCCGATCCTGACTGCGGTCGTCCACCCGGTGGATGCGAGTTCGCTTGGCGGGGCTGTGGCGGCGGCTCAGGCCAATCTGATTACCCCGGTGCTGATTGGCCCCGAGGCTAAGATTCGCGCCACGGCAAAGGACGCCGGGCTGGATATTTCCCCCTACCGCCTGGTGGCGACCGAGCATTCCGACGCCGCGGCAGCGCAGGCGGCGGCGATGGCGCAGAGCGGCGAGGTTCACGCGCTAATGAAAGGCAGCCTGCACACAGACGAATTTCTGCATCCGGTGATCCTGCGGGAAAACAACCTGAGGACCCAGCGTCGCCTGAGCCATGTTTTCCTGCTGGATGTTCCCACCTACGAACGCCCGCTGTTCATCACCGACGGGGCGATCAACATCAGCCCGGATCTGGGGGCAAAGCGGGACATCACCCAGAACGCCATTGATATGGCCCATGCGCTGGGCATTACCTTGCCCAAGGTTGCGGTCCTGTGTGCGGTTGAGGTTGTGTCGACAAAAATACTCTCGACCATTGATGCGGCGGCCCTATGCAAGATGGCGGATCGCAGGCAGATCACCGGCGCCGTCATTGATGGCCCGCTGGCATTTGACAATGCGGTCTCAACGGCGGCGGCGAAGGCCAAGAAAATCGACTCTCCGGTGGCCGGGCAGGCTGACATCCTGATTGCCCCGGACCTTGATGCCGGCAACATGCTGGCCAAACAGCTGGAGTACCTGGCCGATGCCGACGCCGCCGGTGTGGTGCTTGGCGCACGGGTGCCGATCATCCTGACCAGCCGTGCCGACAGCGTGCAAAGCCGCCTTGCCTCCTGCGCGGTGGCGGCCCTGATCAAGCGATACGCGTTGATGGGGGGCATATGAGCGATGCGATTCTGACCCTGAATGCGGGGTCCTCCAGCGTCAAGTTCGCGCTTTATGCGGACCAACCTGACACCACGGATCTAACGGTGCTGGCCGATGGTCAGGTTGACCGGATCGGGGAGGCCCCGCACCTGACCGTCCGCGAGGCCGGGGGCAATACCGCGATTGACCGCGCCCTGCCTAAGGGGTTGGATTTCAGCGCGCTTCTGCAACTGGTGCTGGACTGGATCGAGGCCCACACGGCAAGCCTCAGGCTCGTTGCCGCGGGGCACCGGGTCGTGCATGGCGGCGCAGATTTTGCGGCACCCGTCCTGATTAACGAGGAAATCCTCACGCAGCTTGCCGCCCTGACGCCTCTGGCACCCCTGCACCAGCCCCATAACCTTGCCGCCATAAGGGCGCTTGCGAAAACGTCGCCGGAGTTGCCGCAGGTGGCCTGTTTCGATACCGGGTTCCATGTGACCAACACCGCCCGTGCCACAAGCTATGCATTGCCCCGAGCCCTGACCGACGAGGGTGTGCGCCGCTATGGCTTTCATGGGCTGTCCTATGAATATATCGCAACCGTCTTGCCGCATTACCTCGGCGCTGCCGCCGAGGGCCGGGTAGTTGTCGCCCATCTGGGTCATGGCGCCAGCATGTGTGCCTTGAAGGGCCGCAAAAGCGTAACCTCAACCATGGGGATGACCGCGCTGGACGGTCTGCCGATGGGGGAACGCTGCGGGGCGATCGACCCCGGCGTACTGCTTTTCCTGATGAAGGAAAAAGGTATGGGCTACGATGAGCTGACCGAGCTGCTTTACCATCGCTCGGGGCTGCTTGGAGTGTCCGGCATCAGTGGCGACATGCGCAGGCTTCTGGCCAGCCCGGCACCTCAGGCGCGCGAGGCAGTGGAGATGTTCATCTACCGCATCGGGCGGCATCTCGGCTCGCTGACCGCCGCCCTGGGAGGGCTCGATGCGTTGATCTTTACTGGCGGGATCGGAGAACATGCGGCGGCCGTGCGTGAGGGCGTGTGCCGCAATGCCGCGTGGCTTGGCATCATGCTGGACGCGGCGGCCAACGCGGAAGGCGGCCCGCGGATCAGCGCGCCCGGCAGCAAATTGCCGGTATTCTTGATTCCGACCGATGAGGCCCTGATGATCGCCCGCCACAGCGCTGCGGTTCTGAAGCGCAGGGCGGGGGGCGGCGGATTGACCGAAGACGCGGCGCAAATTGTGGACGTATGACGCCGGCAGGAAAAGGAAACAGCAGATGACGAAATCTCAGGTGGTGCTCTGTTCGGCGGTGCGCTCCGCGATCGGTACTTATAACGGAGCCCTGAAAGTCACTCCGGCAACGGAACTGGGGGCGCGGGTCCTGCAGGCCAGTCTGATGCAGGCTGGCCTGAATGGGGCCGATGTGGACACCGCCTTCATGGGCAACGTGGTACAGGCAGGTAATAAGATGAACCCGGCGCGGCAGGCTGCGATCAATGGCGGCCTTCCGGTCGAAGTCCCAGCGATGACGGTGAACCGCGTCTGCGGCTCGGGCGCGCAGGCGGTGGTATCGGCGGCGCAGGAGGTTTGGCTGGGCAATCTGGATTGCGCCATTGCCGGCGGCATGGAGAACATGGACAGGGCCCCTTATCTGATGGAGGGCGGGCGCTGGGGCTACCGCATGGGGGACGCGCAGATATACGACTCCATGCTGCGCGACGGGCTGAATGACGCCTTTTCAGACAAACACTCAGGTTGGCACACCGAGGATCTGGTGGATAGGTTTCGAATCAGCCGTGAGGCGCAGGACCGCTGGGCGTTGCGCTCGCAGCAACGCTTTGGCAAGGCCCAGGCTGCCGGGCTGTTCGAGGCCGAAATCGTTCCGGTCGAAATCAAATCCCGCAAGGGCACGACCCAGTTCATTCGGGACGAACACAACCGCCCCGATACCACCGCCGAGAACCTTGCCAATCTGCATCCGGCCTTTCGCAAGGACGGCACGATCACTGCGGGGAACGCACCGGGGCTGAACTCCGGCGCGTCGGCAATGATTGTCGCCGGGGCGGAATGGGCCGACAAACAGGCGCTGGAGCCGATGGCGCGGCTGGTCTCCTATGGCGTCGGTGCGGTTGAGCCCGGCATGTTTGGACTGGGCCCGGTTCCGGCCGTTCATCAGGCGCTGGAGCGCGCTGGCTGGGCCATCGGTGATGTGGAGCGCTTTGAAATCAACGAGGCCTTTGCTGCCATCGTGATTGCGGTGATGAGCAAGCTGGGGCTGCCCGAGGATATCGTCAACGTGGAAGGCGGCGCCATTGCTCATGGCCACCCGATCGGGGCCACGGGCGCGGTTCTGACCACAAGGCTGCTTCATTCAATGAAGCGCGATGGCATCAAACGCGGTGTCGTCACGCTTTGCATCGGTGGCGGTCAGGGGATTGCGCTGGCGCTCGAAACACTTTCATAACACTCAAAAAAAGCTGGCAGGACGGCCATAAGGTGAAACTCAATCGATCTTCTGGCCCTGCCCAGATTCCACCAGATCAATGAAGCAACATGATCCGCGGATGCCAAGTCCGCTTTGAAACTGACAGCCAGGCCCCGTTAGATACCAACGTCGACCCGGGGTTCGCCTTCGTCGTCGGGGTTGGGCGTGGAATCACAGGTATAGATACGCTCCACGGGCACCTTGTGTTTCTCCACCAGCGCATTCAATACGACCGAGGAGCGAGACTCGGCCAGCGCAGTCAGGCTGGATTCATCCGGCGCCGGCGAAGCTGGAACTTCAACCGCCTTTTCTTTCTCTATTCCGAGCAGTTTTTTCCAGCGGCTCTCCTCTTTGACGGGCTGTGGCGGCGGCGATTCGATTTTCACCGTATCCGCCTTGACCGCTCGACCGCACAATCTCAACTGAACGCCGGGACGCTCGTCAAGGATTTTGGCCAGCTTGCCCAGGTATTCGGTGAACTCGGGTTTGAGGTCGGCGGATCCGGGATTGAAGGTGACAGGATCGAGACTGGCGGTAGCACCCGGGCCGAGGTCCTTGGCGAGATCGGCCGCCAGCAGCACGGCCCCCCAGGGTTGGAGCGTGAGCGCCAGGTATCCGACCGCGGCCTTCTGGGTCGCCTTCAGCAAGGCCTGGTTGATGGCGTCGGCGACACTGAAATCGGGACTGTCCAGGTCACCGGAAACCGGTACCTTGAGTTTGATGCGGTCATCCCTGTCCCGCAGCATGGCGAGCCCGGTTTCCAGGGGCACCGTCAGCTTCTTTTCCTCACCCGATACGGCCTGGACCTTCAGTTCGTTGAAAATCAGAAGGTTGTCACCTTTGATTTTCCCCCCTTCCGTCTTGAACGTCATGGTGGCCGTCATGCGGCCCTTGGTCAGTTGGTAGCCGATGGTTTCCGCCGCGTAGGGCGACAATGACTGAACCGCCAGGTTCGAGATCTTTCCGCTGAGATCGGCCTCGAATGGCTTTGCAAAGGGTTTGACCTGTCCTTCCGCCGAAATCCGGGAACGGTTGCTCAACCGCCCGGCGAATTTCACCGGGGTCGATTGGGCCGGTTGCTGCGTGTCGAATGCGCCAAGTTCCGCCTCGTCGATGGCGATCTCGAAGCCCGCCGCCGGCTCCACCGAACTGTCGGCAAACTGCAGGCGACTGTCACCGGTGATGGACACCTTGCCGACCGCGACCGCCGAAGATCCACCCGTATCGCCGGGCCCGGCATCCGGAGTGGGCGCATCGGCGTCTGTCGGCGCAGCGGTGTCGCCGCCCCCCGTTGCTTCGAGCAGGGCATCGACACCAGTAAATCGGCCGTCCGCACTTCGTACCAGAGAAGCCTGCAAGCCGTCGATCGTCACCGAGTCAATCGCCGTGGATCCGGCTGACCTCCACTGGAGCCCGGATATGGCAATGCCGGTCGCTCCGGCCAGCCCCGCGTCGGCTCCCTTGGGTAATCCCGTCACGAAACCGCCCACCTGGATCTGCCCGATATCCAGGCTCTCGGTTCCAGGCGCCTTCACGCCTTCCAGGCTCATCTGGTCGGCAGCGGCAATCACCATCTCGTTTTGAAGATTGGAGACCGAGAACCCCGCCATCTTCAGGTTCCCATTGGCGCCATCACCGCCGAATTGACCGTCCCAATTGGCCCGGTCATGCACTATCCGTAACTGCTGACCTTTCAACCGTGTATCGGCTGCCCCCAGTCCGAGACTGCCTGTTGCCGTAATGCTCTGATCACCCGGCACTCCCTGTTTGAAGAACACCTGGCCTTTCCAGTTGGTGTCGCTTTGCCGAATCGAAACCTCCGGGTTGTCGAGCTGGGTCTCGCCGGCCCGTATCGAACCGTTGGCCGCAACCTCCGTGATGTCCCCTAGTCCCGAAACCGTGATCTTTCCATCCCAGTTCATTCCGGTCTGCTGAAGCTGCAACGCAGAATCCTCGATGCCCAGTCCGAAATCATTGCTCACCAGTGTCCCCTCTGCGGCCACCCGTGATCCGGCCGGGTCAGCCGCCAAAGCGACCGAAGCGACACCTTGCCAGGTGACCTTGCGCTCCTTCACCGACTGGCCCGGCAACTGAAGGTCGATGGCGCTGGCCTCAAGCTTTCCATCACCCGTCACGGACAGCACGCCTGCCGCTTCCGCGAGATCGATTTTCCCTTCCCAACTCATTGCTCCCTGTCGCAACTCGACTCCGGTCTTGGCGAGACTGAAGGACAACTGCGCCGCGGCAATGTTCCCTTCCGTCGACACGGTAGGCAACGACGCGTCCGGTGACAGCACGACAGAAAAAGGTCCTTCGTAGCTCAGCTGCTCCTGATGGATGGTCTGATCCGGAAGCTTGATCGCAACACCGGCGATTTCAAACGAACCGTCACCGTCCAGCCGCTGGACGCCTTGTCCAAAGGAAGCATCGATAGACCCTTTCCAGGAAAATGTTTCCTGCGCGACATCGAATCCTTCACCCGCGAGTGTCAGGCCATCCACCTGGAGGTCACCCTTATTCGAGACGGTGAATGTTTCACCGGCTACGACACGGAATTCGGCATCGACACTCGCGCTCCCCGTCAGGCCGGTAACAGCCGGTTCAAGCAGGGCGCGATATCGCTCGATACCGACGGCCTCGGCCTTGAGGTGACCCTCGGCCTCTGGAATCTCGCGGAATGGATACACCTTCCCATCCAGCACGAGGGGCGCACCATCAAGCGCAAAATCCAGCTTGACCGTTGCAGGTATTTCGGGCTCCCAGGCCACTGCCCGATCAATACTGGCCCGGTTGATCTGAAAATGGCTCTGGAATTCGGGCAGGGCAACAGTAAACCTGGGTATTGCTCACTTCGATCTGCTTCAACCCGACCTTCCACTCGGTTGGCTCACCCGCGTGTTCATCCTCGTCAGCGCCGGTGAGGGCTACAACGCCGACCACCCACCCACCCTCGGGTTCACGCTCGATGCGCATTTCGCCGTCTTCCAGCGCAATTGATTCGAGAAGGAAATGCTTTTTCCACAACGGCAGCCATGCGAACTGAAAACGCGCACTCTGCATGCGGATATTTCCACCCCGCTTGCCGATTACATTGAGGTTCTTTACTTGCAGGCGGCCCGTGAAGGGATTGAAATCGATATCTCCGACTTCTACGTCAGTCGCGCCAACTGACCTGAACCATTTTTCGAGCCCAAAGCTGATCCCGTAGGGCAGGCTGACAAGAACGACGATTCCCAGGATCAACAACGCGGCCAGTCCCCGTAGCCAGGGATTCGCCAGCAATGTCTTTGTCGTTTCAGGAGTGACGGATTCTGGTTCGGCGGCCGTATCCGCTTGATCGTCGGTCATGCTCGGTATTCCTCCATGCCGCTTTCCTTGTTCAGGTGTGTCCCGGGTCAGAATACCGGGTGGTGTGATACGTCGACCACAGGCGAGGGCCGGGGTATCTCGTTTGCCAGCAGCGTCTCTTTGGCCAACAGCATGGTGGCCCCCTGTTCGAGCTGAACGCGGTTGGCGGTCAGAATGCTCAGTGCCCGTTCCCTTGCCGCGGTGGTCAGCTCGCGCACCGCACAGTCGATCTCACGTGCGGTTTCCTCGCTGTAATTGCGCGGTGTCGAACCCAATATGTTTTCACCGAGAAACGACTGGCGCGGCTCTTCGTAGGTCATCTGCCCGAGCTTTTCATACATGCCGAAGCGGGTAACCATGTTGCGCGCGATGTCGGTCGCCTTGTCGAGATCGTCCGTCGCCCCGGTGGAGATTTCGTCGAATATCAGGATTTCCGCCGCGCGCCCGCCGAGCAGTATGGCCATCTTGTTGGCCAGTTCCTCCCGGGTCATGAGAAAGCGGTCTTCGGTCGGTCGCTGGATGGTGTAGCCCAGCGCGCCGATGCCGCGCGGAATGATGGAGATCTTGTGCACCGCGTCGGCCCCTGGCAGCGCCATCGCCACCAGCGCATGGCCCATCTCATGATGCGCTACCACCTTGCGCTCGTGTTCGTTCAGCAAGCGGCTGCGCTTTTCCAGGCCGGCGACGATGCGCTCGATGGCGTTGTTGAAATCCTCCATGTTTACGGCATCTGCGCCGCGACGTGTCGCCAGCAGCGCGGCCTCGTTGACCAAGGTGGCCAGGTCGGCGCCGGTAAAGCCCGGCGTCAAGCCCGCCAGTTCGTCGAGATTGACGTCCGGGCCTGCCTTGATCTTTTTCATATGCACGGCGAGGATCGCTTTTCGGCCGCTTCGCTCGGGCCGGTCAACCAGGACCTGGCGATCAAACCGCCCCGCGCGCAACAGCGCGGGGTCGAGGATCTCCGGCCGGTTGGTAGCCGCCAGGATCACGATGCCGCGCTGCGAGTCGAACCCATCCATCTCGGTGAGCAACTGGTTCAATGTCTGCTCTTTCTCGTCATGACCACCGGCCAGCGGACCGATACCACGGGCGCGCCCCAGGGCATCCAGTTCATCGATAAAGATGATGCAGGGCGCTGTCTGCCCGGCCTGCTCGAACAGATCGCGCACGCGTGCGGCGCCGACGCCGACAAACATCTCGACAAATTCCGCACCGCTGATGGAAAAGAAAGGGACCCCGGCCTCGCCGGCAATGGCGCGTGCCAGCAGGGTCTTGCCGGTGCCCGGCGGTCCAACGAGCAGCACGCCCTTGGGGATGTGCGCCCCAAGGCGCCCATAGACCTGCGGGTCCTTGAGAAAATTGATGACCTCTTTCAGCTCGTCCTTGGCCTCGTCGACACCGGCCACGTCGTCGAAGGTCACGCCGGTGTCCTTCTCGACGTATACCTTCGCCTTGCTCTTGCCGACGCTCATCAGCCCGCCGAGCCCCTGCTTCTGGGCAATGCGGCGGAACACGAACATCCAGAGCGCGTAAAAAAACAGGATCGGCAGCACCCACGAGAAGACGTCACGGAAAAAAGTGTTTTCGACAACGGCCGTGTATTTGATGTTGTACTGGCTCAAGTGCTGTGACAGGGAAGGATCGACCCGAGTGGTATAAAATGCCTGACGCCCATCGGCCAGGGGTTTCTTTAACCGGCCTTCGATATATCTCTCATGGACAAAGATCTCCGCGATCTTGTCATCCTTAAGTTGCTGTTCGAACTCGCTGTATGGGATGACCTCGACTTTCTGCGATGTCACCCACCACTGCTGAAACGTCATGATGGCAAAGACGGCGAGGATGACGTACCAAATATTGATCTGGGCTTTCTTTTCCATAGACGCTCTTTTTTACCGCCGGGCCGTTGCCTCGTTTTCACGGCACGACACCTGCAAAGTCAAGGATCGAACTCAGGTCATCACTTTGTCGATGCCCAGCCTCTGGTTGGATTCGCTGCCGCTGTTATATTACCAGCGGATCAGGGTGGCGGGTCAGCGGGTCCTGGCGGTAGAACTGCTTCAGTTGCTGATAGACATCCGGACAGTCTTGCAGCAGGTGCCGGGGCGCGGTGAAGAAGTATTCGCTCAAGACCGCAAAGAATTCGGCCGGGCTGGTGGCACCGTAGGGGTTGATGCTGCCGCGCTGGTGGTGCTCCAGTTGATCCTGGAGTGTCTGGTAGGCGGAACTCAGGGCGTGGGTCCATGCCTGCGGTTGCATGTTCGGATGCAACGGTGGCATGCCGTTGGCCTGCCCGTTGAGCATATCCAGTTTGTGCGCAAACTCGTGGATGACCACGTTCGAGCCAGGGTGGGGGTTTTCCAGCTCAAGCTCGATATCCGACCAGGCGAGTATCACCGGGCCCCGTTGCCAGGCCTCGCCCGCCAGGATCTGGTCGCGCTCGCTCACCACGCCGATATCATCGCTGATCGGATGGCGGACCCGAAAGCCATGCGGGTAGACCACCAATTCGTGCCAGCCATCGTAATAACCGATGTCCAGATTCAGGATTGGCAGGCACGCCTGGGCGGCGATCTGCAGGCGCATGGTTTCGGTCAATTGCAGCCCTTGCACGCCGTTGAGCGTCTTGCGGTCGAGAAACTGCGTTACCAGCCGGCGCAGGTGGGCCAGTTCCACCGCGGACAGGCCTTGCAGGCAATAAATTGCGCCGACTACCCGCTGCCATTCGGCGAATGGCAGCGGATGTCTCATCCGTGCCCGGTGCCGGCGCCAGTGCGTAAACCATCGGAATGGCTTCATCGCGAGCCAAGCAGCACAGTGCGCCGACAGTATCGGCACCCTGTCAAGGCAGACGCTGCAGTACCACTCGCGTGGCGCTTTCGGGAGACTCGAACAGGGCGGTGGTCGGTGGTTCCCTGCGCAATGGGGAATCGATGTGGTTCGTCACTCGGTTGTACCGATATGTACTGTGAGCACGTCGCAGCGGGCGCTATGGGTGATTGCACTCGCCGTCGAGCCAAGCAGTCGGCCAATACCGCGATGGCCATGCGTGCCAACCACGATCAGGTCGCTGCGCAGTGCCTCCGCGACGGACAATATGACCCTCTTTGGAGAGCCGAACAGTACCCTTGCGGGCAAATCACCGGCGCCCAGTTCGTCGATCATTTTTTCCATGCGTCCCTTGGCGGCCTCCATCAGTTCATGGTCAAGGTCCATGTCGTGCGGGAGGACCATCACGGGATCGTAGGCTTGGTCGAACGCGGGGCTGCTCTCGAATGCATGCACCAGATGGATGGCACCGCCATGGCGTTTCGCCAGGTCCAGCGCGCGGCGCACCGCTCGCAGCGAATGAGCGGAAAAATCCACTCCTACCAGGATGCGCTGATAGGGAGCCGGCTGAGCCTGATCTAGCGCCGCCTGCTGCGGCAATTCGCGCAGCCAGTCCCAGGCTTCGCCCAACTGCTCCTGCTCGAAGAAGCGGACTCCTGCGCTGGTGAACGGCTTGGCCATCAGCGTCATCCAGTGCTGTAGCTGGCCGTGACCGACGATGGCTATGCGCTCGAAGGCATCGGGATGTGCAACGCCAAAGCGGAAGTCGTCCCAGGCGGCAGTCAGGTCCCAACCGCGAAAATCCACCAGCTCCAGCAGTACCGATATATGCTCGTTCGCCTCGATGAGTTCCTCCAGGCGTGGCAGGAATGTCTGGTAATCGGCGTGGCTGAGCTTGCCGCTGAGGCGAAACGCAACGATATTGTCTTCCTGGACTGGGCTTTGCTGGATCATGGCCGTCTCCTCTTTTCGATTTCGTTAACCAGACTATCAAACGTTGCGCGAGGGCTGGAGTTCTGCATCGACCCAGGGCAGTATGATCTTGCTGACCATACGAAGTATGACAGCAGCGCGGATCCCTCGAACAGGGTCGTTTTTTGGTAATCAGTGACAACAACGGATGGTGCTGAGGCTCATGGGTATTCGGGGGCGTGTCTTCGGCGGACTGGTGGTCATTGTGTGTGTGGCCGGCGCGGCCTATTGGTGGCAGACAGCGGGGAAAGACGCCCCCCCCGAGGCAGCGCTGAAGTTGTATGGCAACGTCGATATCCGCGAAGTGCGTCTGGCCTTCAATGGCAGTGAACATGTCAGCGACATTTTGGTGGATGAAGGTGATCATGTGCAGCCGGGTCAGCCGCTGGCGCGCCTGCACTCCGCAAGGCTGCAAGCCGCGCGTGATCGCGTGCGTGCCGAACTTACCGTGGCGCAGGCGCAGGCGCATGCCGCGCAGTTGAGCTACCAGCGCATCAGGGCGATGGAGGGCCGCAAGCTGGCCTCCGCGGAGCAGGCGGATGAGGCGGAAGGGAACAGCCTGGCAACTGCCGCAGGCGTCGTGGCCGCGGAGGCGGCGCTGGCAGAGGCGGAACTGGCGCTCAAGGATGCGGAACTGTTTTCCCCCGTCAACGGCATTGTCCGTGAGCGCATCGTCGAGGTGGGAGATTTCGTAACCCCGCAGACCCCGGTTCTCACCCTCGCACTCGCCGACCCGGTTTGGGTGAGAACCTATCTTCCGGAGAGCTACCTGGGGCGGGTGCGGCTCGGTGATCATGCCGCCATATCCACCGACAGTTTTCCCGGCAAGGTCTATGCAGGATGGGTCGGTTTCATCTCTCCAACCGCCGAGTTCACGCCCAAGAGCGTGGAGACGCCTGAGTTACGCACGCGTCTGGTTTACCAGATGAGGGTATTCGCCTGCAATCCCGAGTCGGAACTGCGATTGGGCATGCCGGCGACAGTAACCATCCCCCTCGATCAGACCGGGAATGCCTCGGGCCAGACGGAAGAGCGCTGCGGGAAGCTGGTTTCCAACCCAGAATGACCAGCGCCGCTGCACTGTTGTTCGCAGGGGTCACCAGGACCTTTGCTTCTGCAGACACTACCGTGACGGCGCTCAGAGACATCAGCATCACGGCACAGGCAGGAAAGATCACGGGCCTGATCGGGCCCGACGGCGCAGGTAAGACCACCACCATGCGGCTTGCAGCCGGCGTACTGCTGCCGGATGGCGGGGAGATTCGGTCGCTGGGTATAGACGTGGTCAATGAACCCTTGCAGGCTCAATCGGCGGTCGGCTATATGCCACAACGTTTCGGACTGTATGAAGACCTGAGCGTGCAGGAGAACCTGGACCTGTACGCCGATCTGCAGGGGGTCGACAAATCGCAGCGCCGCGGGCGCTACGAGGAGCTGTTGCACATGACCGCGCTGGCACCCTTCACGCGCCGGCTTGCCGGTCGCCTCTCGGGGGGCATGAAGCAGAAACTGGGACTGGCTTGCAGTCTGGTGAGGACGCCACGGTTGTTGCTCCTGGACGAACCGACGGTGGGTGTCGACCCGGTATCTCGCCGTGAGCTTTGGGCCATCATTGACCGGCTGGTGAAGCAGGAGGGGCTTAGCGTGCTGTTGAGCACGGCCTACCTCGACGAGGCGGAGCGCTGCGACGATGTGATTCTCTTGCATGAGGGGCGCGTTCTTGGCCAGGGCAGCCCGGAGAGTTTCAGTGAGCCCATGCGTGGCCGCACCTATCTCGCCAGTACCCCGGCGCTGGGGAAACGCCGCCTGCAAAACCGGGTCAGCGCGATGCCGGGCATTCTCGATGCTGTTATCGAAGACGAAAAGGTGCGCGTGGTTACCTGTGAGGCGGGGACACCGCACCTTGGTGCGACTATGACAGATGTGCCGGATTTGCTCATCGAGGCCGCCGAGCCGATATTTGAAGATGCCTTTGTGGCGGCCTTGAAAAGCGGCGATAACGTTGCCCGCGCGTTTCATGCGGGGCAATCGGATGTTTTAATCGCAGATGAGCTGGTCATCGAGGTCCGCAACGTCGAACGCAAGTTTGGTGATTTTTTTGCGGTCAGGGATGTCAGTTTCAACGTCAAGCGGGGCGAGGTCTTTGGCCTACTGGGGGCGAATGGGGCCGGCAAATCCACCACATTCCGCATGCTTTGTGGCCTTTTGCCCGCGTCAGCCGGCGAATTGACCGTTGCCGGTCGTGATCTGCGCCGCGCGACGGCAGATGCGCGCAGTCGCCTCGGTTACATGGCGCAGCGCTTTTCGCTGTATGTGGACCTCACGGTGATGGAAAACCTGCAATTTTTTGCCAAGGCCTATGGGCTAGATCGTGGCCGTCGCAGGCAGCGCATTGACTGGGCACTGGAGGCGTTCGAGCTGACCGGATACAGCGACAGTCCCAGCGGTCAATTGCCTTTGGGCTACAAACAGCGTCTGGCGATGGCCGCGGCGCTGTTACATGAGCCGGACATCCTGTTTCTCGACGAGCCGACTTCAGGCGTCGACCCGCTCGCGCGACGCGAATTCTGGCAGCGCATCAATGCCCTGGCCGAGGCCGGTGTGACGGTACTGGTGACCACCCATTTCATGAATGAGGCCAATTACTGCGACCGGCTGGTGATCATGGCCGAGGGAGCGGTTCTGGCCGCAGGCACCCCCGCCGATATGAAGGCGCGCTTTCGCAGCGCCGCAATGCCATCCCCTACGATGGAGGATGCATTCATCGGCCTGGTGGAAAGCCATGAACAGAGCAAAGAGGCGGCGGCGTGAGTTCCGCGGCGGCAGTGCGCATGCGATTGTGGGGGATGATCCGCAAGGAAAGCCTGCAGATCCTGCGCGACCCGTCCAGTATCGCCATTGCGTTCGTATTGCCGGTAATCCTGTTGTTGCTGTTCGGCTTTGGGGTGTCGTTGGACGCCAGCAATATCCGGCTGGCCCTGGTGGTCGAACAAGCGGATTCAAACACCGCCAGTCTGACCGGCGCCTTTACCGGCTCTGAATTTTTCGCGCCGGTGTCCTATGAGAGTATCCAAGAAGCCGAGCAGGCCCTGATGGGCCACGCGGTCGACGGCATCGTATGGTTGCGCAATGATTTCAGCGCTCGCCTGCTGGGTGGCGAGGCTGCTCAGATCGGTGTTTTTGTGAATGGCGTGGACGCCAATCAGGCACGCATCACGCAAGGATACATTCAGGCCGTCTGGCAGATGTGGCTGGAGACCTATGCACAAGCCCAGGGCCGTGAGCTGCCGGTGCCTGTGACGCTGGAGCCGCGTATCTGGTTCAATGCCGCCTTGCGAAGCCGCAACTTCCTGGTACCTGGTCTGATGGCAGTGATCATGACCCTGACCGGCGCCATGCTGACATCCATGGTGGTGGCCCGCGAATGGGAGCGCGGCACCATGGAAGCCCTGCTGGTGACGCCTGTCCGGATCTGGGAAATCACCGTCGGCAAGCTGCTACCGTATTTCGTCCTCGGCATGGGCGGCATGTTGCTGACCGTGGCCATGGCCTTGTGGGTTTTCGAGGTCCCCCTGCGCGGTTCCTTCTGGGTGCTGACCGCGACATCGGCTCTGTTCATGCTGGTTGCGTTGGGCATGGGCTTGTTGATTTCCACCATTGCGCGCAACCAGTTCGTGGCCGGCCAGATTGCCCTGGTCGCAACCTTTCTCCCAGCCTTCATTCTGTCTGGGTTCATCTTTGAAATCAGTTCCATGCCGGCGCCGATTCAGTTTATTACGCATGTAGTGCCGGCGCGTTACTTCGTGGCGATTCTGCAAACCCTTTTTGCCGCCGGCAACATCTGGCCGGTAATTCTGTCCAATTCCGCGGCCCTGCTGGTGATGATGTTGATCTTTCTCGGCCTGGCCCGGCGCAAGACCAGGAAGCGGCTGGATTGAAACTGTCCCTGCAACGCATCGTGGCGCTGGCCATCAAGGAACTGCTGGCCGTACTCAAGGACAAGCGCAGCCGCATCGTACTGGTGGTGCCGCCACTGCTGCAGCTGGTTATATTCGGCTATGCAGCCACCTTCGATTTGAACGACATTCCGGTCGCGGTCTACAACGAGGACAGGGGCGCTCCCTCCCGCGAACTGGTATCGCGCATAATCGGTTCACCCCACTTCCACCTCACCGCCCGTGTCGATCACGATGGGCAGATGGCCCCGTTGATTGACAACAAGTCGGTACTGGCGGTTGTACATATCGGTTCACGCTTCAGTGCCGATTTGCTGGCGGGGCGGGGTACCCGCGTGCAGGTGATCATCGATGGCCGCAATTCGAACACGGCATTGCTGCTACAAGGCTATCTGCGCGAGATTGTCGGCGAATTCAATCTAGCCTGGTCAGAGCGCAATGGTCTGCCGCCGCCGGTATCGAAACTTCAGATGCGTCCCTGGTTCAACAGCAATCTGGTTTCGCGCTGGTTTGTCGTACCCGGGATTGTCGGTCTGCTGGCACTGGTTGTCACGACGATTGTGACTGCGCTCTCGGTGGCGCGCGAACGCGAGGCCGGCACTTTCGATCAATTGCTGGTCACACCGCTGCGGCCGGTCGAAATCCTCATCGGGAAGTCGTTCCCGGGGGTGCTGATCGGTTTGGTCCAGGGGTCCTTCATCTTGCTGATGGCCGTCTACTGGTTCGACGTGCCGCTACGGGGCAGCCTGGGTGCGCTTTATGCAGGTATGTTGCTTTTTCTGCTGTCGGCCGTCGGCATTGGCTTGATGATCTCTTCCCTGGCCGTGACCCAGCAGCAGGGGATGCTGGGTGCATTCCTATTCCTGGTCCCGGCCGTAATTCTGTCCGGATTTGCAACACCGATTGCAAACATGCCGGAGGCCGTGCAGGTCCTGACCTACATCAACCCGCTACGCTATTTCCTGTTGATACTGCGCGGGGTTTTTCTGGAGGGCGATTCCTATGACATGTTGCTTCGATACTATTGGCCGATGGCCGTCATAGCCATCGCAACGCTGAGCCTGGCGGGGTGGTTTTTTCGGCATCGGCTGAGCTGAAAACAGGCGATTCGTCTTCCGCCGCACAACTCACAGAGGTCCGCTCAATTCCGCCAGCGATATTTCGATTCCACGAAGCACCTTAGCCTGCAAATTGCATGAAGGCGGACACGAAATCTGGGGTTCGTAGTATCGCCAAGGGCATTTGATTAGCTTTCGGTCCTTGACTTCGACGTCGCGGTTTGTCCTGTTCGGGTTCAGGCCGCACTGGACTTCACATTTGCGCCGATCCCTCTCAAACCATAGCTAGGGCTATGGTTTTTCGACCGATCAGCACAACTGCTTTGCCCATCACGTTCTGATTCCCGAACCCTTCATGCAATTTGCAGGTTAGGATCTGACGAAGAAATTGGATCGAGCGTTCTGCACATTGCCGTAAATATTCATGAATTGTTCATACTTCATGAACAACGATTTGATGTCCTCTTCGCTACTCTCAGCCTCCGGATTTCTCTTTTGGGGGGCGACTGTGGATCACTCTGGTACGCGCCTGCTCCTGGCGTCTATTCGCGACGACCACCAATCTCCGAAAGAACTTTTGGATAGGGCCGATTCCCGCAACGATCGCTTCTCTATGGATCGGCCAATCCCATGCAACGAAAATGGTGCAAGAGATGACTCCACAAGACGTTGACCATCTTCACACGATCAGCCGGTTCGATAGTGAGGGTGTAGCAGAACGATACGCGCAGAAGAAACACGATCAGGGTTGGAGAAACCGCAGGGAACTGGCGCTGATAGACAAGGCAATGAGCCGATTGGCACCGGGATCAGCGGTGCTCGATCTCCCCTGTGGAACAGGCCGGCTGGCGATCCACATGGCCCTTGCCGGTTACCGCGTAACGGCTGCGGATGCGTCGCCGAACATGGTCCGCGTGGCAAGAGAAATAACTCGCGAAAAGGGGATCGAGACTATCGACCTTTCGGTGCAAGACGTTTTGGATACCAAATTCTCGGAGGATTCTTTCGACGTGGTTGTCTGCAATCGCTTGTTGCATCACTACCGCAGCCCGGAACTGCGAACCTCTGTTCTCCGTGAGCTCAAACGCATATCGCGGGGAACTGTGATCGCCTTCTACTTTCTCCGCACCCCGATATCGCTGTTGACCTGGGACCTTCGCAACCGGATAAAGGGAAAGAACCCACAGGATCGCATTCCGATATCACGTGCACAAATGGAGCGCGAGGCACTGGACGCCGGACTCGCAGTAAAACGGATTCTCTGGGTAAAACCCGGACTGTCTCCACAATGCTACGTGGTTCTTGAGCCATTGGGATCGTCCCTGACGGCTTGAGGATAAACGGCGAGGGCATGGCCACCTCTACGGCTTGTCGCTGCTCCATTGCACTTGACCCGTTAACATCAATGATATCCTGACAGGCATTTCATGTGCTTCCTTACAAGACTGCTTTCGCAGCATGCATCGACAGCGAAAGGGCAACCCCCGATACTTGGGCATTGAAGCAAAGGTAAGATGTTCGAGGCTTATGTTCGATGGGGAAAACAAGGTGGGGATACGGGTACTGGTAATCGAAGACAATACAAAACTTGCCGCCAATATCGTCGATTACCTGGAGAGCCTTGGTCATCTCCCGGATGCGGCCGGGGATGGACTTACCGGCCTGCATCTCGCCGTCACCAATCCTTACGACGTGATCGTGCTTGACGTGGGGCTGCCGGGGATCGATGGCATCTCCCTATGCCAGCGTCTGCGGGAGGCCAGGATCGCAACCCCGATTATCATGCTGACCGCGAAAGGTGAGCTGGAAGACCGACTCATCGGCCTGGATTCCGGGGCGGAGGACTATCTGGTCAAGCCGGTTGCGCTTGCCGAACTGGAGGCCCGAATCAGGTCCCAGCACAGGCGCTCGCAGGGCGGCTTGACGCAATCACGACTTAAGATTGCGGACCTGGAACTCGATGAAGATACGCATGAGGTCTTTCGTGGTGGTGCAAAAATTCCTCTGACGCGCATGGACTTTCGCATCCTGAAGGTATTGATGAGGGAATCACCCCGAACCGTTTCGCTGAGCCAGTTGGAGGCGGAAGTGTGGGAAGGAACGCTGCCGACATCCGATTCGCTGAGAACGCATATCTACCGGCTGCGTCGCGTGGTCGACCGAGCCTCCGAGCCATCCATGATCCAGACGGTTCATGGTGTGGGCTATCGCCTGGTGCCGGCCGATGCCGTATCGAAATAGCCTGCGCTTCAGGATATTCATCACATTCCTGGGTGCCGGTCTTCTGTTGGGGCCCTTGCTGGCGCTCGCGTTTCTGACGGTCGCGCAGGAACTTGAGGAACGCACTGTTGCGCGGGTGCTTGTTGAACAACTCCGGCGGGTAATGGCTGCGCCGGACAAAGTGAGTCTGGTGTCACACCCAAGTTCACCAAATCTTCGCATTTTCGGTGATATCGAACCTGGTAATGTTCCTGCAGAGCTTGAAGGAAAGACAGGGATCTACGACATCGAACCCGGAAGTCGTCTCAAGTACGAGGGCCCATTGTCTTCGGTGTCGGTGGTTAAGCCGGACAATCGTGGAAAAAACTGGCTCGTTGCCGTAGGTCGTCAAGGTGAGGCAACTTTCGTGGCGGCCGGAGACCAGACCGCATTGGAATCCCGCGAATCGCTAATAAAATGGGTCGTTGCTGCGGGCACCTTTTTGAGTGTCTGTGCCTCGCTCTGGGCGGGATACCTTTTCACCAGGCGATTGATCAAGCCACTTCAGCATCTGGCCGCCGCCACGTCCTCAGGCAACGGAGGGGAATCAGTTACCATAAACCCTGAAGACTATCCGCCCGACGAGATTGGACAGCTGGCGACCGCGCTAAAGCACGACCGCGAACGCCGGACCGAGGCATTGATTCGCGAGAAGGCCTTTTCGGCGGAAGTCGCACACGAGCTTAGAAACCCGCTTGCAATCATTCAGAGTTCGATGGAAATCATTGAGCGCGATTCCAGTCTGGCACCCCTGTCCGGGCGGGCCCTGGATCGTGCGCTCGCAGCCACCCGGGAAATGAACGACACGCTCTCATCACTGTTGTTGTTGGGTCGTGAACGCACATCACCGGTGCCCTATCCGGCGGTCGATATTGCGGCAGTCCTCAGGGCGACCATCGACAAGAATTCGGAACAGTCAGCTGAAATGATTGGTTGGGAGCAAGGGGCTTCTTCTCCCAAATTGCATGCCCCTGAGGCGGCGATCCGGATGATTGCCGACAACCTCATCAGGAATGCAGTGCAGAATACGCCATCAGGGCAGGTAAAGGTGTCGCTCATGGCGGATCGGGTCATTATCCGGGATACAGGCATCGGCATACCGCCTTCAGAACTTGAGGCGATTCGGCGGAACGGGATCAGGGGCAGCAATGCCCTTGGCTCAGGAAGCGGCTTGGGGTTGGCCCTGGTTGAACGCCTATGCAAGGCATTCGGCTGGAACCTCGATATCCAAAGCCAGGTGGGTGAAGGTACCACTGTCACCTGGCATTTTGCTTGATTTCACAAAGATTCCACATTCCGTAGAGATGCATTTGATACCCTCCTGACTGTCCTGTTTCTCCCGCGTCTGTATCTGGGTAAACTGTTGATTACTGTCGCAGCCGACGTTCGGCGAATACGGAAACTATGCGACGAGAATCGTTATTATCCTGCCCGCTGCTTGTTCGCGGGGTGGTTTTCGTCATGGGGTTTCGATATGACAACTCAAACATCCTTTGTGCCTCACAACCGATCGCCCCAGGGTGCTGAGGCGCCAGTCAATCTGGAGTTCTCGGAAAAATATGATAGTGCCCATTCCAAAATGTATTTTGAGAAGCACCAATCTACGCTGGCGCGGCGCCTGTCGCATTGGCGTGAATCTCGTATGGTGAGAAGTGCGTTGGAATATGCGGCATGCTCCGACACCGTATTGGATCTGCCGTGTGGCGCCGGGCGTTTCTGGCCATTGTTGGCGGAACGGAAGGACCGGGTAATTCTGGCTGCCGATAATTCTGCAGATATGATCAAAGTTGCGCTTGAGTGTCAGCCTTCAGACGTGACCCGCCGAATAAATGCGTTTCAGACTTCTGCTTTCAAGATAGAACTTGACGATGGGTCAGTAGACCTGATCTTTTGTATCCGTCTACTTCACCATGTTTCCGACGCTGAACATCGCCTGGCCATCCTTAGAGAATTCAATCGTGTCGCCAGGTCTTCTGTCATTGTGTCCCTGTGGGTCGATGGAAACTACAAGGCTTGGCGGCGAGGAAAAGCGGAAAATCGCAGAAAAGAAATAGGCGAAAAAGAACGGCACGGTAATCGATTCGTGGTGAATCGGCAGCAGATCGAATCGGAGTTCAAAGAGGCGGGGTTCCGCATATCGAAATATTTCGACTTCCTCCCAAAATATGCGATGTGGCGGACTTACGTGTTGGAAAAGGGGTGACGCCACGCCTAGCGGGAACGAATGAAATCAATGTAGACATCCGGATCGGCATCGAGATCTCCAAAAACAACTCCAGCCTTGCATCCGCCTCAGCACGCCGCCTTGCCCACCAGAGCTTTGCCATGACGAGCAAGCCGATAGCGACTACCATTCGCCAGTGCCAAGATGCTGGCGAAAATTCCGGCCACGAAGAAAAAGACCATAATCAGGCCAACAGCGATCTTGCTGGCCCAGCCCATCTCCAATGCTTGTTGAGACATCCAGGGTTGGACTACTGATAACGTCTCTATTTGACGTTGAAGACAGATTACGGTTAGCCACTTTGCGTAGACCTTGCCGCAACATTACCGATCGGAAAGCTGCCGAGCGTGGTCTTCAAATCCGAGATCAGCATTGAAATGAGATGGGCATGACCGGGCGCTCGAAGTGGAGGGGTTGACATCAGGAGTAGTGCGGGCCGTACTACACCTGCCGCGGCTGAAGAGCTACGGTGCGTCGAATAGATCGGGGGCTCAGATTGATACCTTTATAAAGAACGGCCGGGCTCCGCAGTCGTTCGACATCTGCTTGCAGGCCGTAACTCGGCCAACTGAATAGCACGACATGAGGCGAGGTGGAAATGGCGACTGCGAACGGCTGGGTTTTTTGGGCTATGCTTTCCGCGGCCTTTGCAGCACTCACCGCTATTTTTGCAAAGATTGGGATTCAAGGTGTTGATTCCGATTTTGCGACCCTTATTCGAACAGCTATCGTATTTGTCGTGCTTTCTGCCTTTGTTTGGATGGCTGGAAAATGGAGCAGCCCGTTTGTTCTTACGTCGCGAACTTGGATTTTCCTCACGCTTTCCGCATTGGCAACCGGGGCTTCCTGGGTTTGCTATTTTCGTGCGCTTCAAATCGGAGAAGCATCAAAAGTGGCGCCAATAGACAAATTCAGTTTGGTACTGGTGGCTGTTTTTGCCTTTACGTTCCTTGGTGAGCGCCCGTCTCCTCGGGATTGGGCAGGCATCTTCATGGTCGCGGGAGGGGTTCTGCTGTTGGCGCTAAAACGTTAAGGAAAAGCACCGACAATGCCATAAAATTCATCTGTAGATCCTCAAACTCCACATGGAAGCGTCGGCTCGGGTCGGCCTGTGAGGTTGAGTAACCAAACCTCACCCCGTGAAAAGAACTCCTCACCGAACATGAAACGTCCAATCAATGGCTCGACCAGGGATACCTTGCAGCTCAACATCTTTTGGTCACTGCCATGCAGCGATTGCACGACGGCATCGGAGGCGCGCTCCAGATCGGGCGAGATGTGATGTATCAGTGGCCACCGTATTCCGTCGTAGGCACGGGCGACTCCAATAAATATCTGGCCATGTGCCGTGCGGTAGGGCGACGTCCAGATCCTAAGCGTATCGTTGATTTTTCCGTCTCCGCTACGCATCGTTTGATGGAGTGCGAAATTATTGATGTGGCCAGCCCAGAATGTCGGTGCAATCGGTGCAGCTGCATAGTCTTTGGCGCTAGTGGCCAGGCGCAATAGATTGCGCGTGTTCACTTTGTCCGCCGGCTGCCAGCCGGCCTCGCGAAGGGTGGAAAGCAATTTGTCTGCGTCTTGCGCCAGCATGACAATGCCGACGGGCTGTTCGGGGTCGCCGAAAAGGGTTTCGGTATAGGCTGCCTTCTGCTCGAGCAGGACCTCGTTTATGGGCCGATCGAGCCGGACTTCCTGTATCGCTGGGGAAGCATTGCGGGGAGGGTGCCAGTTGAGACAAAAGGCCAGGTAGCCGGCAAGCGCGATGACGCCCAAAGCCCGAGTGCCCCACAAGCGGCGTGGATCGACGCGGCCGTCCCATTGCAGGTAACCTGTGGCGGTCAGCCACTCACTGAGACTGATGCCGATGATCAGCCAAAGTGCACCTATCAGGTAACCGGCCCAAACGTCGCTCAAGTAGTGGACGCCCAAGAAGATACGACTTAGACCGATCAGCAGGATCAGCGTTGTGCTGATAGCCAGCCAGTTGACTTTGCGTTTCCAGCTGTTTGATGAGCGAATCAGCAGGTATCCGACAAAGCCATAGAAAGCGACCGCGATGGTGGCATGTCCGCTGGGAAAGGAATAAGAATGCTCCAGCAACAGCGCCTCTGGTGGCCGGGGGCGCTCGAAGGTGAGCTTGCCAAGCGTGCTGAAGGCCACGGCCCCCAAGCTAGAGGCTAGTAGCGGAAGGATGAACCAGACCCCTCTCGCCAGCCATAAGATCAGCGCCATTGCACTCAACAGGATTGCAACGACTGTGCTGGTGCCGAGCGCGGTGACCCAGATGAATGGCGCGACGAGTTCTGGCGGGCGGAATGTCGCGACCAGTTGTGCGGTGGCGTGATCGAGGGCGACGATCGTATCGGAGGTCACCAGGTCCTCGATGATGCCACCTGTCAGCGCCAACACATAGACGAAGGCGATCGCCAGCAGCGTCAGGGGCAGGCCGTAAAAGTGAGTTCGGTCGGTGCGCGCTGCCAGTTGATAGACAAGGCGAGGATGACGCAGCAAGAAGCGTCGTACGAACACATTATCGAGCACGGCCCGCATAACCGAGCGGCCCATGGACGTTATCAACATCCAGGTATGGGGTCCATGGCGCAGCAGCGTGCGCTTCATCAACCATAGGATCAACCAGGCGAGGACGAATACCAGCAACCCCATCCCCGCGCGCGACATCCAGGCCTGGGCCAGCTTCAACGACTGGCCGAACAGATATCCGGTGCCGATCCACAACAGACCCCAGCCAATACCACCAAGAAGATTCCATAACATGAATACGCGCTGGCGCATGCCAACGGTGCCAGCAACGAAGGGTGCCACTTCCTTGATGCTCGGGATGAAGCGGCCAAGGAAGACGCTCTTGGCGCCATGCGCATCGAAGAAGCGGCGGGCCTGGTCGAAATGTGCGGGCTTGAGCAACCAGATGCCGTTGCGGATCCAGCGGCGACCGTATCGTTGGCCCAACCAGTAGTTGAGGTTGTCACCGAGAACGGCACCGGCGATGCCGAACCAGAGCACACCGTTGAAATCCAGCTGCCCACCAGCGGCGAGTGCGCCGAGCAGCAACAGCAGTGTCGAGCCCGGAATGAGCAAGCCGACGACCAGCATGGTCTCAAACAGGGCGACGAAGAACGCAACCCAATAACCAAGAAGATGGAAATGCTCAATCGAGGGGAGGAGGGATTGGTAGAGCTGTTGAATCGTATGGCTCATGGATGAAATTGAGGTTGCGGGATAGCGAATGATACGCAGTGACGGACCGAATCGCTGAAACCTCACCGAACGATAATCGGGTGTATTCGGTGCGATGGTTGGCCCCATGCTGGCCCGTGTCCTGCTCAGTCAGGAGTTCGCTCCGCAACGGGTGTTCCGTTGGTCTGTGCCACCTGGGTCGCTGGTGCTGGTTCTTCTGGCCTGGGGTTTGGTAGCAGCCTTCATGGACGAGCGGGCGATGGCGGGGCAGGCGCGGGTGACAGTCGGCGACGCGGCGATAAGCACATTGCTTGATAAATCAATGGCTTAAAATGCGAAATGCCGATTATGCCCCCACAGATACCCCCAAATCGATTCCTCTGATTAAGTACCTGAAATCAGACCGATTTTATTGCTCTTCCTGACAGTCCTGTTGCCGGAAGAGGACTGACTGCGCCGGCAGATGCTGGCATTGTCTCCCTGTCCATGGATAACAGTGGCATCCCCTCTCCTCCGCCTGCCGAGGGGGAGTTAATGCGCGGCCGGTGCCGTAGGTCGAAATGTTCCTGGCTGACCAAATCCTCCACCACGTGTTTCGTGGAATAGACAGCGTTAGTCAATTGTACTAACATGACGTCAATTGTTGGCTCAATGGTTGGATCGTCATGGGCTCTGCCACTACTTCAAGTTCACGCTCATCGCGTTTAGGTCTGCGGGCTACCCCGGAGCAGGAGGCTGTGCTGCGCCGAGCAGCCGAGGTGGCGCACAAATCACTCACTGATTTTGTTCTGGATGCGGCCTGCCAGGCTGCTGAGCAGACGCTGCTCGATCAGCGGCTGTTCATGGTCTCGGGTAGCCAATATCAGGCGCTGCTTGACCTGCTGGAGCAGCCGGAGCGTGACAACGCGGGCTTGGCCGATTTGTTTGCCCATCGTGCGCCGTGGCCCAAGACCTGAATCTTGCCGCACCAGTTCCCCTGGCGGCGGATCATCTTCTGGATGACTTCGACTGTGGCAAGGCGAATCTCGACGACTGGCTGGTCCGTCATGCGCGGCAGGCACAGGCCAGCGGTTCGGCCAAGACCTTTGTCGTCGCCGACGGTCGTCGGGTGGCTGGCTACTTCAGTCTCGCGGCGGGACAAGTAGACAGTGTTGAAGCCCCGGTACGTATTCGCAAGGGCATGGGCCAATACCCAATCCCAGTGGTGCTGCTGGCCCGCCTCGCGGTTGATCGCGCCTATCAAGGTCGAGGCATTGGCGTTGGAATGTTGCAGGATGCCATTCGGCGCACGCTAATGATTGCCGAGCAAGCCGGCATTCGCGCACTGTTGACGCACCCGATCGACGCCAACGCGGATGCGTTCTACCGCCGTTTCGGTTTCGTATCGTCGCCGGTGCGTGAGGGGCAGCTGCTTCTGTTGCTCAAGGATGCACGACGTGTTTTATGAAAGCGGGCAGCACGGCCCAGAACGTCGACAAGCGTCACGTCGGCGGCCAGCGGATGTGTGCGATCAACGAATCGCTTAGGCCGACCAGGCTTCCTTGAGTTTGTGGCGGCCGTAATACCCTGCGCCGCTACCGGCAGTCGTCATCTGCCTCGTGGCGTCGCGTGGGGGTATTTCGATTGCGGGCTCGCAAGTACCCCGAAAATACCCCCAGGTCGAGCTGATAGCGGGCGTTAGGGTTCGACAAGCCAGGATAAGGTAATTTTGCTAGAACCGGAGAGAGATACGCCCCAAATCCCGCGTGCTCCAGGCCGAATCTGTACCGGATTGGAAATCGAACTCAAATTATTCTTTTAAAACCAGCACGTTACGTGCTAATAGCTGATGGAGGCGGCGACAATCACATTGCCTTATGAATCAATGATTTAAAATGCGAAATGCCGATTATGCCCCCGCGAATACCCCCAAATCGATTCGGCTGATTAACTGCCTGAAATCAAATAAATTTTGTTGCTCCTCCGGACCTCGCCGCCCCAGCTGCGCTTGAGCACAATGCCATCCAGGTACACGTAGGCATAGGCACCCTCGATGGGCTGGGTACGCCAGGCTGCGCATTCCACTGAAACCTGCCACCCATTCCACGTGAAGGCTGCCACCGAGACCGTGGTAAAGCTGCCACCTATCGGAGCGTAGCGACGCGATGTTTGTGTATTGTTACTCGGTTTGTGTTGGCGGCGTACAGGTCCTGAATCAGGCCAAGCAGTGCCGGTGGGGCAAGGTCGGCAAGCTGGCGCTTGAGATCGGCCCAGGTCGGTTTTATCTTTATTTTATTGGTTCATCGGTCACGCTATTTACTCTTGATGGCCCGAAAAGCCGAATCGTCAGCCTGATGCAGATAGATGCGGCCTTGCAACTCGTCATCTTCGACAACCGCCCAACCCCGGCCGCAAACCAGATCGTTTTCATCCTGTCCGAACCAGGAGAACTCAAAACGTAGAGCTTTGCCGCATTGTTCCACTCGGCCATCGATATCCCCGGATACCAGCCCGAACTGAAACCGTCCGGTCCCACTCGAACCGATGCGGACGAATCCCGGCACCTCCATGTCGACATACTCCTGGTCCCACACTTCCATCTCGGCGATGCGCCACTTCCCGGCAAATGGTTTCATCTGTTTCACATAATGACCTTCTGTCCCATTACCACGCGCTGTCGCTGGCAAGCCCACCCCAAGATTGTCACAGACCTTGTCATAGCCGTGTTACAGCTCGCTGTCACAAGCCATGTCGTTAGTTTGTCGCATGTTATCCACCGGTGTGTCGGGCCATCATCTGACGGCCCTTGTCGGTCTGCCGGGTGCTTTCCTGAATGGCTTGGCAATACTCGGCCAGGTGTTCGATTAGTCGGTCGTCGTCGTGAGGTGTTTCACCGTCGTGTACGGTTCGGCTGTATCTTTTTCTAGCTGAGCTAACGTCGACGACATGGTCTCGATCGGGACGTCGGCATTCGCCCCGCGATCTAGACGGCGCCTCGCCATACTTTCATCAGCCTCTGTCACGCCTCTTTAGCCAGCTGTTCGATCGCGTCGATCGCTTCCGCGCTAGTCTCGATCTCACGCTCGAAATCGTAGTGGTTCTGCAGGTTCATCCAGAACTCGGCGGAGTTGCCGAACAGCTTCGCAAGGCGCAGCGCCGTACCCGGCGTGATATTGCGTTCCTCGCGCGCAATGTCTTGGATACGGTTCGGCGGCACGTCGATCGCCTTGGCGACGCGGTACGCCGACAGGCCGAGCGGCTTCATGAACTCTTCGCGGAGAACTTCACCCGGGTGCATCGGCTTCAACGTCATGCTGGTCATGTTGATGTTCCTCAATGGTAGTCCACGATCTCGACGTCGAAGGCGTCGCCGTTGCGCCAGCGGAAGCAGACCCGGTACTGGTCATTTACCCGGATGCTGTGCTGGCCTTTGCGATCACCCTTCAGGGCTTCCAGTCGGCTGCCCGGCGGGACACGCAGGTCGGTCACGTTCGTAGCGGCGTTCAGCATCTTAAGTTTCCGTCGCGCCACCTTGCTGACTTGGGGGCCGAGCCGACGGGAGGCGTGATTGTTGAAGATTTTCTCCGCTTCCCGATCTGCCCACGTCTTGATCATAAGGATAAGTATGCAAAGCGTATCTATGTACGTCAAGTGTGTCTATCGGGAAAGGCCAGTTTCCATTGGTGCCGCGTTGACACAATGGCGGTCAGGAGGGGTTTCTATTGGTAGATATCCCAGTAATTAATGGTCTGCTAAGCCATCGATCCTTGGCAAACTGGCCAGAAACACCGTTGCTGACAGCCAAGTGTGCTCGTGCCAAGGGGGTGGGGGTATTTTCAGCCATGCTCATTTCATACCCCCATTTGTGCCCCCATTTCGTAGTCGCAGGAACAAAGCTCACCGGCGCGCGGGGCAATATGCCCACGAGGGGCTACGATGAAGACGGAAAAGCAGGAGGGGGCGAGGAGCGGAGAATAAAGCTACGATTTCAGTCGCTTGGAGCGGTGGAGTGTGATTCCCTCATGCACAATCACACTCGGCGGCTCTTATCTTTAGAGGATGCTTTACAAAAGCAGCGTATACCTATGAAAAATAACGAAATTATTGGTGGAGGCGGCGACAATCACATTGCCTTATGAATCAATGCCTTAAAATGCGAAATGCCGATTATGCCCCCACACATACCCCCAAATCGATTCGGTTGATTAACTGCCTGAAATAAAACAGATTTTATCGCTCCGCCGGCGCTCGCCACGCACGGCCGCCTGTGGCGGCTTCATCCATCTGCGACATCCAGCGCTGACAAAGTCTCAGGCAGCTCATCTGACAGTCAGAACTTGTGCTCCTTCCTCGCCGAGCGGCGAAGCCGCCTTCGAACTCAGCCTTCAGTCTTCTGATAACAGCGCCGCAACGACATCAAGCAGCGGCTCTAACCGGCTCTCGACAACACCCCATACCAGTCGGTCATCAACACTGGCATAGCCGTGGATCAGTATGTTTCTGAACGCAACGATGCGCGGTAACTCGGGAATCTTCTCCGCCATATCGGGATCGAGGCGCGAGAGCTGATTCAAGGCCTCTCCCAGGATTTCGAACTGTCGCTCAACGGCAGATCGCAATAGCTCATCGCTTTGGTAAGCGGCGAAGTCCTTGCGCGCGACAAACCGTTTGATCCGCTGCAGGGCCTGTTGCGCGTCCCAGATCAGCTTGGCAGCATCACCGTGCATAGAGATTCTGACGTTCGCTTTGAACGCGCTGACGAAAGTAGGGATTGCCCAAGTTGTTTTCGGTAACCAGATCGACCGGACGTTCGAAGAGGCGTTCCAACCCTTCCTTCAGCGCGAAATAGGCTTGCGCGTATTGTGTGGGTTCAAGATCTTCGAACTCGACCAGGAAATCGAGATCGCTGTGCTGGGCGTCAAAATCGTCCCGGGTTGCTGATCCAAACAGGTCTAGCCGTCGCGCGCCATGGCGACGACAAAGGGCTGCGACCAAAGCTCGGTGCCGTTGAATATCTTTTTCCACCGCTGCGTTCATAGCGATCTCAAGCCGCCGGAGTCGAATGCAGTAAAGATAACATCTCGGGTGGTTGCTGACCGAACAATTGTTACACCCTTTCCAATGCCGAGGGTTCCGCGATGCGGTAGCCCATCGCGCGGTAGCCGCGTTGGCGTTTCTCCCACATCCGGAGCAATGCGGGATGGGCGGTATCGACGAAATCGATGATCCGAACGTCAGTCTTGGCGGCGTGTTCCCGATGCAAGCGGCCGGCGTACTGCTGCAACGTGCCTTTCCACGACACCGGCATGGCCAGGACCAATGTATCGAGCGGGGGATGGTCGAAGCCTTCCCCGACGAGTCGCCCGGTCGCGAGCAGGATCCGCGGCGAGTCAGGCGGCAGCGCATCGATTTCGGCGACCAGATTCGCACGCTGCTTTTTCGACATGCGCCCATGCAGCACGAAGGGTTCCAGATTGTGTTCTTCCAGCGAGCGCCTGATACTTTCGAGATGATCGGTGCGTTCTGTCAGCACCAGTACCTTGCGACCGTCTTTGACGGCGCGTTGCGCCTCATCGGCAATTGCGGCTGTGCGTTCTTGGTCCTCAGCCAAGGTCCGGAATATGTCCTGAATCCCGGTGTCGTCTGGTATTGGCGTTGGTTGGGAAAGGGTTCGCGGAACGACCTCGAGATCATGCGGCGCGCTGGCCGGCGGTGCCGCCGCATGTCGGATCGGCCCACACTGCATGAAGATGATTGGCTGTTGGCCGTCCCTGCGGATCGGTGTTGCGGTGAGTCCGAGGACGTAGCGTGCTTTGACGCGTTTGAGGATGGCGTCGAACGAGACTGCGCCGACATGGTGGCATTGATGCGCGCCGTCCATGGCGCGCCCCCTGCGGGCGCACTGGCGTGCGTCCAATTTCGCTCCGGGCGAAATTGTCATCCACGATGACCTGACCGTAGTCCTCGACCAGCGGATCAACCTCGCCCTTGCGTGAAAGCGACTGCATCACGGCGATGTCGATCTTGCCCGTAGGTTTGCGCTTACCACCACCGATGGTGCCGACGACTCCCTTTCCAATGCCGAGGAACGCGTTCAAACGTTCCTGCCATTGCCTAAGCAATTCAGTTCGATGCACCAGAATCAGCGTGTTGACGCGACGACGAGCAATGATGGCGGCCCCTGTGACAGTCTTGCCGAACGCCGTCGGTGCGCAGAGTACGCCAACATCGTGATGTAGCATGGCGGCAACAGCATCTTCCTGATCTGGCCGCAACGTTCCGGCGAACTCCACGTCGACAGGTGTGCCGTCTATCCGTTCGTCATGTATGTCGCAGCGGATGCCGTTGCTTCGAAGCAGTTCCTGTGCGGCGTCCAGGCAACCGCGCGGAAGACCAATGTGTTGGGGGAAGTTCTCAGCACAGCCGATGACCCGGGGCTTGTCCCAAACCGACATGCGCATGGCCTGCGCCCGGTAGAACTCCGGGTTCTGAAAGGCCGCGAGGCGAATCAGACGGTTGGTCAGTGGTTGAGTCAGTTGAGCCTTCTCGAAATAGACGAGGTTCGCCAAGGTGATGGTGAGCGACTCTGGTAACGGTCCAGGGAGCGTCGCTTTGTCGGGGGCCCTGCGCTTCCAAGGCGTTGCGAGGTCCTCTTCGTCGATGAACGTGACGTCGAGCGGGTGCATGGGGCCGGTGGCACGCAGTATCGTGGATTCGATATCCTGCGGTGCCATCGACTCGATCGAGGCCAGGAAGGCCCATTGGTCGGGATAA